>JBKBLB010000001.1:0-211951 GCA_046296495.1 Bacteroidia bacterium
TACCGATTAATCGAAAACCAATACAGGGGGTTCTTTTTTGAAATGATTAATTTTACTTTCTAAGTACCAATAAAATCAAGCAGCTTATATCTCAATAAAAATTATTTAGGACACTATTGATAAACAACCTATTTTTGAACCAAAATTTTGTATAAGTGAATATTTTTAATATTTTTAATAAAGAAAAAAAAGAAAAGCTAAATGCCGGACTTGAAAAAACAAAAACCAGTTTGCTTGAAAAAATCGGAAAAGCCATCATAGGCAAATCAACCATTGATGATGAGTTTTTAGATAATCTTGAAGAAATTTTAATTTCTAGTGATGTTGGTATAAATACTACTTTAAAAATAATAGATAGGCTTCAAAAAAGAGTTGCACAGGATAAGTTTATATCAACAAGCGAGTTAAACAACCTACTTAAAGATGAAATTATAAAACTGCTTGCCGAAAATAAATCTGATATTCCAATAGATTTCTCTGATTTAAAAGGTATAAAGCCATATGTAATTATGGTTGTTGGCGTAAACGGTGTTGGTAAAACAACCACCATTGGCAAACTTGCAAATCAGTTTACACAAGCGGGTAAAAAAGTTGTGCTTGGTGCTGGCGATACTTTTAGGGCTGCTGCTGTTGAACAGTTAAAAATTTGGGGCGAAAGAAATAATGTGCATGTAGTAACTCATGGAATGAATACAGACCCTGCTAGTGTGGCATACGATACAGTAAAATTTGCTGTAGAAAAAGACTTTGATGTAGCTATAATTGATACAGCAGGCAGGCTTCACAACAAAATAGGCTTAATGGATGAACTTTCAAAAATTAGAAGAGTGGTTCAAAAGTTTAAAGCCGATGCACCACACGAAGTTTTATTAGTATTAGATGCAAGCACAGGGCAAAATGCATTTGAGCAGGCAAAACATTTTACTAATGCAACCCAAGTAAATGCTATTGCACTTACAAAATTAGATGGAACCGCAAAAGGAGGAGTAGTAATTGGTATAGCCAATGAATTTAAAGTACCTATAAAATATATAGGTGTAGGCGAAGGTATTAACGATTTACAATTGTTTGATAAAAACGAATTTGTAGATAGCCTGTTTTTATCAAAATAAGTTTGGTTCAACACAAATAATGAATGAAAACCAAAACCCTAAAAAAAGATAAAGTAAACATTATAACCCTTGGTTGCAGTAAAAATATTGTTGATAGCGAAGATTTATACAGCCAGCTAAAAGGACAGGGCTTTAATGTTGAACACGAATCGGTAAAAGATGATGCCAATATAGTAATAATTAATACTTGTGGCTTTATTGATAATGCCAAAGAAGAAAGTATTAACACCATTATTCGATGGGCCGAAGCCAAAAAGGAAGGAGAAATTGAAAAGCTTTATGTAACCGGTTGTTTGAGCCAAAGGTATATGCCTGAATTAAAAAAAGATATACCCGAAGTTGATAAGTATTTTGGAACAACTCATTTGCCTCAATTGCTTAAAACTCTTGGCGCAGATTATAAACACGAACTAATTGGTGAGCGATTGCTTACAACACCCACGCATTACGCTTATGTGAAAATAAGCGAAGGCTGCGACAGGCCTTGCTCTTTTTGTGCAATACCAATTATGCGAGGTAAACACGTTAGCAAACCATTTGAGCAACTTGAGAAAGAAATAAAAGGCTTGGTAAAAAACGGCACCAAAGAAGTATTACTTATAGCACAAGACAGTACATATTATGGCCTTGATTTATACGGAGAAAGAAAGTTGCCTGAATTATTAAAACGCATATCAGATATTGATGGCGTGGAATGGATAAGGCTTCATTATGCTTACCCTAGTCAGTTTCCTCTGGAAGCGCTTGATGTAATGGCAGAAAGGCAAAATATTTGTAATTATATTGATATACCTCTGCAGCATGCAACAGATAATATGCTAAAAATAATGCGTAGAGGAATAACCGCAAAACGCACACAGCAATTAATTGATACCATTAGAGAAAAAGTGCCCGGTATTGCCATTAGAACTACTTTAATTGCAGGTCATCCGGGAGAAACACAAAAAGATTTTGAAGAACTATATCGTTTTGTTGAACACAACCGATTTGAAAGGCTCGGCATATTTACATACAGCCACGAAGAAGGAACCCATTCTCACACATTTGCTGATGATGTACCAGAAGATTTAAAAAGAGAAAGAGCATCAGAAATTATGGAATTGCAACAAGGAATATCAGAAGAAATAAATCAAACCAAGGTTGGCAAAACATTTAAAGTATTAATTGACAAAAAAGATGAAGGCTACTATGTTGGCAGAACCGAATTTGATAGCCCCGAAGTTGATAATGAAGTATTAATTGATGCAAAAAGTAATTATTTAAGAATAGGCGATTTTGCCTATATAGAAATAGAAAAAGCAATGGAGTTTGATTTGTATGGAAAGGTTTCAAGCAAATGATAGAAATACCTTTATCTAAAACCAATCTTGTTCCAAATATTGTTTTAGATTATTTAAACCATTCAGAACTAGTTAATGACTTATATCAATTTAAGCATGAAATTGAAAGCTACAAAAGTCTAATTCAAAATCATCACATAAAGCAAAATCAAAGACAATTATTAAAAGACAATCTTTTAAATCAATATAACCAATGCGGTATTGAGCTTGGTTCAGACAGCAAAGTTTTGCAAAACATAAACTTATTGTCAGAGCCTAATACCTTTACCATAACAACCGGGCATCAGTTGGTATTAGCAGGAGGCCCACTTTTTGTAGCTTACAAAATATTAACAGCCATAAAAGTTTGTATTGATTTAAAAAAACTACTACCTGAATATAATTTTGTTCCAATATTATGGCTTGCCAGCGAGGATCATGATTTTGAAGAAATTAGCGAAATATTCATTTTCAATAAATCCCTAAAGTGGCGAATGGAAACCAACAACATGCCTGTTGGTACACTTACTTTAGAAACCTTAAAAAATGATATATTAGAACTAATAGAAATTATTGACAAAAACGAAACCGGAAGAAGTTATACTGAACTTTTAAAGAAATGTTATTTAGAAAGCAGTAATTTAAGCGAGGCGAGCATTAAGTGGTTTCATAACATTTTTAAAGAATATGGTTTGGTTGTGCTTGAACCAAATCAAAAAGGCTTTAAAACAACATTTATAGATTTTTTTAAGGCCGATATTTTTGAGAATAGAGTATATTACAATATGCTCGAAATGAATAAAAATCTTGAACAAAAAGCCTATAAACCTACAATAAACGCTAGAGAAATAAATACCTTCTTTATACATAAAGATTTAGGTAGGAAATTAATAAAAAGAAATGATAAAGCATTCTATCTGGCTGATTCTGAAGTTTCATTTAATGAATCAGAATTAGAAACATTATTAAAATCAAATCCTGAATTATTTAGTCCAAATGTATGTTTAAGGCCTGTTTATCAAGAATTTATTTTACCTAATTTGGCTTATATTGGCGGCCCTGCCGAAGTTGCCTACTGGCTTCAATTAAAAAATGTATTTAAGGGTTATAATTTAAATATGCCTGTGGTTTTGCTTAGGCAAATGATATTGATGTTAGGCTCAGGATTAAAAAATAAAGTAATAAAATCAGGAATTGAATTTGAGGATTTTTTAAATTCGGATGAGCATTTAAAAAAACAGTTTTTAAAAATTAATAAAGCCGAAGTTTTATCTGATAATATTAAAAACACACTCGATGCCTTTCAAAAATTAATTGAGAATGCCAGAGAAATAGATGAACAAACTGCAAAAGAAATTCTTGAAACCAAACTTAGCATAAAGGAATATCTTGAACAAAAGAAAAAATCCTTTGCAAAAAAAATTCTCGAAAAACAAGATTCAGAGTTTGAAAAAGTGAAAAAAGTAAAAGAAAAGTTATATCCGAAAGGTATTTTTCAAGAAAGAATAGAGAGTTTAATGCAGTACGAGTGCATCATTAACAAAAAAATGGCAAATGAAATTTTGAATTCAGTTGAAGAAAATAATGATAAATTAATTATACTAGATATTTAGCAACCTGTTTGAAGCTATTTGCCATAAAACTATTCCTGCGCTTACAGCTACATTTAACGAATGCTTAGTACCAAATTGCGGAATTTCAATAACCCCATCACAAAGATTTATTGCATCCTGATTAACTCCATCAATTTCGTTTCCAAATATTAATGCTAATTTAATCGAATCGTTAATTTCAAAATCATTTAAATAAATACTATTTTGAGTTTGTTCTACTGCGAATATTTTAATATTTTCCGCTTTTAACTTATTAATTACCTCTATCACATCGGTTATGTATTCCCAATTTATATTTTCTGTTGATCCAAGAGCAGTTTTCATAATTTCCTTATTTGGGGGTGTGGGAGAGATACCGGAAATGTAAATTTTTTCAATTCTGAATGCATCAGCTGTCCTAAAAATTGAACCAATATTCAATCCGCTTCTTAAATTATCAATTATTATGTAAATGCCCGATTTTTCTGATGTTTGAAAGGAATTTTTATTCAAACGGTTTAATTCGTTGGTTTTATTTTTTCTAAAATTCATTTGTAATTACACATTTAGTTGTTGAAATGGCCAAAATACTTAATTATTTAACTTGAAATAAATATTTCAATTATTACCTTTGCTTTAAATAAAAACAATTAGATATGGTTAATTTTACACATAAAAGCCTATTAACTCTTACTCTATTTACATTATCTCTAATCCAGTTAAAAGCTCAAAAAGAAGAAAAATTTAATAACCTTTCTGCTGGAATAGGTCTTGGAGTGCCGGTAAGTTTATTTAGTGTAAACTCTATGCCAGTAGGTATTTATACCGGAAACGTAAGATATTCTTTAAACTCCTCATGGTCATTTGAGGCAAAGTTTACAACAAATAACTTTTTTAATAACAATACCGGTAACGCATTCGATCCAAATGCAACACTTACAGATGGCTTTTACAAAAGCAATGAGTTATTATCATATAACACTGCATTGAGAGGCCTGCATGGCATTGCCTATTACAACCTTGGAAAATTATTAGGAATAGAAAATAATCCAACCAATAATTGGGCACCGTATATAAATTTCGGTGGTGGACTTCAATGGTTTAAACTTAGTTCATTAGCCATTGATGGAAAATTTGCTAAAATGGAAAAATTCTTTAATGTTCCTTGGAGAGACTATCAGCTAGGGTTAGGAACTAAATATTTTATTAATTCAAACTTAGACTTAAATTTAGGAGTTGAATACCACTATGTTGAAACATACTATTTAGATATGGCAGGTGCTGACCAAAAACTAGATAATTTCATAAATTTTTATCTAGGTGCACAATATAAATTTGGTTCAAAACCATGGAGAAACACACCTGAATGGAAATTTAAAGATATGGAATATCAAGGAGAAGATGAGTCTTATTACACCAAATGGAGTGCAGATGCCAATGTTGGTATGCCAGTTATGTTTTCACCTGTCGGCTATAAATTCACAGGAATGTTTGGCTTAGGAGCTCGTCATTCATTTTCAAAATCGTTTGCTTTAGGTGCATATTATAATTACGGAGCATTGGGAGCATCTCAAAATGTTTCTTTACCTTCAGGTACACCGATTACATTTAAACCACAGGAAGTTAAAAAAGCAGTTTCTTATATCAATCAATTCTCATTAAGAGGCTTCATTAATATACCAAATTTAAGAAATGCCCCTGAAGTGAGACCAAATTGGAATCATTATGCAGTAATTGGCTTTGGTATGATATTAGCTAATTCAGATGTTGAATATGCAAATGGCATTTCTAATTCATACAAAATTGGAACTGGTAATGATAGAATTATTAGAACTCCATTACTAGGTTATCAAGCTAGAAAATATATAAACAAAAACATAGATTGGAGTATGGGTGTGGATTACTCAAGAAATGAAAGTCGTTGGTTAGACGGTGGACACAATAAAACTACTAATAATGGACATTTATACTTTTATTCTGGTATTGCATACAAATTTGGTAATAGCGATGGTAATAGAGAAAACATAGATTGGAGTTACAAAGGATACACGGGCCAAAAACGTGAAAGACAAATACCTATGAAAGAGGTACCATTGGCAAAAGAACAGCCAAAAGAAGAAAGTAGAGTTGTAGAAATTCCAACAGAACCTATAAAAGAAGCTCCAAAAGAAGAAAAACCAGTAGTTGTTGAACCTATAGTTCCAACACAAGAAAAAGTTGTTGTTCAAGTACAGCCTCCCGTAAAGCAAGAAACTCTTCCAATACAACAACCAGTTGTTGAGAAAAAAGATGAACCAAAAACAAAACCTAGGCCAATTATTGTAGATAAACCAAAAGCTGAACCAAATGAGGGAGATGAAGTAACTACACCGCCAATGATTTACAATGTTATTGTAGCATGTTATACAACAAATAATGTTAATAGCGCCATAAGATTTAAAAAAGAATTGGAAGGAAAAGGATACAAACCTAGCCTGTATCGAAGCAATCCAGTATCAAAAATAATCAGGGTTTCCATTTTGTCTACTGATAATAGAGCTGAAGCTTTTGCAGAATGGAGAAAAGCAAGGAAAGAGATAGAGCCCACATCTTGGATACATTTGTACAATAAACAATAGTTTGTAGATAACTACAAAAGTCATTATAAAGCAGCTTATTCAATGTTTGTCTATTTTAGCAGTAAATTTCAGACAAACAAAATGAATAAGCTGCTTTTTTTATGTGTTTTTAGTTTTTGTTTAATTTCATTAAAAGCACAAAATGCTAAAAATAAAAACAATGCACCTCAATTTAATAAAAATAAACAAACGGATGAGCAAAACTTTATCCCGGATAATAAACTTTCAAGATTTAGTGTTGGTATTGGTTACGGTGGTACATATTTTCTTGGAGATATACCCATAGATGCTTTATATGCTGGGTTTGGAGGTTGGGTAAAATATTCTTTAGGACATGTAGTTAGTGTTAGGTTAAGTTCTTTACATGGAAGAATTACAGGGTCTCCAACAACTGTTAGAGACAAAATGGCTAATGCATGGTTCAACACATTAACAACAACATTAACCCCACAACTATTATTTAATCTTGGAGGTGTAGATTTTAGAAATGGTTTATCAAAAAATAATTTTTATACAGGTTTTGGTACAGGATTGATATTTTTAAGTTCAAAAAGAGATTTTCCTGAATTAGATGGAAGTATTGTTAGAAGAAAAGTTACAGAACAAACAACATCGTTGGTTTTTGGATACAAGAGAAAAATTACAAATAATTTTGATATTGGTTTTGAATCGAGTTTTCACTTTGCGCTAAGTGATATGATAGACTTATATAAATTTAACATTTATCCTGATATGCATGGGTATGGAGTTTTTTCTTTAACATATAATATTACAACTAAAAATCGACCAAAGCATATAGATTGGTTTAATCCGGTGAATAAAATTTATAAAAAAATTGATGATTCTAAAAAAGAAACAATTGATATTGCTAAGTTAGATGATGATGGTGATGGAATTCCTAACTATTTGGATCAAGAACCTAATACTAAAAAGGGTTATAAAGTTGATGTGAAAGGAGTTACATTAGATAGTGATGTAGATGGAATACCTGATTCAGAAGACCCTGATCCTTATGGATTTAATCAGGTAGTTGCGAAATATTTTCCTGATTTTGGTCCACAATTAAAACTCGAATCAAACATTTTTCAATTTAGCGATTCAATTCCAAAAACAGAATTTGTAACTTTATCTGCAACAGGTGCAGGGCTTCCTGTGGTATCTTTTCCGCCTAACGGCTTTACGTTACATGTCGAACAATATCCATTACTACAACAAATAGCACGAATAATGATTGCAGATACATCTGCGTATTTAGTGGTTATTGGGCATTCAGATAATGCAAGAGAAGATATTACACAAATAACCCTTGCCGAAAAACGAGCATTGGAAGTAAAAAGAAAGTTGGCAAAAATTTATGAATTGGAAGAGGATAGAATGTTAGTATTTTCGGTAAAAGACCCTTATATAAAAAAATATAATTTAGGTACCGAAGGTTTAAACCGTAAAGTTGAATTTAGAATTATAAGACCAAAAAGATAATTATTACCAAGGTAGGTGTACTGTATCAATATATCTTAAAATAACAGCTTGCTTTCGCCTTGTAAATATACTTGATTTGTTTGGTGACCATCTTCGTGGATTAGGAAAACAGGCCACAATTATTGCGGCTTCATGTTTGGTTAATTTAATTGCAGGTTTATCAAAATAATATTCAGCCGCAGCTTCGGCTCCGTAAATTCCATCTCCCATTTCTATAATATTTAAATATACTTCAAGAATTCTTTTTTTATTCCAAAAAACTTCAATACAAATTGTAATATAAGCTTCTAAAAATTTTCTAATCCAACTTCTTTTTGGAGAAAAGAATAAATTCTTTGCTGTTTGTTGCGAAATAGTACTTGCACCTCTAAGTTTTTTACCTTTGTTGAACCAATTTTTAATCGATTCGTAAATTTGTTCAAAATCAAAACCGAAATGAGAAAAAAATCTTAAATCTTCACTAACAATTGCAGCCTTGCAAATATTATCACCCAAATTATCAATACTAACCCAATCTTTTTTTAATCTTAATTCTTTGTTTGATCCAAATTGCTCAAATAATCTAATTACAGGTAAAGGAGTTATATATACTGGAAATACTCTGTAAAGTATAATTAGCATTAGGCTTATTTGAAAAGCAGACATTATTAGTTTTAAAATAAAAACTTTTAATTGGTTTAGCTTTTTAAAAATTGCCTTTATAGTTTTATTCATCTTTATTTTAAGAAATTGTTTGGTTCAAAAAACAATATAATGCCGTTTATTATTTGTATATATTTGGTGCAATTTAATGATGAAATTATTTTCTGATGCTACATTTTAAGATAAAATTGTTTGGTTCTCTAATTCTATTTGCTCTTTTGCTCGATTTGTATTTATGGCAAGCTATTAAATTTACATTTCATGAAAAATCTAATACTACAAAAATTATAGTTAAGTTAGCTTATTGGTCGGTAAGTTTATTTATTATTCTATCACTATTAGCAGCTGCAATTAGTACAGATTTTGAAAATAACAAGATGTTAAGAACCATAGTAATGTCATCGTACTTTGTAATCTATTTATCAAAAATGGTAGCATTTTTATTTATTGTTGCCGATGATGCAAAAAGAGGCATAAAGTGGTTAATAAATTTTATTACTGCACGAACCAAACAGGTTGCAATGGGCAAAACATTTGAAAAAACACAAGAAGAAATTGATATTGAAATTGAAGAACAAATAGATGTAGTAAAAATTACTCGATCGCAATTTATTACCCGAGCAGGACTAATTTCAGGAACAGCTCCCTTAATAATTTTTAGCAGAGGTATTGTTGGAGGTGCACATAATTATAAAGTTCATAGAAAAGAAATTTTTCTACCAAACCTGCCTGATGCTTTTGATGGTTTAAAAATGTTGCAAATTAGTGATGTACACACAGGTAGTTTTTATAATAAAGATGCTGTATATAAAGGCATTCAACTTATTAAAGAGCAAAAGGCCGACATTGCTTTTTTTACAGGTGATTTTGTAAACAATAAAACAGACGAAGCATACGAGTGGATGGATTTTTTCGCAGAAGTTAAAGCTCCTATGGGTGTTTACAGTATATTTGGAAATCATGATTATGGCGATTATGTATTGAATTGGAAAACCCGGGAGCATAAAGCAAAAAACCTTGAAGATTTAGTTACAGTTCATAAAAACATGGGATGGCATTTACTAAGAAACGAACATGTTGTTTTAGAAACAATGAATAAAAAAATTGGCATTATTGGCGTTGAAAACTGGGGAAACAGAGGGCGTTTTCAAAAATATGGAGATGTAGATAAGGCCATACAAAATATGCCTGAAGTACCGGTAAAAATTCTTTTATCTCACGACCCAAGCCATTTTGATGAAATTGTTAGCGAAAAGCATACTGATATAGATTTAACATTAAGCGGACATACACATGGTTTTCAGTTTGGCGTAGAAATGGGTAAACTTAAATGGAGTCCATCTCAATACATTTATCCTCATTGGGCCGGATTGTATAAATACAATAATCAGTATTTGTATGTAAACAGAGGTTTTGGCTTTATTGGTTATCCGGGCAGGGTAGGCATAATGCCCGAAATTACAGTAATTACTTTAACCAACAGAGCTTAGGTTAAATATTTTCCGCTTATAGGCACTCGTCTGCCAGGGCCAAATGCCCTTTTTGAAACCCTGAGCACAGGTGGCATTTGCCAGCGCTTCCACTCATTCATATTCACTAATTTTAATACCTTAGAAACCACATTCTCATCAAAACCCATTTCTAAAATTTGATTAGGGCCTTTACACTCCTCAATATATTGGTACAATATTGCATCAAGCAAATTATAAGGTGGTAGGCTGTCGCTATCTTTTTGATTTGGCCTTAACTCGGCTGATGGCTCCTTAGTTATTATATTTTCAGGTATTATTTCTTGTTCTCGATTTATATAATTACACAACTCATAAACTTCGGTTTTATATAAATCGCCAATTACCGATAATCCTCCGCACATATCGCCATATAGGGTGCCATATCCAACAGCCAATTCACTTTTGTTTGATGTATTTAACAAAATATAACCAAACTTATTGCTCAATGCCATTAAAATAACTGCTCTTGTTCGGCTTTGCATGTTTTCTTCGGCAATACCAAATAAAGTACCGTCAAAATATGGATTCAAGGCAGCAATAAATGTATTATAAATTTCAATTATGGGTATTTTATAGGATTTTATTTTTAAGTTTTGAACCAATTTTTCGGAATCGGTAATTGAATGGTTGCTTGAAAACTCGGAAGGTAACATAACGGCTAAAACATTGCTGCTGCCTAAAGCTTTTGCTGCAAGATATGCAACCAGCGCTGAATCTATACCACCCGATAAGCCAATTATGGCTTGCTTAAAATTTAATTTTGCGAAGTACTGTTTAATGCCCAATACCAAAGCATTTTCAATATCATTATACTTATTTCTTGGAGGTGTTGTTTTGGTTAAATTTTCGGCAAAATCAAAAGTTATATCATTGTTATATTTTTTTATCAATACACTTAAAAAGTCTTCTTCAAAATATTTTAATTCTTGTTTTATTACACCGTTTTTATCTACAATGCAACTACCCCCATCAAAAATTAAATGGGTTTGAGCACCAATATGATTTACATAAAATATAGGTAGTTTGTATTTGGTTGCATTTGTAATTAATACTTCTTTTCTTGTTTCAATTTGTTCTTTGTTGTACGGAGAGGCTGCAATGTTAACTACAATATCAGGATTTTGCTTAATAAGTTCATCCATTGGCGTTTTTACATACATGGGGTTTGCATTTAAATTCCACAAGTCTTCGCAAATGGTAACGGCTATTTTAAAACCTTTGTATTCAATTAATTTAAAAACCGAGTTTGGTTCAAAATACCTGTATTCATCAAATATATCATAGGTTGGTAAAAGTGTTTTATGTATTGTATGCTTAACTTCGCCATTTTCAATAAAAATAGCCGAATTATATAAGTCTTTACCTTCTACAACTGGGTTAGTTGTTGGAGAACCTATAACTGCAGCAATGTCAAAGCAGTGATTTTTAATTTTTTCAATGCTTTGGTTGGCCTTGTTTATAAAATCATTAAACATTAAAAAATCTCGGGCAGGATAACCACAAGTAGCCAGTTCGGCAAACACAATCAAATCTGATTTTTCTGATTTTGCCTTTTTAATGGCTTCAATAATTTTTTGAGAATTTAATTCAAAGTTACCGGTATGATAACTAATTTGAGCTAAAGTTATTTTCACTTAAAGCAGATAAATAATTTTATTAAAAAACAAATCCTAAATTTAAACTCATAAAGTTGTTTGTGCTTTGCCAACGCTCTTCTTTAAACACATTATTTAAACCAATATTAAAGCGTAAACCGGTTGTAACATAGCTATTTATTAATACACCAAATTTCGCTCCTGCACCTATTACACCTGCAAACCTTACCGGAAAAATTTCTTGATTGTATGATGTATTTCTGTTGTCGGCATCTCTTATTACATAATTATCTTCATCATCTGGATTTTGAATGCTTACATTTTTAATATTTTTAAAACCGTCAGCATCAATATTTGCTTTGGCTCTAATAAGAAATGCTGAACTTAATCCGGCTTCGGCATAGTAAGTCTTGTTGTGCATTTCTCTGGTATTCATGGTAAGTATAAAAGGAATTTCGAAATAACGTAAACGATATTGAATATTAAAAGAGTTTACAATACTAGAGTCTGCCCCTTTAAATTTATTTTGTACAAAAACATTATTTGCTTTAATGTTTGCTGTTTGGTTTAAAATATTTACACCAGAACCTATATAAAATTTTTCATTAATGTGTTTATTGGCAAATATTCCAAAGTTAAAATCTGCATTAATTTTGTTTGATTGAATTCTTTTATTATCAATCGTAAGCCAATTTATATTTGGTTCAAAACGTAAACCAAACGAGTATTTTAGAGGTTGTTGAGCAATAAGTTTTGAGGCAAGTATTAAAATTAAAAACACACTTGTTGAGAGCTTGAGTAAATTGATATTTTTGCGCATACGATGTACAAATTTAAAATATTAAATATAATAGCAATATTTATATTGTTGATAACTGCAATTTCATGTAGCAATACCGATATAAAAAAGTCAACCGAAATTAAAACAGTTGAGTTGATGCGTTTTGAGCAGGAGTTATTTAAATGCAAAACCAATAATGATTTTTTAAATTTAAGGAAAAAATACCCCGAATTTTATCAGAGTTTTTGCACAGATATACTTAATATAAAACCTGAATTTGCAGATAATAATTTCATTGAAGCACTTCAAAGTTTTTTAAATCATGAAGGTATTAAAATGCTTAAAAAAGATGTTGACAGTGTATTTAAAGATGTAAGTGATATTGAAATGGAATTGAGTTTGGCTCAACAAAATTTTGAAGCAAATTTTACTGGATATCGCTTTCCGCGCTTTTTAACTTTTTTATCTGAGTTTACTTATGCAAATGTTTCGTACGATACTTTAATTGGCATTGGACTCGATATGTATCTTGGATCAGACTACCCATATTACAAAACCCTGCAAATTGATTTTCCGGAATTTTTAGTGCGTAAACTCAGGCGCGAATACATAGCTGCTAATGCCATAAAAGCTCTTGGTATTGGATTGTTTGAACACCAATTAAAGGAAAAACGATTTTTAGCATTTATATTATTTGAAGGGAAAATTAGATACTTTGTAAAACAATTACTGCCTTCGGTTCACGATTCGATTGTTTTTGGTATTACAGGCCAACAATTAAAATGGTGTAAAGAAAACGAACCGCAAATGTGGGCACATTATATTGAACGCAAATTATTGTTTAATACCGAAGTTGAAAAGTTTATGCGTTATATTAACGATGGTCCATTTACCATAGCCGATGGTGTTCCGCAAGAATCGGCACCGGGTATTGGTGTTTATACCGGATACAGAATTATTGAAGAATATGTGAAAAAGCAAAAACCAAAATTGCAAGATTTAATGGAAAATAACAACTGGGAAGAAATACTTAAAAAAAGTGGCTACAGTCCTGACAATACATAACAATATAGTACTTTAAAAAATTTCTGTAAAGGTTTAAATTCTGATTTTAATTTATTCAATATTTTTATAAACCTTTGATTTTATATGCTTTATTCATTAATCATTTTGTAATGCTTAATTTGGGTTTAATTTGCCACTAAATGCAAAGCGATAATTTTTTTGATATAATAATAACAGGTGCCGGTCCGGCAGGCAGCACTTGTGCTTTGGCTTTAAAAAATATTGGGCTTAAGGTTGCTTTGCTTGATAAGGCTGTATTTCCCCGCGATAAAATTTGTGGCGATGCTGTTAGTTCTGTTACCTGTAGAGTACTCAGACAAATAAACCCCGAATACGAAAAAATGCTGGCTTCGTTTGAACCAAAAGCATACATAAAAAAAGCAAAATTGTATAGCCCAAAATTTCAGGAACTTGAATTTTCATTTGGATTAACTGGCCATTGCATTAAACGAATTGATTTTGATAATTGGCTATTTAATCTGGCAATAGCTGAAAATAAAGAATTGTCGGTTTACCAAAACACCACAGTAAAAGATGTTGTTAGAGAAAATTCTCTTTTTAAAGTAATTTGTAACAACATTGAATTAAAAGGTAAAATACTTATTGCCTGTGATGGCGCACACTCGGTAGCTGCAAAAAAAATTGGCAATATGAAGGTTGACAAAAAACATTATTCGGGTGCCGTTAGGCAATACTACAGCAATGTTGGAGGATTAACGGGTGATGCTCTAGAAGTATATTTTTTAAAAGATTTTTTACCCGGTTATTTTTGGATTTTTCCATTGCCAAACAATCAGGCAAACGTTGGTTTTGGCATGCTTAGCGATACCATTTCTAAAAATAAAATTGATTTAAAAAAGTGCCTGGATTATATCATACATCAAATACCTGAAGTTGCAAAACGATTTAAAAATGCTACACCCCTCGAAGAAATTAAAGGTTTTGGTTTACCGCTTGGTTCAAAAAAATACAATATTTCGGGCAATGGTTTTATGCTTTGTGGCGATGCGGCTGCATTAATTGACCCCTTTACCGGAGAAGGTATTGAAACTGCTATGGAAAGCGGAAAGTTTGCTGCCGAGCAAGCCATTAAATGTTTTGAACACAATAATTTTAATGCTGAATTTATGAAGCAATATGATGAGCGGGTTTACCATAAAATGTGGCCGAATTTTAAAAATCATTACATGTTGCAAAAGTTATTAGGAAATAGAATCGGACTTATAAATATGCTTATAAGTTTTGCCAATATTTCCTTTGTAAATAAACGTATTACTAAGTTGTTTTATTAATTTATTTATATTTATGATACCACAGGCAAAAATAGATGAAATACTTGGTGCAGCTCAAATTCAGGATGTTGTTGGCGAAGTTGTAAGACTTAAAAAACGTGGAGCAAATTTGCTTGGCCTTTGTCCCTTTCATAACGAAAAAACTCCATCATTTACCGTATCTCCTGCAAAGGGAATATACAAATGTTTTGGTTGTGGTAAAGCCGGTAATGCCGTAAATTTTATTATGGAACACGATGGGCTTGGATATGTGGAATCATTAAAAACGCTTGCCGAAAAGTATGGAATAGAATGGCCGCAAACCGAAAATGTAAATATTGATGAGGAGAGAAAAATACGCACAGAAAAGGAAAGTTTGCAGATATTTAATAATTGGGTAAAATCAATTTTCGAAAATAATTTGTGGCAAACCGAAGAAGGCCAAAATATTGGATTAAGCTATTTTTCAGAAAGGGGTTTTAGAGACGATATTATTAAAAAATTTCAGTTGGGTTACAGCTTGAACCAATGGACACACCTTTATGATTTGGCCATTGAAAATAAATTTAATGAAGATATAATTATTAAATCAGGAATTGTAAAGCAAAACGAGCAAGGTAAAAAATACGATGCTTACCGCGGAAGGGTAATTTTTCCCATTCATGGTTCAAACGGAAAGGTAATAGCATTTGCAGGAAGGCAACTTGTAAAAGACGATAAAAGCCCAAAATATGTTAATAGTCCCGAAACAATTCTTTATCATAAAAGCAATGAATTGTATGGGTTGTTTTTTGCCAAAAATGCCATCAGGCAAAAAGATTTTTGCTATTTGGTTGAAGGATATACCGATGTTATATCCATGCATCAGGCAGGTGTAGAAAATGTTGTTGCTTCATCAGGCACATCGCTAACCGAAATGCAAGTGAGGCTTATTAAAAGACAAACCGAAAATGTAACGGTTTTGTACGATGGAGATGCAGCAGGAATTAAGGCAAGCATAAGAGGAATTGATATGCTCCTTGAACAAGGTTTAAATGTAAAAGTTGTTTTATTTCCTGATGGAGAAGATCCCGACAGCTATTGTAAAAAAGTAGGTTCAGCAGAATTTATAAACTACCTTGCGCACAACAGCCGCGATTTTATTTTGTTTAAAGTAAATCTGCTGCTTGCCGACTCTAAAAACGACCCTGTAAAAAAAGCAACTGTTACCAAAGAAATTGTTGAGAGTATAAGCCTTATACCTGATAGCATTAAGCGAGTTGCTTTTATTAAAGAATGTTCGTTGTTGCTTGATATGCCTGAACAGGTATTAATTACAGAGTTGAATAAAACAAGATCAAACAAACTAACACAAGAAGAAAAATCATATATAGTTTCCGAATCGCCTGATGTATTAAATTATGAAGAAGAAATTAGGCAAAACTTGAACGATTACGGGCAAAAGTACCAGGAAATGTATTTGATAAAGCTTATTTTACTATATGGTGATAAACCTTATAATGAAAATATAAATGTTGCCCGACATATTATTGAAACTATAAACGCAGAAGAAATTGATTTAGAATTAGAGTCGAGCCATTTAATATTAAACGAATTCCAAAAATTAATAAATGAAAACATTAAATTTTCATCAAACTATTTTATTCATCATCAAAATCCGGTAATAAGCAGCATTGCTGCAAATGCAATGGCAACGCCTTATGAATATAGTGATAAATGGGAAACCCGTTATGATATACTTATAACCTTGCCTGATGAGAACTATCGTAAAGATGTAAATGAGTGTTTGCTGCATTTAAAATTAAGAAATATTCAAAAACTAATAATTCAAAACACCAAAGAAATTGCCGATGCCCAGCAAAACCAAAATTTTGAAGGTGTTGAAATACATCAGTATATTCATAAAGAATTAAAACAAAAATCAACTGAAATAGCCAATATGCTAGGAACTGTTGTTTTAAACTAAATATTATGAAAACCATTGCTATAATAAAAGAAACCAAACAACCCGCTGATGTTAGAACGCCACTTACCCCCGAACAATGTGTTGAAATTAAAAAGCGTTTTCCCGGTATAAATGTAATTGTTGAAAGCTGCCCAACCAGGTGCTTTACAGATTTACAATACACAGATGCAGGAATTGAAGTAACCAATGATATTAGCCGTGCCGATATTTTACTTGGAGTAAAAGAAGTTGAAATTAATGCATTAATACCCGAAAAAATATATCTTTTTTTTTCGCATACCATAAAAAAACAACCTCATAATCGAAATTTGTTAAGGGCAATTCTTAGTAAAAATATTACAATGATTGATTATGAAACCTTGCTGTGGGATAGTGGCAACCGAATAATTGGTTTTGGTCGTTTTGCTGGAATAGTTGGTACCCATTATGCTTTAATGATGTGGGGAAAGAAATACGGTTTGTATAATTTAAAACAAGCAGTTGAGTGCCAAAATATGCATGAGATGTATGAACAATACAATAATATTGAATTACCTTCTGTTAAAATTGCAGTTTGCGGAGATGGAAGAGTGGCACATGGTTGTTTAGAAGTATTAAAAAAATTAAAAGTTCATCATGTTAGTCAGGAAGAATATAAAGAGAACAATTATAACCATGCTGTTTATGTTCACTTGCGAAACGAAGATTTTTATGCACGAAACGATGGCAAAGAATGGGATAAAAGCGATTTTTACAAGCATCCTGAAGATTATCATTCAACATTTAGGCAATACTATACACAAACCGATATAATGATAAATGCCATATTTTGGCGAGAAGGAAATCCCGTTTTTTTTAGCAAAGAACAAATGAAAGACAGGGATTTTAGAATAAAAGTTATATCAGATATTTCTTGCGATATTCCGGGTTCAATACCAAGCACCCTAAAGGTTACCTCTA
Organism: Bacteroidia bacterium; assembly: GCA_046296495.1. Lineage (GTDB taxonomy): Bacteria > Bacteroidota > Bacteroidia > UKL13-3 > UKL13-3 > JBKBLB01. The sequence continues at coordinate 17,891 of JBKBLB010000001.1, forward strand.
TACAAAACCCTTTTTATGGGTATAACCCGCTTACCGAAAAAGAAACTGAGCCATTTTTGCCAAACAGTATAGATATGCAAACGGTTGGAAACCTGCCAAACGAATTGCCAATTGATGCAAGTGTTGAGTTTGGAGAACAATTAATAAGACATGTTTTGCCATTATTAATTGATGGCGACAGCGATAACATAATTAAAAACGCTACTATAGCCAAAAACGGAAAGTTAACAGATAAATATCTTTATTTAACTGATTATGTATCTTAGCAAAAATGGAATGCTAATCATATAATTCAAATTAAATAATGTTACCATTAACACAAACTTTACTTTTATTGCAGTGTTTTAAAAACAATAAATGAAACTTAGTTTTTTAGGAGCTGCAAGGCAAGTTACAGGAAGCATGTATTTAATAACACTCGAAAATGGTTATAATATACTTGTTGATTGCGGCATGGATTACGAAACAAAAAAAAATCCGGTAGTGAATGACTTTTTATTTCCATTTAATCCTGCTGATATAGATTTGGTAATACTAACCCATGCGCATATAGATCATAGCGGTAATTTGCCGGCTTTGGTTCTTCATGGATATAATGGCAATATTTTATGTACACCTGCAACATATACCCTTACCGAATATTTGTTGCTTGATAGTGCTAATATTCAAATGCAAGAATATAGGCAGGCAATAGCAAAAGTTAAAAAATCAAAATTGCACACTGTACCTAAACCTTTGTATTTAGATAAGCATGTGATTGATTGCATGGAGCGTTTTGTAACCATTGAGTTTAATAAACGATTTGAAGTAAACGAAAACATACATATAACCTTTATAAAAGCCGGCCATTTGCTTGGCGCTGCTTCGGTAAAAATTGAAATTATAGAAAATAATAATCAATTTAATTTTGGATTTACAGGAGATTTGGGAAGAAAAAACAGCAAGTTGTTGCAAGATGCGGAATTTTTTAACGGTATAAACTACTTAATTACTGAAGGAACTTATGGTGGCAGAAAACATTTTGTTGAACGCAAAGCTGAAGACGAACTATTGCAATACATAACTGATACTTGCATAAAGTACCGAGGAAGATTAATAATTCCGGCTTTTAGTGTTGGTAGAACACAAGCTGTGGTTTTTACCATTAATCAATTAAAAAAACAAAATTTAATACCTGCCGAGCTTAGGGTTTTTGTTGATAGTCCGCTAGCTATTAAAAGCACCGATGTTTACAGCAATCATAATCATTTGCTAAATACTGAAGCAATTGATTTTTTTAAGCAACACGGTAATTTATTTGAATTTGATGGAGTAAAATATTTAGAAGATAATGACGAGCATGAAGAAATAATGTATTATTATGATGCTTGTATCATTGTATCGGCTGCAGGTATGGTAGAAGGAGGTCGCATACAGGAACATATAATGAACAATATTGATAATCCTTATGCAACCATATTAATAGCAGGATTTTGTGCCGAAGGAACGCTTGGCCACAGGTTATTACAGGGTCAAAGTAAAATAAGAATAAAAAACCGTGATAAAAATGTTTATGCAAAAATTGCAAAAACCGATGTGTTTAGCTCTCACCCCGATGGTGATGAATTAATTGATTATATAATTCAAACAAATTCACATAATAAATTAAAGCAGGTGTTCTTGGTTCATGGCGAAGGAAAGCAACTTGATATCTTGAAAAATCAATTAGCCGAAAAGGGCATAAATCATGTTTCCGTTCCCGAATATTTGCAGGAGGTAAAACTGTAAATGTCAAAATTGTTTTTAGGTTATTTATCTGCATTTATAACCGTAATTAGCTGGACAATTGGCTCTATTTGGTTTACCCGAGCATCAAGGCTTATAAACCCATCATCGGTAAATAGGGTAAGACTTTTATATGCATTTTTATTGCTTGGCGTTTTGGTATGTGTTATCATGCAACTAACGCCTTTGCAATTGTTTACAAGCGTTACTCAAAATCAATATTTTTGGTTTTCATTAAGCGGGTTGGTAGGCCTTAGTATAGGCGATTATTATACTTTTAATGCTTTTAAAATTCTTGGCCCACGCAGAACTACTTTATTTAATTGTTTTGCACCCGGAGCAGCTTTGTTGGCTGGTTATATTATTGTAAACGAAAATATAGGTTTTGTTGCCTTATTGGGAATGCTTATTTCTATATCGGGAATCTTATTGATAACGCTAAGCCGCACTGAAAAAAATCAAGTATTGCAGGAAGGTTACGGTAGTTATGCAAATGGTGTTTTTGCCGGTGTTATGTCAGCATTGTGCCAAGGTGTTGGTTTAGTTTTGGCTAAAAAGGGCTTTTCGGTTGAACCAAATTCGCAAATAAGCGCTATACATGCTACATGGATTAGAATGTTTAGTGCAGTTATTTTTAGTTATGGTATTGGTTTTTTCAAAACAAATTTATTTGAAGAATTTAAAATGATAACCTTCAACAAAAAATTTATAAAACCAGTAATAATTGGTACTACATTTGGCCCTGTAATTGGGGTTAGCCTTAGCCTTGTTGCTGCTCGTAATATACCGGTAAGTATAGCGCAAACCATATTAAGTATGGTTCCTGTAAGCGTTACAATAACAGGTATTTTGTTTTACAAAGAAAAAATTTCGACTGCAGGTTTTTTAGCACTTCTTTTAAGCATAATAGGAGTATTGTTATTAACTTTGTTTTAGATATTGTTTAATACCAATAATAAATTATGAAAACAGAAGAAGAAAGAAATATTGAATTCGGTTTTGAAATTTGTCCTTACTGTTCTTCAACCAAAGGCTTTGATTATGTGCATAGTCATTATCAATGTAAAAACTGTAAAATAAACATTTTACCTTGTTGCGGAGGAGAAAATCAAGTTGATGAAATAATTGTTTAAAACATACTTGACAGGTTGTTAACAAAAATTTAACTTGCGTTAAATTAAATTTAACAACTATGAAAAAAATTTACATTGCACTTAGTTCGATGCTATTGTTTGCAGTATCAAACATAGCAAACGCTCAACTTAACTATCCGGTAAGTAATTTTCAGGTAACAACAGGAACATACACTGATTTGGGAACAACCGGTTCTGCAATAAGTGTAGGCAATACCAACGATGCAAATTCTGCCCCCGTACCAATTGGTTTTACATTTAATTACAATGGTGTATCTTACAATGAGTTTGTTCTAAACACAAACGGTGTTATCAAATTAGGTACTGTTGCCCCATCAACAGCCGCGTTGTATACTGCCTCAGCAACCAATGGTGGTGCAGGTACCGGAGGGCCTTTTAATACAACCGATTCGAACATGATAGCGGCATTTTGCCACGATTTAATAGGTGCAACCGGAGCCGAATACAGGGTTTTAACATCCGGAAATGTCGGTTCAAGAGTATGTACCATACAGTTTAAAAATTTAACTGAAAATACTACAACTCCGGCAGTACAATATGCTACTATCAATTTTCAGATTAAATTGTACGAAACAACCAACATCATCGAGATAATATATGGCACTTTTACATCTACAACCAATTCAAGTGCATTTAAAAGTGCAGTTGTTGGCTTAAAGGGCAGCAGTACAGTTGCTAACCAAATTGTTGCCATAACAAAAGGCTCGGTTACAGCTTGGAATTTAGCTACTGCCCTGCTAGGAAATTATACAGGAAACAATTTTAATTTTGGAAATAACGTTGGTTCAAGTCCAAGGCCAATGCCTGTTCCCGGAGTTACATACCGGTTTATTCCAACTTATCCAACAGATTTGGCTATTAGACAGGTTTACACACTAGGAAAATTACCCATACCATTTGCAACCCCTCATACAATAAGAGCTGCTGTAAGAAACAGTGGGACTAATTCTCTAGCTAATTTAAAAGTGTATTTAATGATTACAGGAGCAAATCCATTTTTGGATTCTGTTAGTATTACCGGCATGAATCCAAACGTTGACAGCATCATAGCTTTTTCTCCTTTCATTCCTTCAATTGTTGGAAGAAATTTTATAAAAGTTTATACAAATGCTGATAATAACGTTTTTAATGATACGGCTTATTACACACAAGATGTGAATTTAAATACATACAATTATGCTGACCCAACGCAGCCATCGGCTGGTGGTGTTGGTTTTACAGGTGCTACAGGAGACTTTGTTGCAAAATTTAATTATACGGGTTCAAATGCAATCAATCAAATAGGCGTAAATTTTAATACAGGAGGCACAACTTTAAAAGTAGGTATTTGGGATACAACAACTGCCGGAACTCCCGGAACAAAACTTTGGGAGTCGCCAACATTTTTAACCCAAGCCGGATTAAATACAATACCGGTAAACCCTCCAATTCCAATAAATGGAACTTTTTTTGTTGGGGTTATACAAACAGGTACAACAAATGCAGCTTTTTCATTTCAGTTCGAAAATCCCATTCGTAACCAAACGTTTTACTACACTTCACCAACAGGAAATACAACGTGGACTGACTTTTTTGCAACATCCTCAAACTTTAGGTTTATGATTGAACCAAGGTTGCAGGTTGCTAATGATATTGGTTTTACATCAATTATTGAACCATGCAATGCAATTGCTACCAATAAAGGTCCTGTTGTTCCGCAAGCCCAAATTTTTAACTACGGATCTTTTGCACAAAGTAATTTTATGGCTTATTGCCGAGTAAGAAATAACCAAAATAGTGTAGTACATTTTGATAGCGTTTTTGTAACAAATTTTTTAGCTCCAAACTCTTCCGGAACAGTTACTTTTACAAATAGCTTAAATTTAACTATTCCGGGTAATTATACGGTTCAGGTATGGAGTAATTTATTTAATGATGCAGATAATAACAATGATACAGCTTTACAGGTAATTACAGTTACACCAGTTGTTTCAAAACTTTCAGCAGGTACTTGTTTAAGATTTGATGGCGTTGATGATATGGTATTAATTAACAATCATCCAACTCTTAACCCATCTTCGGCATTTACAATTGAAGCTTGGGTATTGCCTACAAACCAGTTTAATACAGGTACTATTTATTCAAAAGATTCTAACTTTACAAATATATCTCATAATTTAACGCTTAATGGTTATTACCCATCATTTAGCGTTAGAACCGGCAGTGGAGTTGTAACATTAAACTCTAACGATTCTGTTAATATGTTGAACTGGAATCACATTGCTGCTGTTTACAATGGTACAAGCATGACACTTTATGTAAATGGTGATACGGCAGGAACCATAAGCCAAAGCGGTAGTGTTATAAATTACAATGTTCCTGCTTATTTAGGCAGGTTTGCCGGTGCTTTTCAGCCATCAAGCGCATTGATTGATAACGTTAGGATATGGAATGTTGCAAGATCTCAGGCAGAAATTATAGAAAATATGCACAATAACTCATCTTTTGCTTTTATGCCGGGACTTGTTTTAGATTATAAATTTAATGGTGGCGTAAACTCTTCGTTGGTAAATGATGAGTCGGCAAATTGCAATACAGGTGTATTAATGAACATGGATATTGCCAACCAAACCACAACGCCCGCATGGTTTATTAGTAGCCTGCCGGTTGATACAACACCCGCAAGTATTGTTACAATTTCAACCACCGGCTTAAACAACATTACCGGAAAAAATATGAGTGTTAATTACCATAATATATCAGGTACTCAATCATTGGCTGTAAATTATATCAGAAACTTACCAAACAATATTTTGCCCGATTCTGCATTAACCGGTGGTAGTGGTTTTAAAACATCACACAATCGCTACTGGGTTGTTTACAGCTATGGTAATGCAACTTACGATAGTATTCAAGCCATATTTAATGTGTTACCTGGCCAGTTATCTTTTTCTCCTGTTTTGTCTGATTTGTATTTAACAGAAAGACGCTCAGGTGCATTTGGTATTTGGAGTGTTTTAAGAAATCCGGCATCAGGTGTAAATACCTCAAACAATACTATTCAGTTTACCTTGGCCTCAAACCAACAAATTGGTTCAAAACAATTGGGTCTTGCAGCTTACAATAATCCACTGCCTGTAAAATATTTGTATTTAAATGCTTTGGCAAATCAGCATGATGCTTATATAACATGGGCTACATCATCAGAAATAAATAACAAAGGCTTTTATGTTTTGCGTTCAAAAGACGGTGAAAATTTTGAAACCATTGGCTTTGTAGCAGGTAAAGGTTCAAGCAACAATATAAATAAGTATAAGTTTGTTGATTTTAATGCAGGTTTATATGGCAAAAAATTGTATTACAAATTAATTCAAACTGATTTTGATGGTAATAATGAAGAAAGCAATGTTTTAGTAGTATTGTTTGATGAAAATAACGGTTTTGAAATTACTTCTGTTTCACCAAACCCATTTATCAGCGAATTTAACATCAATGTTTCTGCTTCGCAAAGCGACAACATTAAAATTGAATTGTTTAATGTGAATGGGAAATGTATTTCAAAAGAAGATAAAAAAATAACACCAGGTTTCAACACTCTTGTTATAGACCAATATGCTAACTTAGTTTCAGGTATTTATTACTTGAAAATTTCAATTTCAGGAGAAACAAAAACTTACAAACTTGTAAAAATGTAATTAAACGTGTTTAATCTTTTTAAAAAGGCTGATGGCATTAATTGCCGATCAGCCTTTTTTGTATAAAACTATTTAAAAACAATATTGTCTTTTATTTAGACTAAATTTAAATAATATGACAAAAATCATATTTTTGTACCCGAAAATTTGTTATGAGCCAAATATTTACAGAAGATAAAAATAGTACAGATATTATTGAACAGGTTGTTAGCCAGGAATATAAATACGGTTTTACCACCAATATAGAAATGGAAATGGCCCCCAAGGGCCTGAATGAAGACATAATACGCTTTATTTCTAAGAAGAAAAACGAACCGGAATGGATGCTAGAATGGCGTCTGAAGGCCTACCGCCACTGGTTGAAAATGGAAGAACCCAATTGGCAAAACTTCAAATACCCCAAACCCAACTACCAAGACATTATTTATTACGCTGCACCAAAAGAAAAAAAGAAACTTAACAGCTTGGATGAGGTTGATCCGGAATTGCTAAAGACTTTTGAAAAACTCGGCATCAGCCTGCAGGAGCAGAAACGCCTTACCGGTGTGGCTGTAGATGCGGTGTTTGATTCGGTTTCGATTGCTACTACATTCAAAGAGCAATTGAAAGAAAAAGGCGTAATTTTTTGCAGCATCAGCGAAGCCTTACACGAGTATCCCGATTTAGTGAAAAAGTATATTGGCTCAGTAGTGCCTTACACCGACAATTACTTTGCGGCACTCAACTCCGCTGTATTCAGCGATGGTTCGTTTGTATACGTTCCCAAAGGTGTTCGTTGCCCAATGGAGCTTTCTACTTATTTCCGCATCAATGCGGAAAATACAGGTCAGTTCGAACGTACACTCATTATTGCAGATGACTCATCTTACGTAAGTTATCTGGAAGGTTGCACGGCTCCCATGCGTGATGAAAACCAATTGCACGCAGCTGTGGTGGAACTGATTGCTATGGAAAATGCCGAAATCAAATACAGCACGGTACAAAACTGGTATCCGGGCGATAAAGATGGCAACGGTGGCATTTACAATTTTGTAACCAAGCGAGGAAGCTGTGAAGGTGCCAATGCCAAAATCAGCTGGACACAGGTTGAAACCGGCAGTGCCATTACCTGGAAATATCCTAGCTGTATTTTGAAAGGTGATAACTCAATCGGTGAATTCTTTTCAGTAGCAGTAACCAACAATAAGCAGGTTGCCGATACGGGCACGAAAATGATTCATATAGGTAATAACACACGCAGTCGTATTGTTTCGAAAGGTATATCAGCCGGCAAATCACACAACACATACCGTGGGCTGGTGAAGGTGGCCAAGAAAGCTGAAAATGCCCGCAACTATACCCAGTGCGATAGTATGCTCATAGGCGACCGCTGCGGAGCACATACATTTCCCTACATCGAAATCAATAACAAAACTGCAACAGTAGAGCACGAAGCCAGTACATCCAAAATTGGGGAGGACCAGATTTTCTATTGCAACCAGCGTGGCATAGGAACTGAAGAAGCCATTGGTCTGATTGTAAACGGATTTTGCCGTGAGGTGTTGAATCAACTGCCGATGGAGTTTGCGGTGGAAGCGCAGAAATTGCTTGCTGTTTCACTTGAAGGGTCTGTAGGGTAATGTGTTCGATGTTAGAAGTTGATAGTTCGAAGTTATTGAAAGAGTTATGAGTAAAATAGAAAAATTAGAGGATTTAATCATGTGGCAAAAAGCCATTGATTTATCTGTTGAGATTTACACGCTCACGAATGCACAATTACTTAAAGATTTTAGCTTTCGCGATCAAATTCGCAGAGCCGCAGTATCAGCTGCATCCAATATTGCTGAAGGATACGGAAGAGGAGGTAACGCAGAATTCAATAACTTTTTGTCAATAGCCAAAGGTTCATTGTATGAACTGAAAACACAACTCATCATCGCCAGCCGAATTGATTACATCTCAAAGGCAGAATTTGAACACCTAAACAATGAAGTAGAAGAAATTGTCAAACTCATTGCCGGCATGATGAACTATCTGCAAAACTCACCATTAAAAGGACACAAAAAGAAATAATAAATACAAACCAACTTCAAACTTCGAACTTCAAACTTCAAACTTCGAACTCAAAACTAAATAAACAACCATGTTAGAAATAAAAAACCTGAAAGCTGAAATAGAAGGCAAGAAAATCCTAAACGGAATAAATTTAACGGTTAATCCCGGAGAAGTGCATGCCATCATGGGGCCCAACGGTGCCGGAAAAAGTACACTTTCGGCCGTTTTAGCAGGCCGTGCCGATTATGAAGTAACCGATGGCGAAGTGATTTTTGAAGGCAAAAACCTGCTGGAAATGTCGCCCGAAGACCGTGCCCGCGAAGGGGTGTTTCTGGCTTTTCAATATCCGGTTGAAATTCCAGGTGTAAGTACAACCAACTTTTTAAAAACTGCCATCAACGAAACACGTAAATACAAAGGTCTGGAGCCTATGGAGGCTACCGATTTCCTGAAATACATGCGCGAGAAAATGGAATTGATGGAAATGGATAAGTCACTCACTTCACGTTCACTCAACGAAGGTTTTAGCGGTGGTGAAAAAAAGCGCAACGAGGTTTTTCAAATGGCCATGCTCGAACCTAAGTTAGCCATTATGGACGAAACCGATTCGGGTTTGGATATTGATGCATTGCGATTGGTATCGGAAGGTGTGAATAAATTGCGCGATGGCAAACGTTCGTTCGTGGTCATTACACACTACCAGCGTTTGTTGGATTATATCGTGCCTGATTTTGTGCATGTATTGTACAAAGGCCGCATCGTGAAAAGTGGCGATGCCAGCCTGGCAAAAGAGCTTGAAGTAAAAGGTTACGATTGGATTAAAGCTGAAGTAGAAGCAGCTCAATAATTTAACACGAAAAGTTTTTTATGAGCACAATCGAAACATTAAAAAAAGATTTTGAACACTACCGCGCACAAGCGGATAACAGTGCATTTGCCGAACAGCGCGAAGCAGCGTTTGGCGAATTGCAAACATTGGGTATTCCCACCACAAAACATGAAGAGTGGAAATACACCAACCTCAAATTTATAAACGATATTCCTTTTCAGGCATCGTGTGTGCATACCGAAGCTGCACGCAAATACTACAGCGAACATATTGTACAAACACTTAAAGCTAACCGACTGGTTTTTATCAACGGTTCGTTTGATGCTACGCTCACGCAAATTCAACCCGAGGACGAAGGCAATATCATCATTACCAACCTGGCTTGGGCACGCAGAAATCACGCAGCTATTTTTGATGCACACTTTGGAAAATATGCAGAAGTGAAAGGCAATGCGATGAACGCTATGAATACGGCATTGATGAGCGATGGTGCATTTGTGTATGTGCCTGCGGGCAAACAAACAACCTTCCCAATCATCATCACAAACGTGAGTGATGCAAGCGAAGTAAATGTGTTGATCCAACCACGTAACCTGATCGTGGTAGAGAAAAATGCATCGGCAACGGTTATTGAATCATTTTTTGAAATGGGTTCTAACGCGTCATTCTGCAATATCGTAAATGAAGTGTATGTGGGTGAAAATGCCAATCTTGAACATTACAAACTTCAACGTCAACAAGGCGAGCATTACCAAAATAATTTCACACAGGTTTTTCAGGAAGCCAATACCAATATCAACCAGGTTACGCTAACATTAGACGGAAAGTTTGTGCGCAATACTTTGCATTTTTACATGAATGGCCAAAACTGTAATACACTTTTGTATGGCTTGTATTTGCTCGATGGCAATCAGTTTGTAGATAATCATACCCGAGTGGATCATGCACAGCCCAACTGCTTCAGCGATGAAAAGTATAAAGGCATATTGAAAGATAAATCAACGGCAGTGTTTAACGGAAAAATCATGGTTCACCTGGATGCACAAAAAACCAATGCATACCAGCGCAATCAGAACATTTTACTGAGTGATGATGCTACTGTAAACACTAAACCACAATTGGAAATATTTGCCGATGATGTGAAATGTACCCACGGTGCCACAGTAGGCCAGCTGGATGAAGAACCTATTTTTTACTTGCGAAGTAGAGGAATTTCAGAAAACGTAGCACGTAAATTATTACTCAACGCATTTGCAGACGATATAGCCGCCAAAATAAAAATTCCTGAGCTTGTAGCCATACTGGAAGAGCAGATAGAGAAAAAGATATAATAGACTCAGATTTTAATCAGATTGCGCAAATTACACAGATGCAGATAGTTGAAGAGCCGATAGGAGAGTATGAAAAATTTCCGTTGAAAGACGAGACATATAAAATTATTGGCGAGTGTATGAATGTGTTTAACGAATTGGGAAATGGATTTTTGGAGGCTGTATATCAAGATGCGTTAGAAGTAGAATTTAACTTACTAGGGATTCCGTACAAAAGAGAAGTGCAGTATCAAATCTATTACAAGGGAAATCGTTTAAATAGGAAATATGTAGCTGATTTTATTGTTTACGATGCTGTAGTATTGGAGTTAAAAGCACAAGAGTTTCTAGCTAAAGCAAACCATAATCAGGTAGTCAATTACCTCAAAGCTTCAAACTTAAAAGTAGGTCTCTTAATCAACTTCGGAGAAAAATCGCTTAACTATAAACGCTTCATAAAGTAAATCTGTGTAATTGGTGTAATCCTAATGAAATATGTGCCCCAAAGACAATCTGTGAAATTCGTGTAATCCCAATGAAATCTGTGCTCAATATAAATAACATCCGCTCTCAATTCCCCATACTTCATCAGCAAGTAAACGGTAAACCTTTGGTGTATTTCGACAATGCTGCTACGACACAAAAACCGCAACGTGTAATCGATGCATTGAAAAAGTATTACACACTGGATAATGCCAATATACACCGTGCTGCGCATACTTTAGCTGCCCGCTCAACCGAGTATTTTGAAGAAACCCGCAAAGCCATACAACAATTCATCAATGCCCGTGAACAAGCTGAGTGCATTTTTACCAAAGGCGTTACTGAAAGTATCAACTTAGTGGCTCAAACCTGGGGCAGAAAGTTTTTGCAAGCGGGAGATGAGGTAATCATCACCACCATGGAGCACCACAGCAACATTGTGCCGTGGCAAATGATATGCGAAGAGAAAGGTGCGGTGCTGAAAGTAGTTCCCATTAACGATGCTGGCGAGTTGCTGATGGATGAGTTCGATACGCTGCTTTCGCCTAAAACCAAAATGGTGGCGTGCGTGTGGGTGAGTAATGCATTAGGAACCATAAATCCGGTAAAAGAAATAATCGAAAAAGCGCATGCTGTGGGTGCAAAAGTATTGCTGGATGGCGCACAGGCTTGCTCGCATTTAGAAGTTGATGTGCAGGCATTGAATTGTGATTTCTTAACCATTTCATCGCATAAGTTATACGGACCAACCGGTGTAGGCGTATTATATGGCAAACGCGAATTGCTGGATGCCATGCCGCCATATCAGGGTGGGGGAGAGATGATCAAAGAAGTAACCTTTGCCAAAACTACCTACAACGAAATACCCTTTAAGTTTGAGGCCGGTACACCCAATATTGGTGATGTGATTGCTTTTAAATACGCATTGGAATTTGTAAACGAACTGGGCAAGCCGACCATTGCAGCGCACGAAGATGCATTGCTTCGCCACTTCTTAAACGGAGCAAAAAAAATTCCTGGAATTACGTTGGTAGGTACTGCTGCACAAAAGATTTCGGTTCAATCCTTTGTGTTAGACAAAATGCACCACTTTGATGCAGGCATGATGCTGGATGCAAAAGGTATAGCCGTGCGCACCGGCCACCACTGTACCCAACCCTTGATGCAACGTTTTGGATTGGATGGCACCGTGCGTGCTTCGTTTGCAGTTTACAATACTTTAGCGGAAGTGGATGAGCTATTGGAAGCGTTGAAGAAATTAGCGCGATGAAGCTGATTTTTTTCAAAAAGTCGGTAATTTTCGGATTTAATCTAAAAAAAAGTACTAAATTTGCGATTACATTCGAAAATAATAGACTATGTCGATTGCACGAGAAATAGCAAATCGTATTGAAAAGGACTTCTTTAAAGGAAAAGTTATCATTTTATTGGGTGCCAGACAAGTTGGTAAAAGTACGCTGGTAAAGATGTTGCCATCATGTCAAACCAATCAAGTGCTTTGGCTTGATGGTGAAAATGCCGATGTGCATCAATTACTCGATAAACCCAATGCTGAACGATTAAAACTGCTGGCAGGTAATTATAAGATTGTTGTAATAGATGAAGCTCAAAAAATTGCCAATATTGGTTCTGTACTAAAGTTATTTGCCGATTATAATAAAAACATACAAGTAATTGCTACAGGTTCTAGCGCATTTGAATTGCGGAATGCATTAAATGAGCCCTTAACAGGCCGGAAGTTTGAATACAAACTATTTCCATTGTCATTCACCGAAATGGTGAAACACACGAATATGATTGATGAGGTTAGGCAATTACCGCAACGCTTGGTATATGGTTACTATCCCGAAATTGTAACCAGCCCTCTAGATGCTGAGCGGTTGCTCAGATTTTTATCTGATAGTTATTTATATAAAGACATTTTTTTGTTTAAAGGCATTAAAAAGCCTGAGAAAATGCTGGAATTGCTGCGGCTATTAGCATGGCAAATTGGTAGCGAAGTAAACTACAATGAATTGTCTAATAAGTTGAAAATTGACAACCAAACCGTAGAAAGCTATATTGAAATGCTCGAACAAGCTTTTGTGGTTTACAAATTACCTGCATACCACACCAATCATCGCACAGAACTGAAGAAGTCGAAAAAGATTTATTTTAATGACGTGGGTATACGCAATGCATTGATTAATGATTTCAGACCAGTTGAAATAAGAAATGATAAAGGAGCACTATTTGAGAACTTTATCATCAATGAATTGCGCAAGCAAAATGAATACAATCAGGTTTTCGCTAATTTTTATTTCTGGCGCAATACAGACCAACGCGAGATTGATTTGATTGTAGAAAAAAACAATAAACTACATGCATTTGAAATAAAATGGAGCAACACTCAAAAAGCAAAACTTACCCAAAGTTTCACCCATATTTATGGACAGACCGATTTCAAGGTCATACATCAAGATAATTTCTTTGAAGTTTTGAGTAAGTTTAAAGAATTGACCTTATAAGTTTAACACAGCAAATATTATTCAACCACTAAACGTTTATTGTAAAAACCTTTATCCGTCTTAACTTGCATCACATAAACCCCATTTTTTAGTGAGCTGATATCTAATAGTCCGTTTGTTGGTTTTTTAATTGTTAAGCAAGTTTGCCCGGTTGTTGATATGATGCTAATGGTTTCAATTAAAACATCATTAAACTCAAGGTTTATGAATTGAGATGAAGGATTAGGGTAGATCCGAATATAATTTTCAAAATTGGTAATTGTTGCAATGGAAGTTGTAGTGCCTAAGTTGATGGCAATTTCTTTGTCGCTATTCAATTCAATTTGCAGCGAAGAATACGAAACACCATCAATAATGGGATAAAGGGTGTAATTACCTGCTGTAAGATTTTCGAAAAATGTATTTGTATTTTGGTTTTTATTAAATCGTTTGTGCTTAATAAAATTTCTCTTATTGTTATTCAGCAATACTAAAGATACATCGTTGCCCGGATTTTGATTAAAACTGCCCGTTATTCTTAAAGAGCCATTAGAATTAGATGAATTTTGCAGTAGTATAAAAACATTACTTACATCAGAACCATTTACAATAACCGGAGTGGCTAGTGAGGGAATTGGGGTGTTGCCGGAATATGTTGGAATGGCAGACTTTAGTTCTACAGTGCTTGTATCAAAGTTTATGGCCCACAAAAAGAAAGTATCATTTGCTAATCCGGTAAATGAAAAGTTCCCGTTGGCTAAATCAAAATTTCTCACTTTGGTAAACCCACCAGGTGTTTGTTTCAATAAAAATACGCTACCGTTAGTAATAGCTGCGTTATTATACGAAACTGTGCCACTTATGCTGTATAAAGCAGAAGTGTTTAGATTTAAAATAACCGACTTGGTTGCTATGGTATTAGTGAATACGCTATCTGGCGTATTGCCCATACGCACCGATTGTTGTATTTGTAAAGTGGCGGTGTATTGGTTTCCGGCTGTAAAAAAGCGATAAGACGGGTTAACTGAAAAGCGATTGGTGCCATTTACAAATTCTCCCGGTCCGTTAATTTGCCATTCATAATACAAACTATCCGGGTTGCCGGAGGGTAAGGTACTTGTATTGGTAAAAGTAACTGTTAAATCACTTACGTTGTAAGTAAAATCTGGGTTTTGGCCTTTGGTGTATAAAGCCAATAGTAGAACAATAATAATTGAAAGATTCTTCATAGATTTAAATATTTTCTAATAAAAAAAAACAGCGAATTATGTTTTGATTTCAATATGCTTGACTGAAATTTTACAAAAATTCATCATTAAAATTCATTTGTATTGTTTGCGCATTCTTTTCGTTCTTTGCGGTTAAATAATGAAGCGAATGTCCAACCCAACCGAAATACAAAACGAAATCATTGAAAATTTCTCCCTTTTTGAAGGCGATATGGAGCAAACCCTGATTTACCTGATGGATTTGGGCAAAAAGCTACCTGCCATGCCCGAAGAGCACAAAGTGGAAGAGTTTATAGTAAAAGGTTGTCAAAGTAAAGTTTGGGTATTCCCGAAATTTGAAAATGGAAAAGTGCAGTTTGAGGTAGACAGCAATACCGAAATCACCAAAGGTTTGCTTTATTTGCTATGGAGCATCTGGAATAACCAAACTCCCGAAACCATTTTAAATACAGATTTGTTCTTTATTGATAAAATAGGCATGAGCCGCATGATAGGCACACAAAGAAGTAACGGATTTAACGCCATGATACAGAAAATGAAAGCATTTGCTACCTTGTATCAGCAACACGGTAACTCTTAGTGTACTTTGTGCATTCTTATTGCCCTTTGTGGTTAAACCATTACCCATGACAGAAAACGAAACCAACATAGAACCCACCAAGCCCCTGCGCACCTTTGTAGATGTGCAGAACGAGGCCATACAGGTATTACAAACTGTTTACGACCCCGAAATTCCCGTAAATATTTACGAACTAGGGCTTATTTACGAAGTAAACGTAAGCAACGATCTGAATATAGAAATCATCATGTCACTCACTTCACCCTTTTGCCCTGCTGCCCAAAGCATGCCCGCTGAAATAAAAGAAAAACTTGGGGCAATTGAAGGTGTTGGAGAGGTAAAAGTAAATATAACTTTCGACCCTCCATGGACTCAGGATATGATGAGTGAAAGCGCCAAATTACAACTTGGCTTTATGTAAATTATCTTTTTAAACCACAATCTTTTACACTTGTAAGTGCTTAAATAATAAGTGCCGATAACCTAAATACTTATATTTGCATTAAACCATACACGGAGGTTTTGTGAACGATGTAAAAATATTAACCATTGACAGTGATTTAGGGGCAGGTGTAAAAGGGGCAAAATTAGGTCCTTCAGAAATTCTAAAAATTTTACAAAAGCAACAGCATAAATTAGGTAGTGTAAATGCTTATAATATTATTGCTGAACCCAATACTGATGACGATGAAAATTTTGAATTTGCAAAAAATATTTCAGCAATAGTTCGTGTTCAAAAAAACATAGTAAATGCGGTTCAGCAAATATTAAAAGAAAATTCATTCCCGCTAATAATATCGGGCGACCATAGCAACGGAGCCGGTGCTATAGCAGCTGTAAAAGATTTTTACCCCGATAAAAAAATTGGCGTAATTTGGATAGATGCTCATGCCGACTTACATACGCCATATACCACACCAAGCGGTAATGTACATGGAATGCCCCTTGCAGTTAGTTTGGGAATTGGTAAATCCAGAGATGCAAAAAATAAAATACAAAAAACAGAGGAAGAATTTTGGTTTGAAATGCAAAAATTAGGTTCAAACAAAATTGCACCTAAAATAAGTCCAAAAGATTTGGTTTTTATTGGCATAAGAGATTTAGAGCCTGAAGAACAAAACATTATTATTAACAACAATATAAAGTGTTTTAAGGTTGATGAAGTGCGAACTGATTTGAAAAATGTTGTTAATAACACGCTAAATCATCTTGCACATTGCGATTATATTTTGGTAAGTTTTGATGTTGATAGCCTTGATCCAAGCGTAAGCAGCGGTACAGGCACCCCGGTACCTATTGGTTTAAAGCTAGATGATGCACTGTTTTTACTTAAAAGTTTTTTAGAGAACAAAAAAATATTAGCACTTGAAATAACCGAGGTAAACCCCATATTAGATAGAATTAACCCCATGGAAATAATTGCTGCAAGTTTGTTGATGGAGTTGTTTTAATGGCTTATGCCAAGTAAAAACTCAATGGTATCAACACCGTCAGCATAATCGGTTAATGTGGTTTCTTGTGTTGAACCAAATGGTAACGAATTTAAAATAGGCTGTTTACTTACAATGCATTGAATATCGTTTTTATATTTTATTAAATATTCTTCTACATCACTAACATTACTGTAATAATCAAAAAATAAAACGCTTAGCGGTGAAGCAATTTTTTCATCTTTTTTAAGCAACAAAAAGCCGTTATCTAAATGTGGGGTTTGGTTCATTAAAAAAATAGCCTTATGGTAGGTGTAATTATTAGCGTATTTGTTATGATTTATAATGTCGGCATATTTGGTTAATCCTTCAAAAAATGGGTTAAAATCGAAATTATTAGGCACAAAAATTTTTGAAATATTTCTGCAACCCAAGCCAAAATAAAGAAAAATATCATCGGCCAATTTTTGGTAATCGTCAGGCGTTTCAAAGCCGGTTAGAATGGCAATGCTGTTACGGTTTTTTCTTAAAAGGTGTGGTTTATTTTTAAAATAATACTCAAAATAACGGTTGGTGTTATTACTGCCGGTTGCAATTACAGCATCAAAACCTGTTTTAAAACCGGTTTGGGTTAATGTAATATAATTAGCAAATTCAGGGTTTATTTTAATTAAATGTTCAACTACAAATTTTATTAAAGTTTCATCATCGCCCGATGTTTTTATCAATGCTTTATTACCGGTTGCCAATACACAAAGTAAATCATGCAAGCCAACCAATGGTATATTTCCGGCCATTATAATACCAATTGTTTTTGGTTCAGAGTGATCTTTTATTTCATATTTATTAAGCCACTTTGTAATATTGTTTAACTGCAAATTTGAAGCCCAATTTTTTAGCGCAAATATTTGCATTTCGGGTGTAAACCAATTATTATTTATATATGCTTGATTAACAATTGGATGAAATTTATCCAACGTTAGTATTATATCTGATAATTTGGCCAAACTTTCTATGCGTTGTTGATAATTCATTATTTTTTAATGTTTGATATTTTATTCTTTGAGCGAACAAAGCTAAACTTGCAATTGTTATAAAACCAAAAAATAAAATTTACAACTATGGCTATAATGATAACAGACGAATGCATTAACTGCGGAGCTTGCGAACCCGAGTGTCCAAATAATGCAATTTACGAAGCCGGTGCCGAGTGGGCCTGGGCTGATGGAAATAACTTGAGCGGAACCATTGTAATTGATGGTGAGGAAGTTGATGTAAATAAACGATTTGCTCCAAAAAGTGATGATACTTATTACATTGTAACAGGCAAATGTACGGAGTGTGTTGGTTTTCATGAGGAACCTCAATGTGCTGCAGTATGCCCGGTAGATTGCTGTGTTCCCGACCCTGATCATGTCGAAACTCAGGAATATTTATTAGAAAAGAAAAACAGAATGCACTTATAGTGCATTCTGTTTTTCTTTATTTGAATTACTATCTTACAATAGTCATTTCATCAATAATGTTTTTGGCTTGTCCATATTTATCAACCAAAAACAAAACATATCTTATATCAACATTTATTGTTCTTTTGTTATTTGGGTCAAAATGAATATTTCCGCTCATTGCTTCCCAGTTTCCATCAAAAGCTAAACCAATTATTCTTCCTTCGCCATCAATTACAGGGCTACCACTGTTACCTCCTGTAATATCATTGTCGGTTAAAAAGCAAAGTGGCAAAACACCTTTGCCCATTGCATATTGGCCGTAATCTTTACTTTTGTGTAGTTGTTTTAATCTATCGGGCATATCAAATTCGGGATTGTCTTTAAATTTATTGTGTTTTGCAACAGCTTCATCAAGAGTTGTTATTAAAGGATATTTCATGTAGCTTTTAACTGTTCCGTAAGTAAGCCTTATTGATGAATTTGCATCTGGATAAAATTCTTTTTTAGGTTGCATTTCCATTAAACCTTTAATGTAGGTTCGGCCAAGTGCATTAATTTTTTCGTTAAACTCGTCAACAATAGATTTAAAGTTTTTATTGTAATGTGTTCTAAAAGCATCAAGGTGTTTGTATGCAGGGTCGTTTTTAAGCAAACCTATTTTTGGATTATTGTAAAATGCTTTAGCCATATCAATATTCGAAAAAATGCTGTTATCAAACATAAAATCAGTATAAGCAGCTATGGCTTTTCTTGGGTCGCTATCGTATTTTAAAATTACATTTGTAAAATAATCGGCTTGCTGATTTTTAGGTATATTGTTGTAATACAAAACCATTAAACTGTCAAACAAACGTTTATCGGCAGCTACAATTGGCAAATCGTAAGGAATATCTTCTAAAGCGCCCATAATTTGTTTTTTAAGGCTTTCAAGTCTTTCTGAATCGTTTTTAGCAATGGCATCTTCCATAGCTGCTGCCATAGATGCCATTCTTATTATATACGGAGCCGAAATACATTCTCGCAAAAACATAGATTGTAAACTGTATGGCTTGTATGCAGCAAAAGTTTTTTCAACATCGGCTAACAGGTTTTTGTATTCCGGTTTGTTACCAGCCCAAGTATTAAATGCTTTTTCTTCTTTTACTTTTTGTTCGTAAACTTTATTTTTCTTTAGTTGTTCCGCTTCACCTCTAAAATATTTCCAGTAATTGGCAACACTTGCAAAATCGCCACTTAGTTTTAATCTAATATCGGTGTCTTTATTCATTTGTTCTTTCCAGGCATTTAGTCGTACTTCACGTAAAGCAACAATGTTGGGGTTAACCATATCGGTTGCTATTTGAACGCCCTGGCTAAATTCATAGCGGTTGGTTCGACCTGGAAAACCCATTATCATGGCAAAATCTCCTGCTTTTATACCTTTAAGGTTAATGGGTAAATGGTGCTTTGCTTTAAGCGGAATATTATCTTTTGAGTATTTGGCAGGTTTACCGTCAGCCCCTGAATATACCCTAAACATGCTAAAATCTCCTGTATGGCGTGGCCACATCCAGTTGTCGGTTTCTCCTCCAAACTTTCCGATGCTTTGTGGTGGCGTACCTACTAAGCGAACATCTGTAAAACGCTCAAATAAAAACACATAATAAGCATTGCCTTTATACATTTCGCGACATTGTGCTTCGTAGTGGGTGCCTTTAGTTACTCTGTCGGTTATGGTTTTATAAACTTGTTGCAATTTGCTTGAACGCTCTTTTTCAGAAACGCCCTGAACGGCTTTTAAAACTTCTTCGGTAATATCATCAACCCTAACAACAAATGCTACTGTTAATCCATTCACCGGTCTTTCTTCGGCATAACTTTTTGCCCAAAAACCATTGTCTAAGATATTATCGGCACTGGTACTTAAGTTGCTTATAAAATCGTAACCGCAGTGGTGGTTTGTAAGTATAAGACCGTTTGGCGAAATTATTTCACCGGTACAACCACCGCCAAACCAAACAATGGCATCTTTTAAACTACTGTTGTTCATATCAAACAACTGCTGGCGAGTAAGCTTAAGGCCTTTTTTATTCATGGCATTAAAGGTTTGGCTTTGCAACAACCACGGCAGCCACATGCCTTCATCGGCTCTAACAATACTAGACGATACTACTAGTATTGCAGAAAATAATACAATAACTTTTTTCATGTTTTAATTTTAAATTTTTTAAACGGCCAAAAATATAAACTACTCCCCATAATCGGGTATATTTTTATAAAAGGCAAAAAGTAAACTTCATTTGGTTGTAACAGTAAGCAAACTAATTTTTGTAACTTTCGTGTGCTTCTTTCAGCATTTCCTCTGCTAATTCGCTTCCAAGATAATAATCAATAATGGCATGTACGATGTATAAAACCGGAGTAAGCGTAAGTGCAACAATAAACTTATAAGCATAATTTATAATACCAATGGCAAGTACCAATGATAAGCTAAAACCGGCACCTACATAAAAAGCTATAAACAATACAACAAAACTATCAATAAACTGACTAACAAGTGTGCTTCCGGTAGCTCTAAGCCACAACATCTTTTCACCGGTTTTACTTTTTACAAAATGAAAAACGGCAACATCAACCAATTGACCTAATAAAAAAGCAACCAAACTACCAGCAATTATCCAAAGCCCCTGACCAAAAATATTTTCGTAAGCAACCTGCATATTTAATGGGCCTATGCTCGATAATCTTACTGTCCAAAAATCGGCAGGTGTAAGGTGAATAGCGCCATAAACAGCAGCAAAAGCATAAGCTATTAAAAATGCAGCCAAATAGCTAAAAAGTCTAACAGCTTTAAAACCGTAATATTCATTAATTATATCTGTCATAACAAACACAAACGGCCAAAGCAAAACACCGGCTGTCATATTTAGTGAAATTTCGTGACCAAATATTTTTAATTGCAGTGGGTTAAATCCAAGTGTTTGTTCCAAACTGAAAACTTTAACACCAACAAACTCGGCAATAATTGCGTTGGCAATAAAAAAACTGCCTAACACAAGCATTAAAACTGTTTTTTTATGGTTGTTTATTTTTTGCATTAAATTTCAAACTTATACTTAATACAGCATAAACCAAATGCAAACACTAAAGTTTCAGAAGTAATAAATTAAGCAGTAATTAACATACTTTGGTTTAGCAAAACCAATAATTCTGTTTGAACCGAAGTTTGTTTATCTGATGCATACCATTTATGTATTTCTTCCTGATAATTTTGACTGGTTTCTTCATTTGATTTAAGCCTTTTTACCAGTTCCTGAGCTAGTTTGGGTCTTGGTCCCCATGTGCCAGTAACATTAAATTGCCGATTTAGCTGAATGAGCATAGGTATTGAGCGACTTGTTCCGGTTAAATGGGCATCCATCAATTCGAGGTTTTTGTCGCGATAAACAATTTTAAGGTTTATTTTTTCTTCGTTTTCATTGGCTATTTTAGCAATTACAGGAACAATTTGAGATGCATCTCCACACCAATTTTCAGAAATAAGCAACCAATTTAAAGGTTCTTTTAATTTTTTTAAGGCATTAAAAATTTCGGGTAAAACAGTGGTAGTTTTATAAACCCTGTTTGTTCTTTGCCAATTCATGGGTAAATATTCATGGTATGGGATATTAGGCTCTGCATTCAACTCATTTTCAAAGTTTTTAATGTAATCGGCATAAGAAATACCTAAGCTAAAATAGTGTTTGTACAGTTCGGGTGTTAGCATACATAAAAAAACAGCATCAAGTATAAAGTTAATTTATCTTGATGCTGTTAAATAAATGTTATAATTTTTTATTGTCCCTGACCTAATGAATAAGCTGCTTTGCCATTAAAGTTGTAAAGGTTTTCAGTTTTTACAACATCAATACCATTGGCTTCGGCAAGAGTTAAAAGTTCTAAAATATCTTTTTTTGAAATGGTTTCGCCAGTTACAGGTTTAAAACGGCAACGCCAGTGATCGGTGCAAAATGTTTCTTCAAAACCTTCAGGCCAAACTTTTATACCACGGTTTGTAATCATGCTAAGTTTAGCTGTTGGGGTATTAATTTTATTAAGAATTTCTGCACACTGGTTTGCATCGGTTCCAGCCCAGTGAACAAATAAATCAACACCTACAAGATCTTTTTGTGCAGCCGGTTTACGAGTATATTTAGGCAAGTTTAAGCTTGCTCCTTTGGCATAAGTAACAGGTTTAAAAGTAGAAGGCATCTGGCCAAGATTTGCAATTACAGCTTCGGCAAATTCTTTGGTTCCTACTTTTTGTTTGCTTACACCTTCTTTGTAAATATCGTAAGTATGTATTCCGTCTTCAATGGTTTTTAGCCAGGCATTCTGAACTTTTTCGGCTACATTAGTTTGGCCAATGTGGTTCAACATTAAAATGGCTCCTTGAAGCAATCCTGAAGGGTTTGCCATATTTTGTCCGGCTCTGCGCGGGGCCGATCCATGTATAGCTTCAAACATGGCACAGGTTTCGCCAATATTTGCCGAACCTGCCAAACCAACCGAACCTGCAATTTGTGCGGCAACGTCACTCAATACATCGCCATAAAGGTTTGGCATCACAATTACATCAAATGCTTCGGGTGTATCAGCCATTTTTGCTGCTCCAATATCTATAATCCAATGTTCGTTTTCAATTTCAGGGTATTCTTTTGCAATTTCATCAAACACCTGATGGAAAAGGCCATCGGTTTGTTTCATAATATTATCTTTTGTAAAACAGGTAACTTTTTTTCGGCCATATAATTTGGCGTATTCAAATGCATAGCGAACAATTTTTTCACAACCTGGCCTGCTTATAAGTTTTAAGCATTGAACCACTTCATCGGTTTGTTGGTGTTCAATACCTGCGTATAAATCCTCTTCATTTTCTCGAACAATAACAATATCCATTTTAGGATGTTTGGTTCTTACAAACGGATGAAGGCTTTTGCACGGCCTTACGTTTGAGTATAGACCCAAGAATTTACGGGTTGTAACATTTAAACTTTTATAGCCTCCACCTTGCGGAGTGGTAATTGGCGCTTTTAAAAATACTTTGTTTCTTCTTATAATATCCCAGCTTTCTTTGGCAATTCCCGAAGTATTTCCGGCCAAATAAACTTTTTCTCCAACTTCAATTTCTTCAATTTCAATTTGAGCGCCTGCTGCCATTATAATGTTTAGGGTGGCATCCATAATTTCAGGCCCAATGCCATCGCCTTTTGCTACTGTTATTTTTTGCATGTTTTAATATGTTTTTAAAAAGTTTCGCAATATAGTTTATTAAACAAAAGTAAATTATTTCAATTCGATTAAAATTTCAGTATTTTAATTTGAATAACTGATTTATTATTTTAATTACATTTACCAAACCAATTTATAATTCGATTTTAAAATTTTATCTTATAAAAAACGGTTTAGCATATCAATTCAACTCTTCAAAAAATCCGCTGTCTCTGTTTTTACGGCAATTATCCCAATTATAATATCTGCCGTTCATGGCAATGTAAACTCCAAATGGTAAAGTTTGTACAAATGCAAGTGCACTGCCTAAATTAAAAAGTCCATCGCTGCTGCCAAATTTTATAGGTATCATAGCGCCAAACAAAACTATGGTTTTATTTTTTATGTGTTGAGCCAAAAGCTTTGCAGTTGTGGTCATGGTATCGGTGCCATGTGTAATTACAATTTTATCTTCTTCGGCTCTTATACAACTTTCAAGAATTATGTTTCTGTCGGTATCTGTCATTTCAAGGCTGTCAATCATCATTAAAGTTCTTACACTTACATCAAGTTTGCAACGCCCCATTGTAAGCAGTTCGTTAATATGCGAATCTTTAAAATAAAGTTTTCCGGTAAGTTCGTTGTATTCTTTATCAAAAGTACCGCCAGTTACAAATATTTTAATGCTCATTGCTTTTAAATCTTTAATAATTGCAATTGTAGTTTAAAATCTCAATACCATAAAACATTAAAATAATTTCAATCTCTGTTATTTTTTTGTTATCATTTTATATTTAGGATCAAACATGATAAAAGTCATTTTTAAACTGATTGATAATCTTCAAATTCGTTTAAATCAAAACATAAATAATGATGAACAAATTAAGCAACAAAAAAAAATTATTTTCAAACTCAAACCATTACGCAAGGTGCAGTAAAAACAATGATTTTGTAAATATAGAAACCAGATTTACATTGAACAATTTTATTCAATTTTATCATTTATCGAGTTTTTGTCAGTTTAATTAATAATTTACATCATTTAATAATCATAAATAATTATTCAAAATTCATTATAAATATTCATCATTATGAAAAACATCCTATTTTTTAAAGATATCAGCATAAACGATATAGCCAAAGTAGGCGGGAAAAATGCCTCTTTAGGAGAAATGTTTTGCGAGCTGAACCCCAAAGGAATTAATATACCCAACGGTTTTGCCATTGTTGCAAATTCTTACAGGCAATTTATTGAACACAATAACTTAAAATATCAACTCGAAAATCTGATAAAACAGGTTGACACTCACTCATACTCAAATCTTGCAACCATTGGCGAAACTGCCCGAAAACTTATTTTAAATGGGAAAATACCACAAGAAATAATTAACGACATTAAAGAAGCTTACAAACAACTCAGTGAGTCAGCAAATATTAAAAATTTATCGGTGGCAGTAAGAAGCAGTGCTACTGCCGAAGACCTTCCAACGGCAAGTTTTGCAGGTCGAATGGAATCTTATCTTAATATTTCGTGCGAAACCCAACTGTTGGAAGCTGTGCAACTTTGCTATGCAAGTTTGTTTACCGACCGTGCCATAAAATACCGATTTGATATGGGTTTTGTTGATATGGATATTGCCATATCGGTAGGTGTACAACAAATGGTTCGCAGCGATTTAGCTTCTTCGGGTGTGGCATTTACAATCGACCCCGATTCAGGCTTTTCACATGCTATCATTATTAACGGAATTTGGGGCCTTGGCGAAAATATTGTTCAAGGTCGAGTTACTCCTGATGAGTGGATGGTGTTTAAACCCTCGCTCGAAAAAAATTGTAATTTACCCATTATAAAAAAACATTGCGGAGCCAAAGAATACACGTTGGTTTATGCACAAAACAACAACCAGGCTGCCGATAAAACCATTGTAAATTTTGAAACCGAAGAAGCAAAACGCAATATTTACTGTCTTGAACAAAACGAAGTAATACAACTTGCCCAATGGTGCCACAAAATAGAAAAACACTATGTCAAAAGCATGGACATAGAATGGGCTAAAGATGGCATCAATAATCAACTATACATTGTTCAGGCTCGACCCGAAACGGTGCATAAAGCACAAAAAAACATTGTAAAAGAAATTTATACGCTAAAAACCAAAAGTAAAATTGTGGCAAGCGGCATAGCGCTTGGAGAGCGAATAGCAAAGGGAAAGGCAAGGGTGTTAAACAGCCCGTCAGAAGGCCATTTGTTGCAGGATGGCGAAATTTTGGTTACCGATATTACCAACCCAGATTGGGATACCATTTTAAAACGTGCCGGAGCCATTGTTACTAATAAAGGGGGGCGAACAAGCCATGCCGCAATTGTTGCCCGCGAGTTGGGTACGGTTGCCATTGTTGGTTCAAACAATGCTACACAAGTTATTAAAACAGGAGACGAAATTACCGTTTGCTGTGCCGAAGGAAAAGAAGGTATTGTTTATGAAGGTTTGCTTGATTGGGTTGTAACAACCCGCGATTTATCGAACATAAAACTACCCAAAACTGACCCTATGTTTATTTTAGCCGACCCAGATAAAGCCTTTGAATTGAGCCAATACCCCAATAAAGGTGTTGGATTAATGAGGCTTGAATTTGCCATTTCCAATTCGGTTAAAATACATCCATTGGCATTATGCAGGCCAAACCAAATAACAGATAACAAAATATTAAACGAAATTGAAGAAATTACCAGGGGTTATAAAAATGGCAAAGAGTATTTTATTGATACGCTTGCACAAGCCGTAGCAACTGTTGCAGCAGCCTTTTATCCAAACCAGGTTATAGTACGCATGAGCGATTTTAAAAGCAACGAGTACGCCAATCTTTTAGGTGGTAGTTTTTTTGAACCCAAAGAAGAAAACCCCATGATAGGACTACGTGGTGCTTCTCGTTATTATAGTGATTTTTATAGGGAAGGTTTTGCGCTTGAATGCCTTGCCATGAAAAAAGTTAGAGATGATATAGGGCTTACTAACGTAAAACTGATGATTCCGTTTTGCCGTACACCCCAAGAAGGTAAAAAAGTACTTGCCGAAATGGAGAAAAACGGTTTAAAACGTGGCGAAAACGGACTTGAAATTTATGTAATGGTAGAAATACCATCTAATGTGTTGTTGGCTGATGAATTTGCCAAAATTTTTGATGGCTTTTCTATTGGTTCTAACGATTTGACCCAACTAACCCTTGGCCTTGACCGCGATAGCAGCCTTATAAGCTATTTATTTAACGAAGACAACGATGCGGTAAAATATTTAATAAAACAAACCATTGAAGCTGCCAAACGAAACAATATTCATGTGGGGTTATGCGGCCAGGCAGCCAGCGATTTGCCAGAAATTGCAATGTTTTTGGTTCAAAACGGTATAAACAGTATTAGTTTTAATCCCGATGCTTTATTGCGTGGAATTGAAAATATACTTGCAGCCGAAAATACTTTGCAAATTCATAATACCGAATTAAGTTAATAAAATATTGCTTCTGCCTTGCAAGGTGTTGGTTTTTAACTAACTTAACTTATATTTGCTATGTATTATAAATTTAATTACACAACTTTAAATACAATTTTTATCATGCTTAAAACATTGCTTAAATATTATTACTTGTATTTGCTTTGCTGTTTTCCTTTATATTCTTTGGCTGATGGTGTAAATAAAATGCCAGCTAACGCACAATACGGTTTTATTGAAAATAAAGGGCAGATAATTGACCAATACCACAAGCTAAACAAAGAGGTATTGTTTCTTTTTCAAACCGGTAATTTGCAGGTACAATTAAAACAAAACGGCTTTAGCTACGAAGTACAAAAATTAGTAACCAAATCGCTAACAAGCGGACAGGAAATTATACCAACGGTTTTAAGCAACGATTCATTTCAATCTGATTTATTTGTCCACAGGGTTGATATAAGTTTCTTAAATGCAAATCAAAATGCAACTATTGAAGCATCTGAACCTTTTTCTGACTTTATTAATTATTACACCACTTCAACCCCCGAAGCAGGCATAGTAAATGTTAACCATTACCAAAAAGTATTATACAAAAACATTTACCCCAATATTGATGTGGAGTTTATGGTGTTGTTGAAAGGCGCACAAAATGAAGGAATAAAATACAATATTATTGTGCATCCCGGAGGAAATTTGCATGATGTTCAACTAAAATTTGATGGTGCTAATAACACATCGGTAACAGCAAACGGAAATATTTTAATTGAAACCGATTACGGCAATATTGAAGAAACTATTCCATACACTTACCAATTTACCCAAGCAAACAATAAAGAAACCCGCGTTTCGAAATTTAAACAAATACATTCAAATATATTTGGTATTGATGTAAAAGATTACAACCCCAAACAAACATTAGTAATTGACCCTGCACCTTGGGCAACATATTACGGTGGTTCTTTCGATGATTTTAGTTTTGGAATTTCTATTGATGATAGTACAAATATTATAATTATTGGGGCAACTTTATCTGCAAACAACATTGCAACTGTTGGAGCTTTTAAATATACCTTTGTAGGTTCAGGAAATAATTTTGATGCTTTTGTAGTTAAATTTAATTCATCAGGAGTAAGACTTTGGGGAACATATTATGGACAGGCCAATGATGACAAGGGTAGCAGTGTTGCTTGCGATAGTATTGGAAATATTTTTATAACAGGTATAACAAATTCTTCAACAGGAATGGCAACTTCCGGAGCGTATCAGACAACTGTTTCAGGTAATTATGATGCATTTGTTGCTAAATTTAATAGATTTGGTCATCGTATTTGGGCTACCTATTTTGGTGGAAGCGGGACAGAAAATTACGGACAGGCGGGCATTCTAAGCGGAATAGGCGGTAAAGTTGCAATTGATAAGCTTAACAATGTTATAATTTCAGGTGCAACTAATTCTACAATGGGTATTGCAACTGTTGGAAGCCATCAAACTACACTTGGTGGAAATAATGATGCATTTATTGCAAAATTTGATTCTTCCGGATTGTTATTGTGGTCAACCTATTATGGCGGAAATTATGATGAGAATTTACATGATTTTAGAATAAACTCTAATGATTTAACAATTGATAGCAATAATAATATATTGATGACAGGGTCAACAGGGTCAACAAATGGAATATCAACAAATGGAGCCTTTCAGGTTTCAAAGAGTACCGGTTTAGATACATATATTGTAAAATTCAATTCAAATGGGCAAAGGTTGTGGGGTACTTATTTTGGAGGAAATCATACTGATTTTTCATTCGGAATTACTGTAGATAGCTCAAATAATATTTACTTAACAGGTACAACAAGGTCTTCTAATTTGCATACTACTAATGCTTATCAAACAACCTATTTTGGTGCCCCACCCGGTTCAGGTTATGGTGATGCTTTTATTGCAAAGTTTAATTCTTCAGGATTTAGGGTATGGAGTACTTATTATGGAGATTGGGGAATTGATGCAGGTGTTTCAATTAAAATAATTGATACCACAATAATTGTAACAGGTTATACTCAATCAACAACCGGGATAGCTTCCAATGGTGCACATCAAACAATAAGTAATGGCGGTATATTTGAAGGTTTTTTAATAAAATTCGGTATTTCTGGTAATAGAATATGGGGAACTTATTATGGTGGTTCGAGTGAAGATTGTATTTACGGAGTTTCTACTGATAAGCTAGGTAATATTTTTATTACAGGGTGTACATCATCAAACACAAATATTGCAACATCAGGTTCTCACCAGTTTACAAGAAATGGAAGTTATGATGTATTTGTTGCAGCGTTTACATCAAATGGATTTTTACCCGTAACATGGCTTGCCTTTAATGCTAAACTTTTAGGCAATAAAACGGTAAATCTTAACTGGCAAACCGCTCAGGAAATAAACAACAAAGGCTTTTATGTAGAGCGTTCTTTTAATGGAACAGACTTTAAACAATTTGGTTTTGTAAACGGTAATGGTAATACAAACGCCATAAGCAACTACTACTTTACCGACCAACCTCCAACTTCCAAACTCGAACTTCCAACTTCGAACTTCGAACATCCAACTTGGAACCTCGAACCTCGAACCATTTATTACAGACTAAAACAAATTGACTTTGACGGTAATTTCGAATATTCCAATGTTATAAGCGTTGCACTTGCCAATCATGTAACCGAAGAAATTAAAGTTTTTCCCAATCCAAACAAAGGCTCTTTTACCGTTTTATTGCCCGATGACTTTGTGAATATTTTAAATAAAACAGCTATACATGTTTACGATTTATTGGGCAACCTCGTTTTATCGTCAAATGTATCAAACAAATCCAACCATATAGCCCTACCTGACTTTTGTAAAGGTATTTATTTTATTACCGTTCAATTTGACAATGAACTTTACAAAACCAAAATTTTGGTTGAGTGAAGGTGTTTGTAAAACCTAACATACATTAGAATGTTTTTAAGTTGAAATTGATAAATTTAGGTAATTATAGCTTAAACATTACTTTTGCAGATTATTTTTATTAAATGAGCAGTACACAAGAAACAACCCTTGAATCGGTTGTAATACGTTTTGCCGGAGATAGTGGAGATGGTATGCAACTTACCGGCACACAATTTACCAATGCAAGCGCCCTGCTTGGAAACGACCTTGCTACTTTCCCTGATTTTCCTGCCGAAATTCGTGCCCCTCAAGGTACTTTGGCCGGTGTATCGGGCTTTCAAATACATTTTGGCTCAACCAGAATTCATACCCCCGGAGACGAATGTGATGTATTGGTAGCCATGAATGTTGCCGCATTAAAAGCCAATATTAAATCGCTTAAAAAAGGTGGAGTAATTATTGCCAACAGCGATGGTTTTGATGCTAAAAATATGCGTTTGGCTAATGCTGTTACTAATCCGCTTGAAGATGGCAGCCTTGCCAACTACGATGTAAAAACTATTGATATTACCAAAATAACCCGCAACACCCTTGCCGATAGCGGACTTGGAACCAAAGAGATAGACCGATGCAAAAATATGTTTGTTTTGGGTTTATTGTATTGGATGTATAATCGGCCGGTTGAAAACACATTAAATTTTATAAAATCAAAATTTAAAAAGAAGCCTGAAATTGCAGAAGCAAACATTAAAGTTTTAAATGCCGGATGGAACTATGGCGAAACTACCGAAATGTTTGCTAACCGTTATGTGGTATCGCCTGCAAAAATGGAACCGGGTGTATATCGCGGTATTATGGGAAATCAGGCTGCGGCATTAGGCCTAATTGCAGCCGGGCAAAAAAGCGGTTTAAGTATTTTTTACGGAACCTATCCCATAACTCCGGCCAGCGATATATTACACGAACTTTCGAGGTATAAAAATTTTGATGTGAAAACATTTCAGGCCGAAGATGAAATTGCAGCCATTTGCAGTGCCATTGGTGCATCTTTTGGCGGAAGCCTTGGTGTAACAGCAAGCAGCGGTCCCGGTATTGCATTAAAAACCGAAGCCATAGGGCTTGCCGTAATGCTCGAAATTCCATTGGTAATTATAAACATTCAGCGTGCTGGGCCAAGCACTGGTTTGCCCACCAAAACCGAGCAGGCCGATTTATTGCAAGCCGTATATGGCCGAAACGGAGAATGTCCGGTTGCGGTAGTTGCTGCTCAATCTCCGGCCGATTGTTTTAACATGGCTTTTGAAGCTTGTAAATTAGCCATAAACCACATGATGCCGGTTTTCTTTTTAAGCGATGGTTATATTGCCAACGGAGCTGAACCATGGAAATTTCCGAAAAGTACCGATTTGCCTGAAATAAATGTAAAATTTGCCGAACCAAGACAAAGCAACGAAGAACCTAAATTTATGCCATACCAACGAGATGAAAATTTGGTGAGGCAGTGGGCAATTCCGGGTACCAAAGGTCTTGAACACCGAATTGGAGGCTTGGAAAAACAAGATATTACAGGCAATATCAGCTACGACCCCGATAACCACGAACACATGGTTAAAACTCGCCAGCAAAAACTTGATAACATTGCCAAATTTATTCCAGAACAAACCATTGATAATGGCGTAGAAAATGGAGATTTATTAATAATTGGCTGGGGTGGCACATACGGAGCTTTAAAAACTGCCACAAAAGATTTACTTGAACAAGGTTACAAGGTTGCTCATGCGCATATACGCTACCTAAATCCTTTTCCTTCTAACTTAGAAAGTTTGATCAAGAAATATAAAAAAGTAGTTGTGGCCGAATTAAACAATGGGCAATTGGTAAAATTGATCAGAGATAAATATTGCATTGATGCCATAGCCTACAACAAAATTAAAGGCCAACCATTTATGGCAAGCGAAGTAGTAACAAAAATTAAAGAAATTATAGCTTAAACAAAATGACTGCAACAACAGCTAAACTAACAGCCAAAGATTTTGCAACCGACCAGGAAGTTCGTTGGTGTCCCGGATGTGGCGATTACAGTATATTAAAACAGGTTCAAACCGTATTGCCTGAATTAGGAAGACCCAAAGAAGAATTTGTTTTTATTTCGGGTATTGGATGCTCGTCAAGGTTTCCGTATTATATGGAAACATTTGGCATGCACAGCATTCACGGGCGTGCAACTGCCATTGCAACAGGCCTAAAAGCCACACGTCCGGAACTAAGTGTATGGATTATAACGGGTGATGGCGACTCTTTAAGCATTGGTGGCAACCACATTATTCATTTATTAAGGCGTAACCCCGATGTAAATGTTTTGTTATTTAATAACCAGATTTATGGTTTAACAAAAGGGCAGTACTCGCCAACAAGCGAACAAGGAAAAGTTACCAAATCAACTCCATTTGGCAGTGTTGATTATCCATTTAATCCAATTGCACTTGCATTGGGTGCCGATGGTACCTTTATTGCACGAACCATGGACAGAGATCCCAAACACCAACAGCAAATTATAAAAAGAGGTTACGAACACAAAGGAACCAGCATGATAGAAATTTATCAAAACTGCAATGTGTTTAATGATGGCGCTTTTGAAGTATTTACCGAAAAAGCAACCAAGAAAAACGAAACCCTTTTTATGGAACACGGTAAACCTTTGGTTTTTGGCGAAAACAACGATTTAGGTATAAAATTAGATGGGTTTAAACCCGTTGTTGTTAACCTTAACGATACCAGCGTAAACGACTTATGGATACATGATGAAACCGATTTGGTTAAAGCAAATATTTTAGCTCGTTTTTTTGATGACCCAATTGTGGAAGGACATTTACCAAGACCGTTTGGGGTTTTTTACGCCAATAAGAAAAAGCGAACATTCGAAGAATTATTTACCGAGCAAATACAAAATGTAAAAGCTACAACTCAAGCAGATTTGGATAAGTTGCTTGCAGGTAACGAAACCTGGGTGGTAAACTAAACTTGTTTTGATATACTAAAATTTAGCTTTGTTTAGCAAAGTTTTATCTTTCCTTCTCATGTTTTTTTCTTAAAACTTCGTACTTTAAAAAAAAATACATACTTTCGCGAGCTTTATTGCATAGGTTGTGAAGGCAAAGGATTATTTCATTGAATTTAATAAACTTAAAAGTGGCGAAAACACATTTAATTTTATTATAGATGATAAGTTCCTTTCGGAGTTCCCATTTTCGCCTGTAAAGCAAGCAAATACCAATGTGGCACTCAACTTGCTTAAACGCGAAATGATAATGGAACTTGAGTTTATTTTTTTAGGAACAGCGCATGTTGAGTGTGATACCTGCCTGAATGAAATTGAACTTCCTGTTAATGCAACTTACAATTTGCTTATAAAAAAAGCTGAGGAAAGTAATTTTACCGATGATGAAATAATTTACATTGGCAAAAATGAAACTGAACTAAACCTTATGCAATATTTGTACGAAAGCTTTTTATTAAGCCTTCCTCCAAAAAAAGGTTGCCAAAATATTCCTGAACCAAAACCATGTAATTTTAGTGTTTTGGAAAAACTAAAAAATCAGGAAGTAATTGAAGCAAAAGAAGGAAAAGAAGAACACGAAGCTGACCCTCGTTGGGAAAAACTTAAAAATATTTTAAAAAACAATTAAAATAAAGGAGATAATAAAATGCCTAATCCAAAACGACAAATGAGCAAAAGCAGGCGCGACAAACGCAGAACGCACTACAAAGCCGCAAATCCTACAATTTCGGTTGATCCAACTTCAGGCGAAGTGCATTTGCGCCATCGTGTTACCGAAAACGGTTACTACAAAGGTAAACTGGCTTTCCCTGATATGAAAGAAGACGTATAAAAACCTTCTAATCAAGAATGAGAATAGGATTTGATATAATGGGAGGTGACTATGCTCCCAATCAAGCTATTGAAGGGGCCATACAAGCTCAAAAAGAATTAAAAGAAGATAAAATTGTACTAGTTGGCAATAAAGATGAAGCATTGCAACATCTTGCCAATCATGGCGCTAATGCCGATTTGTTTGAGTTTATCCATACCACCGAAGTTATAGGTATGGGCGAACATCCAACAAAAGCCATTTCGCAAAAAAAAGATTCAAGTATAGCTGTTGGTTTCAGAGCGCTTGCAACACATCAAATAGATGCCTTTGTTAGTGCCGGAAATACCGGTGCCATGCTGGTTGGTTCAATGTTTTCTATAAAACCAATAGAGGGTGTTATAAGGCCTTGTATTACTTCAATAGTTCCTAAACTTAACGGTGGTTTTGGAATAGTTTTGGATGTTGGAGCCAATGCCGATGTAAAACCCGATGTGTTGTATCAGTTTGCCATACTTGGTTCAATGCTAATGAAACATGTTTATGGTTTGCCTGAACCTAAAGTAGGTTTACTGAGCATTGGCGAAGAGAAAGAAAAAGGAAATTTGGTAACGGTAGCCGCACACCAAATGATGTCGGAAACAGATATGTTTCACTTTATTGGAAACATAGAAGGCCGGGACTTTTTTAATGATAAGGCTGATGTAATTGTGTGTGATGGATTTACCGGAAATGTGGTTTTAAAAGCTTTCGAATCAGTTTATTACATTTTGAGAAAAAGAGGAATTACAGACGAATATTTCGAAAGATTTAACTACGAAAATTACGGAGGTTCGCCAATTCTTGGAGTTAATGCACCTGTTATTATAGGTCATGGCATATCAAATGCAAAAGCATTTAAAAACATGATACTTTCTGCCAGAGATGTGATAAACTCAAAACTTGTTCCTACAGTTCAAGAGGCATTTAAAAATACCGTTTTACCTTTAAACTAATAATGACAAAAATTACTGCCGCCATTACAGCCATAAATGGCTATGTGCCACCAACCGTATTAACAAATGCTGATTTGGAAAAATTGGTTGATACATCGGATGAGTGGATTACAACCCGAACCGGAATAAAAGAGCGCAGAATTTTAAAAGAACCCGGCAAAGCAACCAGCGATATGGCATACGAAGCTGTAAAAGGTCTGCTTGATAAAAGGCAAATATCAGCCGAAGAAATAGATTTAATAATTTTTGCATCGGTAACCCCTGATCTTATTTTTCCAAGTTCTGCATGTATTTTAGCCGATAAGATAGGCGCTAAAAACGCATGGGGTTACGATTTGGCTGCTGCCTGTTCAGGCTTTTTGTTTTCGTTGGAAACGGGAGCAAAATTTATTGAAAGCGGCAAATACAAAAAAGTACTTGTAGTTGGGGGAGATAAAATGAGTTCAATTATTGATTATACCGACCGTAATACCTGTATAATATTTGGCGATGGATGTGGTTGTGCTTTGCTTGAACCAAATACCGAAGGTTTGGGAATTATTGACTCAGTATTGAAAATTGACGGAAGCGGAAGAGAATTTCTTCATCAAAAAGCAGGTGGAAGTTTAATGCCGCCAACACACGAAACCATTGATGCTCGTTTACACTACGTGTATCAGGACGGCAAAACCGTATTTAAATTTGCTGTAAAAGGAATGGCTGATGTTGCAGCCCAAATTATGGAACGAAATAACCTAACCTCTGATACAGTTGATTGGTTGGTGCCACATCAGGCAAACCTTAGAATTATTGATGCTACTGCAGAAAGAATGGGAATTGGAAGAGAAAAGGTTATGATAAATATTGACCATTTTGGCAATACCACCAATGGTACATTGCCACTTTGCCTTTGGGAGTGGGAAAATAAACTTAAAAAAGGCGATAACCTTGTATTAGCTGCATTTGGCGGTGGTTTTACTTGGGGTGCGCTTTACCTTAAATGGGCATATTAAACTGCTAATCAGTTTTTTCTTTAAAAAAAACTAACCAACGCTTTGCACTTAAATGTATTTTTATACTTTTGATTTTTTATTACAACATTAAACCATGGAATTAAAAGAAATTAAAGAACTCATAAAACTGGTATCAGATGCCGGTGTATCGGAGGTTGAAGTTGAAAAAGGCGACTTTAAATTATCAATTCGTAAAAACGATGATAAAACCACAGTTGTACATACTCCGGTTGCAACTTTGCCAACAGTAATGCCAACTCAACCTGTAGCAGCGGCTGCTCCTGTTATTCCGGTTCAAACAGAAAAAATTGAGGCCCCCGTTGTAAAAAACGATTCTCCGGTTGGAAATTATGTTACCATAAAATCTCCAATGATTGGCACTTTTTACAAATCTCCTTCGCCTGATAAACCGGCATTTGTAAATGTTGGAGACGAAATAAAAGTAGGGCAGGTGCTTTGCATAATTGAAGCAATGAAATTGTTTAACGAAATTGAGTCTGAAGTATCGGGCAAAATCGTAAAAGTATTGGTAGAAAATGCCTCACCGGTTGAATATGACCAACCATTATTTTTGGTTGAACCAAACTAATTTGGCTTAATAAAAACTTAAAACCAGTTTTACGCCATGTTTAAAAAAATTTTAATTGCCAACAGGGGAGAGATTGCCCTTCGCGTAATACGTACTGCACGAGAAATGGGTATTAAAACCGTTGCAGTTTACAGTAATGCCGACAGAGACAGCCTGCATGTTCGTTTTGCCGATGAAGCTGTTTGTATTGGCCCGCCTCCATCCGCACAATCGTATTTAAATATTCCAAGCATTATTGCAGCAGCCGAAATAACTAATGCTGATGCCATACATCCAGGTTATGGCTTTTTATCGGAAAATGCAAAATTTAGCCAGGTTTGTCGCGACCATGGAATAAAATTTATTGGTGCAAGCCCCGAAATGATTAATGCCATGGGCGATAAAGCAAGTGCCAAAGATACCATGAAAAAAGCAGGTGTTCCTGTTATCCCTGGTTCTGATGGATTGCTTGAAAGTGCTGATGAAGGAAGAAGACTTGCAGCCGAAATTGGGTATCCGGTTATAATAAAAGCTACTGCGGGTGGCGGTGGTCGTGGAATGCGAATTATTTGGAACGATGATGAATTTGAACGCCATTGGGACAGCGCTAAACAAGAAGCTGCTGCTGCATTTGGCAACGATGGCATTTACATGGAAAAATATGTTGAAGAACCCAGACATATTGAAATACAACTTGCCGGAGACCAGTATGGAAAAGTTTGTCATTTAAGCGAACGCGATTGCAGTATTCAAAGAAGACACCAAAAACTAATTGAGGAAAGTCCATCGCCATTTATTACCGATGAACTAAGAAAACAAATGGGCGAAGCTGCCAAAAAAGGTGCTATGGCTATTGGGTACGAGGGTTTGGGAACCATAGAGTTTTTGGTTGACAAACATCGTAATTTCTATTTTATGGAAATGAACACGAGAATTCAGGTTGAGCACCCTGTTACTGAAGAAGTAATAAACTACGATTTGGTAAAAGAGCAAATATTAATTGCGGCTGGTGTTCCCATAAGTGGGCGTGATTATTTTCCGCAAAAACACGCTATTGAGGTAAGGATAAATGCCGAAGACCCATATAATAACTTTAGGCCAACCCCCGGAAAAATTGATGTTTTGCATAAGCCCGGAGGTCATGGTGTAAGGGTTGATACTCATATTTATGCCGGTTATACCATACCGCCTAATTACGATAGTATGATTGCTAAAATGATTGTTTCGGCTCAAACAAGAGAAGAGGCAATAATAAAAATGGAACGTGCCTTAGGTGAATTTGTAATTGAAGGACAAGGACTGAAAACTACCATTCCTTTACACATGCAACTAATGCAAAACGAAGATTTTAAGAAAGGCAATTTTACTACTGCCTTTATGAATACTTTTGAGTTGAAATAGTATTTGAAATTGATAAAAAAAAGAGGCTGTTTTTTAAGACAGCCTCTTTTTTTTGGAAATACACCGATCGCGTTTACAAGTTGCCTCTTAGTTCTTGTTCACGTTCTATGGCTTCAAACAAGGCTTTAAAATTTCCTTTTCCAAAGCTTTTTGCGCCTTTACGTTGTATAATTTCAAAAAACATGGTTGGCCTGTCTTCAACCGGTTTGGTAAATAATTGTAACAAATATCCTTCGTCATCGCGGTCAACCAAAATACCAAGTTCTTTTAATGGTTGTAAATCTTCTTCAATGGGGCCAACTCTATCAAGTAAAGTATCGTAGTAAGTTGTTGGAACTTGTAAAAATTCTACCCCACGAGACTTTAGTTGTTTTACGGTTGTTACAATATCATTTGTTGCAACAGCAATATGTTGAGTACCTTCTCCTTCATAAAATTCAAGGTATTCTTCAACCTGAGATTTCTTTTTGCCTTCGGCCGGTTCGTTTATTGGAAATTTTACATATCCGTTTCCATTGCTCATTACTTTACTCATTAATGCCGAATATTCGGTGCTTATGTCTTTATCATCAAAAGAAAGAATGTTTTTAAATCCCATTACATCTTCATAAAACTTCACCCATGGGTTCATTTGGTTCCAACCAACATTACCAACACAATGGTCAACATAAAGCAAGCCAACGGGTGCTGGGTTGTAATCGCTTTTCCATTCAACAAATCCGGGCATAAATACGCCTTTGTAATTTTTGCGTTCAACAAAAATATGAACTACATCTCCATAGGTGTGTATGCCGCTTAATTTTACTTCTCCGTCCTTATCTTTTAGGGTTTTAGGCTCCATGTAGGGTTTGGCTCCACGTTTTACGGTTTGCTCAAAAGCATCGTAAGCATCATCAACCCAAAGGGCTAATACTTTTACTCCATCGCCATGTTTTTTATGGTGTTCGGCAATGTATGAATCTGAGTGCATTGGAGCAGTTAAAACGAGGCGTATTTTGTTTTGAACCAAAACATAGCTTGCACGGTCTTTTACACCGGTTTCGGGGCCTGCATAAGCAAGGCTTTGAAAACCGAAAGCTGTTTTGTAAAAATGAGCAGCTTGTTTTGCATTGCCCACATATAATTCAATATAATCAGTACCGTTTAATGGTAAAAAATCGGTTTTATTGCTTGTATTGATTGATGTTGCTTCTAATGTTTCCATGATGTTTATTGTTTTGCAAAGTTAAAAATATTAATTAAATCCATGTTTTGTAATAGCCCGGGTCTTCAACATTTAAGGCATCTTGAGTAAGTTTTAACGGATAAAAAGGGTCAATCATTACGGCAAGTTCGCGGGTTTCTTTTTGGCCAATTGATTTTTCTACTGTTCCCGGGTGAGGTCCATGCGGAATACCTTTAGGGTGAAGGCTTATCATTCCCTTTTCTACATGTTTACGGCTCATAAACTCACCATCTACATAATACAAAATTTCATCGCTATCTACATTGCTGTGGGCATAAGGTGCCGGAATTGATTGTGGGTGATAATCGTATAAACGAGGCACAAACGAGCAAAGAACAAAGTTGTGTCCTTCAAAAGTTTGGTGTATAGGAGGCGGCATGTGAATGCGTCCTGTTATTGGCTCGTAATTGTGTATGCTAAAAGCAAACGGATATTGATAGCCATCCCATCCTATTGCATCAAAAGGATGGTTGGCATAGGTATATGGAAAAATCAAATCCTGTTTTTTTATATAAA
Organism: Bacteroidia bacterium; assembly: GCA_046296495.1. Classification (GTDB taxonomy): domain Bacteria; phylum Bacteroidota; class Bacteroidia; order UKL13-3; family UKL13-3; genus JBKBLB01. The sequence continues at coordinate 57,490 of JBKBLB010000001.1, forward strand.
CTAAAAAATCACCTTCTTCATCGTGTGTTTTAAGGTTTTCGGGTAATTTAATATCGCGCTCGCAGTATGGAGAATGTTCTAAAAACTGTCCGTAATTGTTAAGGTATCTTTTTGGCGGCCTAATAGGCGAAAAAGATTCAACATAAAGCAAACGATTGTTTGCATCGTTAAAATGAAGTTGATAAATAGTACCGCGAGGAATTACAATGTAATCGCCATATTCAAAATTTATTTCTCCGTAAATACTTTTAAAAGATCCGCTTCCTTCATGTATAAACAACACTTCATCAGCATCGGCATTTTTAAAAAAGTAGTTGGTAGTGCTGTTTTTAGGTGCTGCCGTTCCTACATATAAATCGTTATTGTACATAAGTACTTTTCTCGATTCAATGTAATCATCAACCTGATTATGCTTAAAAGTTAAAAAACTACGGCATTGCAGGTTTTTTTCAATGGCGGCTTTGGGTTCAACACTAAATGGCTTACCTATATCTTTTACCCTTGTGGGCGGATGTGTATGATAAATAAGTGAATATATGCTGCTGAAACCTTCGGTACTAACCAATTCTTCCTGATACAGCGTTCCATCGGGTTTTCTAAACTGCACATGGCGCTTGGCAGGTATGTTTCCTAACTTGTGATAATGTGGCATATTTTAAAACTTTGTAACCAATTAAAAATTTTTGATGACTTGCAGATTGAAGGTTTATGTTTTATTTTGAACCTTCAACCATAAATTGTTTTGTGCAAATGTATTTTAAAATGCTTCTTAAAAAACTGATTTTTATCATATTTATTGGGTGTTTATTTTCATGCGAAAATCAAATAGAGAAAGCTGTGATGCAGGCTCCCTTAATGCCCGACAGTCTTGCCGGTAATGAGGCAATTAAAGAAATAAGCAAGCAAATAGAAGAGCAACCCGAAAAGCCTGAACTTTATTACCAAAGAGCTCAAATTTATTACAATCAAAAGTATTTGGGAATGGCTGATGCAGACTTACAATATGCATTATTTTTAGATAGCAATAATGCACTTTTTTGGTATTGGCGCGGACGTGTAAATTATGCCATGAACCAAACTAAAAATGCAGCTAATTATTACGAAAGGGCTATTACTGCTAAACCCGATTTTAATGAGGCCAAAATAAAATTAGCAGATTTATACTTTTTGGTAAAAGAGCACCAAAAATCTATTGCATTGTTGCAGGATTTACGAAAATCTGATAAAGAGAATGCATACATATATCACATGTTAGGTATGAATTACAGGGAATTAAAAGATACAGCAAGGGCAATTTATTATTTTCAAACTGCTACCGAGTATGACGATAAAGATTACGATAGTTATATGTATTTAGGCAATTTATATGCAGCAAGGCTGCAGCCAGTTGCTTTTGAATATTTTAAAGCAGCTATTAAAATAATGCCAAGAAGTACCGAGGCTTATTTTGCGCGTGCAGTGTTGGCTCAGCAATTAAAACTATATAAGCAAGCCATTGCCGATTACAGGTTTGTTATAGACAAAGAACCCGAAAACTATAAAGCATATTATAACGTTGGCTATATTAATTTTGAAATTGATAAACTTGATGAAGCATTAAGAAACTTTAACATTGCCACACGAATGAATAATAATTTTACTGAAGCCTATTACATGAAAGGCTTAATTTATGAAATGCAGGGAAACAAAACCGAAGCAAAACTGAATTATGAATATGCATTGAACCTAAATCCCGAATACGAGCTTGCAGTTGAAGGATTTAAAAGAGTAAAATAATTTATGATTGCTGTATTTTGTTTTGCTCTTGGTGTTGAAGCCAAACCGTTTATTGAACTCGGTAAATGCAAACTTTTGTTTCAACAAAAAGACTTAAAATACTACAAAGGCAAAGATTTTAATTGCTTAGTTACAGGAATTGGTAGAATAAGAATGGCAACAGCCATTGGCTGGTTAAGCGGCTTTGAACAGCAAGAAAAATGCCTGTTTAATATTGGACTTGCAGGCTCTGTAAAATTACAAAAACACACTTGGCATTTTGTATGTAAAGTAACTGATGAACTTACAGGAAAAGATTTTTATCCTGAAATAATTAAAACATACGATTTGCCGATACAGAAATTAACAAGTGTAATGATGCCTGCAAACAGTAATAAAATAAAGCAACTGCAAACCGATTTGGTTGATATGGAGGGTTACGCTTTTTGTAAGTCGGCACAGCAATTTTTACCAACCACACATATACATTTAATAAAATTTGTTAGCGATGAAGGAAGCGAACATTTTAGTTTTACCAATTGGCTTGAATACTATAACAATAGTATTGCAGTAATTGCAGAAAAATGCCTTTCAATTTTAACATACATTACTCAAACACAAAATAAATATAATACAAATGTTCAACATTTGATAGATTTAATAGAAGCCAAAATAAAACTTACCTTTTCGCAAAAAGTGCAGTTGCGCAATGCATTAATATTTCAACTTAATACACATGGAGAAAGCCACGTAAAAAAATTATTAAATGATTTGCCGGAAGCAATAAAACAAAAAGAACAACGCAATATTATCGTTGAGCAATTATTAAATAAACTGCATCATGCTTAAAGACGTTATTTATATAGAAGAAGGTATTTTAGATAGTGATGTTACAAAAAGTATAATCAAAAATATCGGAGCTGAAACTATTATTCCAATTAGGCATTATAAAGATATTTTTAACCAAAGCGGTAGTAACTGGCGTTTACAAAAACAATCTCAAAAAATAATTCTTGCAAAACGTACCGACAACTTTTTATACAAAGGCGCTGATATAACTCCTGATTTTGGGTTCAAGCATTTTTACTACAACACTCCCGCTTTAAACTGTATTTACGATTGCGATTACTGTTACCTGCAAGGTATGTTTACCTCTCCGCATTTGGTATTGTTTGTTAATAACAACGATTTTATTAAAGCTGCAAAATTAGAAGCTGAAATAATAAAAGAACCTTTTTATTTGGCGTTATCATACGACACCGATTTGCTTGCCTTGGAGCATTTTTACCCCTATTGTGCCGAATGGATTTCGTTTGCAAAATCAGTACATAATCTAACAATAGAAATAAGAACGAAAAGTGTAAATATAAATGCCATAAAACATATTGAACCTTGGAACAATACAATATTGGCATGGACTTTATCGCCTCAAGAAATTATAAATAAATTTGAGCCTAAAACACCAAATATTAAAGGCCGGAATAAGGCCATACAAACAGCAATAAAACTTGGCTGGCGTGTACGTATTTGTTTTGACCCGATTTTACATGTACCTGATTGGAAAAATATTTATATGAAAATGATTGATGAGTTAGAAAATGAAGTTAATTTAAATGATGTTGATAGTTACAGCCTTGGTACTTTTAGGATGAACAATACTTTTTTAAAAAATATTCAAAACCAACGAAAAGATACCCCTATTTTGTTTGATAAATATGTTTTAAATAATGAAGTTGCAACATACAATGATGATAAAAAAAATGTTTTATTGTCGTTTGTTCGTGATTTGCTTTTAGCTAAAAATGTAACAAAAGAAATAGCCCTAATGCAATGAAAAATATTTTGATTACCGGTCACAGTAAAGGAATTGGGAAATTATTAACCGATGGATTTTTGCAAAAAGGATTTTATGTTACCGGTATAGCTCGAACAAAAATAACTGAGCATAACAACTTAATTCAATTATCTTACGACTTAAGCATTGCTGATGATATTGCTGAGGCTTGCAGAAAAATAGAAATTCAAAGATTTGATATAGTAATTTTAAATGCAGGTTATAATGATATTAAACCACCTGAATCTTATTCGATTGATGAAATTATTGGCATTTATAATGTAAATTTAACAGCTCAGGCTGCTTTATTACGAGCATGCATACCGGGTTTAATAAACAATAAAGGATGGATTTTTGGAATTGGCAGTTATTCTGGTATTTCGGTTTCAAGGTGGAATAATTTTTATGGTTCGGCAAAGGCAGGCTTACAACATTTGCTACAAAATATTTTTGAGCAATACCGCAAACAAGGTATTCGTGTTACAACTGTTATACCCGATATTGTTAATACAACCTTTTACAACCACCAGCAATTTATACCTGAGCAAGATGAATCAACATTTATAAAACCAGAAGAAATTGCTGAAATGATTATAAACATAGTTTCAAACCCTCCAGATTATGTACCGCTTGAAATGGTTATAAGACCTCAAAAGTTTGGTTTAAAAAGAAAATAAATTCATTTTATTTCTTTTACTTAACTTTTCAATATCAACCAAAAAATTAGGGTCAATTTCAAATTCATTAAAATTTTCAAATGGAATATCCAATACTTGCCAAGCGGGAGTTGCTTCTATAAAGTCATAACCTATTTTTGAAATCTTGGCTCTAATAAGTATTTTTAACTTATTGTAACTTTTTAGTTTGTAGTGTAATACCGTAACTCCTTCTTTGTTTTCAATAAAATATTGTAAAACTGGTATTGAGCCATAATTTAAATAAGCATCAAAAAAGTGTTTTAAATCTCTCTTTAACTCTTTACTAAAAAAATCAACTGTTTGGTTAGTATTTATGGTATGATGCTTATAAGTTTGAGTATATTTTTTTAAGGTTTCGCGCCACAAATTATCGTTATCAACAATTTGCCTCAGGGTATGCAAAACCATTGCACCTTTGTAATACACATCATTATCACTAGCCCTCCATCCGGTTCCTGAAATTCCTACCATCGGAAAATTATTTTTTATCATTTTCTTTTGTTCAAGTATATATTCAGCACCTCGTTTTTTACCAAATAAACACTCAACAAATATATTTTCCATGTAAGTTGTAAAACTTTCGTGAAGCCAGAAATGAGCTGGGTCTTCGGCCGTAAGACTATTGCCGAACCATTCGTGTGCACTTTCGTGAATTATAATTAAATCAAAACCAAAATTATTGTATTTATAATTATTGCCGTAAGCTACACAGCTTTGGTGTTCCATGCCCCAGTAGGGTGTTTCTACCAGTTTATAACCATCATTAATAAATGGGTACTTGCCAACAATTTTTTCAAAACATTGCATCATGCGTTTTACTTGCTGAAAATGCGTTTTAGCTTTTTCGGTATTATATTTCAAAACATAGTAATCAAGAGTAAGTTTTGTGCCGTCATCGTAAAAAAACTCATCATTAATATGGGTATATTTAGCCACATTTATGCTAATATTATATACATTAATAGGCGATAACACCTGCCAAGTATATTTACTAAAATCATTATTTAAATCTTCTTTTTTAATAAGATGTCCGTTGCTTACACCCATGTAGTCTTTAGGTGTTATAATACTAATTTTTACTTTCGGTTCTAAATCCCAACGGTCAAAGCACGGCAGCCAGCAAGATGCGCCCAGTCCCTGGCAGGCAAGTCCAACCCAATGGTTATTTAAACTATCTTTACTCCAAACAAAACCGCCATCCCATGGTGCATTTTTAGCAATAACAGGTTTGCCATTGTAGTAAATATTTATTGCTATGCTGTCATTTTTTTGATAATTTTTTGATATGATAATCTGAACTTTTTTATTCAAACGTTTAAATTCAAGTTTTTCATTTAATTCGTTTAAAACTGAATCAACCTGTAACTCATTAAATAAATCAATCTCTATATTTTTTAATGGTTTTTGTAGTTTAAGCCATATTTTATTTGAACCAATTATCTTTTTCTCATCGGGCAAAACCTTCACTGTAATATCATAAAATACACTCGAAAATAAATTTGATAAACCACCGCTACCCGAAGTAACAGGCTTATTTGAATATACACAAAAACATAATTGCGTGATAACAAAAGTTAAAAGAATTGCAATTTTTCTACACTTATACATATTTTGCCAAAACTAATTTTAAAAATACTAAAATTGCCAATATTAAATAACAGACGGTATGAATAATTTATTGAAAGGAAAAAAAGGAATTATTTTTGGTGCACTAAATGATAAAAGTATTGCATGGCAGGCAGCAATTAAATGCTTTGAGCAAGGAGCTGCATTTGTATTAACCAATGCCCCCATAGCCATGCGAATGGGCGAAATAAACAATCTTGCGGCACAATGCGGCAATGCTCCTGTAATACCGGCAGATGTTAGCAAAAACGAAGATATGGAGCAATTAATAATAAAAAGCATGGAGCTTTTGGGAGGAAAAATTGATTTTGTTTTACACAGTGTAGGCATGAGTTTAAATATTAGAAAAGGAAAGCCTTACACTGATTTGGATTATAAATTTATGCACGATACCATGGATATTTCGGCCATGAGTTTTCACAGACTTATGCAAACATTAATGAAACATGATGCCATGAATGAGTGGGGAAGCATAATAGCTTTAACTTATATTGGCGCACAACGTGTATTCCCCGATTATCATGAAATGGGTGATGCAAAAGCGCTGCTTGAAAGTTATGCAAGAAGTTTTGGTTATCATTTTGGTAAACAAAAGAAAGTTAGGGTAAATACCATTAGCCAAAGCCCAACTATGACAACTGCCGGAAGCGGAGTAAAAGGTTTTGGCGATTTTTTTGATTATGCCGATGCACTTAGCCCGCTTGGAAATGCCAGTGCCGAGGATTGTGCAAACTACATTACCGTAATGTTTAGCGATCTTACCCGTATGGTAACCATGCAAAACCTTTTTCATGACGGGGGCTTTAGTTTTACAGGTTTCAGCTACGATGTATTTAACCTCATGGAAAGAAAAATGCAGCAATCTGCTCAGTAATACGGTTTATTTTTGTGTTGAACCAAATATTGTATGAACAACGCTGTATTTAAATTTCTAACAAATAAATATGTAATTGCTACCATAGGCTTTTTACTTTTAATAACATTAACTGAAAGAAGCAGCATTTTTGATTACATAAAATATAAACGCGAATTATACAAGTTAAAAAAACAGCACGAATATTATAAAAACGAATCTGAGCGAATAAAAACCGAATATAACGAGGTTTTTGGATCGAAAGAAAGTCTTGAAAAATTTGCCCGCGAAAAATACTTTATGAAACACGACAGTGAAGATGTGTTTGTAATAGTACCCGAAAAATAGATTTTGTAAGTTCAATACTTAAAAATTTCTTAATGTTTTATTTTCTGATATTTAAATCAAAGCAATATGTATTTGATTTTATGATATTTGTACTAATTTTATCAAAATGAAAAAGTTAAGAATATTTTTTTTATTGATAATATTAATTAAACGTTTAAGTGTTTCTGCTCAAACAGAAATAGGAAAATATGTATTTAATGGAGCAGTAAATGCAATTGCCCACTCGCCAAATGGAGAAACATATTTAGGCGGAAGTTTTACGGCTGCAGGTTTTAATGTTGGCAAAGGTGTAAGATTAGATACCTTAAATGGTTCTGTAAACTTAAACGATTTAAAAGTGAATGGAGTAATAAGGGCATGTGTTGCAGCAAGAGATGGCGGTTGGTATATTGGTGGAGAATTTACAAGCGTTGGAGGACAATTGAGAAATCGTTTAGCAAAAATAAATGCTGATGGTACTTTAAATAGTTTTAATCCCGATGTAAATGGAATAGTATGGAGTCTTGCAATAGATGCAGATGACAATCTATATATAGGTGGATTTATTTCATCTGTAAATCAGCAATCAAGAGGTAATGGAGCAAAATTTAACAGCAACGGTGTTTTACAAAGTTTTAATCCCGCTGCCAACAGTGGAATTCTTGCCATTGCTACCGATGCTTACAATAATGTATATATGGGTGGCAGTTTTACCATAATTGCCGGAAACGTAAGATATTATTTTGCAAAATTTAATGCCAACGGTAATTTACAATCATTGAATCCTGATTTTGATAATACGGTAAGAAGTATAACTACCGATAAATATGGAAATGTTTATGTTGGCGGTTTCTTTAATATTTCAGGTATTCATGCAAGAATGCACTTTGCTAAATTTAGCTCATCAGGTATTTTGTTGCCATTTAGCCCTAGTTACCCATCGCCAGTTTATGCATTGCATGTAGATAAAAATGATAACCTTTTTGTTGGTGGAGAATTTAATTATGTTGTAAAATACGATTCGATTGAAAACCAAACCGGTTTTTATGCTTTGGCAAATAGTGCTATATTTTCAATAACAACTGATGATTTTGGAAGCCTTTATGTGGGTGGAATGTTTAATGTAGTAAATGGTTTTGGTAGAAGCAGGTTAGCAAAATTTAGTCAACAAGGTGTTTTAATGGGATACAACCCGGGATTTGATGGAACTGTTCTTGCAATGGCAGTAAATAATCTTGGGAGAATTTATATAGGAGGTGAATTTTCATCATCAGGTTTTATTCCGGTAACACGAATTGCTAAACTTAACAGAAATGGTGATTTAATGAATTTTGAAGCCGAAATTGATAATACTGTAAAAGCCTTAGCAGTTGATAAATTAGGTAATGTATATGCAGGCGGGCTCTTTAATACAGTAAATTCAGTTAACAGAAATTTTTTTGTAAAACTCAATCCATCTGGAATGTTAACTTCAATTAATCCAAGTTTTAATGGTCAGGTAAATACTATTACAGTTGATGATTCATTGTATGTATATGTGGGTGGAGGTTTTACAGCAATTAACGGAATATCACGAAACCGTTTTGCCAAGCTAAACACAAATGGTAGTTTATCCAATGTAAATGTAGATTTTGATGAAGAAATATTTATTTTAAAAATTGATGCCAATAATAATTTATATGCCGGAGGAGTTTTTAATACAGTAAATGCTCAAGTAAGAAAACATATAGCTAAAATCCGAACAGATGGTGTTTTACTGTCTTTTAATCCTCAATTTAACAATAATGTAAATACAATAGCTTTTGATGGTTCAAACAATCTATATATTGGTGGTGATTTTACATTACTTAATAACAATCAGTGCAATTATGCAGCAAAACTTGATGCTGATGGAAATCAGAAAAATTTTAATCAATCTTTTAACCAAAGCATAAAATCAATAGCTATTGATGAACTCAACAATGTTTATGTTGCTGGAAGGTTTCAATTAGCTTCAGGCAATAGCTTAAGAAACTATTTGGTTAAACTTGATACAAACGGAGTATTACAAAATGATAAATTTAGCGTAAGCCATTTGGTAACAACTATTTCGTTTGATGGATATGGCAAACTACATGTAGGTGATGTTTTTTCGAAATATTATTACGCTTATAATGTTTGCGGTAATATTGATGCACCTGTAGGAACAAATAATCAGATTTTTTGTAAAATTGCTACAGTTGTTAATTTAACTGCAATAGGTAATAAAATTAAATGGTATAATGTTTCAACTGGTGGTACTGCTTTAGCCTTAAACACAAATTTGAATAACGGATTTTATTATGCAACACAAACCATTAACGGTTGCGAAAGTGAAAACAGATTAGCCGTTAATGTATCTGTAATTAAACCATTAACTACAATTAGTAGAATAGATAATACATTAATTGTAAGCGATACAAATGCTGCATATCAGTGGATAAACTGTAATAATAATTTACCTTTAACAGGTCAAACAAACAGAATTTTTAATCCTGAAACTAGCGGTAAGTACGCTGTTATAGTAACAAAATACAATTGTTCTGATACATCAGCCTGTTTTGATTTTAAAACTACCGGAATTACTGAGTTAAACCAAACTTCATTTAATTTATACCCAAACCCAACTAATGGAAAAATAACTATAGAACTTATTGGGATTGGGGATGCAAAATTGTTAATAAAAGATCTTACAGGAAAAGAGATTAAACATTTCACCGTAACGAGTAATTTGGTTCAAACAGAACTAAACAATCCAAATGGGATTTATTTACTTGAAATTATAAGCAACGAAAAAATATTTAGATATAAAATCATTAAACAATAAATTTATTTTCTTTTAAAATCTCCGTTTTCGATGGCTTTAATAAACTTGCCCCATGCCAAAGGGTCTAAAACTCTAATGGGTTGCGGCTGGCCATTGTAGTAAGCACGATCGGCATATTGGCCAAATGTCCAGTTTGCATTGGCAATGCCATCGTTGCTCAAATTCATGCTTATTTCTCGTAAATGTTGTCTTCTTAAATTGTATTGTGCTATACTAAGTTCATCCATTGGAACTTTACCTTTGGTTAGCATATAGTCAAATTCTTCTGGTGTAGGGTAACTTCGTTTTACAAATTCAGGCAAGTAAAATGTATCTTCTTCAAGAGTTATAACGGCATTAAATTTATATCCTTCTATATTTTCAGGAAATGCAAATGCAACAGGCTTGTAACCTACACACGTAAAAGTTACAATATCAGTTTTTTTTGCAACAAAACTAAAATAGCCTTGCATATCACTATAAGTTCCTCTGTTTGCATCAATTACCTTAATAGTTACAAATGGAATTGTTTTGGTACTATCAACACTTAATACAAAGCCTGTAAATTGTACCAAATCGTCATCGGCTTGATTTGTTTTTTGTGCAAAAACAAAACTAAGAGTTAGGGTTAATAGAATTGTAATTAGTATTTTTTTCATTTAAAAAATAAAACCAGCTGCAATACATGCCGCCACAATAACCGGGCTTGGCACTTTGGTTGACAATAATAAGAATAAAGTAAATAATAACACCAACATGTTTTGCTGATTGATATTTATTTGCAAAAAAAGGAGATACGCGCTACTGATTACCAATCCGGCAGAAGCGGCATTAATGCCTTCTATTGCGTTTTTTACGGGAGGAAAATTTTTTAATTGTTCCCAAATTGGAAATACAAAAAACAATAAAAACAAACCCGGTAAAAAAATGGCAATACTGCAAAAGGCACCACTTATAAACTGCATGGTTATACCTAATTCTTTTGTTGCTGCAGCACCTGTAAATGCTGCAATACTAAAAACCGGCCCGGGTATTGCCTGAACCAAACCCACACCGGCCAAAAATTCGTTTCCGCTTAAATAATGTTTAAATTCAACAAAATGTCCGTAAATCATAGGTACCAAAACCTGTCCTCCGCCAAATACAATGCTTCCATATCGGTACATATTTTCAAACATCAGAGCAATTTTATTTTTGGTTATGGCTCCAATAATTATAGCTGTAATTAAAACGCAAATCCATAGCAATAAGTTACCGTAATTAATGTTTTTTATTGGCTCCGGTTTTTTTATTTGCCCTCTTGTGTTTTTATAGCTCGAAATTGAACCGCCAACCAATAGAATAATTGGAATAAAATAAGGAGTTGACAATATACTTGCAACTATTGAACTAAATATTAAAATATACCAATGGTATGATTTATTTATAAATAATTTTGTATATCGGTATGAGGCATATAACATAAAACCAACTGCCATTGGTACTAAGTATTTTAAAAAATCAAGTTTAGGGTGGTCGAGAGCATATTTATTTATTACTATGGCAGCACATATCATTAAAACTGTACCAGGTAAAGCCCAAATAAATAAAGTAAGGTAAGCAAGGCTGGCACCGCCAAGTTTATAAGCTATAGCCGATATGGTTTGTGTACTTGTTGGGCCGGGTAACATACTGCAAAAACTATTTATTTCTTTAAGTTCTTCTTCTGTAATAAACTGTTTTTTTTGAACCAATTGTTTATGAAACATGGTAAAATGTATTTGCGGACCGCCATAAGCAGTTATGCTTAACTTTATAATGTTAATTAAAAAAGCTAATTTTTTTCTTTTATAAAATGTTAAATCCAACTTTAAAATTTATGTTCAACAAAAAAAAGAAAATAAGAAAATAATTTTATAAAGTACTTTTTCTATTTATTTTTAATTAAATGTATGAAAGCCATATTTTTTTTTACTTTATATTTTTATTGTAAATTTAAAATTAATTTTTTGTTAATTCGCATTCGTTAAAATATAATAATATGAAAAAAGTACTACTAACTCTATCGTTTACAACCTTAGTGTTGTTTTCATCAAAAGCTCAATTTGATATGTTTGATGTTATCAAAGAGGCAAATGTAAGACCTACACTCAAAGAATTTGAATTAATTGCTGAAGGTGGTGGCATTGCCACAGGTGATACTTTAGTCGGTTCAACCTGGACACCAAAAGAAAAAACCCATTATGTAAAAGATGATAAAGGAAATGTAGTTGATGTAAGCAGATATGAATGGGATGGTAGCAAATGGGTTGCTACATTTTCTGGAATTCAACAACTTACATACAACAGTAACAATAAAGTATCTACATCAAGATTGTTTTTTGATATGGGCTCTGGTGAATCATTCGTTAGAATTTCAAATTATCAGGTAGATGGTAATGGCAATTACACCAAAGTTACAGGAGTTGATTCTGTAAATGGAATGGCTATTGGTTTTGTAGATTCTTTAATTTACAATTCTAGCAATAAATTAATTGAAAGAATTTTCTCAAGAATTTTTATGGGAATGTCTGCTCCTGAAAGCAGATATGTTTACACTTATAATTCAGGAGGAAAGCCTATTCAGGTAATACATTACAGTTATTCATCAGGATGGGAAGAAGAAGACAGAACTACATTAACGTATAACAGTGGAGGAAACGTAGAGAGTATAAAAGAAGAAAGCTATGATAATAGTAGCAACACATGGGAAAACTCTGAACTTGACTCTTTTTACTACAGTGGAAATAACATGATAACATATGTAGAATATGAATATGATGGAACTAACTGGGAAGCAGTTAATAGAAATTCATACAGTTATAATTCAAGCAATCAACTAGTAGAAATGATAAATTATGATTTTGATGGAACTAATTGGTTAAATGATAAAAAAGGTGAAATTATTTACGAGAACAACAAGCCAAAAGAACTTAGAATGTACAATTGGCTAGGTAGCAGTTGGGAAACAACACACAGAGAGAGAATTATGTTCTCAAGCCCTGTTATGGGTATTAAAAGATTGGCACAATCAAATGAGGTTTCTGTATATCCAAACCCTGCAAAAAGTAATATATATGTAAATATTCCTGAAAGCAAAAATGCACAATTCGAAATTTTTGATATTAATGGGGCTTCAGTTTTAAATGGAAAAATGAATAGCAACGAAATAAATATTAACGGATTGAATGCCGGAATTTATTTTGTAGTTGTTAACAGCAACAATGCTGTTTATAAAACCAGATTTGTGAAAGAGTAAGTTTGTGTTTTCATAATTTAAGTTTTAACCCGGATAAACCAAGTTTATTCGGGTTATTCTTTATTTAAGGCACTATGATAAAGTTGTTTTAAGTATTGATAAGTATTTAGCTGGGTTCTAACTTTTACTTTGCCGGCAGTTTTGTTTATTATATTATCATGGTAGCCGTCAATTAATCTTGCGCTTGCATTATCGGCCAACTGAATATTTATGATATTAATAATTTTCTTTTTTATTGTTTCGTCAATAATCGGAAAAGCAATTTCAATGCGGTTTTCAAGGTTTCTGGTCATCCAATCAGCACTTGCCAAATAAACTTTTTCGTTATTGTTGTTGCAAAAAATATAGCAACGGGTATGCTCCAAAAACCTGTCAATTATGCTTATTATTTTTATATTACTGCTTAGGTTTGCAATACCAGGTACCAAACAACAAATACCCCTAACTATTAAATTTATTTTTACTCCTGCATTGCTGGCTGCATATAATGCTTTTATTACATCAACATCTACCAAAGAATTCATTTTTGCAATAATGTAAGCAGGTTTACCTTCGCGTGCATTTATGGCCTCGTTGTTTATTAAAGACAAAAATTGTTTCTTCATAAACTCAGGTGCAACCAGCAACTCTTTAAATCCGGTTCTTCTAAGGTTATTAAATAAAATATCGCTAACCAACATTAAATCGCGTGTTATATGTATGTTTTTTGTAAACAAGCATATATCGCTATATATTCTAGCAGTAACTCCATTGTAGTTACCTGTAGATAAGTGAGCATAATAACTTTTTACTTCGTTTACGTTGCGTTCAATTAAGCAAAATTTACAATGTACTTTTTGCCCCGGTTTTCCAAAAAATACCATTGCTCCGGCTTCCTGTAATTGTGTAGTCCAGTATATATTACTTTCCTCATCAAAACGAGCTTGAAGCTCCATTAATACAATTACTTTTTTGCCGTTTTTAACAGCATTAATTAATGCATTTACCACATTACTGTGTTTGGCTACGCGGTATAATGTAATTCTAATGGTTGTTACCGATGGGTCAATAGCTGCTTCGCGCAACATTCTAATTAAGTAATCAAAACTTTGATAAGGATGATGAATCATGATATCTCCTTTATCAATGGCATCAAAAACGGTTCTTTCTTTTTCTATCCGGTAAACCGGAATTTGTGGAAGCGATTCGTAATAATCATCAGATTTTCCAATCTTCGGAAAATCCATAAAATCTTTAAAATTGTGGTATCTGCCACCGGGAATTAAATTTACATTTTTCAGTTCAAGTTTTTTTACAAGCAAATCGAGCATATCTTTAGGCATTGCTTCATCATATACAAAGCGTGTTGGTGTACCTCTCGATCGTTGTTTTATGCTTTTTTGAATTTTACTTAACAATGTTGCCTGATATCCGGTATCATCATCTTTGCTTATATCAAACTCAGCATCGCGTGTAATTTTTATTATATAGGCTTCAAACTTATCATAATCAAAAATGCTGAATATGCTGCTTAAATTTAACCTTATTATGTCTTCAAGCATTAAAATATTTGTTGTACCATCATCTTCTTTTAGCAAATAAAAGCGGCTAATTACGGCTGTGGGTACTTCTATTAGTGCATGTTGCGGCTGAACCAAATTTTTACTGTGGCTCATTTTAATAGCCAAATAAATGCTGCGATCTTTTAAATGCGGCACATGTAACAACCTGTCTATTATAACCGGAAACAAGTGGGGGAGAACCTGTTGTTTAAAATATATTTTAATATCTTCTTCTTGTCTGTTGTTAACCTGTTTTTCGTTTATAAAAAAAATTTTTCTATTTTCTAAGGCAGGTATTATTTGTTTATTATAAACATCGGTAAACCTGTTTTGCAGGTTAACAACAATACGTTGAATTTCTGCTAATATCTCATCTGGAGAATACTGGTAAGGGCTAATAGCTTTTTTACCGTTTATTTTCTGTAATCTTCTAAGCTGTGCTACCCTTACCCTAAAAAACTCATCAAGATTTGAAGAGAAAATTGCCAAGAATTTTATTCGCTCCATTAATGGGGTTTCAGCATTTTCTGCCTCTTGCAGCACACGTTCGTTAAATCTAAGCCAGCTAACCTCCCTGTCTAAGAACAAAAAACCTTTATTGTCTTTTATCATCCTTATTTTTTCGTGGCAAAATAATTATTGTTTCTTACTAAATTGTAAAGCCATACCCATTGGTTTTGTGAATAAAAACAATATATAGACAATAAAGACGAATTAAAATAAGATTAAATAGTTTTCATTTTTAGTTAAAGCTATTCCAATTCAATTAGCACTGCATTTTTTTCAACAGGTTGTTTTACATTTACATTTACTTTTTTAACTATTGCATCTGCATCAGCTTTTATAATATTTTCCATTTTCATGGCTTCTAGTACAAGCAATGCATCTCCTTTTTTAACCAAATCACCTTCACTTACCAAAACCCTTAATACCAAACCCGGCATTGGCGATTTTATGGTGTTGCTTTTCTTTCCCATCATTTTATCCATACCTAGTTGTTTAAGCAATTCATCGTATTTATCTTTAATGCCAACAATTTGCTTTTTTCCATTTACCATTATTTTTAAATTTTTACCGGTATCATCTTTTTCAAGCAATTCAATGGTGTACGATGCATTGTTTAAAATCACGTGATATTTATCTTTATCAATCTTTGCAACATCAGCATTTACAACATTTCCGTCAATGGTAATGGTGCCTTGTTTTGGTTCAAACAAAAGTGTTTTGTTATTAATATGTATTTGCAGCATTGTTTTTAATTTTTGTTTATTGCAGCCCTCATGAAAATTACCAATAATTTAATAAAGGCAGTTGCAATTATTATGTTTTTTTCGGCCTGCAATGTAAATAAAAAGCCTCAAAGCCAAAAAGTTCAAAATACGGTAAACCTTAATGAAATTGTGGTAGAAGCCAAACAAAACAATGCGCCTTACCAACCTGCTTCAACACAAACAACCGATTTATTTCATACAAAACTTAATTTATCTTTTAATTGGAAAGAGCAACTTGTTTATGGCAAAGCCACCTTAACCATAAAACCATATATGTTTAAAAAACTTAATCAGGTTTTTTTTGATGCCAATACTTTCATCATTCACAGAGTTGGGTTAATATCCGGTAAAGACACCATAAACCTAAATTATAGCTACAATTCACCGGTTTTGCAAATTTTTTTCAACCAAACTTATACTGATAAAGATACTTTAAATATTTACATACATTATACGGCTCAGCCAGAAAAAATTGCCAATAAAGGTGGAAGAGCAATAAGCGACAGCAAAGGTTTATATTTTATTAATCATTTAGGTACTGACCAAAATAAACCCATGCAAATATGGACGCAGGGTGAAACACAATTTAACAGTGGTTGGTTTCCAACCATTGACAGGCCAAATGAAAAGCATACGCAAGAAATAGCCATTACTGTTGAAGATAAATTTATAACCCTAAGCAATGGAGAACTAATATTTAGTAATTACAACAAAGACGGCACCCGCACCGATTACTGGAAACAAACCAAACCACATGCACCTTACCTTACCATGATAGCAGTTGGCGAATTTGCTGTAATAAAAGATAAATGGCGTAATACCATGGAAGTAAATTATTATGTTGAACCGAAATATAAACCTTATGCAAAATTAATATTTGGCAATACCCCCGAAATGATTGAGTTTTTTAGTAATAGAACCGGAGTAGATTATCCTTGGGATAAATACAGCCAGGTTGTAGTAAGAGATTTTGTTAGTGGTGCTATGGAAAATACAAGTGCGGTTGTACATTACGAAGGAGTTGCACATACCGATAGAGAACATGAAGATTATGATTCGGATGATATTATAGCACATGAATTGTTTCATCATTGGTTTGGCGATTTGGTTACCTGCAAAAGTTGGAGTAACCTGCCTTTAAACGAAAGTTTTGCTACCTATGGCGAATATTTGTGGCACGAATACAAATACGGTAAAAACCATGCCGATTTTGAGTTTACCAATAATTTAGAAGCATACTTAAGAACAAAAAATAAATACAACGTTACTCCCATTAGGCACCATTACCACAACGAAGTTGAATTGTTTGATGTGGTAAGCTACCAAAAAGGCAGCCGGATTTTACATTTGCTTAGAAACCAAATTGGCGATGATGCTTTTTTTAAAGGAATGCAAATTTACTTAACTAAAAATAAATTCGGCACTGCCGATATTCATCACTTGCGCCATGCTATGGAAGAAGCAAGCGGAACAGATTTGCTATTATTTTTTAATCAATGGTTTTTGCAGGTCGGCCACCCGGTTATTAATGTAAACTACACTTATGCTAATAATAAATTGCAAATAATAGTTAAGCAAAAGCCAACTGATTCAATAGCAACACCATATCAAATAAAAACATTGGTTGAATATGGCTATAATAAAAATGATATCATACAAACAATTACAAAAGAAGTAAACCTTAAAAATTTCATTGATACATTTATTTTCGATATTCAACCCGACCCACTTTGGTTTGTTTTTGATGCACAGGCCGTAATGCCTGCACAAATATTTGAAAATAAACCTGAAAATTTTTGGCTCAACCAACTAATTTATGCTACAAACCATGCAATTAAAAAACGAGTAAAAAAACAGTTTTTAAATTTTAAAGATTCATTAAATATTTCAAATGCCATTAATTATTGTCTTACTCATAACCAACATTACATAAACGAAATGGGTTATGAAATGCTTTTCCAACATCAAAACTTAATACCCATATTTTTAAATATCATCGAACAACATGCCATATCTCATAAAAAATCGAGTTGTAGGGCCTATGCATTAAATGCAATTGCTTATTTAAACGATATAAAGTTTAAAAATTTGTTTGAAAAATCAATTAATGATAAATCTTACAATGTTGTTTCTACGGCTCTTTTTAATTTACTAATGTTTGATACCATTGCAACATTAAATTATGCAATAACATTTGAAAATGATGAAAATGCTGCAATTAGTTTAACACTTGCTGAATTGTACACCGATTTAGCTGTTGAAAACAAAAACAGTTATTTTATAACAAATTTAGGAAAACATGGCTTGTACAGAAATATGTTTATAGATAAATACATAGGTTATTTGCTAACTCAAGATTTAAAGACCATTGAAACCGGTATTGATGCTTTATTAAATTACAAACAAACATGCAGCGATAAAAATATAAGTTTCTATGCCGATAAATGGGCTAATAAGTTAAAACAGGGAATTGAAAAAGATTTAAAAGAAAACGACAGTATTTCAGAAAAACTTTTGCAGTTAATGAATAAGGCTGATTAGATCTTCCACTGTAAAATAAAAAAACCGCCATACTAAGATGGCGGCCTTTTACAAACTATAAACTATGAGAAAACTACTTTTTATTTATTGAACGCTAACTTGTTTTTTAGCCGGAGTTTCTTTTTGTTTTTTGTTAATGGTTAAATGTAAAACGCCATTATCGTATTTGGCTCCAATATTATCGGCATCGGCATTTTCGGGCAGTGTAAACGAATTTGAGAATGAACGTGAACTAAACTCTTTACGGGTATAATTTTTATTTTTTTCTTCGTTTTCTTTTTCGGTTTTTCCGCTAATAGTTAAAATCCCGTTTTCAACATGCACTTCAAAATTTTCTTTTTTTAATCCCGGAGCTGCAACTTCAATTTCGTAATTGTTTTCATTATCAATTACGTTAATGGCTGGCGACCAATTTTCATTCGAAAATTTTGTTGTGAACCAATCATCGCCAAAAAAATCACTAAGGTTAGGAAATGATGGAAATGTACGTTTAATGAGTGCCATAAATTTTAGTATTTTGGGTTAAACATTAATTTTACGATGCAAAAATATTGGCATAAATTTTAATAAAAATGATAAAAGTCAGTATTCAATATGATTGTTATCAGTTTTTTGAGTATTGATTAACGGTTAGTTTTTTAAAAATTTAGTATGTGATATAAATTGTTTATATTAATTTTAACCTTTAATATCTAACTATAAATTCATCACAAACTATTTATTATTGCCATTACCAATGATTTTAATTAAAAAATTATATAAATTTAATTTGCTATTTTGTTTTACATGTTTTATTTTCGATTTGTCTAAAATTTTAAAAATATGAAAAATTTAAGTAACACGCAGCAGCAACACGCAGCAGCAACACGCGCAAATTTTTAAAAACCATTTTTAGCATTTGGTTGCTAATTGCAGCCAATATTGCTTTTTCACAAGGAGATGGACCAAATATTCCAGGTGATCCAAATCGGCCGGAAGGATGTTATTATTTAGGAACGGAAGCAGGTAGAGCAGGTTATGTTGACAAATGTGTTGGTTGTACCCAAACCGAAATTATGCAACAAATGCAACCTCCAACTTTATGTGAAGATGTATTACAAGCAAAAAGTCAATATGGTTGTTGTCCGATTTGTTGGATTGTAATTGATCCGGTTAACTTTAAAATTATGATTAATTATTTAAGAGATTTATATTGGGGAAGAGGTTGGCAGCCAGCAGGAGACAATACCGGTTTAGCAATGCTTTTAGCCGCAGTAGATACCACTGAAGGTGCTGAACAATGGGGTATATATATTCCAAAAACCAATCAATTTATAATTAGCAATACAGCACCTCAAAAAGTGCCAACATACGATACAGGAACTGGTATTTTTTCCGGTTATACTTTGTATTCAGATCCAAATAGTCAAAGAGTTGATTTTAATGATTTGGAATTAACAAATTTGATTAGAAACTGGTTACAAATTCCAATTAATCCTTGTAGTTTGTTATATAACATACCATATATTGGTGGCAATTAAATAAAGTTAAATTTTATGAAGTTACTAACTTATAAAGCAGTTTTTATTATATTAATAATATTTAAAATAGGGTTGTTGCAAGCACAACCATACTTTAGATTTAGTATGGATACATTAACTTACAAAGAAATTGATCCTAGCTTTGGCGTTTTTAAAGATGAATTTTGGAACACACAAACTGGCCAATCCAGAATGTTGCCATTGCCATTTACATTTAATTTTTTTGGAGTTAATTATACTTCTACCTGGATAAGTAAGGCCGGAGGAATTACATTCTTTCACCCACAAAGTTTTTTGGCAAATAGAATATATTTTTTTAATACCTATTACACCGAAAAAAGCAAAAAAGCGCCTTTTGTATCGAGCATAACTGTTAATACAATTGCCAGTGGTGCCGATAGCATTTTTAAAATACAATACAAAAATGTTGGTTTTGAAAGAAGTAAAGACACCTCAGGTTATGCTAATTTTCAGTTGTGGTTATACAAAAATAGCAATGTATTCGAAATTCATTTTGGTGATATAAAGGCAGACAGCACTGCTTGGTTAAATCCATATGGCGCTTATGTAGGCATAGGTAAAGACGAGCAGAGTATATTGGTATTGTTGGGTGGGCCTTCGCAAAATCCAAAATGGATGTTGCACAGGGATACGATGCTGCTAAATATTCCAGCTCCAAATACGATTTATCGTTTTACCCCAATTTCAACTTCAATTGAAGTGCAAAATAAGATAATGCCAAATATTATTATATATCCGAATCCTGCAATTAATGAGTTTTTAGTTCAAACAGATTTAAAGTTGAATTTATTAGAAATATATAATTTAAACGGACAGATGGTAAAAAAAATTAATGTATTGATAGATGATAACAAGTTTGATATTTCAGAGCTTAAAAAAGGTATATATCTTATTAAAATTTATACAATAAATGGTAACTATTATAAGAAGCTGGTTGTTGACTAAATATGTTAATATAGCGAATTTTAAATAAAGAAACTCTAATGAAATCAATGGAGTTAGATGAAAATGTAAAATACTTTTTAAAATATCCCTAATAAATAAATTTGTATAAAAGTATCAACGATGCTAGCATAAATTAATAAGTGCATGGATATTGTAATTTCATTTAAATGCCTAACAAACCAACAGGTAAAAACTTTTAAATAAATGTGAATTAGTTGAAAACATTGATTTGAAATTTTGTGATTGATTATTACTTTCGCAAACCATGAATTTAAAAACTACAACAATTTTTGCATTAATATTAGCAGGAGCATTATTAAGACTTATTCCTCATGCGCCTAATTTTTCTCCTATTGCTGCCATTGCATTATTTGGTGGGGCTTATATTTCAAATAAATGGCTTAAAATGGTTTTGCCTGTTGCAGCACTTTTAATAAGCGATTTATTTTTAGGTTTCTATGGTTGGGGAATGATTAGTGTTTATGGAAGTTTTATGTTAATCATTGCATTGGGTTCAACCATGAGCAATAAAGTAACTCCTGTAAAAGTTGGCTTAAATTCAATTGCAGGAAGTGTAATTTTTTATTTAATTACAAATTTTGCCTTTTTGTACCCTGCTACTTTGTATCCTCATAACTTTACGGGTATTATGCAGTCTTATACTGCTGCATGGCCGTTTTTTCAAAATGCTTTGTTTGGAGATTTGTTTTACAATACCGTTTTGTTTGGTGGTTTTTACATTTTAACATCAAACGTTAAAGTTTTACAGAAAGCTTAATTCCTGCACACTAAAATTTAAAACTAGTTTTCAAATCTCTCTTTTCTTAGTACTTCAACGGTGCTTACAAAAGCAACAATGCTGTATTTTTCAAAATACTTTTCGGCAAGTGTTTCCATAATTTTCTCGGCAACTTCATTTTTTACAAGCGTGTCAATTCTAATATTTCGCCCTTCCCAATCAGTAAAATGTTTTCCGTTTAGTCCTTCGCCTTCTACTTCTGTTATGGTATAGCCTTTACTTCCACAAGCTTTAATATCTTTAATAATTTTTTGCTCCAGTGCATCAAGGGCAATGATGGTTACAAGTTTTACAGGTACTAATTTTATCATTTTTTAAAATATTATAAAGAATAAATCCAGTGAGCCATATTTAAGTAAAGCGGAATGCCAATAGTAACATTAAACGGAAATACAACGGCAAGTGCAGATGTTAGGTAATAACTTGGGTTTGCTTCGGGCAAAGCTATTCTTACAGCTGCAGGTGCTGCAATATAACTTGCACTGGCACACAATACTGCAAAAATGGCACTGCCACCAATACTCAACCCCGCCCATTTAGCTAGCCAAAGCCCAATAAAAGCATTTAAAATTGGTAAAGCCAAACTTACCAAAATAAGTTGCATGCCAACTTTCTTTAAATCGAAGAGTCTTCGGCCTGTAACCAATCCAACTTCAAGTAAAAACAAACATAAAATGCCTTTAAATGGAGCTTCAAATAGCGGAGAAACTTGTTCAAAACCTTTTTTGCCGGTTAGCATACCAACAAGTAGCCCTCCAATTAAAAGCACTATACCTTTACCGGTTAGCAGTTCGTGCAATACCTCACTATTGTCGCTTTGTTTTTGTTGGCTACCTTTTTTAGCAATAAACAAAGCAATTAATACTGCCGGAACTTCCATTATTGCTAAAAGTGCAGGCATAAAACCTTCGTAAGTTGTTTGGTGTGTATCCATGTAAACCATACTTTGGCTAAATGTAACAGCACTTACACTGCCAAAATGTGCTGCTAAAGCGGCTGCGTTTATCGTATCAAAACGGGCAATTTTTTTAAAAGCATAGTAAGCCCAAAATGGTATGGCACAACTCATTATTATACCGCTTAAACCTGCTTTATAAAAATCGGCAAGTGATGTTTGGCTTAGTTTTACACCACCTTTTAAGCCAATGGCAAAAAGTAAATAAATGGTAAGGCCCTGGTACATGCCTTCCGGAAATTTTAAATCACTTTTTATTATTGTGGCCAAAATGCCTGTAACAAAGGCAAGTACCATTGGCGATGTAAGGCTTTCAAGCAAAGTTTCAGTCATTTTACAATTGCTTAATATCGAACTATATTTTTTTATCTATGTTCGAATAATTTTTGGCAATGTAATGGCTCAAAATCTTAAAAACAACAAAGAAAAAGGAAACCTTGGAGAAGATATTGCAACAAAATACCTGCAAGACAAAGGCTATCTTATACTTGAACGCAATTTTACTTCAGGAAAAGCCGAAATTGATATAATAGCACAACACCAAAACGATATTGTTTTTGTTGAAGTAAAAACTCGTTTTAATGCCTTACTCGAACCTGAAAAAGCTGTTACAAAAGCCAAACAAAAACACCTTGCATTTGCTGCAACTGCATTCATTGAAGATAAGCAACCCGGCAAACAGGCAAGGTTCGATATTATAAGCATCAATTTCATTAACAATAAGCCCCAAATTGAGCATTTTGAAGATGCATTTTATCCTTACATTGCTTTATAATTCATTATCATAATATGAAAAAGTTATCACTTACTTTATTAATTTTACTCATCGTAAATCCACTACTTTTTAGTTGGGGGTTTTACGGACATAGAATTATAAACCGTATGGCTGTATTTGCCTTACCACCCGAAATGTTTGGCTTTTATAAGTTTCACATAGATTACCTTACCGAACATGCCGTTGACCCTGATAAACGCAGATACAGTGATAAAGAAGAAGCACCAAGACATTACATAGATTTAGATCATTTTGAGAAAGCCATACCAATAGATACCATGCCCTTTGATTTTGAAGATGCACAAAAAAAGTTTACCCTCGATACTTTGTTAGCTTATGGTATTGTACCCTGGCATATTGTAAAGGTTTACAACCAGCTTAAATATGCTTTTAAAGAAAAAAATTCACAACGTATTTTAAAACTCAGTGCAGATATTGGACATTACATTGCCGATGCGCATGTGCCTTTACATACTTCCGAAAACTATAATGGCCAGCTAACAAACCAGCATGGCATACATGGTTTTTTAGAAAGCCGTTTGGTTGAATTATTTGCTAAAGACTATGACTTTTTTGTAGGTAAAGCCAATTATGTAAACAATATGCAGGCATTTGGCTGGAAAGCAGTTGAAGGCAGTTTTGCCGCATTAGACTCGGTTTTTTTGTTTGAACGCAAAGCAGCAGAATCAATACCGGAAAGAGAACGTTTCAGCTACGAGCAAAAAGGCCAAAATCAGATAAAAGTATATAGTGTAAAGTATGCAAATGCATATCATAATATGCTAAACGGAATGGTAGAAAGGCGAATGCAAGCTGCCATACTTGCAGTTGCATGTATTTGGTACAGTGCCTGGGTTGATGCAGGGCAGCCAAATCTTAACGATTTACTTGACAAAAAACCGGAAAAAGCGCCAAAACAAAAAGAGCTTGAAGAAATGATAGGGCTTGAAACCAAAGAAATTGAAAATTTAAAAATGATTGGCAGGCAGGAATAATAAGCTCATTACAGCTTTAAAAAAGTAATTAATTGTTAATAACTTTTGTTTGAACCAATAAACCTGCCATATATTTTTGTTGCATATATAAAGTTTAGTGCAGTTTTTGGTATTTAATAAATCAAAACTACATTCGCTGATAATTGCATTAAAACTTAAACAAAAAAGCATACATGAAATTTATAATAAACAGCAGCGTATTGTTAAAGCACCTCAGTTATGTTGATGGTGTTGTGGTATCAAAACCTATCATACCAATACTTAATAACTTTTTGTTTGATGTAAAAGATGGTAATCTTACTATTTCATCAACCGATTTGGAAACAACCATGACAACTTCCATTAAAGTTGATGCCCAAGAGGATATTAATATTGCCATTCCAAGTAAAAACACCATAGAATTATTACGTAAATTACCCGATCAACCTCTTGCATTTTCAATAAACCCCGAAAAAGGTTCGGTAGAAATAAAATACGAATCAGGAAAATTTAAAACCTCTGCCATAAGTGGAGAAGAGTTTCCCAAAACTCCAGAAGTTGAAGGTTCATCATCGTTTACCATTCCTGCCAAAATATTGCAAAAAGCTATCTCAAAAACAGTTTTTGCAACCAGTAACGATGAGTTAAGACTTAATTTAACCGGTGTTTATGTTCAATTATTTAACGACAGTATTACTTTAGTTGCTACTGATGCAAACCGATTGGTTCGTTTTAAGCGAAGTGATGTAAAACCGGGAATTGAGGAATCATTTATTTTGCCAAAAAAAGCATTAAACCTTTTAAAATCTACATTACCTGCCGATGATACCCCCGTAAAAGTTCAATACAACAGGCAGAATGCTTTTTTTACATTTGGCGATATAAGTTTGATTTGCCGTTTAATTGATGAAAAATATCCTGATTACAATGCGGTAATACCCAACGATAATCCCAATAAACTTACAGTTGATAAAAACGAGTTTAGCATGGCTGTTCAGCGTGTTGCAATTACCAGCAACCGCAGCACCTATCAAATTAGGGTAAAAATAGCAGGCAGTGAACTTACCGTTAGTGCTGAAGACATAGATTACGAAAACGAAGCAATAGAAAAATTGCAATGTGAGTTTGAAGGAGAAGACATGGAAATTGGTTTCAACAGTAAATATTTATTGGAATTACTTAATAATGTTGATAGTGATAAAGTGCGAATAGAAATGAGTTTGCCAAGCCGAGCAGTAGTAATTTTACCAACAACACCAATTGAAAACGAAGATATTCTGATGTTGGTAATGCCTATGATGGTAAGCAGCAGTTATTAATAATTAACATTTATCTTACATTCATTTACTTATTTTGCGCCCCAAATGCGCATCCTTTTTTTTGTTATAACGCTTAACTTTTTTTCAGCAGGAGTTTTTGCCGTAAGGCCTTTTATTACTGATGATGCACGGGTTGTTGGCTATCGCCTTGCACAGTATGAAGGATGGACACGATTTGACAGATTTGGCGGAGAATTTTGGAGTATGGTTGCTTATGGCCCAAATCGTTTTTTAGAACTTAGTTTGGGTGGTGTAACAGGTTATGAGTTACATCAAAACAAAAGACCTGATTTTACAGCAGCCGCACCTTTGGTTCAAGCAAAATTTTTATTTAATGAATACAGTGATGGAAAACCTCCGGGTTTTGGCCTTGTGGCAGGTACATTTTTACCTTACGGATTTGGTGAACTTAGGCCTTCAGGTTATGGTTCGTTTGCTTTTGCTACCATTTCGCAGTGTATTGGCAAAAACGAAAATGTATTAATTCACGCAAATGTGGGAGCAAATTTTGTTGACTTTAAAGACAATAATTCGTTGGTATATACATGGGGTTATGGCACACAAATTAAAGCTTATAAAGGTTTTCATTTAGTAGCTGAACACTTTAGCGGAGATCCTTATGTGCCGGGTACCGGCATGGCTATTCAGGTTGGTTTCAGGCATTTTTTTAGTGATAATTTTCAAATTGACGGAACTTATGGAAAAGGTATTTCGGGAGAATTTGTATTACCTCATTGGTTTAGTTTTGGTGTAAGAATTGTTACAGAAAAATTTTATAAAAAATAGAAATTATTCTTCCCATTTTATACTTGCAATTATTTGTAAAACATCTTGCTTTAAAAATTCAACCACAGGTGCAATACTATCAGCTTCGGTTCTTACATTAAAGTACAATGAGCCTCGCAAAAAGTGCCTTACGCTGTCAGTAATGTAAAACTGGTTATGTGTAGCTGTTGAACCATCCAACTCATAATAAATTCCGTACTTTCCGGGCAGTTTTATATAGTTTTCTCTAATTTCGTCTGCTTTCATTACATGTTTAAAAACCATGGTATTGGCATCATCAAGCATTTTAAACAAATCATTTCTATTTTTTAAAGGCTTATAGCTTAAATGTAATGTAGCTTTAAAAGGTAAAAAGTTTACATTATACCAACATTCATCCGGGTTTGGATAGGGGTCGGGTTTTAGATTGGCGTAAACAGGAAGGTTTAAGCCGTAATGACATTCTTTTACAACCGTGTAATTGCTTTTGCGTTCAGGAAAAACCAAACGGGGGTAAGCTTTAGGCTTTGGTGTTTGTTGTTTGTTTGAACACGAAATTGTTATTGATATAAAAATTAATATAAAACTTCTTAAACTAATCATTATTTCAGAATGCTGACTTTTACACGCTTTATCTTTCTTTTATCAACCGATTCTATTTTAAACTCAAATTGTTTGAAATTTAGTATTTTTCCTTCTTCGGGTAAATCGCCATTTAGTTCAAGTAACATACCTCCAAGTGTATCAGCATCGTTTCGTATATTGTCAAAAATATTTGGTTCAAGCTCCATATATCTACATACATCATTTATGGGTAATTTGGCTTCAAACACATAAGTATAATCATTTATTTTAGAATAAATGTTTTCGTCTTCATCAAATTCATCATTTATTTCTCCGAATATTTCTTCTAAAATATCTTCCATTGTTACTAGGCCGCTTGTGCCTCCAAACTCATCAACTACAATGGCAAGGTGAATGCGGTTAGTTTGAAAATCTCTAAGCAAATCATCAATCTTTTTGCTTTCGGGAACAAAATATGGTTTGCGAATAAGTTCTAACCAGTTAAAGGTTTCATCATTATTTATATGCGGTAAAATATCTTTTGTAAATAAAATTCCGGTAATATTATCAAGGTGTTCGTTATAAACAGGCAAACGAGAGTACCCTGATTCGTTAATAATTCCGAGCAGTTGTTTAAAATTTATGGTAGAATCAATGGCAACAATATCCGGACGTTGACGCATTATTTGGTTTACGGTAATATTACCAAAATTTACTATACTTTTAAGCAGCGATTTTTCTTGTTTTGGCGCATCTTTTTCGCTTGTAATTTCTATGGCATGTGTAAGTTCATCAACAGTAAGTATATGTCCCTTGCTGGTAATTCTCTTATCAATTACCGATGTAGTATTTTCGAGCAACCATACAAAAGGCTGTAAAATTTTATATATGCTGAACATGGGTATGGCTACATATTTAACCACACGCATATTGTTTTGAACCGAATATATTTTTGGAATAACCTCGCCAAACAAAACTATAACAAATGTAACAATTATGACTTCGAGTATAAAACCTAAAACAGGGTTTTGCTGAAAATTGAAAATGATAGAAAAAACCAAGGTGGTAACCATTACAATAGCTACATTTACAAGAGTATTTGCTATAAGAATGGTAGCAAGCAGTTTTTTGGGATTACGCAAAAGGTAATTAATGGCAAAACTCTTGTTTGGGTTTTGCTCCAATAGCTCTTCAAGTTGGCTGCGGTTTAACGAAAAAAAAGCGTTTTCGCTACCCGACATAATTGCAGATAATACAATCAATACAAAAACAGCTAACAATCCGGCAACAATGGTTGAAATATCTCCCGAATGTAAATTGGAGTTAAAAATACCTGCTATCTGTAAAAATACATGAGGGGGTTGGTCGTCCATGAAAAAAAATTAAAATGGCAAATCATCTTCCTGCGCAGGCATAGAAGATGTATAATTTTCTGCATAGTTAACCGTATTGCTTTCGGCAATAGGTTGGTTTGTTGGTTTGCCTGTATTTGTGCTTTCTATACTATCGGCTTGTCTTGATCCTAGCAATGTCATGTTTGTAACACGTATTCTTTTATCACTTCTTTCTATACCTTCTTTATCTTTCCAATTTTCGGTTTTTATTTTTCCTTCAACAAAAACCTGATTGCCTTTTTTAAGATATTTTTCAGCAATTTTAGCCAAGTTATCCCACATTTCAACTCGGTGCCATTCGGTTTCGGTACGTTTTTCTCCGTTTTTATCGGTATATGTTTCGTTGGTAGCTATGGTAAAAGATGCAACTACTTTATTATTATCCAAATATCTAACTTCAGGGTCTCGGCCTAAGTTTCCTATAAGCATTACTTTATTTAACGACATATATTTTAAAATTTAAAACGGCAAATTAACATTTTGCAAGTACTTTTCAAAAAGTCTGTGGGTGGGATATTTTTCAACATCTTTAATGTAAACACATGTTAAATTATCTTCAATTTTCAATTTACTTTTAACAGCCAACGTAACAAATTGAGCATGTATGGTTTGGTGTGTAAGTTGGTGTTTGTATTGATGCGAATTTAAAACCATAAGTTTTTCAGGTTTTATATTAAACTTTTTGCAAAAGGCTTCTGTTATATTTGGTAATTCGGTAAAGTTATCGGTTTCAATCAATATCGGTTCAAACAAGCCCTGCCAAATATCTTTTAAAGTTCTTTGTTTAAGGTAAGTTTTATTGTTTTGAACCAAAACCAAATAATTAAAATATCGGTTAATGGGTTTTTTTTTGGTAAGTTTTAAAGGTAAAGTTGATTGTATTTTTTTTGTATTTGCCAAACAACCATTTTGAATAGGACATTCGGTGCATTTAGGGTTTGCAGGTGTACAAACTATTGCTCCTAACTCCATTATTGCCTGATTGTGTATAGCAGGTTCTTTTTTATTTAAAAACTCATTTGCCAACTGTGTAAATATTTTTTTTCCAATGGTTGAGTTTATAGGTTTGTCTATACAAAAATACCTTGCAAGCACCCTAAAAACGTTTCCATCTAAAACTGCGTAAGGCTGGTTATAAGCAAAACTTGCAATGGCTGCTGCAGTATATGGCCCAATACCTTTTAATTTTATTAGTTTTTCATATTTATCAGGAAAAACACCTCCAAATTGCTCAACAATATTTTTAGCCGTTTTATGCATATTTCGGGCACGGCTGTAGTAACCCAATCCCTGCCAAAGTTTTAAAACGGTTTCACTAGGTGCTTCGGCAAGTGTAAAAATTGTTTTAAATGTGTTGGTAAAGTTAAGGTAGTAGGGCAAACCTTGCTCAACGCGGGTTTGTTGCAAAATAATTTCGCTAAGCCAAATATAATAGGGGTTTTGTGTATTTCGCCAGGGTAGTTGCCGTTTGTTTTTTTTGTACCAAATCAGCAGTTTTTCGTTGTCGTTCATTAGGTGTTGACAATAAAATGAAATAAAAATTCAAAAAAATCAACATTTTATTCAGTTAATTTATACATTTGCAACCCCTTACATAAAAAATACATTTCATAACAAACAGTTAATAAGTTAAATAAGATGACAAAAGCAGAAATTATCACAGAAATCTCTTTAAAAACCGGTATCGAAAAAAATCAGGTTCAAGAGGTTGTAGAATCATTTTTTAAAGTTGTGCGCAACAACATGACAGACGGAAGAAACATTTATTTCCGTGGTTTTGGCAGTTTTATAATTAAAAAACGTGCTAAAAAAATTGCTCGAAACATTTCAAAAAATACGGCAATGGTTATTGATGAACACTACATTCCATCTTTTAAACCTGCTAAAACATTTGTTGATAAAGTTAAGAAAAGCGATGCTGTGAAAGCTAATGCTGCAAAGCGTGAGGCAGAAGCTAAACAAGCCCTTAAAGACGCTTAATGCAGCTAAATAAGGTTCAAATAATAGTAATTTCGATTTTGGTAGTATTGGTTGGTATTTTGGTATATGCCAATTTAAAAACCCCACAGTACAAACCTGAACAATTGAGTGATGTCGGAAAAGAAAAAGCTCAGGTAAAGGATTTTGATTTACAGTTGTATCTTATATCGTTGCATGATTCCGTTAATACCGAAACATCAAACGAATTGAGAAACCTTACAAATATTGTAGAAACTGATACAACTAAATTATATCCAAAATTAAAACTTGCTATGATGTACGATTCGTTGGGCTATTCGCTTGCCTCTGGTTATTACTACAGCCTTGCCGCAAGAATTTTAAACGATGAAACATCTTGGTACAAAGCCGGTTTCAGGTTTTACGAATGTGCCGCTACTACCATTGATACACCCATGCAATATTTTGCTACAAATAAAGCTATTGAAGCTTTTGAAAAAGTAGTAGCGATTAATTCAAACAATATTGAAGCTAAAAACGCACTTGCTATTTGTTATATTAAAAACGATCTTGATATAATGAAGGGCGTTCAACTTTTAAAAGATGTTTTAAGAATAGACAGCACCAATATTGATGCAAATTACACACTCGGTATTTTAAGCATGAGAAGCGGCCAAATGGATAAAGCAGCACAAAGGTTCAAAACACTTACAGCCATTCAACCGTTTAATCCTGAATTTTACTATTATTTAGGCGAATGTTATGTTGAATTAAACAACAAAACAGAAGCCATAAAAGCATTTGAAACATTTAGGCAACTTGTTCCTGATGAAGGTACAAAACAAGCCATTCAATCTACCATTAATAACCTAAAAAACAATAATTAAACATGCCAAGCGGTAAAAAAAGAAAGCGTCATAAAATTGCAACGCACAAACGTAAAAAACGCCTGCGTAAAAACAGGCACAAAAAGAAGTAGTTTGAGCTAAGATTGCCTTTTAAGTTAATAAGGCAATCTTACAAACGCTTCTCCCTCAAAAAAATTATCTTAAAACATTACCCTCGCCCCATTTTATTTTTAACCTAATGGCAGCCTTTGCTGCATTAATTTTTTATTATTTTGAGTTACGATTTATATATACACAACAACGCTCAGGGCTGGGTTACAATTGCATTGCTTAAAAACGGCAAGCTTATTGAATTACATACAGGAAAAACCGATAATCAATATCAGGTTGGCGATGTATATCTGGGCACAGTAGGCAAAATTATGCCTGGACTTAATGCTGCTTTTGTAGATGTTGGCTACGAAAAAGATGCCTTTTTGCATTATTTTGATTTAGGGCCTCAGGTTCGATCACTTCAAAAATTTACCAGAATTATAAAAAGTAACCGACCTGCAAAGCCTTTTATTGGAGAAGGTGTTATTGAACCCGATATTGAAAAAAGCGGAAAAATTACCGAAGTACTAAAGCGTACCCAACAAATTTTGGTTCAGGTAACAAAAGAACCAATTGGTAACAAAGGCCCAAGGCTTACTTGCCAATTATCGTTTCCCGGGCGTTATGTTGTGTTAATTCCTTTTTCAGATGGAATTAATATTTCTAAAAAAATTGCACGGCAAGACGAACGTAAACGCTTAAAAGAAATAGTAAAACAATTTATTCCCGAGCATTTTGGTATTATAGTAAGAACCGTAGCCGAAAACCAAACCCAGGAAGAATTACAAAACGACCTAAACGAACTGCTTGATAAATGGTATGGCATGTTGGAAAACCTTAAAGTTGCCGAGCCTCCTTTAAAACTTTTTGGTGAAAACGACCGCGCACTTAGCCTTATTAGGGATATAGTAAACGATAATTTTGACAGTATTGTTGTTGATGATAGTTTTATTCATTCGCAGGTTTCATCTTATTTAAAGGCAAAAAGCGTTGGATTGGAAAAAATTGTAAAACTGCATCAGGGTAAGTTACCCATGTTTGAACACTATGGCATTGAAAAGCAAATAAAAAGCAGCTTTGGTAGAGAGGTAAATTTTTCGGGTGGAAGTTACTTAATAATTGAACATACCGAAGCTTTACATGTAATTGATGTAAACAGCGGTAATATAGCTCATACATCGGGCAACCAGGAAGAAAATGCGCTAAAAGTAAACTTAGAAGCAGCTGAAGAAATTGCACGCCAGCTTAGGCTTAGAGATATGGGAGGTATTATTGTGGTTGATTTTATTGATCTGAAAACAGCAGGCAATAAAAAACTTGTTTACGAAGCATTAAAAGAGCAAATGAAACAAGACCGCGCCAAACACAAAATTTTACCCATGAGCCAGTTTGGGCTTATACAAATTACTCGTCAACGTGTAAGGCCCGAAATTGCTGTGATTACTAACGAAAAATGCCCTTCGTGTGGTGGAAGCGGAGAAATACAAAGCAGCGTTTCTATTGTTCACGAAATTGAAACCAGATTGGATTATTTAATAAGCAATTTAAATCTTAAAGGCATAACCATACAAGTTCATCCTTATATAGCCGCTTATTTAAAACAAGGCTTTTTGCGATCAATTAGAATGAAATGGCTTTTTAAATACAAGCAATTTATAAAAATAGTTCCGCGAACTTCGTTTCATTTGGTTGATTACCGATTTATAAATAAACTCGGAGAAGAAGTGGTGTTGTAACCTTCAACTTTCAAAAAAAATAAATAAACAAAAAAGGCTGCCCAAATAATATGAAGGGCAGCCTTTTTTATAATGGTAATATTAAAATACTTAATTCACCTGAACTTTGTGTGTATAAACTTTGTCGCTGGTGGTTACTTTTAACATATAAACACCTTTGCTTATTCCTTCAAGGCTTACAGATTGCTGAGCAGTTGTTTTAATATCAAGTATTCTTGAGAAAATTTCTTTGCCCTGCATATCAATTAGCGAAGCTGTAATATTTTCTGACATTGAGTTTACCAATCTAAAGTTTAACACATCGTGAGCAGGATTAGGATATACACTCATGATGGTACTGATATTAATTACTTCATTTACGTTGTTTGCCTGCAATACATTTATTACCCTAATTACCTCCTCTGATTCATTGCCAGAAAGGTCGGTTACACGGTACTTAACAGCAAATAAACCCGGATAATCGCCAAATGGATTGCCTTGTGCATTTAAAGGCAATGTATTTACTGTAATTAATCTTGGTCTTAAGTCAGCTTCGGTATCATAATTATCAATCAGGCTAACTCCCGGATCAACAAACTCGCGCCAACGTGGTAAGTTAAATGGTGTACTGCCAATTATTTGAATGGTTGGAGCTTGTCTGTCAACCACTGTTACAATTCTACTAATGCTGTCTTTATTACCCGATGGGTCGGTAGCAACATACCACAATGTGTAAGTTCCAAGTTTTGATGTGTTTACATTTCCACGAACCTGAACCAAAATGGTATTAACAGGCCAGTAGTTATCTGTTACGTTTACACCCGGGTCGGTAAATGGCTCAAACACATCCCAGGTCATATCAGCCAAGCCTCTAAGTGTAATAGCAGGTGCAACTCGGTCAATAACCACTACATTTACAAATACTTCGTTGGCAATATTGCCTCGTGGGTCGCGGGCGCGGTATCTTAAAATATAAGTACCTTGATTATTTACGTCAACAGTTCCTGCAACTTCAATATCTAAATTTTGTAAAGGCCAGTAATTATCTGTAATGCTAACAGCATCCAATATATCGAAAACCCTGCCTATTTGATGTTCGTAGTAGTTTTGACCCTGAGCATAACGAGGGCTTATTACAGGGCGAGTAGTATCGCCAACATTTACAAGCCTGTTAACGGTTTGGCTCAAGCCAAAAGCATCTATAACCCTATAACGTAAAGTATAACTTCCTAACGAAGCAGTATCTACAAATCCGCTAACAATTACCTGATTGCTTATATCATTGTTTGCATTATCTCTGGCAACCCAACCCGGTTCAACAAATTTGTTGTAAACTTCAACATATTGTATGCTTGAACCATTTAAAGTTATGGTAGGGCCTGTTTGGTTCAATACAACAAAAACGGTACGGTAAACAGTATCACTAACATTTCCGTATAAGTCTCTTACAATATATTTTAATTGATTTGGCCCAACAGTGTTTACATTAACACTGCCAAAAACCTCCATTTTATGGCTAATATTACCTTCAATGTTATCAATAGCTGTAATGCCGGGCTCTATATAAGGTTTGTTTATTTCGGTATTCATTACGGCTGCACCGTTTAATGCAATGATAGGTCTTACCGTATCTTGTGGGAAAGAAATATTATAATCTCTAAATACACCTAAAAAGGCAAGTGCCGGATTTAATGCAGTTCCTGCAAGTGTAACTCCCACACGCATTCTGGTAGTTCCCAATCTTTGGGTTGGAGAAACAACAACTGTATCGGTTCTACTAATGGCTGTGCTGCCGGTTTCGTTCATTATTAGTTCATTATTATCAAAATTACCATCCATGTTAAAGTCAATCCACACTTTCCTGTCCATTGGAGCAGTATTGCCCGGCCTTACAACGGTAACTGCATGTTTGCTGCCTCTATACATTTGGCCCAATTGAGTGCCTTGCACAAATTGATAATCAGGAGTAAATGCATTTGTTGCGGTATCAATACCTGTTTGAACAATTACACGGCTGATACCAATACTACCATCGGCCTGATTGATAGGTGTGATGCTGATTGGAATATCGTAAGCACCAATATTAATGTAGTTTACTTCGGTAATACTATCAGCACCAATTGCGTTGCGTACAACTAATTTTACAGTATAGCGTGTACGTTGAGTAAACCTCACATCAGGGAATTGCGAGTTAGGACCAGTACCGTTTAAGTATTGAATACTTCCCGGAGTAAAACTCCATGTCCATTGTGCCGGACCGTTTAAACTAATATCTTTGAAGTAAAAAGTATCAATATTAAAACCAATTGTTTTGTCAACCGAAAAGCGTGCAACCGGTTTTTGTGTGGTTGGTAAAAATACAACAGCCTTGCAAACTGTATCGCTGCCAACGCAATTGTAAGCTACATAACAAATATTTCGAACCTGTGGAGTTGTTATAAAAAATGAGCGAATAAATTGACCTCTTGTAGAGTCAAAAATTCCGTTACCATCGCTATCCCAGCTATGTTCTATTAATGAGCCGATAGCCCTGCTTCTGAATGTTACAGGCATATTGCTGTATATGGTATCAGGAATATCGAATCGTGCAATTGGTTTAGGATATGTTGGCGGCAATATATCCCAACGAATATTAAATCCTGCACTGTCATAAGGATTTGGTACAGTACCTGTTCCAGGTACAATTCTTACATGTGCAACCCTGCCAACCCTAATTCCGTTGCGAAACTGAACCGGAATGTTTTGTAATCCGTTTCCGCCAATGCGAGCAACCAATGGAGCTGCCGGATTGTTGCCGTTTCTTATCTCCAGGCTATCGGTAGGAAGCATTTTAATACGTTCTACATAAAATGTAATACTATCGGCACATGGAGCAATTACAATACCTGTACAGCCGGTTAATTGAGAGCGTGTATAACTTAAACCAGGGCCTGCCGGGCCAAATAAATAACCTTCGTTATCGGTTGTAAATGTTGCACCACTACCACTACAAATGCTGTAACTGTTGAGTACCTCCATGTAATTTGGTTTACACACACTATCCCAACCTCGGGCATTCCATGTTTGTAAGCAAACTGTGTATTTTCCGGGGTCTCCACCAAAAAACAGTGGGTTCTGATCGGTTGGGCCGGCAAAAAAGTTATTGAAAAATGGGTTAACCTGACACTTGTTGCAAGGTGGGTCAAAACTCCACAACCACTGGTTTGGCCCATAAGAAGATAAGTCGAGCATATTGGCAAAATCTCCAAAACCAACTTTACGTTTAAAACTTATAAAATCTGTTTTAGGTACACGGCTTGGCGTATCTACAAATACAAATCGTACAACGCTGTCGCGTAAACTATCAATTTTTAAATAATTAACTGCCAATAACCTAACCGGATGAAAGCCTCTTTGATTAAAAGTGTAGGTAAATGTACGGTTATATTTAAGTGTATCAATGTATTGTTGGGTGGTAAAAGGTAAACTTTGTCTAAAATACCCAAATGGCAGGTTTGTAACGTTTGGTAAATCCCAGTATGTGCGAGAAGCATTTTGGCTTGTACTTACCAATGTGTAAGGGCTATTTAGCCAAATTGTATCAATTGGGGTTGACAAAGTATTAGGTTGACTTGGAAAAAAGTTTGCTATTGGTGGTAGAGTTGGGCCGCCAGTTGATGTGTAAGTAAAACGCATTATTGGCCTTCTATTACTTACTAAGGGTGTTAAGGTAGTATTACAATAACTTCCCGAACCATCTGCCCACCTATAACCTGCTTGATTTAAATTTGTGGTCATAGTAGCA
The DNA here is from genome assembly GCA_046296495.1 of Bacteroidia bacterium. Classification (GTDB taxonomy): domain Bacteria; phylum Bacteroidota; class Bacteroidia; order UKL13-3; family UKL13-3; genus JBKBLB01. Next base: position 94,446 of record JBKBLB010000001.1, read on the forward strand.
ACATCTGGACTCCAAGAATAACAAGCGGAACTAAATGTAGAGTTGTCATGACACATATCAACTAATAAATTTGATGAGCCATCCCATGCAAATTGTGTAGAAAAGTTATGCTGTGTCCATCCAGTAGTATTTACAACAAAAGTTATTGGACCAAAAACAGTTGTAAAGCCAGAATTATCAAATGGATTTGTACCAGAAATTTCAGACACATTTGTATTTTTTAAACGAATTGTAAAATTTAAGTGTTCGCCAGAAGATGGACAAGTACCACCAGTTGTAAGTGCTAAAATATTAAAACCAATTGACGTTATGTTTATTTGGCCGCCAAAACCTAATGCAGCTTGAAGTTCACTAGCTGTTATCAAGAATTGAACTCTATTAGTAGTATACCAAGCTCCATAAGGATTAAATGTCCCATTGGCTCCTGTTGAATTTTGTTGCGTTCCAATAGTTATTGTTTGAGAATAAGAAATTTTAGCAAACAAAATAATAAATGTAATGTAAAAAACTTTTTTCATAATTATGTTATTTTAATATTTAAATAAATTCTCCTTTATCGTTTGAAATTATGTAAAAACCAGATTCTAAAGAACTAATGATGTAATCAATTTCATTAAATTTAATATTTATATAAATTAATCTTCCTAATAAATTATTTATCGAGTATAAATTGTTTTTATCATAAAAATTATTTAAATTCTTATTTATTTTAATTTCTTCTAAATTATTAAATTGATTTTTATGAAATGAATTTACTCTGTCACATAATACACTATAATCAGTAATATGAGTAATAATATCAATATTCTTGTATTCATCATAAGTAACTATATTTGGAATAATATTGTTGGTTAGAATTGATGTCGATTGTAAATCAATCAAAACAGAATCAATTAAATAATCATTAAAGTCACAGTGTTGTAGAAATCTAAAATTTAAATATAAACCTTGTCCTGAATTATTAATATCATTTGTACCACCTAATATTGTAATATTTGGAAAATTCTTTAATGAAATTGCTTTTGGATATTTATCATAAAAACTTGATTTATAAAATTTATTTATAAAATTAAAATTTTGATCTGTTTGAATAACTCTTAAATCAATTTGTTTTGAATTATATGGATGATTGCCATCATAAATTGCAGTAGCAATATAAAAATCGTTAGTAGAAGTTAAATTCATCCTAAAATCTATTCCTTCTTCAATATATGGTGAAATTAAACTTGGATCATAATAAACATTCCAATCTAAAACACTCCCATTATTATCTAATTCAGCAATATAGGGGCATGCAACACCAATTAGATATTCTACACTACCTGTAATGTAATAACCTCCAATCTTTTTTCTAACTTTAGTTGTTGAAGTTCCTTCGTGAATAGTTGGTAAACCAAAAAAAGGTACAGGTCTTGTAAAAATTTTTAAATCAGTTATTGCTAAATTTGATAAGTTTAATTTAGCAAAAAAACCATATCTGTGATCAAAATTAGAGCTTATAAAATTAATTCTATCAATATTTCCAACTATTATTAATTCATTATCTGTTTCATTGTATATAAAGTCTTTAGGTAGCAAGAATTCTAATGAAGGATTTGATACTAAATTGTTGTTGAAAATGTAAAAATTAAAACTTAGCAGATTTAAATTATTATCAAATAATGCTACAAAAATTTTTCTATCTAATTGTAAATTTGTTTCATTTAAATAACCAATTAATACAATTGTGTCATTATTAATCTTTTTTATTTTGGTTAATTGGTATTTCAGTATATTTGTTGTGTTACAAATTAATAAATTAGTTTTAGAGAAACTTCCAACTGTTGAGTTAAATTCAGTTAAATAAATTGATAAGTCATTTTGATTCTTTATTGTTCCTGCAATTATATAGTTAATAGTATTATATATTTCGCATACTACTTCTGCTTTTTGTGTGTTACTTATTGATTGACCTGTTAAATTATCAATAAGTTCAAAGAAGAAATTATTGTCTTGAATTGAATTAAATGTTATTTCCCCATTATTATTTAAGTTTTTAAAATAACTGTATATTACACTATTATTTTTTAAAGCACCAACTGAAGTGTATGGTTTATTATTGTTATTTGGATTAAAATTTGAATAGTTTATTTCAGAATTAACATAAGTGAAATTATATAATATCTCAGTGTTTATATTTTGAGATAAAGTCAAATCAATGCAAAATAAATTTATAACAATCAATAATATAATATATATTTTTTTCATAAATGTTTATATCATTATTTCAAACATAAATTAAAAAAATTTAATTTCAATAATTATGGGTGTAAAAATTCCGCGTTTTTAATAAAACTGCTATCAGTCAAGGTTTTAAGGAATGCAATCAAATCGCGTTTTTCTATAGGGTTTAGGTTTACGCCACCTTCTCTAATATGTTTTGCAATATTTGGGTCAATTGTTGGCGAATTTTGTATGCCTTCACTGTAAAAATCAACAACTTCTTCTAAGGTATTAAAGCGACCATCGTGCATGTAGGGGGCTGTAAATACCAAATTTCTCAGGCTTGGTGTTTTAAATTTTCCCAAATCGGCCGGGTTGCCTGTAATTCTAAATAGCCCACTGTCGTTAAACACGCGTTGTAGGCCGTTGTTTTTAAAGTTAAAATCGGTAAAATAAGGGCTTTTATCATTACCGTGGCAATGAAAACAATCGCCTTTGCTTTCTTGCATAAAAATAAACATACCGCTAAATTCTTCGGGGGTAAGCTGTGCTTCGCCTCTGGTATATTTATCGTATTTAGAATTTGTTGAAACCAATGTACGTTCAAAAGCAGCAATGGCTTTAGCAAGGTTTGATGTGGTTATGCTGTCGCTGCCAAAAGCTCTTTTAAACAATTTTGGATAGAGGTTGTGTTTTTGCAAAGTATTTATGGCATTTTGCAAAGTATTGGCCATTTCTAACGGGTTTACAATTGGTGCAAGCGCTTGTCTTTCCAAATCGTTGGCCCCGCCATCCCAAAAGTATCTGTGCGGGGTCTCGGCAAATGCATCAGCCCATGCCAGGTTAAATAATGGCATTGCATTGCGTGTAACAACTTTGCCATTTACGCCTACACTAAATCTGCGCCCATCTGTAAATGCTTTTTGAGGATCATGGCAACTGGCGCAACTTATTGTGTTATCAACCGATAAAATAGGGTCAAAAAAAAGTTTTTTACCCAGTTCAACTTTAGCTTTGGTTAAAGGATTATCGTTGGGTACAGGAAACATACTCCAGCCGCCACGTGAGGGTAAGTTTACAAAGTAGGGTGTAGGGTCATAATCGTATAAGCCATTATCATTATTATTGTTTTGGTTATTTACTTCAACATCTTTTTTACAGGCAAAAAACCAAACAAAAAGTGTAAATAGTATTATAACAAATTTTTTCATAAGTTTATGGGGTTATATCGGCAATCATTAAAACATCTGCAAGGTTATCTCTCATTATGGGTGCTGCCGGGCTTGTAGGCATGTGCATTTGCATAGGGCGTATTTTAAAATCGTATGTTATGGGGTTTTTAAATACCTCGGAATAGTTAAGATTTAATGTTATGATGGGGTTTGTTGATTTTAACTTGTAATTGGCAATATTATGTTCAATTTTTATTTGGTTGCCATTGCCGCCTAAGTGTAATGAATAAACATCTCCTTTAGCAGTTCGGCCTTCTATCTGATAAAATATATATCCTGTATTCCAATCCCAAAACATACCAAGTGCCGGGTCTATTTCGCCTGAGCCTACTCTGGTTGAGTTTGTTAAACTATCAATACCTATTAAGTATTTTATTTTATTATATATGCCGGGTTTTACATTGTTAATTTTAAAAGTTAAATTTCTGTTTACTTTAGGATTAATTAAATGATAACTTTTTAAGTTTTGCTCATTGCCGTTAGGTTCAACCAAGGTAATATTGCTTATATAATAGCGTAAGCGTTCAACATTAATGGTATCGCCACTTGCCATGGTGTAATATACCGAATCAAATAAAAGTGGCTTACCATCATATTGGTGGTTTATTGAAATACTAATGCTTCCTTCTTTGTTTATTAATATTCCTGAAAAGTTTGTAACTGTATCAAGCGGATTTGGTTTGCTTTTATCGGGTTGTTTTTGTTCGTTTGGTTTGCATGAAACCCAAGATAGCAAAATAAGAAATGTTGAAATAGCGTAGAAATTTTTCATTTTTGCATTTAAATGATGTTAGCAAAATTAATAAATTATTAACTTAAAAATTTCTTAAAAATATTACAATATGCCAAGTTTTGACACCGTAAGTAAAATTGATTTGCAAAAAATTGACAATGCCGTTAATACGGCTATAAAAGAACTTGTAAACCGATATGATTTAAAAGATGCTGCTTGTAATATAGATCTTGATAAAAAAAGTAAAATAATAAAACTTGAAGCCAATCAGGAAATGGCCATTAATACATTGGTTGATATAGTTTTAAGCAAATTTAGCAAGCAGCAAATTGATGTACGTACGCTTGATTTAAGTGATGAACCAAGACCTAGCGGTAAATTAGTGCTTAAAGACTTAAAAATTAAAGAAGGCCTTGATAAAGAAACAGCCAAAAAAATTGTAAACTTTATAAAAGGTTTAAACATAAAAGTGCAGGCCGCTATTCACGATGACCAGGTAAGGGTAACCGGTAAAAAAATTGACGATTTGCAGGAAGTAATATCGCATTTAAGGCAACAAGATTTTGAAGTACCGTTGCAGTTTGAGAATTTTAGAAGTTAATTGTTAGTTCGATGTATTTTGTTTGAGGTTCGAAGTAATTGGTTCGAAGTTCGAAGTATTTAGTTTGAAGTTCGAAGTTAGAATTATTTAAATTCACAACTCAAACTCATCATCAATACTTACTTACAAGAATTTTTGTTTGAAAGGTATATCCGTTTGGTAAGCTGCATTTTACAGCATAAATACCGTTTTTAATATCGCTAATATCAATACTTTGGCCTTTGTAGCTGTTTATAATAATTACTTGTTTTCCTTGAGCGTCAAATATCTCAATGCTTGAGTTTAACGGAAGGTTTTCTATTGCAAATTTATTGCTTGCCGGGTTTGGATAAATTATAAAACTTACTTTATCTTCAATATTTTTAACCGATTGAGTTAAAAGAAAAAGTATTGCGGTATCAGAAATTTCTTCGCAAGTTGAATTAGACACAATACATCTAAATTGTTGCTGGTTGTTAGATATAGCAATGTTTGAAACGGTAAGTTTTGAAGTATTTACACCGCTATATTGCCCGGCATTTTGTAAATCCTGAAAACCAAAACCTATATTGCTTTGCCATTTAAAATTTACACCGGTTGTGGTTTTTGGTATTATATTAAATTCTGCAGTTAAACCTTGGATTGTAGAAACATTTTGAGGTTGAGCCGCAATTAAATTACAAGGAGAAGTTACAACATACTGACCCATCATTCCATCGTCTTCGTGTGTAAGCATGTGGCAGTGATACATGTAAGGCAAAGTGTCGTTGTAAAAATCTTCGAACTTTGTAATAAATCTTACAACACCATTGCCACCGGGTACCAAAACCACATCTTTTCTGCCTCTTTGATGAATTGCCGGAACTTGCCCATTTACGCTAAGTACATAAAAAGGTACATTGTGTATGTGAAAAGGATGAGCTATAGGTGTTTGGTTTCTTAATTCCCAAATTTCTACATTATTAAACGGTACGCGATAATTTATTACATTTAAATCAAAGTGTGCATTGTTTATAACAAAAGGGCCATTTATTGCACCCTGACCCATGGTCATTGATGTAAAAGTAAGATTGCGGGTAATATTTGCTGAATTTTCAGCCCAAGGGTTGTGAGAAATTAAACTGCCCGGAATACTTGTAACAGCATTGGCAGTGGGTGTAACTATATTTAGTTGCAAAATATTAAAATCTCTTCCGTTAAGCAGGTTTGATGTATAACCCGGTATTTGTTGTCCGGCACCCATACCCGGCTGTGCAGCGCCATAAATTGCATTGCTTATGCCGGTGCCATAGTTTCTTAAATGTATGGTTTGACCCTGCATTTCCGAAAAGTTTACAAGTATTTCATAACGTTCTCCGGGTGCTATAAGCAAGCGTGTTAGATTAACAGGCGCGGTAAGTAAACCGCCATCGCTTCCTATTACGGCAAAGCTTGCATTATTGCTTAGTCCTATATTGTAAACTCTTTCTGATGAGCCATTTAATAATCGAAACCTAACAACCTGTGCCGGAACATTTAAAAAAGGATTTCTGGTTGCATTAACCATTAATGAAGTATCTGAAGATACATGATCGGTTACAATTTGATTGTTTGATGTAAATGATTTTGTTTGTATGGCAAGCGGAAAATCATCAACCCCGTATGTGCGAGGAAGATTTATTTTAGCTTCTTCATTATCTCTTACAATTACAAAACCTGCAATACCTTTTTGAACATGATAATGGGTTTTTTCATGTAAATGTGGATGATACCAATGCGTTGATGCATGGTCTAACACCTCAAAAGATGGAGACCAAGTAGTGCTTGGTGGTATTACAATATGCGGTCCGCCATCATTTTCCGGAGCTACGTGCATTCCGTGCCAGTGAATGGTGGTAGTTTCATTTAAATTGTTTGTTACATTAATGGTTACTTGTTGATTTTTATTAAGCATTAAAGTTGGCCCGAGTATATTTCCGTTTACTCCCATGGTTTGGGTAATTGTACCCGGATAAAATTGTTTTGTGCCATTTTGTAATGTAAGGTTAATAATTCTACCACTTATTGTATCAGGAATAGCTAACGGATTTTGGCTTAAGGCAAAATTGCTTGCAATAAGCGAGAGAGTAATAAATGAGAGAGTTAAGTTTTTTATAATCATATTAAGTTATTGAATTTTTATTGATTTACAAATTTAAGCATTACATTATAAACACATATTTTTAAATTTATACAAGTCTGAAACATTTTTATGTATTTGAAGCGTTTAATATCTTTTAATTGAACCAAATATTTCAGCACATTACAAATGTATTGTAATGTAAAAACATGTTCTTGTAACAAAAGTTACATTGTTGAAAGTTTTATTAAAAATTAAATACTATTCATCTTTAGGCTTTTACCATCAATTAAAATTTGTTGATTGCATTTAATGTCGGTAGCTTATTTTTGAACTTTTACAAGAAATAATGACCGATTTGAACGATAATACTGAAAATAATCAACCTTCCGAAAATAATAACCACGAATACCATGTAACTTTGGTAAGTGGACTATATGAGAATTGGTTTTTAGATTATGCATCTTATGTGATATTGGAACGTGCCGTTCCGGCCATTGAAGACGGCCTAAAACCTGTACAACGCAGAATTTTACATGCCATGCGCGAAATGGATGACGGGCGTTTTAACAAAGTGGCCAATATTATTGGTCAAACCATGCAATACCATCCACATGGCGATGCTGCAATCGGTGATGCAATGGTTAATTTGGGTCAAAAAGATTTATTAATAGAAACACAAGGAAACTGGGGCGACCCTCGAACCGGTGATGCTGCAGCAGCTCCAAGATACATTGAAGCTCGATTAAGCAAATTTGCTCTCGAAGTAGCTTTTAATCCCCAAACAACAAAGTGGCAAAACAGCTACGATGGCCGAAAAAAAGAACCCATAACGCTACCAATGAAGTTTCCGCTATTGCTTGCACAGGGTGTAGAGGGCATTGCCGTAGGCCTTGCCACCAAAGTGCTGCCTCATAATTTTTGCGAACTATTACAGGCAAGTATTGATTATTTAAAAGGCAAAGATTTTGAACTTTACCCTGATTTTAATACAGGCGGCTTAATTGATGTTTCAGCTTATAATGAAGGTAAAAAAGGATCGCGGGTTAGAGTGAGGGCAAAAATTGAAGAGCTTGATAAAAAAACTTTATTAATTAAAGATGTACCGTTTGGAATTACTACAAATCAATTAATTGACTCTATTATTAAAGCCAATGACAATGGTAAAATTAAAATTAAAAAAGTAATTGATAATACCGCTAAAGATGTAGAGATTGAAGTACAACTTGCACCTGGTGTTAGCCCAGATATAACCATTGATGCACTTTACGCTTTTACAAACTGTGAGGTTAGTATTTCGCCCAATGCCTGTGTAATTGTTGATGAAAAACCTGTGTTTTTGGGGGTAAACGATTTACTTAAAATAAGTACAGATAATACAAAAAGCTTATTAAAACAAGAACTTGAAATAAAACTTGCCGAACTTGAAGAAGAATGGCACTATTGCAGCCTTGAAAAGATTTTTATTGAAAAACGTATTTACCGTGATATTGAAGAATGCGAAACTTTTGAAGATGTAATTGATACCATTTGGCGTGGTATGAATAAGTATAAAAAACTCTTTAAACGCGAATTGAATGAAAACGATATTTTAAAACTTACTGAAATTAAAATTAAGCGTATAAGCAAGTACGATAGTTTTAAAGCAGATGAACTAATAAAAAGCATTGAAGCCAAACTAGAAGAAACTAAGCAAAATCTCGAAAATTTAAGGGCTTATGCTATTAAATATTTTGAAAACTTACTTAAAAAATACGGTAAAGGACGAGAGCGACAAACCGAAATAAGAACTTTTGATACCATAGACAGCAAAATGGTTGCCATAGCAAACCAAAAGCTTTATGTAAACAGGGCCGAGGGTTTTGTGGGCATTGGTTTAAAGAAAGATGAATTTGTTTGCGAATGCAGTGATATTGATGATATTATAGTTTTTAGAAAAGATGGAAAAATGATGGTAAGTCGAGTGCAGGAAAAAGCATTTATGGGAAAAGATATCATACATGTTGATGTATTCAGAAAAAACGATGAGCGAAGAATTTACAATATGATATACCTTGACGGAAAAACCAAGGTAAGTTATGCCAAACGCTTTGCCGTAACGGGCATTACCCGCGATAAAGAGTACGACCTTACACAGGGAAAACCCGGCAGCAGGGTTTTATATTTTACGGCAAACCCTGGCGGTGAGGCCGAGATTGTTTGCATAACACTTAGTCCGCTTAGCCATGCCCGAAAACTAAGTTTCGATTTTGATTTCTCTCAGCTTGCAATTAAAGGCCGCATGTCTCAAGGTAATATTGTAAGCAAATACCTTGTAAAAAGCATTAAACTAAAACAAAAAGGCATAAGTACTCTTGGCGGAATTGATATTTGGTACGATGAAACCATTGGCCGCATTAATACAAACGAGCACGGTCAATACCTTGGCAATTTTAAAGACGATGACCAAATATTGGCCATTTACAAAGAAGGATCTTATGAACTTACCAATTACGATACATCCAACCATTATGAGTACGACCAACTGCTTCATATAGTAAAGTTTAAACCAAATGCTCCTGTTACTCTTATTTATTTTGATGCCAAAAACAAACAATATAATATCAAAAGGTTTTTGGTTGAAACCAACACATTAAACAAAAAATTTTATTGCATACCCGAAGAAAAAGGAAATTACATTTTGTTGGCCACTACACAAAAAACACCGGTTGTAGTTGTTACTATTGGTAAAGGAAAAAATGCAAAAACCGAGCAAATAAATCTTGCCGAGTTTATTGATGTGAAAGGTTGGAAAGCCATTGGAAATAAATTTGCCGAAAATGATTTACAACAGATAGAATTACTTCCTGCCGAGGTTGATGAAGAAACCGATGAAGAAGATATTTTGACCAAAGATTTGTTGGAAGAAGAGCAACAAAAAATAAAAAAGCTGCTCGAAGATGATGAAGATTTGGAAAATTTAAAACCTAAAGGCAATGGAAAACCTGTAAAACCAGAGCAGCCAAAATTATTTTAATCGGGCTGACACTCTGTCATATATTTTTGTATCTTTGCGCCTCAAATTTACTATGAGAGGAATTACAGCCGAAATTACACCCGAAACCGCTACCCGAAATCTGTATATAGAAACATACGGATGTGCCATGAACTTGGCCGATAGTGAAGTGGTAGCATCAATAATGATGGATAAGGGTTTTAAAACCATTGGCGACCCCTTGCAAGCCGATGTTGTATTTATAAATACTTGTGCAATTAGAGATAATGCCGAACAAAGGGTTTGGGGTCGTTTGCATGATTTAAAACAACAAAAAAAGAAAAATCCAGGAATGATAGTGGGAGTTTTGGGGTGTATGGCCGAGCGCTTAAAATCTAAATTACTCGAACAGGAAAAACTTGTTGATATTGTTGTTGGGCCTGATGCTTACAGAGATATTCCAAACTTAATTGCTCAGGTAGAAGAAGGCCAAAAAGCAGTTAATGTTTTATTGAGCCGCGAAGAAACCTATGCCGAAATTACCCCTGTAAGACTTAGCAGCAACGGAGTTACGGCTTTTATTAGTATAATGCGCGGTTGCGATAATATGTGCAGCTTTTGCGTTGTACCTTTTACACGAGGCCGCGAGCGAAGCCGTCCTTCCGATTCAATTGTTAAAGAGGCACAAGATTTATACAATCAAGGATATAAAGAGGTAACACTTTTGGGTCAAAATGTTGATAGTTATAAAGAAGAAGATGAAAACGGAAATACTCTTTGCACATTTGCTCAATTACTAGAAAAAGTTGCGCTTGTTGCCCCCGATTTAAGAGTAAGATTTAGCAGTTCGCACCCAAAAGATATAACCGATGAAGTGTTGTACATCATGAAAAAGTACAACAATATTTGCAATTACATTCACTTTCCGTTACAAAGCGGCAACAGCCGTGTATTAAAACTAATGAACCGAACTTACGACCGAGAATGGTTTAAAACCAGACTAGATAAAATTAGAGAAGTTTTGCCCGATTGTGGAATTAGTACTGATGTAATAGCCGGTTTTTGTACCGAAACCGAAGAAGAGCATCAGGATACAATTAGCATGTTTAAATACGCCCGATTTAATTTTGCATACATGTATGCATATAGCGAACGCCCCGGTACTCTTGCTGCCCGCAGGTATGCTGATGATATACCTGCCGAAGTTAAAAACAGGCGCTTGCAGGAAATAATTTCGGTTCAAAACCAAATAAGCAAAGAATTAAATGTTGCCGAAGTTGGTAAAATACATACGGTTTTGGTTGAAGCCGATTCGAAAAAATCTGCTGATGATTGGATGGGCCGAAACGACCAAAATGTTACTTGCATTTTCCCTAAAGGCCAAGGATATGATAAAGGAAGTTATGTAAAAGTGCTGGTTGAACGTGCTACTCAAACAAGCCTTATTGGTAAAGTTACAGAAGTGGTAAAACAACCCTAAATTTTTAATTAATGAACGTACAAGACATTAAACAACGATTTGAAATTATAGGTAACTCGCCATTGTTAAACTATGCATTGGAAACCGCCATAAAAGTAGCTCCAACAGATATTTCGGTGCTTATAAATGGTGAAAGCGGTGTTGGTAAAGAGGCATTTAGTAAAATTATACATGCATTAAGTGCTCGTAAACACGGGCCCTTTATTGCCGTAAATTGTGGAGCTATACCCGAAGGAACCATAGATTCGGAGTTGTTTGGACACGAAAAAGGCTCATTTACCGGTGCACACGATACACGCAAAGGATATTTTGAAACCGTTAACGGTGGAACTATTTTTTTGGATGAAGTAGGGGAGTTGCCGCTCGAAACTCAGGCTCGCTTGTTACGAGTATTAGAAAGCGGTGAGTTTATAAAAGTAGGTTCAAGCAAGGTGCAAAAAACCGATGTAAGGGTAATTGCGGCAACCAATAAAGATTTGCTTGAACAATCGCTAAACGGCAAATTTAGAGAAGACTTATATTACAGGCTAAGTACAGTTCCAATAAAAGTTCCGGCATTGCGCGAGAGGAAAGAAGATATTCATTTATTATTTAGAAAATTTAGCAGCGATTTTGCCGAAAAATACCGTTCAAAACCGGTTATGCTTGAACAGGATGCGCTAAACATAATGCTAAATTACCGTTGGCCGGGAAACATCAGGCAATTAAAAAATGTTGCCGAACAACTTTCGGTACTTGATGAAGACAAAATTGTAAATGCAAACGAACTGCTAAGGGTTTTACCTCAAGAAAAAAATTTACCTGTTATAGCCGGATATACACAGGGAGAGGCTGGAGGAATGACCGAGAGAGATATTTTTTATAAGGTTTTAATTGAGCTTAGAAAAGATTTAAGCGACCTTAAAAATGTGGTGTTTAACATGATTCAAAATAATGGTGTACCAACAAACGATATGCTTAAAACTTACGAAAATTTAAGCAACGGTATAAGCATGTTTGAACATGAAAATGCTCAGGTTAATGCTATGCAGATGTCGCCTCAATCGTTAAATACATTGACAAAGCCTGTAGAAAATAATATTATAGAAATTACTGAAGTGCAACCTGAAGCAGAAAGTTTAAGCCTGGAAGAAAAAGAAATAGAGTTGATTAAAAAGGCCTTGCAAAAACATAAAGGCAAACGCAAACGTGCAGCTAACGAGTTAGGCATATCTGAACGTACTTTGTATCGTAAAATTAAACAATACGATTTAGAGTAAAAACAAACGGGGCTATTTGTTTTGAACACCAATAAGCAGAAAAATTTTAACGATCCGGTTTATGGTTTTGTAACCATACCATACCCTTTGTTGTTCGATATTATTGAACATCCGCGGTTTCAACGTTTGCGCAGAATAAAGCAGTTAGGCCTTACAAATATGGTTTATCCGGGTGCACATCACACAAGGTTTCAGCATGTAATTGGTGCCATGAGTCTAACACAACAAGCCCTTGAAACACTTGAGCAAAAAGGAATTGAAATTACCCGCAAAGAAAAAGAAGCAGTTTTAGCAGCAATATTACTTCACGATATTGGTCACGGACCGTATTCTCATACACTCGAGGGATATATCATCTCAGATGTCCCTCACGAGCAAATTTCGTTACATTTTATGAATTTGCTGAATGCTGAGTTTGGAGGAAAACTTGATAAGTGTATTGAAATTTTTACCAATAAATACAGTAAAAAATTTTTGCACCAATTGGTAAGCAGTCAGCTTGATATGGATAGACTTGATTATTTACGAAGAGACAGTTTTTATAGCGGTGTGCAAGAAGGCGTAGTTGGTCAGGATAGAATTATAAACATGCTGAATGTAGTTAATGATGAACTTGTGGTTGATGAAAAAGGCATATACAGCATAGAAAAATTTTTAATTGCCCGTAGGCTCATGTACTGGCAGGTTTATTTACATAAAACTGTAGTTTGTGCCGAGCAGGTATTGATAAAAATAATGCAGAGGGCAAAACTACTTTCGCTGGCAGACGAAAAATTGTTTGCAACTCCGGCATTAGCTTTCTTTCTTGAAAATAATATTACCGATAAAACTTTTTTTAATAACACAGAGGCCATAAATTATTATGCCATGCTTGATGATTTTGATGTTTTTACATCGGTAAAAGTATGGTGTAATCACCATGATAAAATATTAAGCAACTTATGTAAAAGCCTTATCAATCGTCAGTTACCCAAAATTATATTTTTTAACAATAGGGTTGAACCTAAAATTATTGAAGAACTTAACAGAGAGTTGATTGAAAAGAATGAAGTTGATGCCGAAAACTTACATTATTTTATATTTACTGATTCGGTAAAAAACAAAGCATACAGCCTGGAAAAATTTAATATTAAAATACATTACAAAAACGGCAAAACAGAAGACATTGCAAAAGCCAGCGATCAATATAATATTGAGGCATTGGCCAAGCCGGTAACCAAATATTTTTTATGCTTTCCTAAAAATCTTAATTTGCCTGCTTTAAACAAATAATTATGCAAATTACCTTAGGCGAACTTGCCAAATTGCTTAATGCCGAACTTGTTGGTAACGAAAATGCAACTGTACATACTGTTGCAAAAATTGAAGAAGGTTTTGAGGGTGCGTTATCGTTTTTAGCAAATCCAAAATACGAACAATTTATTTATACAACCAAAAGCACAGTTGTTTTGGTAAATAAAAGTTTTGTTGCCGAAAAAAATGTTTTAACAAATTTACTTAAAGTTGATGATGCATACGCGGCTTTTACTTTTTTGCTCGAAAAATTTAGTAATAAAACCAATCAGCTTGCCGGTATTGAAAACGGTAGCTTTGTAAGCGATAATGCAAAGGTTGGCAATAATACATTCATTGGTTTTGGTTCGTATATTGGAGATGATGCCGAGATTGGCGAAAGCACAAAAATATTACAACAGGTTTTTATTGGGTCAAACGTAAAAATTGGCAGCAACTGCCTCATATTTCCCGGGGTGAAGATTTACCACGATTGCATAATTGGGGATAATGTAATTATACACAGCGGTACTGTTATAGGTAGCGATGGTTTTGGCTTTGCTCCTTTACCAAACAGGAGTTACAAAAAAATTCCACAAACAGGTAATGTAATTATAAAAAACAATGTAGAAATTGGAGCAAATTGTGCTATTGACAGGGCTACAATGGGTTCAACCATTATACATGAAGGTGTAAAAATTGACAACCTTGTGCATTTGGCTCATAACGTAGAAATTGATGAACACACTGTAATTGCAGGCCAAACCGGAGTAGCAGGCAGCACCAAGATTGGTAAATACTGTATTGCTGGTGGACAGGTTGGCTTTGCCGGCCATATAACCATTGCCGATGGAAGCCAGTTTGGTGCACAAAGCGGAATAAATTCGAGTATTAAAGAGCCTGAAAAAAAATGGAATGGTTCGCCTGTAATGCCGTTACAGGAATCATTAAAAATGATAACTATTTACAGAAAATTACCTGAACTTTTAAAACGTATTGAGTCTCTTGAAAAACAGTTGGCTCAAGCAAAAAATAATATTGGCAATTAATTGGTATTGCTGATTTTTATTTCTTTTTTTATTTTTTTGCAGCGCTTTTTGTAAAATTATACTTTTTTTAAATTCAAATTTATTTATCGAAAATTAAATGAAACAAACCACCATAAAAAAAACTGTAACCGTTGATGGTGTAGGGCTACATACCGGCAAAATTGTAACTATGACTTTTAATCCTGCTCCCGAAAATCACGGTATTAAATTTCAAAGGGTTGATTTGCCCGACCAACCTATAATTGATGCTGATGTGGATAATGTTGTAGATATAAGCAGGGGAACAACTTTAGAGCAAAATGGTGCAAGGGTGGCTACAGTTGAGCATGTAATGGCGGCACTGGCCGGTCTTGAAATTGATAATTGTCTGGTTCAGATTAATGAAGGTGAAACACCCATTATGGATGGTTCATCAACCTATTTTATAAAAACACTTAAAGAAGCCGGTATTGCCGAACAAAAAGCCGATAGAGAATACTTTGTTGTGCCTCACAATATTTATTATACCGAGAAAGACCGAAATGTGGAAATGATTGCCATGCCTCTTGATGATTACAGGCTTACGGTAATGATTGATTTTAACTCTCCTGTACTTGGCAGTCAACATGCCTCAATTACCAGTTTAAAAGAGTTTGAAGACGAAATTAGCAGTTGTCGAACATTTTGCTTTTTACACGAACTTGAATATTTGTACAACAACGGATTGATTAGAGGCGGAGATTTAAATAATGCTATTGTAATTGTTGACAGAGTGGTTGAAGACCATGAAATTGATCATTTGGCAAAAATGTTTAATAAACCCAAAGTTGAAGTAAAAAAAGAAGGTATTTTAAACAATGTAGAGTTGCGGTTTCATAACGAACCTGCACGCCACAAATTACTTGATTTAGTTGGCGATTTAGCTTTAATAGGCACACCCATAAAAGCGCAAATAATGGCAGCACGCCCCGGCCATGCAGCAAATGTTGAGTTTGGTAAAAAAATAAAAGCACTTATTAAAAAAACAAGGGCTAAAGCCAATGTGCCAAAATACGACCCTAACAAAGCGCCATTTTATGATATAAATGCCATAAGTAAAATTTTGCCTCATAAATACCCTTTTTTATTGGTTGACAAAATTTTAGAAATGGGAAAAAACCATGTAGTCGGGTTAAAAAATGTTACATTAAACGAACCTTTTTTTACAGGTCATTTCCCTAATAACCCCATAATGCCCGGTGTACTAATTATTGAAGCCATGGCGCAAGCAGGTGGCGTTTTGGCGCTTTCGCAGGTAGAAGACCCTGCAAATTATAATACCTATTTTATGAAAATTGATAATTGTAAGTTTAAAGAAAAAGTAATTCCGGGAGACACATTAATTTTTAGGCTTGAATTGCTGGCGCCTATAAGACGTGGAGTATGTTACATGAAAGCTACTTCATTTGTAGGCGATAAGGTGGTTTGTGAAGCAGAATTAATGGCACAAATAAGCAAAAAACAATAATTTTAAAATGATTCAGACATTATCATATATAGATCCGCAAGCTAAATTGGCGCCAAATGTAGTGGTTGAACCTTTTTCGGTAATACATAAAGATGTTGAAATTGGCGAAGGAACCTGGATTGGATCTAATGTTACCATTTTTCCGGGTGCAAGAATCGGAAAAAATTGCAGAATTTTTCCGGGTGCTGTAATATCTGCAATTCCTCAAGACTTAAAATTTGATGGTGAAGAAACGCATGTTTTTATTGGCGATAATACTACCATAAGAGAATTTGTAACCATAAACCGAGGTACAAAAGACCGATTTAAGACTCAAGTTGGCAACAATTGTTTATTAATGGCTTATGTACATTTAGCTCACGATTGTATTATTGGCAATAATGTTATTATTGCCAATTCTGTTCAGGCAGCAGGCCATGTAACCATTGAAGACAATGCGCGTATTGGTGGATTATGTGCCATACACCAGTTTGTAAAAATTGGCAGGCATGTAATGATTGAAGGCGGTAGCATGATTACCAAAGATGTTCCTCCATATATAAAAGCAGGCCGTTA
Organism: Bacteroidia bacterium; assembly: GCA_046296495.1. Taxonomy (GTDB): domain Bacteria; phylum Bacteroidota; class Bacteroidia; order UKL13-3; family UKL13-3; genus JBKBLB01. The sequence continues at coordinate 111,366 of JBKBLB010000001.1, forward strand.
CCCACTAACTTACGAAGGTATAAATTCTATTGGTTTGCGAAGATTTGGCTACAGTAACGAAAAAATAAATGAGATACAGGATGTATATCGCATTTTGTTTGTACATAACCGTAACCTAAGCACTGCGCTTGATAAAGTTGAAGCTGAGTTGCCTCCATCGCCTGAGAGAGATGAAATATTAATGTTTATTCGCGATAGCAGCCGTGGGGTTTTAAAGGGCTATAACGGCAAATAGCAAATTTAAATTTTGAGGGTTGAATTGGTTAACATAGGAAAGCGGTATAATAAAAATTATGTTTTTAAAAATCTTTCATACGTTTTTGAACCTAATAAAACCTATGCTATTACCGGAAAAAACGGAAGCGGTAAAAGTACTTTGCTGCAAATTATATACGGATATTTAACCCATAGCGAAGGCGAAATTTTATATACGTTTAACGGTATAAAAATTAATGAAGGTGAATTATATAAACATGTTTCATTTACATCGCCATACCTTGAATTGCCTGAAGATTTTACCTTAGCTGAAATATTAGATTTTCATTTTTCGCTGGTTCAACCAGTAAGCAGTTTTAATGTTGCCGAAGTGCTAAAGCAATCGAAATTGGCAGGTAGCGAAAACAAATTTATTAAAGCATTTTCATCGGGTATGAAACAAAGGTTAAAGTTAATTTTAGCCATATATACACAAAGCCCATTGCTATTGCTTGATGAGCCTACATCGAATCTTGATGATGAAGGCATGTTTTGGTATAAACAAACCATTCTTTCAAACCACAGCAAACGAACAATTATAATTGCAAGTAATCAGCATTTTGAATATGACTTTTGTGATGATGTAATAAAAATAAGCGATTACTAAATTATCTAAGTAGAGTAATGTTTCCTTTTTTGGTGTAAACAGAATTATCAAAACCGGTATAGTTTATTATGTAAAAATATACATCGCTTGTTGCTTGTTTTTGCTTAAACCATCCTTTAAAGTCTTCGTATTTATTATTGGTTTCAAAAATACGCTCACCCCAACGATTATAAATTTGAAGGTTAAAATCTTTAACAAATGCATGAGATGTTTTATATGTTTCGTTTAATCCATCGCTATTTGGCGTAAAAGCATTTGGCGCATATACAACAGGTGGCTGAACCAACTCAATCGTATTGCTTTGGCTAAAACCATTTTTACCACCTGCATTTTCGTACGCAATTACCGTATATTCATAAAGGCCGTTATCGTAGTTTAAGTTATTATCAATTGCACTTAAAACTTTTTCGTTGTATTGATTAAAAATATTGTTTTTATAATAACCCGGTTCGGTTTTTAATATCTCATATTTTTTTACTCCTGCTTCCCAAAAATCGTAGCTAAGCCAATCTATATAGTTTACAAATGGATCTATACTACCTTTTAAAACAATAGAGCAAGTTTTTTTTCCTTGCAAATTTGGCACACCGCAAACATTATAATTTACAATTTTATAGCAGTATGATGTAGTATTTACTTTAACATTTTCATCGGTAAAACTTGTATCAAATATGTTGGTTATTTCAGTTAATTTGGTAAAACTTTCGTTTCTACCTATACTTTTGTAAATTTCGTATTTCCAAAAGCTATCAGCAGGGGCGCTAAACCAATTTATTTGCACAGCTTTATTATCAACAACAGTAGCATTAAAAAATTGAACATTAAAATTGTTTGGCGCGTTATCGTTTAAACAAACTTTTTTACTGGTATCGCCATAGCGGTCACAAATATCAGTAGTTACCAAGTAGTAGCAATAGTTGTTGTTTTTTAAATCTCTTGCATCATTATCAGTAATAGTTTTTATATCAAAATCTTTTGTTGTACCTATTAGCCTGTTCTGATTATTGTTGGTTCTAAAAAGCAACAATCTGTTAGAGTAAGGATTGGATTTTACGCTATCCCAAAAAAGTTGAATGGTATTATCGTCAATAATTCTTGGGCAATACAATTTCGGAGCCGGGGTTATAGGGAGAGGTTCAACCCAAATTTTTACTTTTTTTGTTTTATACCTTCCAACAGGGCACTGGTTGTTGTTTACGGTAAAATATATATAAATAGTATCTTTTTCTACATCGTTGCAGTTCGGTTCAAAATTAAAACTGCATGCAGCAAAATCGTTTCCTAAGAGTTTGTTATAAATAATTCGTTGAGGATGTGATGTTGTAACGTTTAAAAATACCGAGTCTTTGTTGTCTTGGTTTTTAAACATGTAAAGTGCATTGAGCCTGTCGAAAGGTTTTACAATGTAAAGTGTATCATTTATATTGGTAAAGCCCGGGTTATTTATGGTGTCAAATTGTACTACCGAGCAAATGGTACGGCTGCTATCGGAAGGTTTTTTGCAAATATTTAATGAAACAATGCGGTAACAATGGTTAACATAATGATGGTTAAAGGCATATATATCGTAATACTTTTTGGTGTTTTTATTGTTTATACTGTCAATCAATTCAAAGTTGGTGTTGTTTACCTGACGAAAAATAAGGTAGCCGCCAAAGTTATTTGTGGTGTTCTCTTTCCATTGTATTTCAACTTCATTGGTGCCAACAGTTTTCAGACAATCAGGGTAGGGGGCCGGTTCGGGCAAAGCTATAACTACAATTTTAATGGTAGCTTTGCTGATATTATTGGTTGGGCAACTTTGGTCTTCTACTTCAACATCAATAACAATGGTATCTTTGTCAACATCGTTACAATTTGTTTGCCATTCGAGGGTAGCAAGGCTTTCTCCGCTTACTTTTACAGTATCTTTTACCTTAAAATTTGGATTTTGAGCAAATACAGGACTAAAGAAATAGAAGTTTAAAATATCGTTGTCTTTATCAGTAGTTCTAAAACGATAATTTAGTTTATCACCGGCAATTAAAGTTATAATGGTATCTGAAACTTCGGGTGGGTTTAAGTATGCTCTTAAATCAAACTTAAACATGGCCAGGTTGCAGCCACCTTGTAAAGGATTATTTGGCCTTTTGCCCGGATTGGTTCTGCTATGAGCACCTTGTGTTGTTGGAAAATCGGAATAACCGCCACAACCCGCACAAACGGTTTGGTAAACAATTCCACGTTTATCAAAATGACTGGTTCCCCCGTCAACATGTTCGTGGCTTGTAGCGCCACCGTAATAAGTGCCGTATAAAACACCTTTAAAATCGGGCATTAAAACAAGCAAATAAAAATCGCTGCCATCAGTAGTTCTTTGAAATGCATTTGCAGTGGTAGGTAAATTATAAATATTGTTGAGCAAGCCATTGTAACTCATGTTTACTGCACCACCCCAGCCACTAATGTAAATTCTTCCGCATTCATCAACCAAAAATGCCGAAGGAACCAATTCGGGTTGTGAGCCACCTTGTCCAAAAACGGTTTGAGCCAAAACGCCATTCAGATTGTTATCGTATTTTATTAAAAATTGTTTGCCATTTGTTTGAGAGAATGTTCCGGGAGTTGGCAAGTAGTTTCCTGTTGTTTGACCCAAAATAAAAATATTTCCTTGAAAATCGGTTTGTACAAAAAAGTTTTGATCGTAGCCCGAAGTGCCTGTATATATCAATTTTTGAAAGCTGCCGCTATTACTGTATTTTGCAACAAATCCATCTATACCACCTTTGTAGCCGAAGCCTGTTGCTGCCAGAAGGTTGTTACTGTTGGTACCTCCGCAAACAATCAGGTTGTTTGCATTATCAATAACAATACTGTAAATGGCATCGTGTAACGAGCCGCCCAGGTATGTGCTAAACTGTAAATTGCTTAATTGAGAATTAAACCTTAAAAGTAATCCATCTTGAAAGCCTCCACCAAATGTTGGCTGAGCTGAATTTACCAATGTTAAGTTTTCTTGTGGCCTGCTTTGTGTACAGGTTGCAATATATACATTGTTAAATCTATCGGTTAAAATCTCGCCTCTGTAATAATCGGCATAATTGTATGCCAGTGGAAATGCATCGCTATTGTATAAACTTGTTGATGCTCCGTTTATTCCATCAATATTACTGCCTCCAAAATAGGTTCCTGCAAGCAGCGTATTTCCTGCATCGTTAAATTTTGAAATAAAAATATCTGTTTGTCCACGATTGGTTTTTTGAAAACCATTATCAGAAACAGGAAAATTGGTTGAGTTGGTTGTACCAAAAACCAGCACTTCGTTTAAGTTGTTTACAATAACACTATGAGGCTGCTCATTGTGGCTGCCACCTAAAAAAGTACACCAAAGCAACTGTTTTCCATCAGGGCTAAACTTTGCCAAAAAAGCATCGCGGGCAAAATCGCTGCTGCTGTTTCCACCATTGTATGTTACATCAAAAGCCCCCGCAGTAGCAACAAAGTTGCTTGCATAAACTGTACCTGCTCCATAAGCATTGCCAAGCGAATCAAAAGCACCGGCAAAACCAAAATTATCGGCAGCCGAGCCAATATAGGTGCCAAATACAATGTTAGGGTCAATAATTAACCAATGTTTAGGATTGTAATTTTCAACCGAATAGGTAATGATATTTTGGTTCAATACAAACTTGGTTGGCAAAACATACTGAATATTGTTTATAGTTTGAAAACTTTCGGGTGTTTTTTCTATAATATTTGTAATAGTATTTACAATTTCAAGTTCACCATTGTTGTTTAATATAAGTTTACTGGCACCTTCATATCCTAATTTTATTTGGCTAATATCAGCATTAGGTTCAACCCAAAAATTCATTTTTAAACCGCTTTCGTGTGCTATTAATTCAAGGCTAATATTTTTATAGATATGTCTTAATTCTATACGGCTGTAAGCTTTTACATTGGTTGCCCATTTTGTTTTGTTGTTGCCAATAAAATAGTTATAATACTCTTTTGCCTGAATATCTTTTATTACCTGACGGGGTTTTTGGCTGTTTAAAAAATTAACTTTTATGGCATGTTTTGATATTTTATTTATGCTGTGCCCGTGTTGAAGTAAATGAATGGCTTCTTTATCGTGAAACACATAAGTTAATGCCTGATTCTCTATAAATAATGCCCCTGAAGGCAATTCGGCTCTAAATAAAATATTGCTTTCCCATTGGCCTTTGTTTTCTATAAATTTTATGCCATTAAATGGTTTGCCTGAGCCAAAAACCAATAGTTTCCAACTTGCAAAGCACAAAAGCAAAATATGTTTATATTTTCGCAAGGGTAAACAATTAAATTGTTGCTAATATAGTTTAATAAAATGAATAACAAAACAAAGCAAAAATTGGTTGTGCTGAGCGGTGCAGGTATAAGCGCTGAAAGTGGATTGAAAACCTTTAGAGACAGCGATGGATTGTGGGAAGGATACAATGTTTATGAAGTTGCTACTCCCGAGGCCTGGAAAAAAAATCCTGTTTTGGTTCAGGAATTTTACAATGAGAGGAGAAAAGCCGTATTAAATGCAAAACCTAATGAAGCTCATATTTTATTGGCAAAACTTGAAGATTTTTTTGATGTACACATCATTACCCAAAATATTGATGATTTGCACGAAAGAGGCGGAAGTACCAATGTTTTACACCTGCACGGCATTATTACCAAAGCACAAAGCAGTATAAATGCCGATTTGTTGTACGATATTGATGGATGGGAACTAAAAATGGGGCAAACCTGCGAATTGGGCAGCCAGCTTAGGCCGCATGTGGTTTGGTTTGGCGAAAGTGTACCCAATATTCCGGTAGCTGCTCAAATTGTTAGCAAAGCCGATTTGTTTTTGGTTGTTGGAACCAGTTTACAGGTATATCCGGCAGCAGGCCTGGTAAATTATTTCTCAGCCGATAAACCTATGTTTGCCATTGACCCAAAGCCTTTGCCAATACAATATTCCGAACAGTTAACTTTTATACAAAATACTGCCGTTGAAGGAATGAAAATTTTATTTGATAAATTAATCAATGAATTTATATGATTAAACACCATAAAATTATAGCTGCAATTTTTATTTTTTGTTTTACTTGCATAGGCTTTAGGGCTGTAAATGTAAGCATATACGATAATTCGCGGGCACGAAACGGAATTTTAGGAGATGGCTTTAGCGATGTTAATGTTATATCAAGTGCCAAGTATTTTTTAGACAACGGTTTTTCTAAAACTTACTGGTTGCCTGTACACGATTATTATCCAAAATCTGATGTAAAGCCTGCTGTTTACACCCATTATCCAGCTTTGCCTAATATATTGGCCGGATTGTATGCAAGATTGTTTAATTCTGTAAACGAACCAACACTTCGAATAGTACCGGTTTTGTTGGCTATGTTATTTTTCTTTATAATTTATATTGTGTTGAACACCATTTTAAAGGATCAGCAACAAGCACTAATTGGCAGTGCTGTGCTGTGGCTTGGAAATTATTTTATAAACTATGCCGATAATTTGCACCAGCACTTGTATGGTGAAATGCTGAAATGGGTGTTTTTTTATGTATTGTACCAATATCACACAAAAGGCAGCAAAAGCAATGTATTGTTGTTAGTTTTGGTTTTTATTATGATACTTGAAGTAAATATTAGTTTTGAACAACCAGTATTTCTTGGAATTTTAACCGTTGGGTTCAGCATAATTTATCAAAAAAACATATTTACCAAAACCTCCATTTTGTGTGTCCTGGCAGTTGCATTTGGTTTTTTATTGCACCTTTTTCAAAACGCATTGTACTTTGGTAATTGGGTTGATGCCATTGATGATTTTGTAAAAGCATACACTTTTAGGGCAACCGGATCCGAAGTAGAAGGATATGTAAAAGAAACAGATTTTACGTTTGCCGATTTATGGAAAATACCATTTGAATGGTTTAACCGCATGGAGCGTTTTTATCTGTTGCCTGGCTGGGGTTTACTGGCTATTTTATTACTATCAATATATAGCTTGAACCGAAAACCCGAACTAAAAAAAATATTGATTGCTGTATTTGTTGCTTCTATATCGTGGAGTTTATTAATGGCGCAACATGCCTATGTTCATGGTTTTACCAATAAACACTTTAGTATTTTTGTGGGGTTAGCTGCGGGTTTCTCAATACCGGAGTGGATAAAAAAAATTAAAAAAGATTTTAGCAATGGCAAACCTGTTATGAAGTTATTTCATATAATATTATTGCTTTATATTTCAGTTATGTTTCTTTCTCAACAAGTTTATGAAGTATGGCTAAAATTTTCTATTTTGTATCCTCATTTAGGTTATCAGTAAAATGTAAGGAATTTTAAATTTCTTTTAATTTAAATTTAATTTTAATTGATTGCAAACTTATAAATTTAAATCATCATTAAAATAATTAAACCATGAGAATTTATTTTATAGTTAGTGTATTGATATTTTCTTTTTTATTAAAATTAAAAGCACAAGAAATTATACCAGAGAATGGCAATACCCTAAATTACACGCAGGTATTATTTGAGTTTCCAAAAGTTGAAGGAGCAACAAATTATGTAGTAGATTTTTTTGAATGTAACAATGTTTTAGAGTGCAAAAAGTTATATACGCATCAATCAAAAATAAGAAGTTTTATTATTTCAGATAAGTTTGATTTTGGAAAAAATTATAAGTGGAATTACAAAGCCTATAATGGTAAAAAACTTATAAGTAAATCGCAAGATTATTATTTTACTATTGCAACAAACGAAATTTTAGATACAAACTTATACAAAATTAAGTTTACCAAACCTATCAAAAACAGGAAAAAAGGCATCATTATTTTAGATGCCATGAAAGTTGGTATAAATATGAAAGGCAAGCCGGTTTATTTTTTAAATTATAACTACAGTTATGCCGTTAGAGACATAAACCTCACCAATCAAAATTCTATAACAGTTGTTGATAACAGACTCGGAGAAATTAAAGAGCACGATTTAAACGGAAAGATAATTTGGATTGGACCTTCGAACAGAAACGAAGACGATGAAAAATTAGATCGTTTTCATCATGAACTCGATAAACTGAAAAGCGGGAATTACATTGCAGCGGGCAAGCGTTCAATACTAAGTTTTGAACCACAAGAAATGGATATTAGCAATATACCGAGTGATGTGAAAAGTGAAACAATTGTAGAATTTGATAAAGATAATAATGAAGTATGGCGTTTTAACCTTTTGCCTGAACTTAAAAAACAATTCAACATATCTCCCGGAAATACAGTTTTTAATCCATCAAGGCTTGGACATTTAAACGGTATTGCTGTAGATGAAAAGAAAAATATTGTTTATGCAAGTTTTAAAACTTTTAGTACAGTAATGAAGATTGATAAATCAAACAATACGGTTTTATATAAATACGGTAATAAAAATATTAGCTTTAAAGATTCAATGGTTTACAATGCGCCTTTTGAGCAACAACATGCACCTGCATTTTTACCTGACGGTAATTTGGTAATTTTTAACAATGGCAACGATTCAACCGGTTCAGGTATTGTTGTTTTAAATACTGCTGACGATGTAAAACCCGAAAACGAAGTTATTGCCAGATATTTGTTTAAAAATTTTTTAAAGCAAGATTATTATGGCTCACAAATGGGTTCGGTTCAATACTTAAATAATAATTCGTTTCTTGTTTGTATGGGTTCTTCAAACCATGTATTTGAGTGCAAACCAAAATCGAAAAAACTTTTGTGGCAACTTTACACTTACCAAAACCGAAATTATAAAATTAGTGCTGAACCAAACTGGAAACCAATTACAAATTATCGTGCATATTATTATTCATCATTATTTCAATATCATTTTATTGTTGATATGGTATCTGAAAACGATAAGTTTATTGAAATAATTGTAAACAATATCGGTTCGGAAGATGATGTTTACTCAATTAAGCTTAATGAAGACCAAATTATAGATGTAATAAAAATAAAATCAGAAAAAAGCAGTAAAGTGAAAATTGATAAAAGCATTATAAAAGCCAATTTAATAAGTGTTAAATCTGTTAATTCAGGATTTGTTAAAGAACTTCAATTTAAATAATTGTAAGAATAGTGTAAATTCTTTAATATAATTAGATGTTATAAAATATCTTAAAATCAAGCATTTGTGAAAAAGCAATTGCAGATAATTTTTTAATTGTTTTAAATATTGCAACTAATATATTAAAATCACAATCTCAAAATTTAATAAAAATTAAACTATATGAAAAACAGCTACATTAAAATTCTAACATTTTTAACAATTGTATTCAGTAATGTTCAATTGTTAAAAGCAGTTCAATTATCAGGAACTTATACCATAAACCCTGGAGCTGCAGCTACAACAACAAATTTTCAAAATTTTACAAGTGCCGTTACGTATATGACGAGCACAAATTCCCGAACTGACGGTGGTCCGGCAAACACTGGTACAGTTGGTGTAAATGGCCCTGTTACTTTTTTAGTATCTGCCGCTACTTATACCGAACAAGTAACTATACCTGCAATTACAGGCTCATCAGTTACTAATACGATAACTTTTATTGGAGCAAACAAAACAACTACTGTACTTCAATTTAATTCAACCAATACTAGTGTCAGGCATACATTGTTGTTAAATCTTGCCACCAATGTAACCTTTAGAGATATGACCATTAGAAGCACCAGCAGTACTGTAGGTTGGGTGGTTCATATTATGGGATTAAATTCAAACAACAACCGATTTATTAATTGTAATATTGATTTTACCAATCCAACAGCAATTAGTTCTACGTCAACCAATTTTATTGGAGTTGTAATTAATAATAGTGCAACCTCATTTTCAACCGGAACAAGAATTGATGGAACAGTGATTGACAGTTGTTTTATTTTTGCCGGTGCATACAATATCGTTGCATTTGGTTCATCTGGAAATTTACATGTAGGCTTAAGAATAACAAATAATATTTTAAGGCATGGTAATTCAATGGGTATTTATTGCAGCTTTATTAATGGAATTACACTGTCAAATAATTACATCAGGCCAAGAACATCAAATCTATACAATTACGGAGTATATCTTATTAATTCTACTTGTACCAGTCCAAACAGACATATAATAACCAATAATAGAATATTTGATATTGGATATTATGGTATTTACATGAGTGGTAGTAACAATTTATCTGGTAACAAAGGATTTATTTTTAACAATATAATAGGTGGCGGTTTTAAATATGAATACAGCAATTCGATATATATGTCAAGCTCAAGTCAATGGGCTATAAGTCATAATACCTTTTATCACGATTTTGTTGGTCAATCTAATACCAATGGCGCTGTTTTTATTTCAGGTGGTAGTGGTATAAGTTTCAGAAATAATATTTGCGCAGAAAAATTAGCTTCTCCGGCATTGCCACTTTATGCATCAGCTTCTTCAGTTTTTGATACCATAAATCATAATTTATTTTTTAGGCCTGATACCAGTAACAACGTTTTGGTTTTTATAGGAAGCAACTTAAATTCTGGAAATTTCAGAGGTTTTGCAGGACAAAATGCTAATTCGATATATGGTAATCCAGATATTAAAAACGATACCATTGCCAATATGTCAAATCCTTGTTTCCAAGGAACGTTTATTCCTTATATAACAACCGATTATTATGGTTCAACAAGGAGTACTTCAACACCAAGTATTGGCGCTTATGAAGTACCCTCTTTAACAAATAACCTGGCAGTGCTTAGGGTGTTACAACCTACACCGCCTATTTCTTCAGGCCCAACTGATTTAAGAGTTCTTGTTAGAAACAACGGAAGCAATACGGTAACATCATTCAATTTATCTTACAGATTAAATAGCGGTACTCCTGTTACAGCAAACTGGTTTGGTACGCTGGGTGCATGCGATACAGTTTCCGTAACTTTTACTGGCTCACAACAACCAAACTTAGGGGCATCAAATAATTTTGTAATTTATTCAAGCAGTCCAAATTTTACAACAGATTCTGATCCTTCAAATGATACCATCAGAATAAGTTATTTCTTACCATTATCAGGTACATTCCAAATAGGCGGTTCAAGCCCCGATTTTGCAAAACCCAGCGATGCGTTTAATGCAATAAAATCTGGAGGCCTTGCCGGTCCTGTTACTTTAATTGTAAACCCCGGAACATATATTGATCAGGTTACTTTTGATGAGCCGGTTACAGGCTTATCTGCAACTAACTCTATTACTTTACAAGGCACCAATAAAAATACTTGCATTGTTCAAAACAATAGTTTAAGTGGTTCGTCAAGGTATATTTTCAGAATAGGTCAAAGTTATGTTACCATAAGAGACTTAACCATTCGCTCAGGCAGCCCTGATTATGGTTGGGGGGTACATATAAATAAAAATAACGTAAAGAGTGTTGCAATAAAAAATTGTATTATAGAAAATACCCACCCCAATGCAATAAATAGTACAACAGAAGCTTATATTGGTGTTGTAATGAGTGGTTCAAACAACAGTTTATATTATTATGATACCTATGTATTAGATAGTATAGAAATAGATTCTAATATGATAAGAAATGTTTATACAGGTATATGGCAATATTCGTATTTCTACAGTTATTATTATACTTACGGTGCGCCATCAGAGGTATTTAAAATTAGAAATAACGAAATGAATAATTGTTATTATTCAGGTGTTTTTATGCAGGGATTTAGGGGAATTGAGGTAAATTATAATGTAATTAGAATGAGGCCATCTACAGCTTCAGTATATAATTATGCATTATATTTATACAGTGGAGACGCAAATTCTGCAACAAAACCCATGAATATAATAGGAAACAGGATTTTAAATTCAAATTATATGGGTATTTATTTAGGCAATGTTAAAGCTCATACTTCAAACAGAGGTTTGTTAATGAACAATGTTGCCAATATTAACGGAGATTTGGCAAACCCTAATGTTCTTTATTTAAGCAGTTGCAATAATTTTGATATTTATAACAATACTTTTATTTGTTCAACTCCTTCAACATCTACAACTGTTGGCGTTGGTACTTTTTACAGCAATACCAATTTGCGTATGAGGAATAACCATTTTGTTAATAATAACCCTAATGGACGCATTTCTCCCGTTTATATGTCAGGAAATTCATTTACTGCACCTGCCATGTTTAATTATAACAATTATTACAGAGCAGATACAACAGGGCAGTTTGTTTTTATAAATACCTGGTATCAGGGAACACAATTTAGAGGTGTTTCTGGAAGCAACAATAACTCAATAATTGTTAACCCTCCATTTATTAGCGATACTTTGCCAAATTTAACTGATGGTTGTATTAATGGAGATACAATTTCAGTTTTAACAACCGATATTACAGGTAATCCAAGAGCAACAAGACCCGATATTGGCGCTTATGAAGTTGCATTTGTTGGTAACGACATTGGAGCTACACAACTTTTAGCGCCTGCTCCCCCAGTAATGTCGGGTTTGCAGGATGTAACAATTAGGTTTAGAAATTTTGGTAGCAACCCTATTACTTCTGCCATGATTGGTTACAGATTAAATAACAACGCTGCTGTTTCTGCTGCTTGGATTGGCAACCTTCAAACCTGCGATACCTCCTCTTTAACATTAACCGGTTCAAATCAGGTTAATATTCCTCAAGGTTCAATAAATACATTGAGGGCATTTACAGCTTCGCCAAATTTTGGTACAGACAGCAATACTGTTAATGATACATTAATTAGAATTATTGCAACACCAATGCGAGGAGTTTATGTTATTGGTTCAGCACCATCTGATTTTACAACAATAAATGCTGCAGTAAACGCATTAAGTATTAGAGGAGTTGATAGTGCTGTTGTTTTTAGAATTAAAACCGGAAATTATAATGAACAAGTAACATTTAATAATATTTTTGGTGCAAGCGCTCAAAATACCATTACTTTTACATCAATGGCAAACCATGTTGATTCTGTAATTATTAGCAGAAACAACACTAGTGCATCTGAAAATTTTATTATCATGCTATCAAATGCATCTTTTATCAATTTTACAAGGGTTACACTTCAATCGCTTAATTCTTCATTTGGTTATGTAGTGCAATTGGTTGGTGCAGCTTCCAATAATAGATTTTATGAGTGTAAACTTACTGCGGTAAATACTACAAGTACTTCAACAAACTTAAGTATAGTTTATGCCAGTCCTTTAACCGGTGGTTCAAATAATTTTACTAAAAATATTATTACCGGTGGGTCTATGGCTTTTTACTTGTTTGGAACAAGCGAAACCATTTTAACCGATAATAACGTAATAGATAGTAACATCATTACAAACCAATATACTTATGGTGCTTATTTCTATTATACTTCTAATACAAAATTCAGGTTTAACGATGTAAATACGAATGTTACTTATACAGCATACCGTGGAATTTATGGTTTTTACAACGATAGTGCATTCGAAATAACCAACAACAGAATATTTACTACTACTGCAACGGGATATGGTATTCAGGTTTATTATTCTGATGGTTTTGGTAATAAAACAGGAAAAATTGTAAATAATGTTATAAGAATTGGTACGGGTGCATCAAATACCAACTACGGTATAGCCGATTATTATTCAAGTAATATGCTTATTGCACACAATACGGTATTTGTAAGTTCTACCAGTACGGCATCGTTTGGCGGTTATTTTTATTATACAAGTACCATATCTAATACCACTGTTATCAGAAATAATATATTCGTTAATTTAAGTACAGGAAGAAGTATATATTATTACAATACCAGTATTTCATCAAGCGATTATAACTTATATTTTACAAGTGGAACGGTTTTAGGGCAAAGAGGTACGCCTGCTGCAACATACAATACCTTAGCCGATATAAAAGCTGCTTTGCCGGCAACTTACGACAGAAATTCCATTCAATACAGAACAGGCACCGTGAGTACAACCAACTTAATGCCTAATTTAGCCGATACTGCAACTTGGGCAATTAACGGTAGAGCAATACACATTCAAGGTGCTGAATTTGATTATAGCGGTAATCCAAGACCAACTACACCATTTGCCGGAACTCCTGATATTGGTGCTTATGAAATTACACCAACTTCGTTGCCGCCTTTATGTACACCTGTACCTTTGGTTCCTGCTGCAGGTATTACACAATCGTTTTTATTTGGTGGCGATACCGTTGTTAAAGTAGTTTACGATCAGTTTTTTACTCCGCCAACATCGCTTGCCGTAAGGCAGTATAGTGGTGTAAGGCCTCCTGCTGTTGATACAACTGCAGGCTATCTTAATATGTATCTTAATATGATTGCACCTCCCGGTTTTTATAACTATACCATAAATTTAGCTTACAAACCAATTTGGCTGGGTACCGTTTCCGGACAAGCAAATTTGCGTTTGGCCATGAGACAAGGTAGCTTCTGGACTCCTTATATAGGTTCTGGCAGTACAGTTGATACTTTACAAAGGTATATTAATGCTCCTTTTTTAAATTCTTTCGAAATAGTTACAGGAACTGATAACTTAAATCCTTTACCTGTAACACTTATTAATTTTTCAGGTTTAAAATCAGGAGAAAAGGGTGCCATTTTAAACTGGGCAACTTCGTCAGAAATTAATAGCAGTGTTTTTGAAGTTGAACGCTCATTTGACAATCGTAACTTCACTTCTGTTGGAAGTGTTAAAGCAGCCGGCAACAGTCGTACAATTAAAAATTATGTGTTTGAAGACCGAAATGCTTTTGAAAGAAACAATATAGTTTATTATCGTTTACGCATGGTTGACCGCGATGCAAGTTTTACTTACAGTAAAGTAATAAGCATAAACAGCGACTTGGATAGGCTTGATATAACATTGGCACCAAATCCTTTTAAAGATAACTTTGTACTTAACAATGTAAGAGAAAACGATGCAATTGAAATTATGGATATGAATGGTAAAGTATTACATACTGAAAATGCAAAATTAACAGGAACTGTAGAAATAAAATTACCATCTAATTTAAAATCAGGTATGTATTTAATTAAAATTAGCGGAACGCAAACATCCATAATAAAAGCTATTAAAGAATAATAGATTTTAAACTTTATAAGTATAAATAAGGCTGCCTGAAAATTTCAGGCAGCCTTGTTTTTTTTATGAAGGCTTATTAAAAACCAAACATTACAAGATGCTCAATTTAGAAAGATAAAAGCAATAAATGTTATACACGAAGGTTGTAAGTTTTAAAATTGATTTGAAAATTTTGGGAAATAAGAAAGATAAAAAAGTTTTTGAGAATGTAATTTAGAATAATGGTACCCGAGGCGGGACTTGAACCCGCACGACTGTTGAGGTCACAGGATTTTAAGTCCTGCGTGTCTACCAATTCCACCACCCGGGCTTTTTTGGTTCAATTTAAATATTGAAAGAACCTAAAAAAAAATAGTCACTTGATTGATGACTATTTATTGAGCGAAAGACGAGGTTCGAACTCGCGACCTCAACCTTGGCAAGGTTGCGCTCTACCAACTGA
This sequence comes from Bacteroidia bacterium, assembly GCA_046296495.1. GTDB lineage: Bacteria > Bacteroidota > Bacteroidia > UKL13-3 > UKL13-3 > JBKBLB01. The sequence goes on from JBKBLB010000001.1 coordinate 126,772, forward strand.
GCTACTTTCGCTTTAAAATGGGACTGCAATAATAGGTACTTTTATTATTTCATGCAATAGTTTTTTAACAATTTATTGATGTTGTTTTTTTGTAGCTCATTTTCAGGAATTCAACATTTGTTTTATTTCATTTAATTTAAGCAAAGCTTCTATGGGCGAAAGTGTATTTAAGTCTAACTGTGTAATAAGTTCTTTTACATTTTGCATGGCGGGGTCGTTTAGCTGAAACATGCTTAGTTGAATGGGTGTAGCTTTAATTTTTGAAGTTTGAATATGCATTTTTCCGCTACTGCGTTGACTTTCCAGCTCTTTTAAAATTTCGGTTGACCGGTTTAAAACTGTTTTAGGTATTCCGGCCATTCTTGCTACATGTATTCCAAAACTGTGCTCGCTACCGCCTTCTTTTAGTTTTCTTATAAAAATTACCTTATTGTCGTATTCTTTTACATCTACATGAAAGTTTTTTATACCTGATTCAGGTTGTTCAAGTTCATTAAGTTCGTGGTAGTGTGTGGCAAATAATGTTTTGGGTTTGTATGGATGTTTACTTAAAAATTCGGTTATAGCCCAAGCCAAACTAATACCATCGTATGTAGAAGTGCCACGGCCAATTTCATCAAGTAAAATTAAGCTTCGAGCCGAGAGGTTGTTTAAGATGCTTGCTGTTTCGGTCATTTCAACCATAAATGTACTTTCGCCAGCACTTAAGTTATCGCTGGCTCCAACTCTTGTAAAAATTTTATCAATCAGGCCAATTTTGGCTACAGTTGCAGGTACAAAGCAACCCATTTGAGCCATTAGCACACATAACGCTGTTTGCCTAAGTATAGCGCTTTTACCTGACATATTTGGGCCGGTAAGGATAATGATTTGCTGGTTGCTTCGGTTCAAAAAAATATCATTGGCAATGTAGGGTTCGCCAATAGGTAATTGTTTTTCAATTACCGGATGTCGTGCATCTTTTAGCAATAAATCATATTCTTCATTTATTTGTGGCTTGCAGTAATTATTTCGTTTGGCTAAACCTGCAAAGCAAAAAAGGCAATCAATGCGCCCCAAAACCTGAGCATTGCTTTGTATGGGCATTACATAATCGAGCAATGCTGTTACCAACTGGTTGTAAAGGTTTTCTTCTATGGTAAGAATTTTTTCTTCGGCACCAAGAATTTTTTCTTCGTAGTGTTTAAGTTCATCGGTAATATAGCGCTCTGCGTTTGCAAGGGTTTGTTTACGAATCCAGTTAGCCGGTACTTTGTCTTTGTGTGTGTTTGTAACTTCAATATAATAGCCAAACACATTGTTGTATGATACTTTAAGGCTGCCTATTCCTGTGTTTTGTTGTTCGCGTTGTTGTATTTGCAATAGGTAATCCTTTCCGCCAAATGCAATTTCGCGTAATTCATCTAAATCTTTGTTTACGCCATTTTTAATAATATTGCCTTTGTTAGGGGCAATTGGAGGTTCGGTAGCAAGTTCGTTATCAATTTTATTTACAACCCACTGGCATGTGTTTAGTTGATCGGCAAGTTTGGCAAGCAAGGGATGATTTTGGCTCAGCAATAATTGTTTTATGGGTTCAACCATTTTAAGGCCTTTGTTTAGTTGCTGCAATTCGCGTGGATTTATACGCTTCATGGCCAGCTTTGATACAAGCCTTTCCAAATCGCCAATTTGTTTAAGAAAATCAATTACCGAAGTGTAAAGTTGTTCGTTTTGTTTGGCTATGCTTACAATTTCAAGCCTTTCGTTTATAAGGTTTATGTCTTTTAATGGCAACACAAGCCAGCGTTTTAGTAAGCGTGCACCCATAGGGGTAACGGTCTCGTCAAGTATGTTTAAAAGCGCTTTGCCGTTTTCGTTTGTGGGTTGTAATAATTCAAGGTTTCTTATGGTAAATCTATCAAGCCAAACATATTTTTCTTCGTCAATACGCGAAATTTGTTGAATGTGCCTAATTTGGTTGTGGTGTGTTTCGCCAAGGTAATGCAGGCATACACCGGCAGCAATTATGGCTAGCGGATAATCTTCAAGCCCAAAGCCTTTTAGGTTTTTGGTATTAAAATGGTTGAGTAGTTTTTCGTAACAAAATTTGGGCTGAAATATCCATTCATCAAGGGCGTAATTGTATAGTTTATCAGAAAAAATTGAAGTAAAATTTTTTTGAAACTTTTTACTTACCAAAACTTCTCCGGGTTTAAGGCTTTGCAACAGTTTATCGGTATAATCCTGATTGCCTTGTGTAGCCATAAATTCTCCGGTGCTTATATCTAAAAATGCAATGCCGTAAACATCGTTTTCGGCATAAACGGCACACAGGTAGTTGTTGGTTTTGTTATCGAGTATTTTATCGTTGTAGTTTACTCCGGGGGTTATAAGCTCGGTAACGCCACGTTTTACTATTTTTTTAGCAAGCTTTGGGTCTTCCAGTTGATCGCAAATGGCTACTCTTTGACCTGCTCTTACTAATTTGGGTAAATAGGTATCGAGGGCGTGGTGCGGAAATCCTGCAAGTTCTACATGGCTTGCGCTTCCGTTGGCACGTTTTGTTAATACAATTCCAAGAATTTGAGAAGTTGTAATGGCATCTTGTCCAAAAGTTTCGTAAAAATCGCCTACTCTAAAAAGCAAAATTGCACCCGGATACTTTGCTTTAATATCAAAGTATTGTTTCATTAAAGGGGTTTCATTGTTTGCATCTGCTTTTTTTGCCATTTATGCAAAGTAAAGCATTGCAAAGGTTAAGGCCACCTGCTGTGAATAAAAGGTTTAAAACACTTTTCTTAGCCTTTTTTTGGCTTCTTCTTCAGCTTGTTTTTTAAGGCGTTCTTTTTCGGCATTGGCTTTTTCTTCAGCTTCACGTTTCAGTCTGTCGGCTTCGGCACGCGCTTTGGCTTCAGCTTCGGCTTTTGCTTGGCGGGCTTTTTCTTCAGCTTCGTTTTTAAGTCTGTCGGCTTCGGCACGCGCTTTAGCTTCTAGTTCGGCTTTTCGTTTAGCTGCTTCATCGGCAAGTTGGTTGCCAATTTTTTTGGCTTCATCTTTTACAATATTGCCAATATTGGTGCCAATTTTCGGGTTGGTAAAAGTACCCGTTATGGTTAATCCAATGGGTATATCCTGGCTCATGTTTATGTTTGAGCCTAATTTTTCATTTAGCTGTGCAAGGGCACTGTTTATGGCTGTGTTTGCGGCTCCCAGTTCACTTCGTTTAAGATTGGTTTTACCTATATAATCAATGGTTTGATCTAAGCCGCTGCTGCCACTTAAGTTTACTTTTTTGCCTGCCAGCAAAATATCAAAAGGTTGTGTGGTAATGCGCCCATCTTCAACTTTAAAATTAATTAGCGCATTGCTTATGGTACCTTGTTTAAATTCAGGTTTATTTAGTGCATCGGCAATACGGCTAAATGTTGTAAGGTTATTTATTTCGGCTTTTGGAATATTAAGCAAACCGGTTGCAAACATGGTTGTAAGATTTGGTTGCATATTTTGTGTAAGTAAGGTTTGCATATTAAAATTCATATTAAAAATACCGGCAATTTTTTCGGCTGCCGGAGCAATTTTTTGAATGGTATTAAAGGTTTTAAAAGCCTGCTGAATATCAAGGTTTGCTATATTAAAGTTAAAATTCACTTTAGGTTCAGCCACATTTTCGGTATTGTAAAAACCATTCATTTTAATGCTTGAACCAAGCGTTTGCAGTGATACATTATTAAAGCTTATTTGCTTATTGCGAAGTGTAACAGTACCTGTAAAATCATTTATAAGCATGTTGGTATATACAAGTTTATTGATGCGGCTGTTAAAGATAATATTCAAATTTTCGGGTACTTCAAAAACTGTCAGAGTGCTTGTATCTTCAACAGCTTCAGCCGGTGCAGAGCCATTGTCGGTTAAAAATTCGTTGGCATTAATTTGGTTGCTTACCAGGTTTAGCGTGGCTTCAAGTTCGCCTTTGTTAAACAAATAGGGGAGGAAATTGGACACTTTGCCGTTTAAATCAAAATCGCTTTGGCCAATATTTACCTGTAATAGATGTAAGTTAAAAACATCAGGATTTATATCCATGCTTGCAACAGGCATACTAAAAGGCTTAGGTAGATCTTTGCTGTTATAAAACAGCTTTTGAATATTAATTCTACCGCTTGCATTAAATTTATTGAACTGTTTTTTTTCTAAGTCGCTAATGTAGCCTTTAGCAGTTATATCGGTATTTATTATCCCGGCAAGTTCAGTTCCATTTTCAAGCGGTATAAGGCTTTTTATGTGGTTAAAATCTATTTTGCCTTTAGCAGCAAAATCAATAAAAGGGTTGCTTATGGGTGTTGATACTTGCAGCAACATACTAAATGGATTTTTTTGCAGGTTAAAATCGCAACGGCTAAGATTTATATGGGTACGATCAATATCACCATCGGGTTTATTAATATTTAATGCAATATTTACAGCTTCAAGTGGTGCGGGCATATCTGTATATTTAAACCATCCATCAGCTATATGTAGGTTCAACCCAAAAGCAGGCATATTTTTTTGGTTGTAAATACCTTTTACATAACCTTCAAAACCTAAATTGCCTTTTGCTTGCAGTGCATTTAAATCTGATTTGTAAACAGCAGGTACCAGCGACAGAAAGTCTTTAAATGAATTTTCTTTTACTGCAAATGTTAAGTCGAGGTCAATATCTTCTTTTGGCATGGCTATTCTGCCATTAAAAGCCAATTTTAATGTATTAAGGATAAAAGTATTTTCTTTAAATACAAATTTCATGTTTGGCATATCTGCATCAATATCGGCATTTAGGCTCATGTCTGCATCGGTAAGGTAATTTATACCACCCATGCTTACGGTAATACCTGCAATATTTAAAAGGTTTTGCATGGTAAAATTATCTTGCGTAAAATCTCCTGTTAGGTTATAAGTTAGTTTGTTTATTTGAGTAAATACACCTGCCTGCAAATCGTTGTAAGTTATGGCTGCATCTTTAATATTTAATTTTTTTAGTTTTACTTTAAATGCAGTTTTCGCTGTATCGGGTTGTGTAGTTGTTGTGTCGGTTGTTTTTGCAATATCCCAATTGGCTTTACCGTCTTTTAAAACTATGGCCAATAGTTTTGGTTCAACAAGGCTTATATTTATTATACTTATTTGGTCGCCATTGATAACACTCATTAAATCGAGTGTGGCATTAAACTCTTTTAAAGCTATCAATGTATCGTTTTTAAAATCGTTTATACCCGTTACTGAAAGGTTATGTATGGTGAGTGACAAATTTGGAAAAGAACGTATAATGTTTAAACCAATGTTATTATCAAAGTTAACTACGGCATTTAAGTTTTGATTGGCTTGCTGCTTAATTAAATCAACAATTTTATCTTTAAATAAAAACGGAATGGCAACGATGGTTGCAGCAACAAAAAACAGTACTGTAAAAAGAATGGTTACAAATTTTTTCATAATAAGATTTTAAAAAGAGTGCAAAAGTAATTAAATTACTTTAACGGAATTTCAACAGTAACTGTTGTGCCAATATTTACTTTTGATTGGATTGAAATTTTACCGTTAAGTTTTTCAACGGCATTTTTGGTATTATATAATCCAATACCCGAGCCGGTTGCTACAGATGATGCTCTAAAAAACATATCATAAACACGATCTAAATATTCTTCTTCAATACCGGTTCCATTGTCGCTTACTTTTAATTCGAGGGAGTTATTTTTTATAGATGCATCAACGGTAATTTGTTTATTGGTTTCTTCCTGCCTTTGGTATTTTATGGCATTTGAGATGAGGTTTTGCAAAATAATTGAAACAACAACAGCATCAGAATGAAAAGTTTTTGCATCGTTGTTTATATTCTTATTAAAATCTATCTGGTGTGTAATTAAATGACCTTTGTACATATTAAATAATTCTTCAACAATATCATCAAGGTTTACTTTGCTAATGGTAAGCGAGCCTCGTTTTACCCTGTAATATTCCAGCAGGTTTTTTACAAAATCTTCAAGTGTTCTGATGTTTATTTTAATGTATTCATTAAATTTAAGAATTTCTTTAATTTCATTCGAGTTTGAAATAAGTTCTGTTAACGAATATATACCGGTAAGCGGTGAACGCAAATCATGCGAAACACTGTACACAAAACGGTCTAAATCGCGGTAGGCTTCTATTAATTCTTCATGTTGCTGTTTAAGTTGATTTTGTGTTATGTAAAATTGGTAGCCTTCTTCAAAAGCCAGCTTCATTTCATCTTCATCCCATGGTTTTTTTATGTATCTGAATATATTTCCTTTGTTTACCGCTTCAATTACACTTTCAATATCGGTAAAAGCAGTAAGCAACATTCTAACACATTTTGGATAGTCTTTTCTTACTTTTTCTAATAATTTAACACCATTCATCAATGGCATTCGGTAATCTGAAATTACAATATGTATGTTGTTTTGAGCCAGAATTTCGAATGCCAAATCAGGTGTTAAGGCAGTGTAAACATCAATATGAAACCTAAATGCGGCTTTAAATGAAAAAAGATTATGCTCCTCGTCATCTATATATAAAACACATATTTTTTCTTGTTCTAAACTCATTAAATATTATAAAAGTATTATAGGCAGTTTAATATTAAATTCTGTGCCTTCACCTAATTTACTTTTTAATGTAATGCCGCCTTTGTGTTGTTCTATGGTTTTAAATACAATGCTCATACCCAAACCAGTTCCTTCGCCAACCGGTTTTGTTGTAAAAAACGGTTCAAAAATTCTTTTTTGCGTTTCATCATTCATGCCACAGCCATTGTCTTTAAAGTTAAGATAAACAAAGTTATCATCAGAGCTTGATGAAATGGTTAATACACCGCCTTCTTCGTTTTTAAATTTTTGTTTAACGGCATAAATCGCATTCGATAATAAATTTAAAAACACCTGATTTAATTTACCAGGATAACATTCAATAATTCTGGTACCTGTAAAGTTCTTATCGAGCCTTATTTTTGAAAGCTGGTTATTAATAATGATAATAGTAGATTCAATTCCTTCTATTACATCGGCTTTTTTTATGGCATCTTCATCAAGTCTTGAAAATATACGTAAACCTTTTACAATCTCAGAGGTTCGACTGGCGCCTTCTCCAATACCTTTAAGTAAATAGTCAATTTCGTGTTTTAAATAATCTATATCGGCATCTTTTTTTAGCTTTTCTAGTAGTTTTTGCTTGTCTTGTATCGTACTTTTTTCATCGGTAACAATATTTTCGTATTGGTTAAGCAAATCGTAAATAATATTTATATCGCGTTTTAAAGGCGAAACATTAGAGGTAACAAAATTTATAGGGTTGTTTATTTCGTGGGCTATTCCGGCAGTAAGCTGACCCAATGATGCCATTTTTTCCTGATCAACCAATTGAGATTGTGTGTCTTTTAAGTCTTTTAAAGCTTGTTGTAAATCTTTTGTTCTTTCATCAACTTTGCGTTCAAGCATTACATTTTGTTCTTCTATCAATCGTTGGTTTTCTAATGATGCTTTTAATGCTTCGGCTTGTGATTGTTCTTTTTCTTTGGTAAGTACATTTATTTTATCGCCCAATGCAAACGAAAGTAAAACTACTTCTACGGCTGAACCGATTGGCATACTAAATTGTGTAATGAAATTAAACGGCAAAGCGCCAACATCTTTAAGTACAAACAAAATAATGCCTGCTAAAAAAAACGACCAAGAGATTATGAAAAATGTTGCTTGCCTTGAACCTTTTAACGAAAGCATTAAGGCCGTAAAAAACATAAAAAGAGAAACCGCAACTGATGTGCCTTGCAATAATTTGTAAGAAAAATGAAGGTTGCCTGTAAACATAACAATATATACCAACACATAAACCGCAACCAGAAAAAATACAGCATAATTTAAAGATTTAAGGTTTTGTTTTATCTGCAAAAATTCGCGCATAAACAATAGGCCAAAAATGCCCGAAAGAACAGGGAATATTATTAAACTGCGAATTTGTAGCCAAATATTTTCGGGCCATAAATACTGAAATGGAATACCATAGCTGCACAGTTGCGTAATAAATACAACCAATATGTAAAATACATACAACAGGTAACTTCTGTCTCTTACTGTAAAGAATATAAACAAATTATAAAAAAACATTACCAGCATTAAGCCGGCATAAATTCCAAGCAATAAATTGTTTTGCGATTGTGTTTCCAATATTTGTTTTTCTCCTGATATGGTAACAGGCAAAAAGTAATCTTCAATACCGCTTATTCTAAGCAAAATGGTTCCTGTATCGCCCTGGTTCAATAAAATTTTAAAGGCATAAACCGGATTATTGTACTTGTGTTTTTTAAATGGCAGGTACTCTCCTGCATGACGTTCGAGTATTGTATCTGATGTAAATAAGTAATAATCTATCTCATCTATAATAGGGTTGTTTACAGCAAGCCTAAACTCGTTATGACTTGATTGATTGACAATTTTTAATAAAAACCAGTAACCATCTTTTGATTGTGAAGTTGTTGGTAAATCGTTGCCACATTTTTTAAAATTAATTTTTTGTAGTGCTTCTTGCGGATTTTTTATAGCTGATGGTTTTTCGGCACAAAACAAATATGGACTTGCATTAACCGTATTGATATCATTAATCTCCAATATTTGGTTATCAGCACAAACATTTAAGCCCGAAAAAACAAATAGAAATAAGATAAATGATTTACTGTTTTGGAATAACTGCTTCATAAATTTCTACAGGTAAAAATAGTTTGTAATGTGCTTCTACAATTCCTTTTGGGCCTTCTTCAATAGTTACTTGTTCAGGATTTTTACGTAAGCTTAACATCCTTTCTCTATCAAAAGGTTCGGCAGTTTCAAGAGTTTCGGCATTTAAAATACCAAGCACCCTTGTAACATAATTTGGGTTTGGGTAGGCAAATTCGCCATTGTTGCCCATGCTTTTATCAACCACAAAGCCAACCTGCGAAAACATTTTTAATGTATAATCGGCACAAATTCCAACAAGTGTTTTAAATTTTAATTGATTTATAATTGAAATACTTGCTCTTGTAAGCAACATGCTTACCCCTCTTCCGGCAACTTCTTTGCTGTTCCATAAACCGCATAATTCTCCAACTCCACCATTTTTTCTATAATATTCCACAATATCCAGCACTTTTTGATCCATATAGCCTATTGCCGTTTCAATTGGCAGCGGTAAAACACCATCGGCAATTTGAACACGGATACCACCTTGTATATTACCATGTTCGTCTTCGGCTACTACCATTACCACATAGGGGCTGCCAAGCCAGGCCGGTATGGCACTGGTTATATTTGTTACACCATAATCTTCTAAAACTTTTCTGTGCCCTGCTATGTATTGATGGCAAGTTTCAGGTTCATCAATTGCTCTAAATGTTCTAAAAAAAAGTTTCATGTTTAGTTAATTATCAATACTTGTTTTAATGGTTTTCTCAACGATTTTTTGGGATGCATTTTACTTTTAAAAAGCTTAAACAAAAATACTTTTTCAACATCATCGTTCAAATTAAATAATTTATTCAATGCTTTATGGTGTTCAATCATTTCTTCTATCATATATTTTTCAAAACCTTCAAATGAATTGGTTTCAAAACGCTTAAACATAAAAGTACTTGGCGAAACCGGATGAAATGCCAAACCAAGATAATTTGCAGCTAACCATACCCTTTCAAGCATTTTACCTGCATCTAAAAAATCAGTTTTGGGTGGTGCTGTAAGTAAGCCTACTACCGGTGCAGTATCAAGCGTTTTCTTCATCATTTTTTCAAAGGTTTTACCTTTTTGCAGTTTGTTTAAAAAATGTAATGGTTTGTAATCTTTTGCTAATTTTAAACCTGCAATTTCACTTGCAGTTAAGTCAACCGTTGCTAAATCTACACCGTTTCGTTTGGCAAGATTTTCTTCCTCCGTCCAGCGAATTTCGTTTATAAAATCTTCGTGTCCTTGCGGATGAAGTAACCTTATACGTTCAATGGCCCCCAAAACTCCGGTAAGTTTGTTTATACTGTCTCTGTGGCTTAAATACAAAACATTATATCCATCATCAAGGCAAGCAATGCTAATTAGTTCTGTTAACAGGTTTTTTTCAATCGGTTCAATATTTTTCAGCAATCGGTTGGTTTCGCGTATGCCTATTGCCTGAGCCAAATTGTTTGATTGTTTTGAGGGAGCATCTTCAAAAACAAAATAACCCATCAGGTAATCGTTGTTTGATTGTTTTAACTTTATAAAATTAGCTTTTATTCCTTTTGTAGCGGCAAACAATTCAAGGTTTTCTATGGCTGAACCAAGCGCTACCATGCTGCCATTGTGGTTATAATCCAACAAAGAGTATGATTGAAATTTGTCGTGAAACAAAAACAACACATTATTTTTTACATACCATTTCCATGGTTGGCAATTGCCGCCCGATGGTGCAGTACAGGCTTTTTCAACCATTTCTTCAATTTGTTCTGTACTTAGTTTTTTTGATGGTTTAACTTGTTGTTCAAAACCAACAAGTAGGTTATCCATCATTTCCTTATCTAAAGGTTTATATGGGTTTGGTTTAACATTGTATTCAATATTACTTTGTTTAGGTTCAGGAATAATGTCGTCCAAATCAATGTAAAATCTTCCCGAAACTGTACTTTGTCCAAGCAATATTTTTCGGGTAATATCAGCTCCTACGCCACCTCCAAGAACTACCGATGATGCCAATTGGGGCCATGTTGAAATACTTTCTTCAATTTCCATCATACTTGCCTTTAATCGGGTAGAGATATTTTCGTAACCAATCATTGGAAGAATGTATGGTACTTTTTGTTCGTTGGTAAGTCCTTTTAGTTTTTGTGGTTCAAGGTCGCCAACTAAGCCATGCAGCAGAGGTCTTTCGGGTTCAAGGTCAAAACGTTCAATATCTACCATGCCACGGTCGCTTGTATCCATAAATACCGGTATGCCCATGCTTTTGGCTTTGTGTCTTGCCAGTATTTTTATATCAAGCCCGTCACATTCATCAATCAATATATCAAGTTTGCCATTGCTGCTAAAAAAGTCATCAATATTTTCTTCGGTAAGTCCGTTGGTATAGCAAACAACATTTAAGTAGGGGTCAATTTCATAAATTTCGCGGGCTGTAATAATGGCTTTATTTAAACCAAGGTTATATACACCGGCTCTTATTCGGTTCAGGTTACTTAAGTCAAGCGTATCAAAATCGGCAAGGCGCAACTCGCCAAAACTACGCTCCATGGCAAGTGTAAGTGCAATGCTTTGCCCAACAGATAAACCAACTACACCAATTATTTTAGTTGAAAGTGTAAATCGTTCTTCGGGGGTTATTTTATAGCAATTTCTGTTGGTTCTAAGTTCTGTAAATTCTTCTTCGGGCAATACATGAACCAATCTTTTGCTCCAAGGGTAATAAACCCATGTTCCGTAGGTTTTAGCATCAGCCCCAAGTTTTTGGGTTGCAAGGGTGTTTAATTCTTCTTTGGTAAATTTGGTTTTAGGATTTATACATTTTATATATTCAGTTAACTGATGATGTATGGTATCAAATACCAGAGTATTATTACCCGATGTAAGTTCTTCAAATCTTTTTAATCCGTTTGGTTCAAGCAGATTTAATAACTCAGGTTTGTAAATATTGGCAATTTCTGAATACATAGTTTTTTTAGCAGTTTAAATAAATTTGTTTGCAATTTAAATAAATTTTTATTTTCGTGCCAAATACTTTTCATACTTTTAAACTGTGGAAAATAGCAAAAAAATAAACGTTTTATACGTAGATGATGAAGAAAACAACTTGTTTTCGTTTAAAGCTACTTTTAGGCTGAAGTATAATGTTTATACGGCTTTGTCGGGTAATGAAGCAATAGACATATTGAGAAATAATTTGAATACGGATGATAAAATAGAAATTATTATTACCGACCAAAAAATGCCTAATATGACCGGTGTTGAGTTTTTGGAAACCATAATACCTGAGTTTCCTGACCCTATGAGAATATTGTTGACCGGTTTTGCCGATCTTTCTGCAACGATTGATGCAGTAAATAAGGGAAAAATTTTTCATTATTTAAATAAGCCCTGGAAAGAAGAAGAACTTGATGCAACAATTACAAGGGCATACGAAAAATATATTGACAATATGACAACCAAACAACGAGCCGAGAGAACTGAATTGGCAGAAAAACTTGCCGACCAAATGGAGTTTATGCTCAGGCAGAAGTTGGTTTCGTAGGAGAATTTGAATAAATATTATTCATTTTCTCGATTATACTTTTAAATTTTTCTATTAAATGTTTTGGCTTAATAATCTCTACTTCTTTGTTATACTTTAGTAATTCGCTAATTAGTTCAATATTTATAATAACATTTATAGAAAAAATAGTATAAGAAATATTCCTGCTCATTATTTTTTGACTTACGTGCAACGGACGACTTTCAATATATGGTATGATATGCGAACTTGCTTTTATTTTAATTAATTCGGGTTTATTTCCTTCAGGAACAGTTACCCCTATACAGTTTTGATATATATTGATTATAGTTTTAATTTTACTTTCTGAAAAATTGAATGTTTTCGATTGATCTTTCAAAGATTTAATTCTATCGAAAGCAAAAGTATATTTGGAGTGTTTTTTTTAAGTGTAGTGCTTAAATCAATCCCGAAAGCTTTTGTGATACTTGGTTGACAGTAAAGAGCCTAAAAATTCCAACTTCGGCAAGCGTTAAACCTTTTGGTATAAACAATAACAAACCCAATTTGCAGCAATTTCGACAACAATAGTAACATTTTTGATGTAGATACAGAGCAATATTTACTAACTTTACCATTATGTTAGCAACCGTTAAAAATTATGATTTAATCTGTTATCAATTGAGAAACAACCTTTATTCTCAATTAGAAAATCCTTTGAAGAAAGACATAGACAAACTTTCAATGGAAATAGCTAACATCCTTAAATCAAAAAAGAAAATCCAAAATCAATCTGTTGATATTTTAGCTCAATTATTCAACTTGAGGGTTAAAGCCATTAAGTGGCTTTTACAAAACAATAGTTTCAACTATTTGGAGATGTTATCTGAAGTTTCAAACCAGATTGAGGAAATTGGAGAAAACAGAAAAATGGAAATTCTGAAAGCGAACATTCTTTTTACATTACGTTGCAACAGAAGAGTTATTGAAAGTGTATTCAGTGCCGGAGTTCAATCAGAAAACCTGAATATTGATTACACTCAATTGCCCGATATTAACTATCAACAATTTTTATCATCATTAGCTTTTGCAATTCCTGATGATGAAACAGCACAAAAAATTGCAGACTGGACTAATGCATCATTGCACATAGAGTTTGTTATGTTAGCTGCCGACATTATAAGAGATGATAACATTAAAGTATCCGAAAAAACAATCAATGAGTTGACATTTTTAGTTGCCGATGCTGCTCAAGAATATTACGCTTTATCATCAGATTTTGGCCTATTAAAAAATAAATCAATTAATCAATCATTTTCAAACCAACCATTTGATAAAGGTTTTATAAACGAACAAAAGACACTTGCAGATATTGGAATAGAAGACTTTGCATCAAATATAACAAATTAAAAAGAATGAACTTAACTAAAGGTGAAAACGTTACCTGCAAGGCTAAAAGATACAATCACTAAAATAAATCACTATGAAAAAAACAATTTTATTATTATTAATTGCTTTACCTTTTACCATAAATGCACAATTAACATTTGAACTAAAAGGCGTAATTGAAAAGAAAATTTCATCTTCTCTTATGGAGGGTAAAAACGTTGAACTTAAGACAATATATAATAATGAAGGTTTTTACAAAGCAAAGATTTCTTGTTCTGATAAAGAAGAGACTGTTGATTTAAAAGATTTGGGTAAAATCACATTTACACCTAAAAATCTAAGAGAATTTTGGCAACTTCAAGGTATAAAAGGTAAAGTTTATGAAAGTATTATAAAAAGTGGACTGCAATATAAATTGCGGAAAGAATTAGAGGATGAGGCTCTTGAGTACATTAACTATGTTGAGAATAATGGTTTATTATTTGATGATAGCTATCTGGAAAGTTATCTATATTCATTAATATACAAAATATATCCAGATAGGTTAAATGATGGGAGACCTGGAATTTTGAATATACATATAATTAAAGATTTATCACCAAATGCGATTATTTTCCCCAATGGTTCATTATTTATTACAACAGGATTATTTTCAACAATAAATTCTGAAGAAGAATTAATTGGCGTTTTAGCTCATGAAGTTTCTCACTTTGTTCTTGACCATTCAATAATTAATATAAATAAAGCAACAGCTCGTCAAAACAGAGCCGAATTTTGGGCGGCTTTTGCAACTGGTGTTGCTGCTGCAGCGGATATTTATGCAGCTTCTAAAAATCAATATTATACACCAGGAGCTTTGACTATGGGTACAGCAATTCTTGCGTACAGTATTGCTGAATCCGTAAATCAGAGGTTTGGGTTACAATATTCCCGTGAACAAGAAATGGAAGCTGATAAATGCGCAATCGAATTAATGAAATATATAAAAGTAAACCCAACAGCATTGTCTTCTGCACTTTCGAAAATAAAAGACTACTGCATAATAACGGGTAATTATATTGCATTAACTGGGGAGGGGACTCATCCTGCAATTGATGAGAGAATTAAGGCGATTGGTCAACCTGAGAAATTTAATAATGTAAACTACGATAAAACAATATCTTTTATTAATACGTTCAATGCAGTTTTAGAATTTAATAATCAACATTTTGCAACCTGCAAATTGTTAGCTGAGAGAAACATTCTCGCTAATGTAGCAACTGAAGAGGATTATCTTATGCTTGCAATGGTAACCATTTATATGTATGATAATCAAGAAAAGAACCTTGAGGCATTAAAATTAATAAACATAGCAAAAAAAATTAGTGTATACCCAACTATTAATCAACCAAAACTAGAAGCCATTGTATTAATTAGATTACAAAAAAATGACGAAGCTAAAAATAGCTTGGTGAAGTATCGTGAAATGCTCGATAAGGAAAACTCAAAACTCGACAAAATTAATAATCAAAAAGAGTGGTCAATTATTAAGAATTATATTGACAATGAATATGAATGGACACAAAAAATGATTAACAAGATAAGTAAACTCTAAAGCCCAGTTGGTAACACAGTGTATACATCATGCGGGTTTTAGAGCAATTTGTAAGTTCAGTGCTCGCTGGCAAGGGCATTAGCGGTGTATTGTGAAGTGACCACGAACTCCCGCACGCTGCATACACTCAACTTTAGCAGTAATGGCAGAAAACCGGTTACAAAGGAGATACACGACTGAAAAAACATAAATTTGTAGCATATAGAAATAAATAATGGACAATCGCTTTACGGACATAATTCAACTTATAAAACAATCTCGGACTAATGCTATAAAAGCCGTAAACGCTGAACTAATAAACCTCTATTGGAATATCGGAGAACATATCAGCAAGAAAATTGAACAATCAGAATGGGGCGACTCTGTGGTTGCAGAATTAGCCAATTTCATACAGACACAAGAACCAGAAATAAAAGGCTTCTCCGACAAAAATATTTGGAGAATGAAGCAGTTTTACGAGACTTACAAGGACTTTCCAAAACTCTCACCACTATTGAGAGAAATTAGTTGGACAAACAATCTGCTGATATTTTCAAGATGTAAAACCATTGAAGAAATGGAATTTTACCTTAAAATCGCTAAACAAGAAAATTACAGTAAACGAGAACTTGACCGACAAATATCGGCAAGCTTTTTCGAGCGGACAATAATAGGCAATTCAAAACTCTCACCAGCGGTGAGAGAAAGTAACAATGACCTATCAAACACCTTCAAAGACAGCTATGTATTTGAATTTTTAAACTTACCTGACCCTCATAGTGAAAGCGATTTACAACGTGGACTTGTAAGACAAATGAAAAATTTCATTCTCGAACTCGGTAAAGACTTTTTGTTCATAGGAGAAGAATATAAGCTGCAAGTCGGTAATAGCGACTTTTACATTGACTTGCTTTTTTACCACCGTGGACTACAATGCTTAGTGGCATTCGAACTCAAAGCAGACAAATTCAAGCCCGACCACTTGGGACAGCTTAACTTTTACTTGGAAGCATTGGACAGAGACGTGAAAAAGCCAAACGAAAATCCGAGCATTGGAGTTCTGCTCTGCAAGGACAAGGACAGTGAAGTTGTAGAATATGCTTTAAGCAGAAGCCTATCGCCAACAATGGTTTCAGAGTATAAAACGCAACTACCTGACAAGAAACTATTACAACAGAAACTGCACGAACTGTTTGACAATGAAACGAACGAGAAATAGAGCCACTACTGCTAACATGGGTTTTGTAATAGTCTGATTTAGCTTTAGGATGGGGTTACAAGCCTCTTTTTACAATTTTGTGTATAACTTATGTGCTCCTTACAGCTATTGGAATTCATATCGTATTCTGTGCTAAAAAGCCTTCCCCAACGCAAAACCTAAAACTATACCTCATTAAACCAATTCCAATATAACATGCATGTGATTTGTATGGGTTAAATTAAATATTTAAATAAAATCTTATTGAGTTAATGATACGCTTTAATATCGAATTTGATTTTTAAACTTTTCGGTTCAACCCAAACGGTATTGAAAAATTTTTATAAATGGTTTTAATAACAAGGTGTACCAACGTGGTTTTACATTGTTTAATTTCCAGGCCATGCGGTCTTCAATATTTGCTTTTATGCGGTTGGTAATATTTCGGTTGCTTGCACCTCCTGTACGCATTTTTACAAAAAATTTAGGTATATAATGCAGTTTAATTTTTTGTTTTAAAATAAATCGCATCATTAATTCGTAATCGGCAGCAAATTTTAAATTGGTATTAAATGCGCCATGTTTTACATAAACATCTCTTTTAACAAAAAATGCAGGGTGGGGTGGCATCCATCCAAAATAAAAGCTGTTGGGTGTGTAAATGCCGGCATCCCAGGTGCGTACTATTTTGTTTTTATTTTTATTGCTTACATAATACAGGTTTGCATAAACTGCATCAATATGGTTATTCTCAAATGCTTCAACTACCTGAGAAATGACTGTTTTGTTTACATAAAAATCATCGCTGTGCAGTATGGCAATAATATCTCCGGTTGCTATGTTTATACCTTTGTTTAGTGCAAAATAAACACCTTCATCGGGCTCTGTAATAAATTTTGAAATTTTATTGCCATACGATTTTACTACATCAATGGTTCCATCTTTAGAGTCCCCATCAACAATAATGTATTCAATATCAGTATGTGTTTGGCTTAATACCGATTCTATAGCATCGGGCAGGTATGCTTTGTTAGAAAATACTGATGTAATAATGGAAACTTTCAAGCTTTAAGTAATTTATTAATGGTAGTACGCATTGGGTCAAACAACCAGCCCCATTTGCCAAAATAATAAAATGCCGATTTTATATGATAAGTAAGCAGTTTAAAGTTTTTGTATGAACCTTTTTCGTAATGATGTATAACAGCAGTATTGGGGTAATAAACAGTTTGGTATTGCTGATTGATTCTTCGGCTAAGGTCGGTATCTTCAAGGTACATAAAAAAGTGTTCATCAAACAAACCGGTTGTTTGCAAAGCGCTGCATCGTAAAAACATAAAGCAACCGCTTAGGTTGGGTATTTCCATTTGCAGGTTGTAGTTTTTGTGTTTTAGCTCGTATGCCTGTAAGCGTTTTTGCATGGTTTTTTGCATAAATGCAGGCAAAAACCTTCGGCCAATTAAATCAAAAGGAGTTGGCAGCATTTTGCACAGGTATTGTATGGAGCCATCAGGATACAAAACCTTTGGCATAATTAAACCAATATTTTGGTGGTTTTGCATGTATGCATACAAATCGCTTATGGTTTGCTCCTGTAATTCAATATCAGGATTTATGACTATATGGTAATCAACCTCATTTATTGATTTTTTTAAAGCGATGTTGTGGGCTTTGCCATAGCCAAGGTTTGCATGGTTAAAAATGTAATTAACTTTAGTAAATGGCGCTAAATCTTTTTGTAAGTTGTTGCTAATCCAGTTATCAATTATAAAAATTGTTTTAATTAAAGGGTCGGTTTGCAGTTGTGTAAGCAACAAACGCAATTGGTTTATACTGTGCCTGTATGTAACAATTGAGCAATTAATCATTACGTAAGTTTTGTTTTACAAAATCAATTAAATTTTTCATGCTGCTTTGCCAGTTGTATTGTTGCAACAGTTGTGCAGCTTTTTCTTTGTTAAAAGCCATTTCGTCAATATGTTCAAAATAGTATTTTAATTTGTTTTCATCGCCAAGGTTAAATTGTAAAACGGCCCCATTGTTAAACTCGGCCAAAGCGCCACCATTAGAGCAAATTACTTTGCAACCATTGTTTAAAGCCTCAAGCACCGGCAGACCAAAACCTTCGTAAAAACTGGGGTAAACAAAAGCCGCGGCCTGTTGGTATAGCCATGCAAGTTCGGCATCATCAACATATCCTTGGTATATAATTTTTGGATTTTTAACCAAAGTGCCACCAACTCCATTTCCACATATAACCAATTTTTTTTGCGTATTCGATTTTAAAAATACGTCAATCATCCACGGTAAGTTTTTTTGTGGCCTTTGGTTGCCAACATATAAGAAAAAATGAGTATTTAATAAAGATTCAACAGGCTTTTTTTGATTGCTTAAATTATTAATGCCTTCGGGAAATACAACAGCATTAAAGCCCCAATTTTTTAAATCTGCGGCAGTAGTTTTCGATACGGAAATAATCAGTTTACTGTTTCGCAAGGCAGCATGTACAATAATATTAAAATACCATTTGGCAAGTTGGTTTATTAAAATACTTTTTGAAAAGTAATTGGGTACAATGGCATACATTAAATCGTGTACGGTTGTTACAATTTTTTTGTTGGTTTTAAACAACGTATTAGAGTAAAACGGTATGTGAATGTGCGTAAAAGGAAGTTTTTTTATATAAAAATAAAATAAAAAAACATGCCATACATTAAATGGATAGTATCTGCAAACAATGGCGTTGTTTGGCTTTGCCGTAAGGTTTGGCGAAACAAGAACAAATACATTGTTAATGCCAAAAGCCTGTTGGTAAGCATGTATTAACTCTAAAGTATAACGATGAATACCATTATTTTTATCAGAAAGCAATCTGCCGTCTATCAACCATTTCATGCAATAATGCAATAATAGTAAGTAGGTGGCAAATCAGAAATTTTAATTTTGGTATAAATGATTTAAAGCATACGGCAAATAACTTACAATATCGCCTGCCAACATGGTAGCTTGTTGTTTTTGTTTAGCCAAATCAGCACATAAACCATGTAAATAAACTCCGCAAATTGCAGCTTGCAAAGAGGCATAGCCTTGTGCCAACAAAGAAGCTATAATTCCGCTCAAAACATCTCCACTGCCGGCTGTTGACAATAGCGGGTTGCCACTGCTGTTAAAGTATGCATTGCCGTTTGGCATGGTTGTACAGGTGTGTGCACCCTTTAAAACAACTATTACATTGTGTTTATGGCTAAATTGTAATTGTTTTTCAAATCGTTCAAAGCTGTTGTTGCTAAAACCTGCAAGCCTGTCAAATTCTTTTGGGTGTGGCGTTAATATACAATTTTCAGGAAATTTAAAATGTTTATTTTCGTTTAATAATTCAGCACAACAATTCAATGCGTCTGCATCTATAACCAATGGTTTATTTACCTTTTTTAAAAATTCGCTAATCGTTTTTTTTGTTTGAACCGACACCCCCATACCCATACCAATGGCAAAACCATCGGCAAATGGTGCATTATTAATATTAGAAAGTTCATATAAATCATCGTCTGTAAGCACCATTGCTTCGGGTAAAGCAGTTTGTAAAATGGTATAACCTGTTTTAGGTATATAACAGGTTGCAAGCCCGCAACCGGTTGCTAAAGCTGCCTTTGCCGAAAGAATAATAGAACCCATTTTGCCATAACTGCCGCCAGCAATCAACACATGTCCGTTGGTTCCTTTATGACTGTATTTTGCTTTTGGTTTTAAAACATTTTTTACTTCATTGTCAGTAACGTAAAACCTGTTAGTTATTATATTTTCTTCAAATTGTGGAAGTAAACCAATATCCAAAACTTTAAAATTTCCAACATATTTATAGGTGTCGGCAAACAATTGCGAAAATTTTGGAACCTGAAAAGTTAATGTTAAATCGGCATTTACAATGGTTAAATATGTAAGGTTATCGGCATCGCTTATTTCAATAGGCAAGCCGCTTGGCATATCTATGGCAATGGTAAAATTAGCAGTGCTGTTAATATAGTTTACCATTTGGGCGGCAGTGCCTTGCAAGGGTTTGTTTAATCCTGAACCAAATAAGGCATCAATAGCTGTGTAAATTTGGGTATTGTTGTTAAACGTAAAAAGTTCATCAACCCAAACAGGCTTAATATTTAAATTTGTTAATTTTTGGTAGTTAATGTTAAAGTCGTTAGTTCTATACTCCGATTTTAAAATATATACTTCAACATCAAAATTTCTTTGTTTTAAAAGCCTTGCAATAACCAAGCCATCTCCACCATTGTTTCCGGTACCGCAAAAAACTTTAAAATTTTGTGGAATTTTATTGTGTTCAACAAGTGAAATAATTTCGTTAAAGCATTTTGTGGCGGCATGTTCCATTAAATCAATACCTGCTATGGGTTTGTTTTTAATGGTGTGTTCATCCCATTGTTTTATTTGAGATGCTGACAAAATTTTCATTTATCAATCGTTTAGCGAAACAATTTCTAAATTGTTTGATGCAGCCGTTAATTTAAACCTGCGTTTTTTATCATCGCTTTCGGTAAATGCAATAATGCATTCGGTTGGCGACTGCCAATCGAAACTTACGGTTTTATCAGAAATTTCTTTGGCATAAACTTTTATTTCCATTTTGGTTTCTTCAAAGTGATATACTTTAAACCGCATGGTTACACGCCACGGGCCAACCATTTCATCTTTAACGGCATCAACCCAAATTTTTACTTTACCATCGGCATGTGTATGTTCAAGCAAAGCTGTTTTAGGTTCATAACACGATATAAGAGTTGAAGCCAATAAAATAAGTAAAGTGTGTTTTAGTTTCATGGTAACAATATTAAGCATTTTCTTCCCAAATTTTAACCAGTTCAATACATACATCAACGGCCTTTTGCATATCCTGAACGCTAACATATTCTTGCTTGCTGTGTATGGCCATTTCTCCGGTAAAAATATTGGGGCATGGTAATCCCATAAAACTCAATCTTGCCCCATCGGTTCCGCCACGTATGTTTGAAATTTTGGTTTCAATACCGGCTCTAATGTATGCTTGTTTGGCAAACTCAAGTACATTCGGGTTTTTATCAAGTACTTCTTTCATGTTTCGGTATTGTTCTTTTACCTGCATATCAAAAGTGGCTCCCGGAAAATGGGCAACTGCTTCTTCGGCAAGTGCCGATAAAAACTCTTCGTGTTTTGCAAGTTTTGCAGTTTCAAAATCTCTTATAATAAAAGTTACGGTAGCTTTTTCAAGTGAACCGTTTATACTAACGGGGTGTACAAACCCCTGGTAACCTTCTGTATTTTCGGGACAAAGATGATTTGAAGGCAAACTGTTAATAAAATAAGAAAGTACTTTTTGTGCATTTACCATTTTGCCTTTGGCATATCCGGGGTGAGCACTTATGCCATAAAAATTTATGGTGCAGGCATCGGCACTAAAGTTTTCACCTTCAAGCGATCCGCGCTCACCGCCATCAAGGGTATAACCAACGTTGGCGTTTAGTTTTTGCATATCAACTTTATCAACACCACGGCCAATTTCTTCATCGGGTGTAAATAAAATTTTTATTTCGCCATGTATTATATCAGGGTTGTTTACAAGAACTTCGGCAACGTTCATTATAATGCTTACTCCGGCTTTATCATCGGCACCAAGCAAAGTTTTACCCGATGCTGTTATTAAATCATCTCCAATTCTTTCTTTTAAGTAAGGGTGTTCGTTTACCGAAATAATAATGCTATTATCATCAGGTAGCACTATATTTTCTCCGTTCCATTTTTTATGTAAAATGGGTTTTACATCTGTGCCGCTGCAATCGGGTGCTGTATCTACATGAGAGCAAAAACAAATTATGGGAACTTTTTTTTGCGTATTTGATGGTATGGTGGCATATACATAACCCCATTCGTCCATGTAGGCATCGGTAACACCCATATTTTTTAGTTCTTCAACCAACAATAAACTTAGGTTTTTTTGTTTTTCGCTGCTTGGTGTGGTGTCCGATTCAGGATTTGCTGTTGTATCAATTTGTACATAGCGCATAAGCCTTTCGGCTACCGAGTAATGATTATTCATGTTTCAAAGCTATAAAATAAGTCAGCGTTATTCAAACAACCCTGTTTGGGTTCAATACAAACAGAAATATATTATTTAAAAATTACCTGTTTAAATTCTACGCCATAGCCTGTAAAACTGCCAATTGCGCCTTTAATATTAGATCTAACATTAATGGGTGTGGCAAAAGGGCCACCGTTTCCTGCAGCTCGCCTGAATGATTCCCAAAAAAGATACTCTTGCCTGCCAATAGCAGATAAATATATATTTAAAGTATCGCCAACTTTAAAAGGGTTAAAGATTTGAAAAGGCCTTGTCATGTTATCAAAAAAGTTATCATCGAGGGTATAAAAACGGTCGGCAGCGCCCCAGCCGGTGAGAAGGCTATCCGGAAAATCCCATAACGCAATTCGGTAATTATCTTGCCCGGGTCCATCTTTCCATTGAAAATACACAAATGCGTTTGTATCAATAATATTGTAACTTATACTGTCTATAACAGGTGGTTGTCTTATAAAAGTTTGTCCGGTTATATAATCTCCGTTAGGCATAATAATTTCGAGTTTGTAGGGTTTTCCAACTTTACCCATAAAGCCCGGGTTTACGTATATGCCGGGTAAAATGCTATCGAAAAAATTAATAAAAGAATCGCGCTTGGCAATATTAAAAACCGTATCGGTGCCAAAAATCTCACCTTCGGTTACATAAACCTTGGCGCCTCTAACGCCATTTAAACTCAAATCGGGTTTAAAATAATCGAGTGTTTGGCTTATGTAAACATAATTTAGTGTAAAAAACCTTTGGTTTATGCTTGCTTCAACTACCCAATCTTGTTTTGCACCCGGCAGGCTTACATTTATTTCTTTTTCGCATGAACCTAAAACGGTTGCTGCTATGCCAACAACCAACAATATTTTTATGTATTTTATTAAAACCTGAAATTCCATTGTATGCTTGGTAAAATTGGAAATAAATAAACCATATAAGCTTTTACTTCTCCTTTTTCAATATCGGGTAAAAAGTAAATAAAATAGGGGTTAGCCCTATTGTAAACATTGTAAACGCTAAAATTCCAACTGCTTTCCCATTTTTTGGTTTTTTTATGAATGTAGTTAAACGAAATATCTGCACGGTGGTATGCAGGCAGCCTGAAATCGTTTATTTTATCATATACATCAACAACTGCAAAATCAGGGCGCCCCGTTTGTTGATTGAAGCCAATGCGGTATGCATAGCGGCTTAAAGGCAGTGTAACTGCCTGCCCTGTACCATATACAAATACAAAATTAAAATTCCATTTTTTGTTAATGGCATAGCTAAGCAACAAACTCATATCATGTGTGCGGTCGTATCTAAAAAAGTATGGTTTTCCGTCATTTAGTTCATCAAACTGGCGGGTGGTTCGGCTCCAGGTGTAACCCACCCAGCCGTTTAATCTTCCGGTTTTTTTTCTTACAAATAATTCAAGACCGTAGCTTAAGCCTCTGCCAAAAACCATTTCGTTTTCTAAATTCTGATTAAAAAACAAAGTTGCACCCGGCTTAAACTCTATTTGGTTGTACATAGGTTTGTAATAAACTTCGGCACTTGTTTCGTATTCGTTGTCTTTTAAATTTCTGAAATAGCCAAGAGCGTATTGAAAAGCTTCTTGCGGTTTTACTAATTTGCTACTGGGTACCCATAAATCAACCGGAAACTGCGCTCCGCTGGTGGTTGCCAAATGCAAAAACTGGTAGGTTTGGGTGTATGATGCTTTTACACTCGATTGTTCATTAATTAGGTATGTTGCTGCAAACCTTGGTTCGAGCCTTGGATAAAAAGCAATGCTTTGTCCTGCAGCATAATTGGTTTGGTTGCCGGTAGCAAGTCCTGTTTCGTTATTAAACTCATCATAAGTGTAGGGTCCAACCAAATTAAAAAACACGCCCCGCAATCCTGCATTTATGGTGAAGCGCTGGTTTATCTGCCATTCGTCAAGAAAATAAAGGGCTCCTTCGTGTGCATATTGTTTTCTTATGGTTTCGGTAATGGTAGTTGGGCCAAAATTTCCGGTTGCAATACCCGGTTGAAAAGTGTGGTAAATATAATTTGCACCAAATTTTACCTGATGGCCTTTATCTGCAAACCATGTAAAATCACTTTTTAGGTTAATGTCTTCAAGGTTGCTTTGAACCCTAAACCCACCGGCACCAAAGCTAAAATTATTAAACAAATCGTATCGGTTGTAAATTAAGCTTGTGTTTGAGAAAAATTTATTGTTGATAATTCTGTTCCAGCGAAGGGTAGAAGTGCTGTTTCCCCAACCGAAATTAAACTTTACATCTTTGTTTAACGGGCTTGTAAAATTAAAAATATCTCTGCCAAAATAGCCCGAAACAAAAAGGCGGTCTCTATCACTAAGTATTACATTGGCTTTTAGGTTTAAATCGTAAAAGTAATATCCGCTGCCCTGAATTCTTTCAGGTACAACTGCCTTTGCAACTGCATCAATATAACTTCGCCTGCCGCTAATCATAAAACTGCTTTTGCCTTTTTGTATAGGTCCTTCAAAAGTTAACCTAGATGATATTAAGCCAATGCCGCCATTGGTTTCGTAATTTTGGTTGTTACCTTCTCGCATGGTAACATTTAAAATGCTCGAAAGCCTGCCACCATAATTTGCAGGCATTCCCCCCTTTATTATATCAACGTTTTTTACGGCATCGGTATTAAAAACACTTACAAAACCAAAAAGATGCGAAGGGTTATATACTACAGCTTCGTCCATTAAAATAAGGTTTTGGTCAGGTCCGCCACCTCTTACGTAAAATCCTGTGCTTGCTTCGCCACCGCTTTTTATTCCTGGCAATAGCGTTATGGCTTTTAAAATATCGGGTTCGCCCATAATTACCGGCAGGCTTTTTACTTTTTCACCGCTTAATTCAATGCGGCTCATTTCGGTACTTTTAATGTTTTTGTCAATTCGTTCTCCGGTAACAACCACTTCTTTAGCTTCAAACCTCGACTCTTTTAATGCCACATTCAATACCGTATTTTTAGTTACATTAATTTCGATGTTTTTGGGTTCAAACCCAACAAAAGAATAGGTAATTTTATGTTTACCGGGTTTAAGACTTAGGGAATAAAAACCGTAAACATTGGTGGCAGTTCCTGTTTTACCATCATCGGTTCTTACAGTTGCGCCAATTAATGTTTCACCGTTTGCACTGTCTTTTACGTATCCGCTTATTGAAAAGTTTGTTTGTGCAAACAAATATTGAGTTGAAAATGAAATAACTAAAAGGGCAAGAAAATTTTTCACACTAAATTTTAAATACAATTTTTTGGGGTAGTTTGTTTTGTGGCTGCGAAAATAGCTTAAAGCCATTAAGTTTAACGAGCCATTTATCAAAAAACAGAAAACTGATAAATATCATAGCCTTTATATCAATTTAAAATGTAAACTTTGTGCCAATAAATTAGCAGTAACATGATAAATTTTGAATATTTAGAAAGCAATAAGGATAAATTTAGAAATGAGTTTTTAACAGCCAAACCTTTTCCGCATATAGGAATTGATAATTTTTGTGATGAAACCAAACTACTCGAACTTTACAATAATATTCCTGAGATAGAAACACCAAGTGCTGATTACGTTTTTGCTAAGAATAAATTTGAGAAAAGTAAATTTAAAGAACTTGGCGGAGTTTTTGAAGAATTATACAACGATTTTACAAGTAAACGTTTTGAAGAATGGATTAAATATGTAACCAACGAAGATGTATTTATTGACCCTACTTTTTACGGTGGTGGCATTCACCAAGGCAAAAACGGCAGTTTTTTAGATATGCATGCCGATTTTAATTATCATCCTTTACACGAAACATGGTACCGAAATTTAAATATTTTACTTTATGTAAATAAAGACTGGAAAAAAGAATACGGTGGAGAACTAAAATTGGAAGATGGAAGAACCGGAGAAAAAACCGAAGTTGATGTGCCATTTAACCGTTTAGCCATTATGCATTGCCGAGGTTATACTTTACATGGTTATGACCCTATTAATTTTCCTGAGGGTATGGCAAGAACATCTATTGCCGCATATGCCTATACACCTCACAAACAACAAATAGAGTCGAGCCGCACCACAGTTTGGCATGTTAAAAAAGATAATCCCATAAAATATATGTTGAGTAAAATTTGGGTGCCTGCAGTAAAATTAAAAAGTTTATTCAGTAAAAGTAAAACAGCCGACCACTAAACTTAAAAGCAGATTATTTTCCCGTCATTCTTTTCAATAACCTCACCGGAGTGGGCATCAACAATTACGTAAGGGTAGCTATTGTTTAAATCTTTAACTAACCATACTAACTTATAGTCAACACCGGTGCTGTAAATTGCCAATTCGTAGCAAATACACGACTCGTTAAAATTCATGTTCTGCTTTGCAATATCAATTGCTGTATTGTAGTTTAATTTCGGCTCAACTGAAATATTTACAGATTTTATAATATTATTTTCGGTATGTGTAAATCCATCTCTTTTGCTAACATAAGCGCCATACCCGCCATTTATAATAAATAAGTTTTTGTAAAACTGATTGCAGTGCATTCCAATCATAAATTCATCATTTATAACACGCGATAACTGCATTTGTGGATTTTTTTCTAAAATATCGGTTAAAAATGGTGCTTCATTCAGAAGTTTAGGGTCAACCAAGTGTGTTTTGGAGCGTTTTATTTCTTTGTAACCATCGCAAACTATGGGGTCGGTTTTACAAGAATAATTGCCCATTGCAACTGTATAAATCAATGCTGTAAACAATAATATTTTATTCATTTAAAATAATATTATAAATTAAGTTTTATTAGTGTTGAATCAACATTTTATGAGAAAAAATTTGCCCATCTTCAAAAATTATTTGAATTAAATAAAAACCATTTGCAAGCGAAGAAATATCACCATTTGGCTCAACCATAATTTTTTTGCCACTTGCATCAATAGCCATAACGTATTGAATATTTTTATTAGTATAATTTTCAATGTTTAAATAATTATTTGCCGGATTTGGATATACTTTTATGTTACCAATACCTTCAAATTCTTTAGTTGCGGTAGGTTCAGCAACATAATTGCTATACCATGCTGTTATAAGTGTGCCGTTTTTTAAAAATCTTAAAACGGGTATGCCTTTACTAGCATCAAACCAAATTATTTCATCGTACATAACAGCCATGCTTGCAATATAAGTGCTGTCAATTTGTTTAGTTCTTATACGAAAAACATTGTTAAAGGTTTTATATGGAAAAGAAATGCTGCCATAGCCATCGTATATCCAATAACGGGTAACAGAGCCGGTTGCTCTTGTTGGTTGTGTGGGTATGCCGTATAGTATGGTGTGCGTGAAAACACTATCGCCAAAATTTAGGGGAAATGTTAAGTAGGGGATGCTTGGTGTTCGCGCATAATTAATAGATGATGAAATAAAGCCATCAAGATACAAAGTATCGTTATCTGCGGCATAAGTGTAATACTGATTTCTGGTAAAAGCTGCTTCGCAGTATTCGTTTATTTGAGAGTTTGCAAATACGCTTGAACCACTTTGACTTGCCGGACGGAAATAATAAGAAATATTAGGTTGAGCCCAAGTTCCCCAAGGTCCCGGAATGCCATTAGATGTAAAATTCCAGTTGTAGTTTGAGCCGGTTACAAAAATAAAATCATCAAAATTTTGTGTTACAACAATGGAGTTTACATAACCTGAGTCACCTGTTTTAAAACAGTTATCCCGTTTAAACTGAGGTTGGGCAAATGTTAAATTGGTTAATGCTAAAAAAACTATGATTAAAAAATGTTTCATGTTTGTTTTAATTATGTAATAATTAAACAAACGTATAAAAAAATTTACATAATTATTGCTTTTGCAAAGAATAATTAATTAGAAATACACCTGCTATGGTAAAAATCATTGCAACAATTATAAGAAAGCTTAATGTTTCGTTTAGCCAAAGCCATCCAATTATTACTGCCACCATGGTATTTATATATGCATAAGTACCAACTATTGTTGCCGGCATTCTTTTAATTATATACATGTAGCAACCATAAGCTAAAATACTGCCAAATAATACAAGGTAAAATAAGCTTATTATCGCATCAATATTTGGATTAAACGATTTAAAATCGCCCAATAAAAATGCAATCATGGCACAAACAATTCCTCCCGGAATCATTTGCAGGCTTGCTCCAAATAATGGGTGTATTTGAATTTGGTGATTTTTACTGTAAATGGTTCCAAAAGCCCAGCAAATATTTGAAACAAATACAGCCAACAGACCCCACAAAAACTTAATATTACTTAAATTACCACCATGATTAATAAATATAAAAACCTGACCTGCCAAACACATTACAAAACCTAAAATTACTAATGGGCCGCTATATTCTTTTTTACCATACAGGTTATTTATTATAACAATCCATACCGGAGTAAGGGCGCTAAGCAAAGCTGCCAAGCCACTGTCAACATAAAGCATGCCCCAGCTAATGATACCGTTTCCCATGGCAAACATTAAAACTCCATTTAAAGCAAAAATTTTTAAGTTTTTTATTGGAGGTAACTTATATCCGCGTAGCAAAAAATAAATTAATAATGTAGTTCCTGCAATTGTATGCCTGAAAGCAGCCAACAAAAAAGGCTGAAAAGATTGAATGGCAATTTTAATTGCTAAAAATGTGGTTCCCCAAAAAATGGCAACACCCCAAAAGGCAAGCCAGGCCTTACTATTCGAGTTCAAAACTAAAAACTATTCCTCCAAATTTTTTATTGCAAGGTATGCCATTAATCCTGCGCCAATTTCAAGTGCATCTTCATCTATATTAAAGTTGGGTGTATGAACCGAATTTGTTGTGCCTTTA
This sequence comes from Bacteroidia bacterium, assembly GCA_046296495.1. Classification (GTDB taxonomy): domain Bacteria; phylum Bacteroidota; class Bacteroidia; order UKL13-3; family UKL13-3; genus JBKBLB01. The sequence goes on from JBKBLB010000001.1 coordinate 156,097, forward strand.
ATTTCATTACCTGTTCCTAAACGATAAAAACATGCCGGAATTTGTTGAGAATAATAAGCAAAGTCTTCGGCAGCCATCCATGTATCCAAATCAACAATATTTTCGTTGCCTAAATATTCACCGGCAAACTGTTTTGTTTTGTTTGTTAAAAGGGGGTTGTTTTCGAGATACGGATATCCTTTTCTTATTTCAAAATCAATGGTTGCTCCCATACTTTCTACAAGACCTTTTGCCATTTGCAGCATTAAATTGTGAGCTTTGCTGCGCCATTCTTCGTTTAATGTTCTAAAAGTACCTTCAATATAAACTTCGTTTGGTATTACATTGGTTGCTCCGTTGGCAACAATTTTACCAAAACTTAATACGCTTGGAATAATAGCATTTGCTCTGCGGCTAACAATTTGTTGTAATTGCGTTATCAAATTAGCCGCAATGGCAATCGGGTCAATACATAAATGTGGCATTGCTCCATGCCCGCCTTTGCCTTTTATGGTTATATACAATTCATCGGTGCTTGCCATGTACAAACCGCTTTTAAATCCAATTTTGCCGGTAGGTAAAAATGGCATAACGTGTTGGCCAATTATGCTGTCAACATCGGGTTGTTTTAAAACACCTTCATTTATAAGAATAGATGCTCCACCGGGTAATTTTTCTTCTCCTGGTTGAAAAATTAGTTTTACAGTTCCATCAAAATCATTTTTTAATTGGTTCAATACAAAAGCCGCACCCAGCAAACAAGTGGTATGCACATCGTGCCCGCAAGCATGCATTACTCCATTGTTTTTTGAAATATATTCAATATCATTAGTTTCAGTAATTGGTAGTGCATCAATATCTGCTCTTAATGCAATAACTTTTTTTCTCGGATTTTTACCTTCAATTAATGCAACTTTGCCGGTTTCGGCTAATGTTTGCACATTTTTAATTCCTATTTCGTTAAGCTTTTTTTCAATATATTCTGCAGTTTTATATTCCTGAAACGACAATTCGGGGTTTGCATGTAAATGCCTTCTTATTGCTAAAAGGTTGGGGCTGTATTTGCTTATTGTGTTTTTAACTTTTTCTGCCAAATTCATTGGTGCAAATGTATGTTTTAACTGTTATTTACATTGGTTATAAATTTAAATAAATCGAGCTAAAAGTTTTACTATGGTTTATATATTATTTATTTGCAGCAAGAATTAAAGTTTATATGAAAACCATTTCGCCCGGAGAATTGCCTTTGGCAACATTTCATAATTTACTACTCACGGCTGTTGCTCCAAGGCCGGTTTGTTTTGCAAGTACAATTGATGCTGAGGGTAAACCCAACCTAAGTCCGTACAGTTTTTTCAATGTTTTTGGATCAAACCCGGTTACATTTATTTTTTCTCCTGCTCGCAGGGTAAGAGATAATACCATAAAACATACATTAGAGAATATTTACGAAACCCGCGAAGTTGTTATTAATGTAGTAACATACAGCATGGTTCAGCAAACAAGTCTTGCCAGTTGCGAGTACCCAAAAGGGGTAAATGAGTTTGAAAAAGCCGGTTTTACCATGTTGCCATCAGAAAAAGTAAAACCATTTAGGGTTAAAGAAAGCCCGGTTCAGTTTGAGTGTATTGTAAAAGATATAATAGAAACCGGTAAAGAGGGTGGGGCAGGTAATTTAATAGTTTGCGAAATGCTTTTGATGCACATTAACGAAAATTTAATGAAACCTGATGGCAGTATTGACCAACACAAAATTGATCTTGTAGGCCGACTTGGTAGCGATTGGTATGTGAGAGCAAGCGGAGACGCTCTGTTTGAGGTGCCTAAACCTAACCGAAACCTTGGAATTGGCGTTGATGCTTTGCCACCTGCAATAAAATTTAGCAAAGTACTTACCGGAAACGATTTGGGTTTACTGGGTAATATAGAAAAACTACCCGATAACGATAGTGTTGAAATTTATAAAAGGCTAAATAAAGACCTCGAAAAAATTTTGCTTGAGCCAAACCGTGAAGAAAAAATCATAAAATTACATCAACTGGTTCATGAATTATTAAGTAAACATAAAATTGAAGAAGCATGGAAAGCGCTTTTGTCGTTTTAATTTGTCTAAATTTTAAAACAAAGTGTTTGTTTTTTTGAACATTACAAAGCTTGATAAGTAGGTGTTGTAATTATAAGTATTTGGATATAAACTTTTTGGTAATATATTTCATCGTAAATTTAAGATTGGCACAATTTTAATAATATTTAATTAATACAATTTTCATTTTGTTTTTAAGCCCCGAATGGATAGCTACATTCGGGGTTTTTGTTTTAGCAATTTAAAATATCTATTATATCCAGCAATCCTTTATTAAGCTCTTTTTTCATGTTAATAGCATCAATAAATGGCGTTAAAACTACCTTATTATTGATAAGACCTGCCATTTTATTTTTTTCACCTTTTAAAAGAGCCTCAACTGCTGCTACACCTAGCCTCGTGGCCAAAACCCGATCGTAAGCTGTGGGGCTGCCACCTCTTTGTATATGTCCTAAAATTACAACACGGCTGTCAAAATCGGGTTTGTGTTTTTTTATTAATTCAGCAATTGCAACTGCGCCACCTTCGTAGTTTCCTTCAGCCACTACCACAATCGAAAAGGTTTTACGGCTAAATTCTCTTTGGTTAAAAAAATCTACAAGTTTTTGGTCGTCATTTTTTACTTCGGGTAATAAAACCATTTCGGCACCACCGGCAATTGTGGCTGCAAGTGCAATATAACCGGTATCTCTACCCATTACTTCTACAAAAAATATTCTACCGTGGCTATCTGCGGTATCTCTAATTCTGTCAATTGCTTCAACTGCTGTATTGATGGCAGTATCAAAACCAATAGTAAAATCTGTTCCATATAAATCATTATCAATAGTACCGGGTGCTCCTATTGATGGAATTCCAAATTCTTTTTCAAAAATTTCGGCTCCTGTAAAAGTACCATTCCCTCCAATGCACACAATTCCATCAATATTGTTTTTTACAAGATTATCATAGGCTTTTTTGCGACCTTCATACGTCATAAATTCTTTACTCCTTGATGATCGGAGAATGGTTCCGCCTCGTTGAATAATATTACCAACCGACCGTGAGTTTAATTCAACAAAGTTTTCTCCGCCTTCTATCATACCTTTATAACCTTGCATTATTCCAATACAGCCAATTTTGTTGTAAATGCAAGTTCTCACAACCGCTCTAATACAGGCATTCATACCCGGAGAGTCACCACCCGAAGTAAAAACAGCAATTTTTCTCATATTTATGGTGTGAATATAAAAAAAAAGCCGCTTTGAATTTTCAAAGCGGCTTTTCTTTATAAAAATATAACAATATTATAATTCAACTTTACAAACTAAAGTAATTACACCAGAAGCATTGGCTGCTGTATTAATTACAGCCAAGAAACCTCTTTTGCCATTGTTAAGTTTAAATGCCAATACTGATTGAGCTTGTAAATTTGCTAGCCTGTCAGTTGTTCCGGTAGAAAAGTCAATTCCTGAAAGCTCATCAAAGAAACTGTTACCAGTAATAGCATTAAATCTTGAGATTGACATATCAGTTTCTTTTAATAGGGTTTTGTTTTTAGTTCCTGTCCATGAACTAACTTCGGTAGCCCAACCTGTTCCGGCAGCAAAATTGAAGTCGGCTGAATAAATTGCATTTTGAACCGAACCGGCAGAGTTGAAGAAATAAATAAAATCAATATCCTGAACGTTGTTTCTTGCTAAATCAGGTCCTGAATTGCCGGCACGGTATCTTCTAAAATTATTGGCAACACCAAAGAAACGGTATTCGTTGGTTGTATTGCTAGGAGCACCCAATAAAATTTGAGGTGAAGTTGCAATACTTGATATTGTGATGATAAATTCTTTTTCAGATTTTAATCCTTTGTCGTCTTCGGCTTCAACTTTGTAGTTAATTCTATCTCCGTCATCAACAGAAACACCATTGGCTTTTAATGAATCAATATGATTTAAGATAACATCTTTAGCATCAAAAGTACGACTTAAAATTACATTTGATGAAATACCACCAGATGAGCGTACAACGTTTCTGGTAATAGATATTTTTTTAATTTTTCTGTCCGTATCGGCAGTAGCTTCAACTTTAATCGTAACTGACTCGGTGGTAGAAGACATACTAGCTGATGTAGCGCCATTGTTCAATTCAATTTTTGGTGCTACTGGATCAGGTTTTTTATCATCCGGATCTTTTTGACATGATGTAATAGCCAAACCGCTTATTGCAGTTAATAAAAGCAAGTTTTTAAACACTTTTTTCATATTTTATTTTATTTATGGTTTGCAAATATATAAATTGATTTGTTAAATTATTATTATTCGAAATTGTTTTCGTTGTCAACCCTGTCAAACTCTTCAAAGTTGTAATCGGGCATCAAATCTGTTTTAACATGATTAATGGTTTCTTCCAAAGCTTCCATAAATTTATTAAAATCTTCTTTGTATAAAAAGATTTTATGTTTTACGTAGTTGTTTTCGTCAAACTTTTTCTTGCTTTCGGTAATAGTAATAAAAAAATCGCTGCCTTTGGTTGATTTTACATCAAAAAAATAGGTGCGTTTTCCCGCCCTAATTTTTTTTGAAAAAATTTCATCTCTCTCTTTTTTACTGTAATCGTTCATTTGGTTATTTTATAGTTTTAAAACGTTGGCAAAATAGCTTCAAATCCACATTTTTAAAAACAAATTTTCAACACTTAAATTAATTTTTTATTAATTCCTCACTAAGTTGTTTTTCAAACATTTCTGAGTAAATACCATTTAAATTAATTAATTCGTTATGGCTGCCACGTTCAACAATCTTTCCTTTATCTAAAACAATAATATGGTCGGTATTTTTTACACTGCTAATTCGGTGGCTGATAATTACCGCTGTTTTATCTTTGAGCAGCATTTCAAGATTTTGTAAAATTTTAGCTTCTGTTTTTGTATCAACTGCACTTAAGCAATCATCTAAAATTAAAATATCAGGATTTTTTATTAATGCTCTTGCAATGGCAACCCTTTGTTTTTGGCCTCCACTTAAAGTAACTCCTCGTTCGCCCAATAAAGTTTTATATTTTTCGGGAAATTCTTCAATGTTCGATTTTACATCAGCCCACTCGGCAGAAATTTCAATTTCATTTTGCAAAGCATTTTGTTTACCAAATTTTATATTATTTTCAATACTGTCGCTAAATAAAAAAACATCCTGAGGCACGTATCCTGTTTGTTCTCTAAATGCCTTTAAATTAATATATTTAATATTTTTTTCATCTATTAAAATTTCACCTTCATTGGGTTCAAACAACCTTAATAGCAAAGTTGCAATGGTTGTTTTTCCACTTCCGGTTGAACCGATTATACCTAATTTTTTACCTTTTTGTAACTTGAAACTGATATTTTGTATTGCCGGAATATTTTTTTCGGGATATGTAAATGTTACATTTTTAAATACTATGCTATTTTTAAATGTAAATTCACCGAAATTATTATTTACAATTTCTGGCTTTGTTTTTAAAAATTCGTTTATTCTTGCTTGTGAGGCAGCAGCTCTTTGAATTAATGATGTTGTAAAACCTAAACTGGCAACCGGCCACATTAGCATATTTACGTAAATAACAAATTCTGCAATATTGCCTATGGTAGCATGTCCGTTAATCACTTCAAAACCTCCAACAAAAATGGTTAATACCGTGCTTAAGCCCGTTAAAAAAAACATGAGCGGAAAAAAGAATGCATCAACTTTAGCCAGTTCAAGTTGTTTTTGCTTGTATTCATCGGTTATATTTTCAAACTCCTTATACATTTTGTTTTCAACTGCAAAAGCTTTTAAAACCCTTATACCGCTAAAAGCTTCCTGAACAAATGTGGTAACTTCCGATAACTTTTTTTGTATGGCATCACTTCGCTTGTTTATAATATTATTAACTTTAAATATTGCAAAAGATAGTAGTGGCAAAGGCAATATTACATAAAAACTTAAAGTTGCATTTACCGTAAACATTGCCCACATAACCAATAAAATGGTAACAACTAAATTAATAGCATACATAATGGCAGGGCCTACATACATTCTTACACGACTTACATCTTCGCTTATTCTTGCCATTAGGTCTCCTGTGCTGTTTTTTCGATAAAAACTTACATTCAGTTCTTGATAGTGGTTGTAAATTTCATTTTTTAAATCGTACTCTATATGTCTCGACATTACAATAATAGATTGTCTCATCAAGTACATAAATAAACCTCTTATTAAAGCAAGTAAAATAATAAATGCCGTAAAGCAAATTAATATAAAGCCAACTTTTTCATAAACTACATTCGAAATATCAGATTGATTAAATAGCATATAAATACTTAAATTTTCTTTTACCATATCTATGGCAAGCCTAACTGATTGTGCCGGAAAAACTGCAAATAAGTTTGATAAGGTTACAAAAAAAACACCCCACAATAAACTGCTTTTATATTTATAAAAATATTTATTTAATGCTGCTAAATCTTTCAATAAAATTTTTAATTTTTGGGTCAAAAATAGATTTAATAATCATATGGATTAAGTAAAATATTGCAATCATTGAAAAATAAAAAATAAAACTACTTTTGCCGCATTAAAAAATTAGCACAGAAACATGAGTAACGAAACCATTTTTACACAATTAGGCACATACAACCACGAACAGATTGTTTTTTGCAACGATAACGATACCGGATTAAAAGCAATCATAGCAATACATAATACGGTTTTAGGTCCGGGTTTGGGTGGAACCCGAATTTGGAATTATAACAACGAAGCCGAAGCGGTAACAGATGTTTTGAGGCTATCGCGTGGAATGACTTATAAAGCTGCTATAAGTGGTTTGAACCTAGGTGGTGCTAAAGCTGTAATAATTGGTGATGCGTCCAAAATTAAAACCGAAGGATTGATGCGTAAATTTGGTCGTTTTGTTGAAAACCTTAACGGAAAATATATAACTGCCGAGGATGTAAATACAACCACCAAAGATATGGTTTATGTTAATATGGAAACCAGCCACGTGGTAGGTTTACCCGAAAATATGGGCGGGGGCGGAGACCCATCGCCTGTTACAGCTTTTGGTACTTACATGGGTATGAAGGCAAGCGCCAAACATGTTTGGGGTAACGATAGCCTTGCAGGTAAAAAAGTTGCAGTGCAAGGTATTGGTAAAGTTGGCGGCCATTTACTTGAGTTTTTGCATAAAGAAGGTGCAAAACTTGTAATTGCCGATATAAATGAAGAAACTTTAAAACACTACTCGGCCACACTAGGTGCCGAAGTTGTAAACGGTAACGATATTTACTCGGTTGATGCCGATATTTTTGCTCCTTGTGCTTTAGGTGCAATTTTAAATACCGAAAATATTGGAAAATTAAATTGTGCAATTGTAGCTGGTGCCGCTAACAATCAATTGGCCGAAGAAGAAATACACGGACCAATGTTGCTTGAAAAAGGGATTACCTATGCACCTGATTTTTTAATTAATGCAGGTGGTTTAATTAACGTTTATCAGGAATATATAGGCTATAACCGCGAACTTGCTATGGGTAAAGCCGAACATATTTATGATATAACACTTGAGGTACTTAAAACTTCAGCACAAACAAAAGTACACTCGCAAAAAGTGGCTACACAACTTGCCGAAAAGCGTATTGCCGATATAGCAAAAGTTAGGGCTACTTATTAAAACAGCCTTTTTTAAAGGTTACTAATTATTTTACTTCTTTTTTTAATGATAAACAGACGTTATTTACGTATTAAGGTATTTCAGGCTTTGTATGGCTTTTTTAAAGACGAATCGGCATTGAGGGATATTGCCCGAAAAAATTTAATAACCAATTTATCAAAAACTTACGAGTTATTTTTATTTAATCTTGCTTTTTTGTTTGAATGGAAATTTTTTATTGAAAATGAACTTCATGCACAAAAAAATAAATACTTTCCATCTGAGTCGCTAACCAATTTATTGACAAGTATTTTAAATAATAAAGTTTTAGATGCCATAACCAATAGCCAAGAGGTAAAAGAGCAAATAAATAAGGTAATTCCCCGCTGGCAAAATTCTCAGGAAAACATCAGGCAAATTTTTAATGAAATAAGATACCATAAATTGTTGGTTGAATATGCTAACCTTACAAATAAAGATTTTAAGTCTGATAAAGAATTCATAATAGGTTTATTTGAATTGCTAACAGCCGAAAACGATTTATACAACAGTATAATGGATGAGCAATTTATTAACTGGGAAGATGATATGGTTGTTGTACTTTCATCTATTCAAAAAACCATAGGTTCAATAAAACCAAATAATAAACTTATATTACCCGGTTTTCATAAAGATGAAGAAGAAGACATAAAATTTGTAACCGATTTATTTAATCTTACCATCGAGCACAACAATTATTTAACTGAGTTAATCATATCTAAAACTGAAAACTGGGACGAAGACAGAATTGCCTTTGTAGATAACCTGCTTATGAAAATGGCATTGTGCGAAATACTATATTTTCCATATGTGCCTGTAAAAGTTAGTATAAACGAATACCTGGAGCTTGCAAAACTATATAGTACCAACAGCAGCCATAGTTTTATAAACGGTGTTTTAGATAAGGTGCAATTAGAATTAAAACGCCAAAATAAAATAACAAAACTTGGCAGAGGACTCGTTGAATAAGCTCTATTTACTTTATTTTTGAACCAAATTATAAATTTATATAAAATGAAAACAACAATAAAATTACTCTTGTGCCTGATTGTTGTTTCATGCAACAATCAATCAAATAATAAAAATGCTGCTGATGCCATAAAAAACAATATTTCAGCCAGCGATACCAGTATAGAGAATGCTCAAAAAAAAGCTCCCTACATTAAATTTGATTATAATATTTTTGATTTTGGCAAAGTGATTGATGGCGAAATTGTAAAGCACGATTTTAAATTTACCAATACCGGATCAGCAGATCTTTTAATTGTAAGTGCCACTGCAAGTTGTGGCTGTACTGTGCCAAGCTACCCCGAAAAGCCCATAAAACCCGGAGAAAGTGCAGAGATACACGTTGAATTTGATTCGAAAGGCAGAACCGGTATGACAGAAAAAATGGTTACCATTACTGCCAACACCATCCCAACCGAAACACATATTACTATAAAAGGACAAGTTTTGCCCAAAAACGAATAACAAACCCTGAATAATTAACCTATAATATTAACAAATATGAACCAGATTTTTTTAATGGCCCCACCGGCACAACAAGGAGGAAACCCAATAATGAGTTTTTTACCGCTAATTTTAATTTTTATTGTGTTTTACTTTTTTATGATTTATCCTCAGATAAAAAAGAATAAACAACAAAAGAAATTTAGAGAAGGCCTTGCCAAAGGTGATAAAATAGTAACCATAGGCGGTGTACATGCCAGAATTGTTGAACTTGGCGACAATACCTTGCTTATTGACAGCGAAGGAACCAAACTGCGTATTGACAGAACTGCTGTATCAATGGAAGCAAGCATGGCACTAAATCCTCAAAAAACCGAAACAAAAAAATAAGTATTTAATGCTAAAAGTTGGCATTACAGGCAATCTTGGTTCAGGCAAAAGTACCATTGCAGCCATTTTTGCCCAACTGGGTGTGCCTGTGTATAATGCCGATGAAGAAGCCAAAAAGTTAATGGTACAAAACCATCAACTTTTACATGAAATAACTGAAATTTTTGGTACTGATGCTTATTTGCCAAATGGAGAATTAAACCGAAAACATATTTCAAAGCTAGCATTTTCTAATAAAGATTTGCTATTAAAGCTTAATGCAGCAGTACATCCGAGGTTAAATAAACATTTTGATGATTGGGTTAAAAAACAACCCGATAACGCTCCCTTTTTATTAAAAGAAGCTGCTTTATTGGTTGAGGCAGGTTCGTACAAACAGCTTGATAGGCTTATAGTTGTAACAGCCGATGAAGAAACACTTATACAAAGAGGAATGCAGCGAGATGGAAGTACTCGCGAGCAAATTGTTGAAAGACTCAAAAATCAATTACCACAAGACGAAAAGGTAAAACTTGCCGATTTTGTTATTCTAAATGATAACAAACAAGCAGTTTTACCACAAGTAATGCATGTGTTTGAAAAACTTTCAATTGGTTAGTTTTATTAACTTGTTCATATAAAAGATTTTCTTTGCATTGGTATGAATAACAAATTTCAATTGGTGGTTTTATTAGTTTTTTCGCTAAAACTATCAGCACAGCAGGCCGATTTAAGAAATTACAACGAAAATAAAAGTGCAAGAGGTACTTATATTGGTGCCAGCGCAGGTATTAACAATCCGGCCGGATTGATTGGTTTCAGGTTAAATCAAGGTTTAACTCGTAAAACAATGCTCGATTTGGGTATTGGCTTTGGTTCTTGGGGTACAAAAATATCGGCAGCTGCAATACTAAATGCTGATAAAGAAAGAGGCATTGTTCCGGTATTAGGGTTAACTTACGCATCGGGCATTGAAAAGCTAAGCCTTGATAGCATGGATATGATTAATAATAATTTACCAAACAAGCCGGTAGAAAGAATAAATATTGATGCCAAACTACAACCCACCATTGCTGCAAATCTGGGAATTCAATGGCAATTCTACTCTAAAAAAGGCAATCGTATTTTTGCAGATTTTGGTTATACGCTTTACTTAGGAGGAGGAAATATAAGCTATAAACCCGAAGGGTATCAACCAACCGATTTTACTGATGCCGTTATTAAATTTTTAAGACCAGGAGGAATTATGGTTGGCCTATCGTATGTTTGGTTGCGTTAGCGCAAGTTTATCTGCATATCAACCAGTTTTTTGTAAAGGCCGTTTTGTTCAATTAAGGTGTCATGAGTTCCTGTTTCGGCAATAGTTCCTTTATCAATTACCAAAATTCTATCGGCATTTTTTATGGTGCTAAGCCTGTGAGCAATAATAAAGTTTGTTCTGCCTTTCATTAAGTTTTCCAATGCTTGTTGAACCAGCATTTCGCTTTCACTATCAAGACTGCTTGTTGCTTCATCTAAAATTAATACTGCCGGATTTTTAATTATGGCTCTTGCTATGGCTATACGTTGCCTTTGCCCTCCGCTAAGTTTTATACCTCTTTCGCCAACAATGGTTTTATAACCATCCGGAAACTGCGAAATAAACTCGTGAGCATTAGCTTGTTTGGCAGCTTCTACAATATCGTAATCGCTTGCATTAGGTTTACCATAGGCAATATTTTCGTAAATGGTTCCGCCAAAAAGCATTACATCTTGTGGCACAAGCGCCATTTGGTTTCGCAGGTCAGATAATTTGTATTGTTGCATAGGTTTGCCATCAAACAAAACCTCTCCACCTGTTGGTGTATAAAAACTAAGTAAAATATTGGCAATGGTACTTTTACCAGCACCGCTTGAGCCAACAAATGCAATTTTTTCTCCTGCTTTGGCTTCAAAACTTATATTATTTAATACGGCAAAATCTGGCCTTGATGGATAACTGAACGATACATTTTTAAAAGTTACATTGCCTTTTATTCTGTTATCGCTTTGTTTGGGTTCAGCCAAATTTATTTCTTCTCCTTTTTGCCTTAGTAACTCTCTAACCCTTTGAGTTGCGCCAAGCGTTTTTTGTAATTGGCTAAACATATCGGCAAAACCTGCAAAGGTTCCACCAACAAAAGCACTAAAAATTACAAACATGGTTAATTGACCGGTTGTGAGTTCTCCAGCCTTTATCATACCTGCTCCCCACCATATTACAAACGAAATACTTCCAAAAACACTAAAAATCATAAAACTAACAAATGCACCACGATAGCGGGCATTGCTTATGGCTGTTTTTACAACTTCATTAATGCTTGCGGTGTACCTTTTTATTTCAAACCATTCTCCGGTAAAAGCTTTTACAACTGCTATGCCCGAAAAGGTTTCCTGTACAATGGTTCCGCTTTCGGCTAGTTGGTCTTGTGCTTTGCGCGACATTTTACGTATCCTCATGCCAAAAACTACAGCAATTACCGCAATAAGAGGTACCACACTTAGCATTACAAAGGCCAATTCGGTTGATATAACAAATATAAAACTTAACCCGATGATGAGTGTGAAAATACCCCTTAAAAACTCGGCAAATGTAAACGAAACAGCATCTTGTATTTGGCTTAAATCGCTGCTTATGCGGTTGCTTAAATCGCCAACACGTTGCTCGCTAAAAAATGCCATTGGTTGAACCAAAAGATTGGTGTAAAGATCTTTGCGAATATCAGCCAGGCTTTTTTCTCCAACTTCTGTTAGCAGGTAAATGCGCATAAAACTAAATATGGTTTGAACCGAAAGTTGTATAAATAGCAACAGTAAAATAAAGTTTAAACTCCAGTTTGCTGTATTGATAAATTCGCCAAGCATGTTATTACCCGAAATTGAACTTGACGGTAAATTAACTTTAACGTCCGGCAGGGCAGCATCTATCATTTTACCCAGTAAAAAAGGAAACAACATGGTACTAAAAGCCGATAATGCAATAAAAACCAAACTTAAAATAAACTTAGTTCTGTAAGGTTTTAGGTATTTAAAAAGTATTAAGGCTTCTTTTAGGGTTTCTTTTGTAATTTTAACTTTTTCAGGCTCTTGCTTCAAATTGCCGTTGCTGTTGTAGCTGCTTCGTTTTGCCATTTTGGGCTGCGAAGATAACAATTGTTAATACTTCAATATTTTATATTCATTAAAAAAAAATGGCTGAACCAAATTTAGGTTCAGCCATAAAACAATATTTGTATGTATTAATTAGTTTAATACTTCGCTTACATTGTGATAAGGAAGATTAAAGGCCTCTGCAACTCCTTTATAAACTACTTTACCGCCAACAACGTTTAATCCCAAAAGTAACTCGTTATTGTCTTTGCAAGCTTGTTTCCAACCTTTGTTAGCCAATTGTAATGCATAAGGTAAGGTTGCATTAGTAAGAGCAAGTGTGCTGGTGTAAGGAACAGCTCCGGGCATGTTGGCAACACAGTAGTGAATAACGCCATCAACTACATAAATGGGGTCTTGGTGAGTAGTTGCTTTACTTGTTTCAAAGCATCCGCCTTGGTCTATGGCAACGTCAACCATAACTGTACCGGGGCGCATGGTGCTTAGCATATCTCTTGTTATTAAAGATGGCGCTTTTGCACCGGGAATTAAAACTGCACCAATTATTAAATCGCTATGGGTAATGGCTGCACGTATATTATACTCGTTGCTGTAAACGGTTTTTACATTTTTAGGTAAAATATCATCAAGCTGGCGAAGGCGGGGTAAGCTTATATCCATAATTGTAACATCGGCACCAAGACCAGCGGCCATTTTAGCGGCTTGTGTACCTACTATACCACCGCCAAGTACCAAAACTTCAGCAGGTTTAACACCGGGAACGCCACCTAACAATATACCACGTCCACCCATTGGCTTTTCGAGGTATTTGGCACCTTCCTGAATACTCATTCTACCGGCAACTTCACTCATTGGTACCAATAAAGGTAAGCTTCTGTCGGTTTTTTCAACAGTTTCGTATGCCAAACAAACGGCCTTGCGTTCAATCATGGCTTTTGTTAATGGCTCGTAGCTTGCAAAGTGAAAATATGTGAATAGTAATTGATTTTCTTTAATTAACGGATACTCAACTTCTATTGGTTCTTTTACCTTTATTATCATATCTGCTATGGCATAAACTTCTTCAATTGTGCCAAGCATTTTTGCTCCGGCACTTATATACTCATCATCGCTAAAGCCGCTACCATTTCCTGCAGTAGTTTGTACATATAAAGTATGTCCTGCTTTTACTAATGCCGAAACACCGGCTGGAGTTAAACCAACTCGGTTTTCGTTGTTTTTAATTTCTTTTGGAACGCCAATTATCATTTTAGTTTTTTTTAAAGTGCCGCAAACTTATGTTTAAAATGAACATTAAACAAAGTATATTCTTACAATTTAATTCATAATATATTTAAATAAAATAATCATTTGCATAATTTAAGTAATTAAATATCAAATAATTATATATAAAAATGTAAAAAATATTTGTATATACAAATAATGTATATACATTTGTAGCTGATATGAATATAATTATTCACCGTGCAGAGCATAGAGGTCATGCAAATCATGGCTGGTTAAATGCTAAACATTCTTTTAGTTTTTCATCGTGGTATGACCCAAACAGAATTCATTTTGGAGCATTACGTGTTTTAAATGATGATGAAGTAGCTCAAGGAATGGGTTTTGGCAAACATCCGCACGATAATATGGAGATTATTACATTGGTTCAGGAAGGAATGCTTGAACACAAAGACAGTATGGGCAACGGTAGTATTATGCATCCAAATGATGTACAGGTAATGAGTGCCGGAACAGGAGTTTTTCATTCCGAAATGAATCCTGATAAAAACAATCCCGTAAAATTATTTCAAATTTGGGTTATACCCGATAAAATGCATGTAACACCCCGTTACGACCAAAAAACTTTTTTACCTGAAGGAAGAAAAAACAAATGGCAAGAAATTATAAAACCTGATTCGCAAAAAGAGGGCGATGCAATTTTTATTCACCAGCAAGCATGGTTCAATCTTACCGACCTTGATGCCGGAAAACGAATTAACTATGAACTTAAAAAGAAAGGAAACGGAGCATACATATTTATTATTGATGGTGATGTTAGCATTGCAGGATATAAACTTAAAAGACGTGATGCAATAGGTATTAATAGTTTTGAAAATATTGAAATTACTGCAGATACCAATGCAAGAATTTTGGTAATGGACGTTCCTATGATTAAACTTAATTACTAAATAAATAAAATAAAAATATGACAACACAATCGCAAACAAAATGGGCTATTGACCCAATGCACTCTGAAATTACCTTTAAGGTAAAACACCTGATGATAAGCACTGTATCAGGAAAATTTGAAAAATTTAATGCCGAAATTACAAGCGGTGATGAGTTTGAAAATGCTCATGTAAGTTTTACTGCCGATGTAAACAGCATTAATACAGGAAATGAACAAAGAGACGGACATTTAAAAAGCGATGACTTTTTTAATTCAGAAGCATTTCCACACATTTCATTCAAATCAACAGAGTTTAAAAAAGCCGGTTCAAACTTTAAATTAATTGGAGATTTAACCATTCGTGATGTTACTAAACAAGTTGAATTGGATGTAACATACAATGGCAAAATGGTTGATCCATACGGAAATGAAAAGGCCGGTTTTGAAGTTGAAGGAAAAATAAACCGCAAAGATTTTAAATTAAACTGGAGTGTTACAACAGAAGCAGGTGGCATTGTTGTAAGTGATGAAGTAAAAATTCATTGCAACGTTCAGTTTGCAAAACAAGCTTAATACCCCTAATCCTTAATACCGCAAAGCCTCTTTAAACTTTTATGAGGCTTTGTGGTTTTTTTATTTTTATAATCTTTTAAAATTTTTAAAACTTAGAAAACAAGCAAATGAAAAGAAAAGATTTTTTAAAAGCAGGGCTTCTTTCTACAGCAGGTTTGGCTGTTAAATCAACAATAGCAGCAGAATTGATAAAAAATAATAATGACGAGCTTGAACCTTTAATAAATGTAGGTTTTAATCATTTGCCACAGCCCGAATCCAGAATTTCACCCAATATGGTACTGCACAAAGCCGACACTCGCGGAGCAGCCGATTGGGGTTGGTTGCAGGCAAAACACTCATTTAGTTTTGCCAATTATTACAACCGCGATAGAATGAATTTTGGGGTTTTACGTGTTTTAAATGATGATGTAATTGCAGCCGGAAGAGGCTTCGGAACACATCCGCACGATAATATGGAAATTGTTACCATACCGCTATATGGCGATCTTGAGCATAAAGACAGTATGGGTAATGGTTCAATAATAAAACAGTTCGATTTACAACACATGAGTGCCGGTACAGGTATTACACACAGCGAGTTTAACCCAAATAAAGATAAAGAAACACGCAGTTTGCAAATTTGGATTTTTCCTAAAGAAGCAAATATTAAACCTGCATATCATCAACAATCATTTAAGCCAAGCGAAAGAATAAACAAGATGCAATGTGTGGTTTCGCCCGACCCACAAAAGTATGGTGGAATTTATATACATCAGGATGCTTGGTTTAGTATGGGTAATTTTAATAAAGGTAAAAACACATCTTATAAAATAAATAAAAAAGGAAACGGAGTTTATGCATTTGTAATTGAAGGAAACGTAACCATAAACGGGCAGGTGCTTGAAAAAAGAGATGCTTTGGGATTATGGAATATGAACGAATTTGAAATTACATTTAACGATAATTCGGAAATTTTATTGATGGATGTTCCAATGCAAATAGGCTAGGTTAAATGAGTTTTAAGATAGCAATTGCATTACTTTTACCATTTATATTTTTAACTGCTTCTTTTAATAACCCCATGCAAAAACCAAAAATCATTTATGTGTTCGATCCAATGTGCGGTTGGTGTTTCGGATTTAGTAAAGTGATTGAAGATCTTGAAAAAAATTACAAAAGCGAATTCGAGTTTGAAATAATTAGCGGAGGTATGGTAATCGGTGATAGGGAAGGACCAATAGGTGATTTTGCTGATTATATTCTTGGAGTTTATAAGCGATTGGAAGAAACTTGCAGTGTTTCGTTCGGACAGCCTTATTTAAATCAACTCAAATCAAAAAATTTATGGAGCGGAAGCACCAAACCAACCATAGCAATAGAAGCTTTTAAATTGTTTGAACCCGATAAAGCTATTGCATTTGCCAAGTTGGTTCAACATGCATACTTTGTAGATGGTAAAGATTTAAGAGATGAAAATGTATATGTAGAAATTGCCTCAAATTTTAATGTAAATAAGCAAGAATATATTAAAGCATTAAACAGCGAGGATATGCGAAAAGCAGCTAATGACGGATTTCAATTATCGGCTAATTTTGGGGTAACAAGTTATCCGTGTGTTATTTTAGTTTGGAAGGAAAAATATTACATGGTGGCAAAAGGTTATACACCCTACAATAATTTGGTTGAAACTGTAAATAAAGTAAAAAATACTTACTGATAATGAAGACTGCAATTGTAACTGGAGCTTCAAGCGGCATGGGCAAAGTTACGGCCAAATACCTGGCAAAAGAGGGTTATCATACCATTTTGGTTGCTCGTAATAAACTCAAAGCGCAATCGGTTCAGACAGAAATTTTGCAATCAAATCCTCATGCAAAGGTTGATTTATTAATAGCTGATTTGTCTGATATTAATCAATTAAAAAGCTTGGCTAATGAAATATTACATCATTACCAGCAAATTGATGTATTGGTAAATAATGCAGGTGCATATTTTGGTTCAAGAAAAGAATCAAAAAATGGAATTGAATTAACTCTTGCAACCAATCATATACCTTACTACTATTTAACAAAGCAGTTAATTCCGCTTTTAACAAAAGCACTTAAGGCAAGAGTAGTATTTGTAGCAAGCGAAGCACATAATTTTGCAAAGCCTAATTTAGATAATTTACAATTGAAACAAGGGTATAAACCTATGCTGGCTTATGCAAACAGTAAACTTTATAACATTATTACCTGCCTGTATTTTGCAAGAGAATTTAAACAATCGAATATATTGTTTAATGCAATGCACCCGGGGGGCGTAAATACTGGTTTTGCTAAAGATGCTAAAGGAATGGTTGGATTTATTTTCAGGGTTTTAAAGTTTATGCTTCGAACTCCGGAAAAAGGTGCTGATACTATTTTATGGCTGGCAACAGGAAAAGAAACTTTAAATTATAATGGCAAATATTTTTATGATAGAAAACAAATAAAAGCACAAAGTGTTGCCTATGATGTAGATTTTCAAAAAAGATTAATATTGCTGACGGAAGATTTGATTAACAATGCATCATAACCATAGATTAATTTCGGAAGTTTCGATGCCCGATGGAGGCCCTGTTTATTTAGAAACCGATTTTTCACTTTTTATAGTCGAACCGTTTAATACTGCATCTGCGGCTATTTTTATCATTATTGCCATTTATTGGTTAATGTTGTTAAGTAAACAAAATCAAACTAAAACTTTTTTATTCAGTATGAGTATTTTGCTTTTAATAGGTGCAATAGGTGGCACTTTGTATCATGCTTTTAGAAATTCTGAATTGTTTTTAAGTATGGATTGGATGCCAATAATGATTATAACCTTTTGCAGCAGCATTTATTTTTTATGGAGATACTACAACAACTGGCTTAAAACCGGTTTATTTATGTTGTTATTGTTAATATTTCAGTTTTTTACGTATTATTATTTTGGTAGAACCAACAAGCATTTTGCAATAAACTTAAATTATGCATTAACCGGATTAATGGTGCTTATGCCGTTAATTCTTGTTTCGTATAAACACCGCTTTAAATACGCACAACTTATTTTGTTTGCATTGGTTTGTTTTATAGTTGCGCTTTTAGCCCGAATATACGATTTAGATGCACTACTGCCAATGGGTACTCACTTTTTATGGCACACTTTCGGAGCTTTGGCTACTCATTTAATGTTTACATATTTATACAAGTTAAATTATTTGGCTGATTCTAAATATGGCGAGTAATTATTTACCACCGCAATTTATTATTATAGCCTGAGCTGTATTTACATCTTCCTGAGTTAGTCCTTTAAAAGGTAAAACCTTTTTCATATATTTTATAGCTTGTTTGCAGTTTCCGGTTTTGTAATAAGCAAGGCCTAAATTCCATTCAATATTCGGGTTGTTTGGGTTTAGCCTGTTGCCGGCTAATAAATGTTTCAAAAAACCATCGGCATATTTTTTATTACTGTTTGTATTCATAATGGCTTTATATGCTTCGGCAGCATATAAATGGCCGTTTAAAAAGTTATTACTTACCTCGCAACTTTTTTCAAAATGTTTTACTGCGGCTAATAAGTTGTTATTTTTAAATGCAACAATACCAAGTCCGAAGTAAGCTTCAGGATTTTTGGGGTTGGTTTTTAGTGCTTGTTTGTAGTAAAACTCGCTTCTTTCAGAATGTATGATTTTGTTGGCTGTATCCGTATTTATTAAAGTATTGTAGTGTTGAGCCAAAATAATATTTGCATGTTCTAAATTTGGATTGTTTTTTAATAATTGTTCAGCAATTTCTTTGGCTTTTTCCGATTCTCCAATTCCAATCAAGTATTCAGCTTTACTTTCCAAAAACTCATCATCATCAAAACTTGGTTCAGTATAAAAAGGATTAAAAATTTTGTTTAAAGTTTTTGCAAATCGCGAAGCATGAACTGGTAAATGTGGCTTAAACTCAAACTTAATATTTACAGGTTGTTTTATAAAAACCGAAGTAAGTTTATTTGCAAAAACAAGCTTGTATAAACTATCAGTTAAAAGATTGCTTCTTAATCGGGAAAAATTGTTATTTAATAAAACAACAGCCTTAAAATTGTATTCATTATCAAATTTTTTAAAGGCGTTGTAGTCAACATAAGCTTCTGCGTTTGCAAGAAAAAAATCGTTTGAAAAAACATCTAAATCCCTTAAATCCAAAAAAGTTTTAAAATCGGGTTTTAACCTGTAAAGAAGATAAGATGAAGAAAGATAATCGCTGAAAATGGTAGCTGATTGCAGGTTGTTTTCTTTTATAAATCTTGCTGCGCCTTCTGGATTATATTCGTCTGCAATGCCAAGGCCGTAACGTACATTATTGCCAAAAAAATTATAAAAACTGTTGTTAACTATACTTATATACCATACCAAAAGTAAAACAATAAAAAATATATATACTACTTTAGTTTTTATTTGTGGTAATTTAAGTTTTACAGATTTTACTTTTTGAGCCAAAATTTGAAGAGATATTGAAAACAAACCAGCCCCGGAGATAAAAACAAAAACTATATTTCTGTAGGCAGTTGCAGCTAAAATAAGAAATGCTGTAAAAAGTAAAATATTACCAATGCCTATATCATTAAGTTCATCAATTATGGTTTTATTTTTTGGTTTTTGAAACGCATTTAAAGCAATACCTAAAAGTATTATAATGATGAATGCAATTGCCAAATATGCTTCTTTCTGCCAAAAATCATACTGTGTATAATCTGATAATTCGGTTGTGTATTTGTTAGATGATAACTGAGAAAAAATTTCAAATGGTTTTTTTAACATTTTAAAACCATAAGGGTTTACTGAGGTTGAGATGATTGCAAGTACTGCAGCAATACTTAAATGTTTAGAAATCTGTTGTTTTTTTATAATGTAAAGTAACCAAGCGGTTAAT
Source organism: Bacteroidia bacterium (assembly GCA_046296495.1). Lineage (GTDB taxonomy): Bacteria > Bacteroidota > Bacteroidia > UKL13-3 > UKL13-3 > JBKBLB01. The sequence goes on from JBKBLB010000001.1 coordinate 176,420, forward strand.
GTAAATATTAATAAAATAATTATACCCGTTCCAAATGCTTCATGCATGTTGGTCCATAATATTTGAAGCGGAATAATCCAGTATATTTTATTTGAATTTTGGTATTTATTTATCAATAAAATATAAACTGCTGTAAGTAAGTGTGAGGTCATTTCCGGACGTCCGTTTATTCGGTAGCTAATGCCGAAAAGGACAATAGCCAAAGTTAAAAGTACTATGGTTTCTTTTGAATCAACTTTTACTTTTTCACTTAAAAAATAAAGCAGTGTTTTATTAAGTGTTATAAGCAGTAAAACGATAAAAAATATTTGAATAAGAAAAACACTTTCAGCACCAAAAAAATTGGCAATGCTTGCGGCTAAAACTTCAAATCCCCATTTTATATTTACCCATTCTTTACCATAAAAAGTAAATGAAAAAACATCAGTTTTGGGCACTTGCTTATTTTCTAATATCCATTCTCCAGTGCGTATTTGCCACCATAAATCGGGTTCTTTTATGGTTTTAATCGACAATGCAATACCACACATCAATAATATAAAAAATGTAATTTTATATAACCAATTATTCATTTTGTTTAAATATTCATTTTAGTGTTTTCCCCACGATGAGTTCGCTTTTTTTAATCTGGAGTTCAAATCGCTTTTAAGCAATTTTTCCTGCAATTCAATTTCTTGTCGGGTATTTATTACATACTCTTTGGTATTATGTCTGTATCGAGCCAGTTTTCTTAGGGCTTCTTCATCATACCTTATAAATTCGAGGGCTTTTTGTGTGGCAGTATATTTTCGATGCCCAAGTTTATGCAAAACATCAATAGCCATTTGCAATGATGTTTGCAGCGTTTCCCGGTAAACATATTTTATATTCATATCAATTAAGTCGTAAGCAACGTTTCGGTTGCGTGCACGAGCCATTATTTGTAAATGAGGAAAATGTTGTTTGGCTGTTTTTATAAGTGTTTGGTTGTTTATTGGATTATCCATTGCTACAACTAAAATTTTAGCAGTTTCTGCACCGGCACTTTTAAGTAAATCTAATCGGGTGGCATCGCCATAATACACATTAAATCCCATTTTTCTTAGCATTTCAACCCGGTCGCTATCAAACTCCAATACTGTTGATTCTACATTATTTGCTCTTAAAAAACGACAAACAGTTGCTCCAAAATTTCCAAAGCCTGCAATGATTACAGGATGTTTAGTATGTATTTCATCGGCTTCTTTTTCTGTATCAATTTCTTTTACACCAAAGTATGGCATTAAAATTCTTTCGTAAACAACAAGCAACAATGGTGTAATACTCATGCTTAATGCTGTTGCAGCCATCAACAAATCATTCGTTGATTTATCAATAATATTTAACTGGTTACTGAAACTAAAAATTACAAATCCAAATTCGCCCACCTGCGATAATATTATCGAAAACAAATAATTTTGATCTTTTTTCAATCCAAATACAAAGCCTGTCAGGCTCAATACCAAAGCTTTAAGAATTATTAATACAAAAACAAAAGTGAAAATTAAAATTGGTTCAGAAAAAATTAACTGAATATTCATTGTAACACCCACGCCAACAAAAAATAAACCCAACAGCAAACCTTTAAAAGGCTCCAAGTCGGTTTCAAGTTCGTGCCTATATTCACTGTTTGCAAGAACAACACCGGCTAAAAATGCTCCCAAAGCGGGGCTTAAACCCACAACCTGCATTAAATAAGAAACTGCAATAACCAGCAACAGCGATGCGGCTGTAAACATTTCGCGCAAACCGGTTTTTGCAATAATGCGGAGTATTGGAATTACAATAAATTTACCACCTATACCAATTGTTGTTATTGAACCAATTATAATTAATGTTTGAATAATGGTTGGCAATTCGTCCCAAAAATGTTTTTCGTGAATTGTTTGTTGTGCCGCTGGAGTAAATGCAAGCAATGGTAGAAAAGCAAGAATTGGAATTACCAAAATATCTTGAAACAACAGCACAGAAAACGATGCTTTACCTCCTGTGGTTTGGTGCATTCCTTTTTCTTTAAGCGTTTGCAAAACCATGGCTGTTGATGAAAGTGCCACACCCAAAGCCACCGCTAACGATTGATTATGGCTCCAGTTCATAAAAAAATAGCCAAGTGCACCTGCTAAAGTTGCAGTTAATCCGGTTTGCATTAGTCCCATTCCGCCAATACTTTTGCGCATTTCCCAAAGCGATCTGGGGTTCAACTCCAAGCCAATTAAAAACAACATCATTACAACACCAAACTCGGCTGCATGCATAATGTCTTCACCTTCGTGGCCTACAAAACCAAGTAAATAAGGCCCTATAATTACACCGGCAAAAAGATAACCCAATACGCTGCCCATTCCAAGTTTTTTGGCTACTGGTACACACAATACAGCTGCGCTTAAAAATACAAGAGCCTGTTTTAAAAATTCGCCTTCCATTTATTTATTTCCAGTTGTTTATGTATTCGTACAAGGTAAAATTTATCTTATTTAAGTCGGTTATTAAAAGTTTGTTTAATATTAAATTTAATTCGTTTGCATATTCGTTTAAATCGCTTTCGTTTAGCTTGTTTGAACCAAAAACCACAAAAGGTGGAATGTAATTCATTTTGCAATACAAAGCTGTTTGTTTTGAGCCTTTTAAATAATCAAGCAAATCGTTTTGATGAACACCTGTTGCTGTGTAAGAATCTTTGCTGCCACCCGTTGATATAACTTCCATAAAAAATTTTCCTTCAAGTTTATTTCCCTCGGTACCGTATGCCCAGCCGTGTTCAAAAACCAAATCAATATATTGTTTTAAAATTGGCGGCATGCTGTACCACATAATAGGGTACTGAAAAATCACAATATCGGCATCTAAAAGGTTTTTTTGTTCTGTTTTTACATCTATGTTAAAAAAAGGGTATTTTTCATATAAATCAATAAAACGAATATGCTTACTATCAGGCATTTTACTTAACAAAGCCTTGTGAACATGAGAAGCTTCAAATAAGGGATGTGAAAAAACGATAAGTAATTTATTTTCCATTTGGTTGGCTGCAATTTCTAAAAATAGTTTAAATAATTAGCTTTTTAGTTTTAGTAAAACTTTAATTTTTTAAGCTAAAAAACTGATTTGCATTTATTCAACATGTTAATAAGTCTTTGTTTTACAAATGAGCTATTCAAATAAAGATTCGTAAATTTGCAGCCCAAAAAATATAAAAGATTTGACACTTATAAAATCAATTTCCGGAATTAGAGGAACCATTGGCGGCACAACAGGAAATGCACTTACACCTATTGATATTGTTAAATATACTGCAGCTTTCGGGTCAATAATAAAACGTACAGGCAACGGTAATACTAAAATTGTTGTTGGCAGAGATGCCCGTATAAGCGGTGATATGGTAAATCGCTTGGTTACAGGTACACTTATTGCTATGGGTATTGATGTTGTTGACTTAGGCTTAAGTACAACACCAACTGTTGAAATGGCAGTTGTTATGGAAGAGGCACATGGAGGCATAATACTTACAGCCAGCCATAACCCAAAACAATGGAATGCACTTAAGCTTTTAAATAAGCATGGCGAATTTATAAGTGATGAAGCCGGCAGAGAAGTTTTAAGTATTGCCGAAAACAATAATATTGAATTTGCCGAAGTTGATAAATTAGGTTCAATACAATATATAAACGATTATATTGATAGGCATATTGAAAAAATACTTGATTTGCCTTGGGTTGATGTAAATGCCATTAAAGCTAAAAAGTTTAAAGTAGTTGTTGATGCGGTAAACAGTACTGGAGGAATAGCTGTGCCCAAATTATTAAATGCTTTAGGCGTAAACGAAATTGTTGAATTGTATTGCACACCTGATGGTAAATTTCCGCATAATCCGGAACCATTGCCGGAAAATTTAACAGCTATTGCCGGAGAAGTAAAAAGAACAAAAGCCGATTTAGGTATTGTTGTTGACCCGGATGTTGACAGACTTGCAATTGTTAGCGAAGACGGAACCATGTTTGGTGAAGAATATACTTTGGTTGCCGTTGCCGACTATATTTTAAAAAATGTTTCGGAAGATTACTTAACAAGCAAAAACCTAAAAAAAAATACAGTAAGCAACCTTTCTTCATCAAGGGCTTTGAGAGATATAACCGAAAAAAATGGAGGCAGTTACAGTGCGAGTGCAGTTGGTGAAGTAAATGTGGTAAAAATGATGAAAGATACACAAGCTGTAATTGGCGGTGAGGGAAACGGTGGCATAATTTTACCTGAACTTCACTACGGCCGTGATGCTTTGGTTGGTATTGCTTTGTTTTTATCTCATTTGGCAAAATTTGGTAAAATATGCTCAATGCTTAGAGAAAGTTACCCCGATTATTTTATAGCAAAAAAGAAAATAGAACTTACGCCTGAAATAAACATTGATGACTTACTTGCAAAAATGGAAGCTAAGTACCAAAAACAACCTATAAACAAAGTTGATGGCTTAAAAATTGAGTTTGATAAAGAGTGGGTGCACTTAAGAAGAAGCAATACCGAACCAATTATTCGCATTTATGCCGAAAGCCAAAGCGAAACCACAGCCAACAACCTTGCCGAAAAAATGATTAGTGATATGAAACAATTTATTAAATAAACAGTATGGGATTAAAGTGCGGAATTGTAGGATTGCCCAATGTTGGAAAATCAACTTTATTTAATTGTTTAAGCAACGCCAAAGCTCAGGCTGCAAATTTTCCTTTTTGTACAATTGAACCTAACGTAGGTGTAATTACAGTACCGGATGAAAGACTTAACGTATTGGCAGAGTTGGTAAAACCACAAAAACTGGTTCCTACCACCATAGAAATTGTAGATATTGCCGGACTGGTAAAAGGAGCAAGCAAAGGCGAAGGTTTAGGAAACCAATTTTTAGCCAATATTCGAGAAACAGATGCTATAATACATGTATTACGTTGTTTTGAAAATGATAATATCATTCACGTTGACGGCAGCGTAAATCCAATACGAGATAAAGATGTTATTGATACAGAATTGCAACTTAAAGACCTTGATTCGGTAGAAAAAAAACTTCTTAAAGTTGCCCGTGCCGCCAAAATCGGTGATAAAGATGCATTAAAAGCTGAAAACGCTCTAAATAAATTTAAGCAGCATCTCGAAAATGGCTTAAATGCTCGTACCATTGATGCAACCGAAGACGAATGGAAACATGTTGAAGACTTATGTTTGCTTACTGCAAAGCCTGTTTTGTATGTATGTAATGTAAACGAAAACGAAATTACAACCGGAAATAAATTTGTAGAACAAGTAAAAGAAGCCGTAAAAAACGAAAATGCTGAGGTGCTTGTAATTAGTGCGGCAATTGAGGCTGATATTGCTCAACTTGAAAGTTTTGAAGACAGACAAGCATTTCTTAACGACTTAGGCCTTGCTGAAAGCGGTGTAGCTAAATTAATAAATGCTGCATATAAATTATTAAACCTTATTACTTACTTTACTGCTGGTGTTCAGGAAGTAAGAGCATGGACAATAACCAAAGGAACCAAAGCGCCTGCTGCTGCCGGAGTTATTCACTCAGATTTTGAAAGAGGTTTTATTAAGGCAGAAGTCATAGCTTTTGAAGATTATAAAAAATTTGGATCGGAAAGTGCATGTCGCGAAAATGGTGTGTTGCGCATGGAAGGCAAAGAATACATAGTTGCCGATGGTGATGTAATGCACTTTAAATTTAATGTGTAATGCAAAAACTGAAACCGGGAGATAAAGTTCGGTTTGTTGATGAAAATCTTGAAGGCATTATAACATCTATAAAGCCAAATAACATTTTTGGTGTAACCATCGAAGGTGATTTTGAAATAGATGCAATAGGTTCAAAACTTGTAAAAATTGCTTTTGAACCAATTGTTGTTGAAACTGATAAGGAAGAAAAACTACCAGAAAAACCTAATACCAATCCTATTGGATTGTTTGCAGCATACCAAAGAATTAGCGAAAATTATTTACAATTGGTATTGCACAACAACTTTGCAAAAGGTTGTTACTTTACTTGTTTTGAGAAAGATGGCGATGTTTATAAATTACGAGAAAATCAATATTTAGAAAAGGGCGAAAGTGTTGAACTTTTTAATTACAATTTAGAAGATTTTAATAACTGGAAACCTTTGTATTTTCAGTTTTTACCCTTTGAGCCTACAACCATTCATTTGTTGAAACCAATTGCCGCTCAATTAGATTTTAATGCAAAGGTTTTTCATGGCAGCTTAAAGTATTGTTTCTTTTTAAAACAACAGGCTTATGTTTTTAAGTTGGATGATTTGCAAGCTACAAAAACAGATTTAAGCAAACTGCAACAAAAAGATTTTAGCGAACATTTGGCTCAGCAAAAACCAAACCTTATGCAAAAACCCGATGAAGTGGTTGATTTGCATATTGATGTGCTATACAAACGAGGATTTCCCAAAACATCAGTTACCATTGATTTGCAAATGGAAGTATTTGAAAAAAGTTTGCAAGCTGCTTACACGCATGGTATGAAAAAGATTATTTTTATTCATGGAGTAGGGACTCAATTGCTTAAAAATAAAATTCATGCATATTTAAAAAAGCAAAATAACATAGTTTTAATGTTTGATATGGCCGACCCATTAAAGTTTGGCGCAGGAGCCACACAGGTTTGGTTCAAATAAGATTTAATAAGGTTTTAATCTTTGTCATTTTTTTGTATTTAGAATTAAAATATAATACTTACAGCTTTGTAAGTGGTTAGTTTGTATATAACTAACTTTAAAAAACATGAAAAAAATCGTTTATTTAATTACATTATTTGCTTTGGTTTTTACATCGTGTACCACCATAAAACAAGATGAAATTGGTATAAAACGAACATTTGGACGAATAAGCAGCAACAGCATAAACCCTGGTTTGGTGTTATATAATCCTATATTTACAAGGGTTATTAAAACGCCAATACGAACCGTAAATTTGGCAATAAATGCAAATCTTCCGAGCAAAGAAGGTTTAAATGTACAATCAGAAATTTCGATTTTGTATAGAATAAAAACAAATGAGTTTTCCAATATACTAAGTAAAACAGGCCTTGACTTTCAAGAGATATTGATATTGCCTGTTTTTCGTTCGGCTGCGTCTGATATATGCTCAAAGTATGAAGCCAAAGATATGCACAGTGCCAAGCGAAGCGAAATTGAACATGAAATAAAAGAACGAATGATGAATGTGGTTGAAAGCAAAGGCTTTATTATTGAAGCAGTTTTGATGAAAAGTATTACGTTGCCTTCAGGTCTTGCTAAAGCTATTGAAGAAAAGTTGCAGGCCGAACAAGATGCGCAAAGAATGGAGTTTTTAAAAGAGCGTGAGAGAAAAGATGCCGAAAGAAAAATAATACAAACCGAAGGAGAAAAACAATCGAGGATAATTGCAGCACAAGCTCAAAAAAGCGTTTTTGAAATTGAAGCAGAAGGCCGTGCAAATGCACTTAAAACCGAAGCAGCTGCCCAAGCAAAAGCAAACGAAATGCTTAATAACAGCCTTACGCCACAATTAATAAAACTTAAACAAATTGATGCTTTCCGCGAACTGTCAAAATCAAGCAATACCAAAACAATTATTACTGATGGAAAAACTCCCTTTTTAAGTTTGCCCAATCAATAATGCATCTTTTTAGTATGTTTGCTACATGCAAAAATTCTTCTTTATTTTAATAGCGTGTTTATGTTGGTTTCAAGCAAAAAGCCAACACGAAAACGAGCAGTTCAATCCTGAAGTAAAACGATTTACCTTTCAGCCAAAAACAAAAATTGTTATAAAAAAATACGATGAAGGTTTTGACCATGATTTGGCTGAAGGAGAGAACACTGTTTTTAGTTATTTTTATCGTGCTAAAGATTATGTGCACATTGCAGATGACGAATATATGGAATATTTTAGGTTTGAATTGAAAAATCCCAAACGCAAATTTACGCTTAAAGATAATGAGCTTGCCAATGCAAATTTTATTTTTAATCGGGGTTGTTTTTGCCCAGAAACCGGAAATTACCTGATAAAAAAAGGAACAATCACAGCAAAACGTAAAGGACGAAACGCATACCAAATACATGTAAAGTTTTTGGTTGAACCAAGAGATCCATCGGGTATGATGATGCCCGTTGAAAAAGAAATAAAAGGGTTATTTAAGAAAGGAAAAATAAACCTTGACTAACGTGTTTGCCATTAGAGAAGCTAAAGAAAAAGATATACCTGTAATTTTACATTTTATAAAAGCAATTGCCGATTACGAAAAGCTTTCTCATTTGGTTCAGGCAACCGAAGAAAGTATTAAAAAAACATTGTTTAACAATCCGGTTTTTGCAAAATGTATAATTGGTTACGAACTGTATGTGCCTGTTGGTTTTGCGTTGTATTTTTATAATTATTCAACCTTTGTTTCAAAGCCCGGAATTTACCTTGAAGATTTATTTATTTCTACTGAACACCGAGGCAAAGGCTACGGCAAAGCATTGCTGCTTGAGTTGGTAAAGATTGCCAAACAACAAAATTGCGGCAGGGTAGAGTGGAGTGTGCTTAATTGGAATAAACCAGCTATTGATTTTTATGAAAAACTTGGTGCAAAACCTTTGAGTGAATGGACAGTTTACAGGCTTAATGAAGAGGATATAAATAGGTTGGGGTAAATTATATTACTCAATAGCTCTTCTTAAAAAATTTAGTAGTGGTTTGGCAGCTTTTGCTGTTTTACCAAATTCTTTTATAATATCAGATTTTTTTAATTCTTCAGGTTTAAAATTTCTTACAGCAATAATATGTTTCAGCTTTATGTATTCTATCATGCCATTGCTATCGTCATATCCTTTTGGCGGCCTGGTAAGTTTGTCACCTTCTAATTTACCAAAATACTGTTTGAAAGTTTTTGCATTTATAATTTTTAATAATTCATCAGCATTATAATCAATCTCTTGTCTTATAGCAGCAAGGGTTGCAGGCATTGGCATATAACTTCCGGCAGCAAAAAATATGCTGTTTGGTTCAACATGAAAATAATAACCCATAAATTCAGCTTTCTTTCCACCCGGGTTCAGGTTTATGCCAAAATTGGTTTTGTATGGCAATTTATCTTTGCTAAACCTTACATCTTTATTAATTCTAAAAATGCAGTTTTTGGGTTCAAGCAAAGCTATACCTTCATCAAATTTTCCAATTTCATGAATGAGTTTTTCAGTAAATTCAATCCATTGGTTTCTTAAATCATCATAAGTTTGTCGGTTGGTATCAAACCAGGGTTTATGGTTATTTTCTTTAAGTTCGGTTAAAAATCTTATCAGTTTATCAAAATCCATTTTTCAGTTTATTTTGTTTCAAGCACCACAAAAGGAACAATCATTTCTTCAAGACTAATGCCGCCATGCTGAAAGCTGTTTGAATACATGTTTACATGGTAATTAAAGTTGTTGGGGTATGCCATAAAATCTTCGCCACGTGCAAATACAAAAGTGGTGCTTATGTTTTGTTTGGGTAGGTGTGCAAGTTCGGGTTTTTTTATAGTAAACAATTCGTTGGCATTATAGCTAAGGTTTTTACCTTGTTTGTAACGCAGGTTGGTGCTTGTGCTTCGGTCGCCAATAATTTTTACGGGGTCTTTAACACGAATGGAGCCGTGGTCGGTTGTAATAACCAGTTTTGCTTTTTTTTGAGCCATGCGTTTAATGGCATCAAAAAGCGGGCTATGGTCGAACCAACTTTTTGTAATACTTCTGTAGGCGGCTTCATCTTCGGCAAGTTCTTTCATTACATTCATTTCGGTTCGGGCATGGCTAAGCATATCTACAAAGTTGTAAACTATTACGTTTATGCGGTTTGAGAATAGGTTAGGTATTTTATCAACCAAATCTTTTCCGGCATTAAGGTTTGTAATTTTATTGTAGGTAAATTTATCTTTAATACCCAAGCGTTGCAGGTGGCGGGCAAAAAGGTCTTCTTCGTGTATGTTTTTGCCTTCTTCATCTTCTTCGTTTACCCAAAGGTTTGGATAAATTTTTTCAATTTCGCTGGGTAAAATACCGGCAAACAAGCTATTACGGGCATAGTGCGTGGTAGTTGGCAGAATGCTCATGTACACATCTTCACTTTTTACCGTAAAATATTCGCTTATAATGGGTTCAATTACCTTCCATTGGTCGAACCTAAAATTATCAATTACCAATAAAAAAACAGGTGTATCATCATTTATAACAGGCTGTAGTTTCTTTTTAAAAACAGTGTGGCTCATGGCCGGAGTATGATCATCAGGTTTATTTAAAAAGTTTAGATAATTATCTTCTATAAATTTGCACCAACCATTGTTTGCATCGCGTTTTTGCATGGCAAGCACTTCATCCATTCCTGTATCTCCGCTTTGCGAAAGGGTAATTTCCCAATTTACCAGTTTTTTATAGAGGTTTGCCCAACCGTAAAAATCTTTTATATCATACATTTCCATACTTAGCTGCCTAAATTCCTGTTGATAGGTTTGTGTTGTTTTTTCGGTTACCAATTGTTTTCCTTCGAGCAGTTTTTTTAGGCTCAGCAAAATTTGGCTGCTGTTTACCGGTTTTATAAGGTAATCGGCAATTTGGTTGCCAATGGCATCTTCCATAATATGCTCTTCTTCGCTTTTGGTAATCATTACCACCGGCACATGTGGTTTTAGTTGTTTTATTTGAACCAAGGTTTCAAGCCCGGTAAGGCCGGGCATGTTTTCATCTAAAAAAATTACATCGTAGTTGATGGTTTTTACCTTATCTATGGCATCTACTCCATTGTTTAGGGTATCAACTTCGTAGCCTTTATTTTGCAAAAACATAATATGTGGTTTAAGCAAATCAATTTCATCATCAACCCATAAAATACGTGTGTTATTATTCATATTGTTTCAAAATTAGCTTTAAAACGTATCATTTCATGCATTATTTGATTTTTGGGATGATGTTTTTGTTAGCGGTTGTAAATCATGGTACATTAAATTTTTTATAGTTTTGTTTGATATTAATTTATTTAACCTTGCATAATTTAATTGATGAATTACAAAGCCTTAATATTTACTTTATCGATTTTTATAATAAGTTTTAAGTTGCAAGCACAACGCATAAATGATTATAATAATATTGGTTGGATTACTACAACAGGTACCTTTCAACTATCGCCCAACTGGAGTTTACATTCCGAATATCAATTTAGGCGCGATAATTTTATTACCAATTGGCAGCAAAGTTTGTTAAGAACAGGTATTAATTACAAAATTAATCAAAATGCTTTGGTTAGGGCAGGATATGTTTGGATTGAAACTTTTAATTATGGAGATTTTCCTATCAATTCTTTTGGCAAACAATTTACCGAACATCGCACCTATCAAACCATAATATTAACCCAACAAACAGGCAGGTTTGAATTGAGCCACCGATATAAACTTGAGCAACGTTGGTTGGCAGTTTATAATACAGCCGCATTAAAAGAGCCAAGTAATTGGGTTTTTTTAAACCGTTTAAGATTCATGGCTCGTGTTCAAACAGCATTAAAAGGCAAACTCATTGCCGATAAAACTCCTTATGCAGCATTGTATGATGAAATTTTTATTGGTTTTGGAAAAAATGTAAATCAAAATATTTTCGACCAAAACAGACTTGGTATATTACTTGGTTACAAGTTTAATAAACATTTTCGTGTAGAAGGTGGTTATTTTAATCAAATTTTGCAATTACCAAGAAGGGTTAATAACCTTAATGTTATTCAATACAATACAGGTTTTATTGTAAACAGTTTTTGGAATATTGGATATTAAATATTTAAATGAATTTTAATGTTACATTTTAATTGGATATGAAAAGAATTTTGGTGAAAAATAAAACTTTTTTTGCGCTGATTATAGTATTTTTCATTTTATCATGTAATAAGAACGAAAATACTAGTTATAACCAAACCCTAGAAATTGAAAAATGGCAATTTATAGATGTGCAAGAACCTGCATATTCCGATTTTTTTGAAGATAAAAATGGTAACGTAGCAATTCGGTTTCGTCAATCGGTTTATTTGTTTAATAACGATGGAAAACTTAAAAACATAACATCTATTCCAACCACCAATATTTCTGATTTTTCATTTGGTTTTATGAATGATGGTTCGGTTTATACTGTATTACGAAGCACAAACTCTAATGCCGGTGACTTTTTATTACTTTATAAAATGAGGCCTGATTTTTCATACTTTAATCCATTAATGGTAGATATTAGAAAATTTGACAGCACTGGTACTTTTACAACCGGTGAATACCAAATTTTTGATATTGCTCCGGCAAACCATTCAACTGCTTCAAACGCTAATTCTGTATTGGTATATGCTTACAAATATCCTGATGCACGAAAGAAAATATTAAATAAGGATGGTGTACCTGTAATAATTCAAACAAATACCAATAGTCCAACTGTTGCAGAAAATTTGCTGCCAATAAATACTTGGTTAACAGGTATATCTTCAATAAGAAATAATATTGCTCTTTATGGAGCTCAGGGAACACTTATTTTAAATAATGCTTTTGAGCCAAAAGGAGAACATCGTGCATTTAAGATTTTCCCTAAAATAAATTATTTAAACAATTTCATTACTTTGATGAATGATGCTTATTATATCTCGAACGATGGACTACAACTAACCAAGAAGCTTGATTCAATAGGTAAAAGTGCTGTAATTTTCGATGTTAGGGATTCATTACTATTTATAAAAGATGAAAGTGGTTTAAAATCGGTTAATGGAATTACAGGAAAGGTTGAAAACCGATTTGATATAAACGATAAAAGAATGCCTGTAAACTTAGACACTTTAGCTGTTAATGGATTTTACGTAAGCAGAAATAAAATTAGTTATCTTATAACAACTCTGGGAATACTTATTGCAAATTAGCAACATGTAATTTTTTAATAAAATTTAAAAGTGTAATAATCCCACTTGATTTTTTTATAATTTGTAACTACTTTAGCCATAAATTTTTACAACTATGAGCGAGCAAAGATTTAAAATTAATACCGACAATGTTTCGGAATTTATAAGCTACTGTTTAGAAAACAGGCTTGCAAAAACCGATGTGAGAAGCATCATTCAATCGAATGGTTTGAACGAAGATATGGCCGAGCAGGTTTTTAGAAAATACTGTTGCGAGGTTAACTCTAAATTAGGTTGGAAAATAATAGGTATTGGCGGGGTTGTGTTGCTGCTTGCATTTTTTGCACCGTTTGTTATGGATTACAATAACCCTATGTTTAAAATTAGCTTATATGGTTTTACATCAGTAGGTGGCGCACTAAGCATGTTTGGTTTGTATAAAATTATTGGCTAAAACATTTAACAAAAAAGTGCAATTTTGCTCCATTAAATTTAATGGAAGAAAAAATTATTATTATTGACTTTGGTAGTCAATACACACAGTTAATTGCACGAAGGCTAAGAGAGTTAAACATTTACTCAGAAATTCATCCTTGCACTCACTTGCCTGAAATTGATGAGGCAACCAAAGCCATTATTTTAAGCGGAAGTCCATACAGTGTTAGCGACAGTATTTTACCGGAAATAGATTTAAACCAATATCGTGGTAAGTTGCCATTATTGGGTGTTTGCTACGGAGCACAATTACTTGCACATACAAACAATGGTTATGTAATACCATCAACCATAAGAGAATATGGAAGAGCACATTTAAGCACAATATCTGATAATGTATTATTTAATAACGTGCCTTTGCAATCTCAGGTTTGGATGAGCCATGGAGATACCATTGAAAAAGTGCCTGATAATTTTGAAATAATTGCAAGTACCGATAAAGTTAAAGTAGCTGCATTTAAAATTTCGGGCGAACCAACTTATGGCATTCAGTTTCACCCCGAAGTAACACATAGTATTGATGGAAAAACTATATTACACAATTTTGCAGTTGATATTGCCGGGCTTTCGCAAAATTGGACACCCGCCCACTTTATTGAAACAACCGTTACCGATCTTAAAAATAAACTATCAAATGATAAGGTAATAATTGGCTTAAGTGGTGGTGTTGATAGCAGTGTTGCCGCTGTTTTATTAAAGCAGGCTATTGGCTCAAACCTTAAAGGAATTTTTATTGATAACGGACTTTTACGAAAAAACGAATTTGAGCAGGTTTTACATGCATACCACAATATGGGTTTACATGTTATCGGGGTTGATGCCAAAAAAAGATTTTTAAACGAACTAAAAGGTATTAGCGACCCTGAAACAAAAAGAAAAATAATTGGCCGTGTTTTTATTGAAGTATTTGAAGAGGAAGCAAAAAAATTAGATGATGTTACATGGCTTGCCCAGGGTACCATTTATCCTGATGTTATTGAAAGCGTAAGTGTAAAAGGCCCTTCGGCAACCATAAAATCGCATCATAACGTAGGTGGTTTGCCCGAAAAAATGAACCTTAAAATTATTGAACCTCTTCGTATGTTATTTAAAGACGAAGTGAGGCATGTTGGAACTGCTTTGGGCATAGACTCGATTATTTTAAACCGACATCCATTTCCGGGTCCTGGTTTGGCAATACGCATTTTAGGCGATATAACCCAACAAAAAGTAACAACACTGCAAAATGCGGATGATATTTTTATTGGTGAACTTAAAGACAAAGGTTTTTACGGTAGTGTTTGGCAAGCCGGTGCTATATTTTTACCGGTAAGCTCGGTGGGTGTAATGGGTGATGAGAGAACTTACGAAAATGTAATTTGCCTTAGAGCCGTTACAAGCTTTGATGGAATGACTGCCGATTTTGCCCACCTTCCTCATGATTTTTTGGGTCATGTTGCAAATCGAATTATTAACGAAGTTAAAGGTATAAACAGGGTAGTATTCGATATAAGCAGCAAACCTCCTGCAACCATAGAATGGGAATAAAATATAAATACATATTGCTTTGTTTTTTGATTTTGCTGAACCCAATTTTTGGGGTAAAAGCACAACAAACCAACGATTTTAAAGTTAGTGTTATGCTGCCGTTTAACAGCAAACTTATTTTACAAAACAATAGAAGCACCGAAAAGCAATTAAGTGATGTATGTCGCGAATATTATCAAGGTGTTTTAGTTGCACTTGATAGTTTAGGCAATACAGAAAGTAATTTAAATATTACCCTAAAAGTTTTCGATACAAAAAAAGATTCAATTACCATTAAAAAGCATTTGCAAAACGATTTTGTTAAACAGAGCAATATTGTAATTGGACCTGCCTTGCGTGAAGGACAAATAATGATGCAAAATTTTAGTAATCAAAACAGAGTTTACAGAATATCTCCATTTCTTACATTTACTAAGAGTTCTATAAACGATTCAATGCTTATATCTTTTAATCCTGATTTATACAGCTATGCCGATATTTTATTAAATTATTTAAAAAACACCGGTTTCGATGATATAAATCTCATACTTATAAAAGGTTCAACCAAAAACAACGAAATAATTTATAAAAGATTTAAAGAAATAGAGAAGGGCTTTGCTTCAATTAAAATAAACTATATTGATGTTTATAATTCTGCAAAACTAAAGGAGTATTACAAACCATTAAGTAGTAATTATATTTTTATTATTAGCGAAGACGAATCGGTTGTAAATGTGGCCATAAACTATATGGCAGAGGTTGAAAATTTTGAAAATGCAACCGTATTTGGTTTAAAAAAATGGCTCGATTTTAAAGGAGTCTCGGCTCAAAACTGGCAAAAATTAAATGTTACAGTGTTAACGCCTTTTTATGCCGATCTTAATAACGAAGAGGTTAAATGGTTTAGCAAAAAATATTTAAGTAAATACAATACACTTCCAAGCGAATTTGCTTTTGAAGGTTACAGACAGTTTATGTATTTGGTTCAGGCATACCAAAAAACAAACGGAAATTTTGCTATGCTTCAAAACATTGAAAATATAAAAATTTTTGGTTTAAAGAATAAAATTGGCAGTTCTTTTAAATCAGGTAGCCTTTACAACCGAAGGCTTAACATGGTAAGACTCGAAAATTTTGAGCTTAAATTGGTTGATTAAATTATAAAATCATTCTAAGAAAATAAAAAAGCAAACCGCTTAGCATTACGCAAACCGGAAAGGTGAGTAACCAGGCAATTGCAATATTTTTAATGGTTTTGGTATTAAGGTTTTTTACACCTTTAGATGCAACCATGCTTCCAGCAATACCACTGCTTAATATATGGGTTGTACTTACCGGTAACCCCAAATACGTAGAAAAACCAATGGTACTTGCTGCTACAATCTCTGCACTTGCGCCCTGCGCATAAGTTAAGTGTTGTTTACCAATTTTTTCGCCAATGGTTCTAACAATTCTCTTCCAACCAATCATGGTTCCGCATCCAAGCGATAAACTTATCATTAAAATTACCCACAAAGGCGCATATTCTGATATGGTTTTTACAATTTTTAACGATGTTTTTAGTTGTTCTTTATTTACAATGCTTAAGTTTATGGTTTTACTTTGAACCAAATTATTAATGGCTTTACTTAAATAAATAACATCCATTCTAATTTCAAACTTTTGTTCTTTGCTGTAGTGTTCAAAATTTGGTTCAGCTTGAATATGAGCAATAAAATCAGCAATCATGGCTTTACTTTTTTTGTACTGTAAAGCATCTTCATCGCTAAGTCTGTTCGAATCAACTTCGTTTAAAATACTTTCCATAGTTAGCAACTCTCTTTTTATTTTTGTTGAATCGTTGCTTACATTTATGGTAAAATAAGTTGGAACAATGGCAATTAATATCAACATAACCAATCCAACACCCTTTTGGCCATCGTTACTTCCATGAGAAAAACTTACACCTGTGCAGGTTAATAATAAAATGAGCCTAATCCAAAATGGGGGAGGTGCATTGCTGGCCGGCTCTTTAAATATTACCCTCGATCGTACCACCTGCCTTAAAATATACATTAATAAAATTGCAAGGCTAAAACCCAATAACGGTGAAAGAAGCAACGAAAGACCAATATCTGATGCTTTGCCCCAGTTTACATAACTAACTCCTTTTGTTGGAGCTATAAAACTGTATGCCAAACCAACACCTAAAATTGAACCTATTAAAGTGTGTGAGCTAGAACAAGGTAAACCATAGTACCAAGTGCCTAAATTCCAGATTATTGCGGTAAAAAGTAAAGCTAATATGAGTGCTATGTTATGGTAAACATCAGTATCTAACAACAATTCGTTGGGCAACAAATAGGTAATACCCATAGCTACCGAAATACCGCCTGCAAATACGCCAATTGAATTCCAAATGGCACTCCATACAACGGCTACCCAAGGTTTTAAACTGTTGGTATAAATAACCGTTGCAACAGCATTTGCTGTATCGTGAAAACCATTTATAAATTCGAAGGCTGCTGCAGCTAACAGGCAAAATAAAAGCAGAATGGTTAAATTAGGTTCTAAACCGAACATGTAAATTAAATATCGGCAAAAATATTTTTTGTAACGGGTTATGCAATATTAAGTAATTATTAATGCATTGTAAAGAGTGTTTAAACTTTAAAATCAACTCTATTTTCTTAAGATTTTTAATGTAATTTCAAAGTTAAGCCAAACTTAACACTAATTTTATTGAAACATTGCTAAAGCGTAATACTAAATTATATTTGCACTCCAATTTTTTAGCTAAATAGCCTAAAAACTGCACATATAAAACTGATTATCAAATAAATGAAATTATCTCAATTTAAATTTGCTTTCGATGAAAGCCTAATTGCAAAATATCCGGCACATAACCGCCACGATGCAAAAATGATGGTTATAAACCGTGCCAAGAAGAAAATAGAGCATAAAAAATTTGCCGACATACTTAAAATGTTTACGGATAGAGATGTAATAGTTGTAAACAACACCAAAGTATTTCCGGCTAGATTATATGGCAACAAAGAAAAAACGGGTGCAACCATAGAAGTTTTTTTACTACGCGAGTTAAACAAAGAACATAAGCTTTGGGATGTATTGGTTGACCCGGCTCGTAAAATTCGTGTGGGCAACAAATTGTATTTTGGAAATGATGATTTAGTAGCCGAGGTGGTTGATAATACAACCAGTCGCGGACGTACCATAAGGTTTTTGTTTGATGGAAGTGATGAAGAACTTTGGAGCCTGATAGAAAAATTGGGCGAAATGCCAATTCCTAAATATATGAACAGGCCTGTTGAAAAAATTGATGCAGATAGATACAATACCATATTTGCAAAAAAAATTGGTGCGGTAATACCACCAACGGGTGCCATGCACTTTAGCCGCGAATTGGCCATGAGGTTAGAAATAAAAGGCGTAAGATTTGCAGAGGTTACATTGCACAATAGTATGGGCGCATACAAAGAAGTAGAGGTTGAAGACCTAACCAAACATAAAATGGATAGTGAGTATTACGAAGTTCCGGCCGAAACTTCGGAAATAGTGAATAATGCAAAAACCGAAAAAAGAAAAATTGTTGCAGCCGGAGTTTCCACGCTTAGAGCATTAGAGAGTGCAGTTTCTTCTATGGATACATTAAATCCTTTAAGCGGTTGGACAGATAAATTTCTTTTTCCGCCACACGATTTTAAAATAGCAAACTGTTTAATTACAAATTTTCATCGTCCCGAAAGTACCATGCTTATGGCAACTGCTGCTTTTGCAGGTTTCGAATTGCTAGAAGAAGCCTACAAACAAGCCATAGAACATAAATACCAGTTTTTGGCTTATGGCGATGCAATGCTAATTATTTAATTTTGTCTTGATTTTTTCAAGCCATAAAAAAATTGCAGTAATTGTAGCAGGTGGTAAAGGTTTACGAATGAACCAACCACTGCCCAAGCAGTTTGTAAACATTGGCGGAAAACCAATCTTAATGCATACTGTGGAGGCTTTTGCGAATTATGGTGTAGATGAAATTATTTTAGTACTACCTAAAGACCATATTGATTATTGGAAAAATTTATGTTTTGATCACAATTTCTCCATTAAACACAAAATTATTGAAGGAGGTTTTGCAAGATTTAATTCTGTAAAAAATGCTTTAGATGCAATAAGCGAAAACGAAGGATTTGTTGCCATTCACGATGGTGTAAGGCCATTTGTTTCGAACAATATTATCAATAATTCATTTAATACAGCATTACAAAAAAACTCTGCTGTTACATCGGTTAAATTAAAAGATTCTATCAGAGAGTTAACTGTTACCGGAATAACCAAAAATGTTAACAGAAATAATTATTATTTGGTTCAAACACCACAAACATTTAATCTAAGCTTAATTAAGCAAGCTTATAACGCTGCCAATCATGATAACTTTACCGATGATGCTTCGGTTTTTGAAGAAGCAGGACATCAAATTCATTTAATTGAAGGCGATTACAATAACATTAAAATTACCACCCCCGAAGATTTAATTTTTGCAGAGGCTTTGCTTAATGCTAAAATCAGGTGAATTACCTTTCGCATTACTACATAAGCAAACAAAAAAATCCATACTACAATGCAGGTTTAATTTTACCCGATTTAATGAGAGGGTTTGTAAAACATTTTAAAGTTACTGAAAAAAATTTTTTATTCCCTGAACACAAATTGCTTTTTGATGGTTGCCAACAGCATTACCATGATGATAAAATTTTTCATCAATCATGGTTTTTTAATTATGGAAACTCGGTGTTTACAGAATTGGTAAAGCAAATAAACTTTGAAGGCAACATAAACCGTAAATGGTTTTTGGGTCATGTTTTTTTCGAGTTGTATGTTGATAGGTTCTTGGTTTTGCATTTACCTAAATTGGTAAATAAATTTTACAATGATTTGCTAGCTGTTGATGTTGAAATTTTAAAATCATTTTTAACTTGTTTTAATTGTATTGACGTAGAAGCTTCAACTAAAATTTTTCTTAATTTTTCAAAAGTTCAATACATTAAAAACTACCCCGATAATAACCTGTTTATTTATTCGTTAAGCAGAATAATGATGCGGGCAAAAGCCGGAAATTTTACTTTGAGTGACAACTTGTTTTTGTACGATACATTACATAAAATAGATAATTTAATTTTGAAAGATAAACTAAGGCTGCTTTATTTGTTACATCAAACTTTTTAATGAATTTTTATAAAATTACATCTTTAGTTGTTTTAATATTGTTTTACTCTTTTGCAAATGCACAAAGAGCGTTAAAATACAGCAACGATTTTTTAAATATTGGCGTAGGTGCTAGGGCTGCTGCAATGGGAGGCTCTGTAATTGCCTCAACAAACGATGTAACGGCAGGATATTGGAATCCGGCAGCTTTATTGCGTATTGAAGATAAATTACAAGTATCGGCCATGCACAACGAACAGTTTGCAGGAGTTACAAAACACGATTATGGTGCTATTTCTTTTGGTTTGAACGCAAAAAGCAAAGCTGCTGTTAGTGTTGTTAGACTTGGCATTGATGGTATTCCGAATACCCTGTATTTAATGCAGGATGGACAGATTAATTATGCACTAATAAGAACGTTTTCGGCAGTTGATTATGCTGTAATCGGTAGTTATGCAACACAAACTCCCATAGAAGGTTTAAATGTTGGCGGTAATATAAAAATTATCAGGCGTATTGTTGGAGAATTTGGCGGGGCTTGGGGTTTTGGTCTCGATGTCGGCTCAACTTACACAAAAAATAACTGGCAATTTGCATTTACCGGCAGAGATATTACCGGTACTTTTAATGCATGGAGTTTTAATTTAAGCGAACAAGACCAAAAACAATTGCTTGCAGCGGGAAATGCCTTGCCTAAAGGTGGCCTGGAAATTACTTTGCCACGTTTTACATTCGGTTCAGCATATATTTTGAAAATGTTTGATGATAAATTCAGCATACTGCCCGAAGTAAATTTTGATTTAACCACCGATGGCCAAAGAAATGTTTTAATAAACAGTAAAATTATAAATATTGACCCGAGAGCCGGAATTGAATTGGGTTACAAAAACTTTGCTTTTTTAAGAGGCGGTATAAGCAATATGCAAAGTGTAACTGATTTTTCGGGGAAACGACAACTTAATGCCATGCCTGCAGTAGGAGTTGGTATAAAACTTAAATCGCTTGCAATTGATTATGCACTTGGAAATGCTTTTAATGAAGGAATTCTGGGCATGAGTAATATTATTAGTCTTCGCCTTTCAATAAATCCCAAAACAAATCAATAATGGAAAATCAACACTCAAACAATGCTGTAGCCGGTAAATTATTTATGGCCATAGCTATTGTAATTAGCGCTTTTTTACTTGCCGGAGCCTGGGAACGCAGCCATTACAGCAATGCCAACAAAAAAACTATTGCAGTAACCGGAAGCGCTCAAAGAAACTTTACAAGCGACCTGATTGTATGGCAGGGTAGCTTTTCAAAACGATCTATGAATTTAAAAGAAGCTTATTCGCTTCTAAATACCGATAATGAAATTATTAGAAAATACCTGATAAAAAAAGGTGTTAAAGAAGATGAAATTAAATTCTCGTCAATTACCATAAATCGTCAGTATGATTACAGATACAACGATAAAGGTATGCTGATGAGCAGCAATTTTACAGGTTATGAGTTGGTTCAAAACGTAACAATTGAAAGCAATGATGTTGACAAAGTTGAAAAAATATCGAGAGAAGTTACCGAGTTGATAAATGATAACATTGAATTATTTAGCAGTAACCCCAGTTATTTTTATACTCAATTGGCAGGTTTAAAACATGAGATTTTAAAGGATGCCACAACCGATGCCAAAATAAGGGCAGAAACCCTTGCAAACAATGCCGGCAGCCGATTAAGAAAACTGGTAAAAAGCAGTATGGGTGTTTTTCAAATAACCGGGCAAAATACCAGCGAAGATTTTAGTTATGGTGGCGCTTTTAATACTTCATCAAAAAATAAAACCATAACTGTTACCGTAAACTTAGAATACAGCTTAGAATAAAAAACTGCAGAGTTTATCACGATACAGTAATTTTCCTTTATTCAAAATATCGCTTTTAAAAAGTAAAAATCTGCTTTCAGATATTTATGTATTGTTTTAGTAAAGTTACAATTAATTGATTTTTTTATTGATGTAAAGTTGCATCGGGTTTAATCAATTAATATAAACATAATGAAAAAAATTTTACTAACAGTTGCAGCAGGATTAACAATGTTTTCTGCTGTTGCACAAACAAAACCGGTTGCAAACTGGACATTTAATAACGGAAATGCTAATGATGAAGCAGGATCGAACAATGGTGTGGTAAATGGTGCAACCCTTACAACCGATCGTTTTGGCAATGCCAACAAAGCATACAATTTTGTTAACGGACAAAGTATTGCCATACCACATAACGATACGTTAAAATCTAATACCATGTCTGTAAGTTTGTGGGCTAAAGTAAATGCTTACAATTCATCAAGTTTGGGTCTTATCCATATTTATTCGGTAACAGACAGAACAGCTAGTATAAATATTTTTAATTTTACATTAGGTGTAAGAGCATCAAAAGAAAGTTATTTAGCTACCAGTGAAATATCAAGTCATAGCTTATTAATAGAATCAGCAGATAGTCTGGTTAAAAAGAATTGGGATCATATAGTAGCTGTAATGGGTAATGATTCATTAAAATTATATATAAATAATGTTTTAATTGCCAAATCAAGAAAAACATTTACAACAACATTTTCAAACGACTCTATTTTTATTGGCGCATCAGGGCATAATGGTTTCCCAGGATTTTTTAACGGCAGCATTGATGATATAAGGGTTTATAACAGAATATTATCAGAAAGAGAGATTGATTCTTTATTTAGAGAGCCTAATCCTTTTCCATCTACAGGCTTAAATACCTTTAATCAAACTTCAAAAGCAATAAATGTTTATCCAAACCCGGCAAAAAGCCAAATTCAATTTTCTGAAAACGCAAGTGTAAAAATGTTAAGCATATCAGGGCAAGTAATTGCAGAAGTTAGCAATGCTAGTTACATAGATATTGAAGATAAACCATCAGGTATATACATGCTGATTTTTACCGATATAAATGGTAATGTTTTGCAAAGAACTAAAATAATAAAAGACTAATAGTTAGTAGTTTTTTCTCGTTTTTTCTGTTTTAATTTAACAAGATGGCTGTTTCTAACAGAAACAGCCATTCTTGTTTTAAAAAAACAGGATTTAATTTTGATGTTTTTGCTTTTTACAAAACTTTAAAAATTCTCGGCTAAAACTGTGTTATATTTATATTTTTGCCTTTTTGTGTATTAAAAATATTTTAAATACTGCATAATATAATTTAACACTATGAAACATGGAATTGAAATTAGCAATAAGGAAAAATTAAACAATATTGAAGTTGTTGCAATTGCAACTGATGATATATCAAATATCAAGAATTTTAAATTTACCGATGCTGAAATTAATTACATCAAAAAAAAGATTTCGAATGCTGAAAATTTTATAATCATAAATCGTTTAGATGGCATTATAGCATTGCAAATTACAAAATCGTGGGATGATAAACATGAAGCCATAAAACTCGAAAGCTATAGAGTGTTTGGACATAAGGTTGCAAATACAGTAAATACTCACAAATACAAACAACTACAGATATTATGCGAAAATTTAAGCAACGATTTTGTTTATGCCATTGCAGAAGGTGCTTTACTTAGCAATTATCAGTTTATTAAATATAAAACCGATAAAACAGTAAACACTTTAAAGAGTATTGTTTTAGTTGGTTCAAACATTGAAAAAAATAAAATTGATGAGCTAAACACTTTAACCGAAGCCGTTTTTATGGCACGCAATTGGGTTAATACGCCTGTTTTGGATTTTGATGCCGTTGAATTTGCAAAACAAATGGAAAAAACTGCCGGAAGTGTTGGCATTAAAGCTGAAATTTTAAACAAAAAGCAAATTCAAAGTTTAAAAATGGGAGGATTGTTAGCAGTAAACATGGGAAGCAAAACACCTCCAACCTTTACAATACTTGAATATAAACCTGCAAAAGCAAAAAATAAAAAGCCTTTGGTTTTGGTAGGCAAAGGTGTAGTTTACGATACAGGCGGTTTGAGCCTTAAACCAACACCAAACAGCATGGATCACATGAAATGCGATATGGCCGGTGGAGCAACCGTGGCAGCAGCTATTTATGCCGTTGCAAAAGCAAAATTACCTTATTATGTAGTTGCACTTATTCCGGCAACCGATAACAGGCCCGGAGAAATAGCTTACACACCGGGAGATGTAATAACCATGTATGACGGAAAAACAGTTGAGGTATTAAATACCGATGCCGAAGGACGTATGCTGCTGGCTGATGCGTTGGCTTATGCAAAAAAATATAATCCGGAACTTGTTTTTGATTTTGCAACTTTAACAGGAGCCGCAGCCGCAGCTATTGGTCCATTTGCTACTGTAATGATGGGTACAGCATCTAGCGAAATTAAAAACAAGATAAAAGAAACTGGAGATATGGTTTTTGAAAGAATAGCCGAGTTTCCTTTTTGGGATGAATATGCCGATTTAATTAAAAGCGATATTGCCGATATGAAAAATATTGGGGGACCCATTGCAGGCGCCATAACAGCAGGAAAATTTCTTGAGAAATTTACTGATTATCCGTGGTTGCATTTTGATATTGCCGGAACTGCTTATATTGATAAACCTGATGCCTACAGACCTAAAAACGCCACAGGAATTGGTGTTCGATTGATTTTTAATTTTATTAAACAACTTTGCAGCAACTAAAATTTAATGATGAATAAAATACCCGTAATTGGAATTACCCTTGGCGATATGAACAGTATTGCCCCCGAAGTAATAATTAAAACTTTATACGATAACAGAATAAATCAATATTGCACACCCGTTTTATTTGGCTCGCCACGTACAATTGGCTTTTGGAAACGAATTGTAGGTTTAAACGATTTTCAGCTAAATATTGCCAAAACTATTGCAAACATTAATCATAAACGAAGTAATGTGGTGGTATGCTGGGACGAAGAAGTGGAAATAAAAATTGGCGAATCAACCGAAGTATCGGGTAAGTATGCTTTTAAATCGTTGGAAATTGCAACCAAACATGCACTTGAAGGTAAAATTGATGCATTGGTTACAGCTCCACTAAACAAGCATAATATAAATAATGAATTGCTTCCTTTTAACGGTCACACCGGATATTTGGCTCAGGCAGCAGGTACAAACCAATATATTATGATGCTTGTTTCTGATAAAATAAAAGTAGGTTTGGTAACAGGCCATGTGCCTTTAAAAGATGTTTCGGCAAAAATTACAAAAGAACTCATTCAGCAAAAAGCTAAGACGTTACACGATTCTTTGGTTAACGATTTTGGAATTAACAAACCTCGTATTGCTGTTTTAGGTTTGAACCCACATGCCGGTGATAACGGATTGCTTGGCCTTGAAGATGTTAATGTAATTGCTCCGGCTGTTCATGAATTAAGAAACAGCAGCAACATGATAATTTACGGTCCATATCCTGCAGATGGATTTTTTGGTTCAGGACAATACCAAAAATTTGATGCTGTTTTAGCCATGTACCACGACCAAGGATTGATACCATTTAAATTGTTAAGTTTTGAAAGCGGAGTTAATTACACGGCAGGTTTACCATTTATAAGAACCAGCCCCGACCATGGGACGGCATACAATATTGCGGGTAAAAATCAGGCAAGCGAACAAAGCATGAGAAATGCCATTTACATGGCAATTGATTTATGGAATAACCGAAACAACAATTTGGAGCTAAAAGCAAATCCTTTAGAAACCATTCCTTTAAAACGCGAGCGTTTTAGAATGGATTTTTAATCAAAGTATCTTTATTGTAAAAACTCTTTCAACCTATCGAAGAAGCCTTTTTCTTCGTTACCCGGATTAGGGTTAAAGTTTTGAGAGTTTCTTAATTTTTCGAGCATGGCTTTTTCTTCAGCAGAGAGTTTTTTGGGGGTCCAAACATTTACATAAATCAATTGGTCTCCACGATAATTTCGGCTGTTTATGTCGGGCAAACCTTTACCCCTCAACCTAAGTACTTTGCCTGCTTGTGTTCCGGGTTCTATTTTTAATTTGGCTTTACCGTCAACGGTAGGCACTTCAACATTGGTTCCCAAAGCAGCATCGGCAATATTTAAATACAGTTCATAAACAAGGTTATTGCCATCTCTTTTTAGAACAGGGTCTTCCTCTTCTTCAATTAAAATAATCAAGTCTCCTGGCACACCTCCTTTGCCTGCAGCATTACCTTTGCCACTCATGCTAAGCTGCATGCCATCGCTAACACCGGCAGGTATATTTACCGATATGATTTCTTCTCCGGGCATAAGGCCAATTCCGCGGCACGATGAGCAAGTTGCAGTAATTACGGTTCCTTCGCCATTACAAGTAGGGCAGGTACTTGTGGTAGCCATTTGACCCAAAAATGTTTGTGTAACACGCCTAACCTGTCCACTTCCACCGCAACTGTTACAGGTTTTTACACTTGTTTTGTCTTTTGCGCCACTGCCACCGCAACTGCTACAGGCAACTTGCTTATTTACCTTTATTTTCTTTTCAACACCATTGGCAATTTCGCTGAGTTTTAGTTTAACTTTTATTCTAAGGTTTGAGCCAACTCTTTGCCTGCGCCCACCACCGCTTCTACCGCCACCAAAAAACGATTCAAAAGGGCTGTTTTCGCCAAAAATATCTCCAAACTGGCTAAAAATATCATCCATACTCATGCCGCCTCCGTAGCCGCCACCGGCAGCGCCTCCAACTCCCTGATGCCCAAAGCGGTCGTACCTGGCTTTTTTTTCGGGGTCGCTTAAAACTTCGTAAGCTTCTGCTGCTTCTTTAAATTTTTCTTCAGCTTCTTTATTTCCCGGATTTTTATCAGGGTGATATTTGATGGCCATTTGCCTGTAAGCCTTTTTTATTTCATCGGCTCCGGCATTTTTGCCCACACCCAATACCTCGTAATAATCTCTTTTGGCCATTTAATTATTCTCCAATAACAACTTTAGCAAATCTTATTACCTTATCATTCAGCAAATAACCTTTTTCAACTACATCAACTATTTTTCCTTTGGTTTCTTCGGTAGGAGCCGGTATACTGGTTATTGCTTCATGAAAATCAACATTAAAATCATCGCCTTGTTTCACCTCAATGGCTTTTAGTCCTTTTGATGATAAAATATTTGTAAGTTTATGCTGAACCAAAACAATACCTTCTTTTACGGCTTCAATGGCAGTTGCTGTATCAGCAGCTTTTACACTACGATCAAAATCATCAAGAACGGGTAGTAATGCCTGTAATACTTCCTGATTGGCGGTTTTAAAAAGTTCTACACGCTCTTTATTGGTTCTGCGTTTATAATTTTCAAATTCGGCAAATAACCTTAAAAATTTATCTTCAGCTTCGGCCAATTTATCGGCTAAATTTTCGCCTTTGTCATCAAGTTTAGCTATAGGCTCATCAGCATTATTTTCGTTTACTGATTCGCTATTTTGTGTTTGTTGTTCTGTATTTTCAGTATTTTCAATGTTTTCTTCGTTTTGCGATTTTGCCAATTCTTCTTGCATGATTTTATATTTTAAGACTTATTTGTCAATAATTTTGCCACATACCTTGTTGGTGACAATGTGGCACTCTGTTAGAGTTTATTTAGCAATAATTCAAGTTCTTTTATGCCAATATTTTTTTGAATGACGACACCTTTGGGATCGAGCAGAAAATTTGATGGTATTTGAGCAACCCTGCAAATTTTTACGGGAGCAGTTTGCCAGCCTTTGTAATCGCAATAGTGGTAGAACCATGCCGGATTATCTTTTTTAATTGCCAGTTCATAGGGTTTAGGGTTTGCATCAATTGAAACAGAAACCACATTAAAACGCCTGCCAACGCTAAAATTTTTATCTTTATATCGGCTGTAAACAGGCAATAATTCGCGGTTTAGTTTTCTCGATTCTGCATTCCAACTTGCCCAAAAAACAACAAATACATAGGTTCCGCGCAGTTGGTTAAGCGAAATATCATTATTTACTAAACCTTTAAACTGAAAATTTGGCAAAGTATCTCCAATATTAAATGTCTGGCAAATGGCCTTTGGGTTCAACAAAATACACCCAAGAAATAAAAAAAATAGTTTAGTCAATACGTTCAATTTCGGCACCAAGCAAATTTAGCCGTTTATCAATAAATTCATATCCGCGGTCAATTTGTTCAATATTGTTTATGGTACTTGTTCCATTGGCGGCTAGTGCTGCAATAAGCATACTAACGCCTGCTCTTATATCGGGAGATGACATGGTAATACCTCGTAATTTGGTTTGTCTGTTTGAACCAATAACAACTGCGCGGTGAGGGTCGCACAAAATTATTTTTGCACCCATATCAATTAAATTGTCAACAAAAAACAAGCGGCTTTCAAACATCCATTGGTGAATGAGTACGCTGCCTTTTGCCTGTGTGGCAGTTACCAAAGCAACCGATATTAAATCGGGTGTAAAAGCAGGCCAAATGCCGTCTTTTATAGTAAGTATAGAGCCATCAATAAGGCTTTCAATTTCGTAGGTATCTTGTTCGGGAATAATAATATCATCATCTTTAAAATCCATTTTTATACCCATTTTTTGAAAAACTTTCGGAATGATACCCAGATGTTTTATGCCACAGTTTTTAATGGTAATATTTGAATTTGTAGTAGCTGCAAGACCAATAAAGCTGCCAATTTCAATCATATCTGGCAACATTCGGTGTGTGCATCCTTTTAGTTCTTCAACCCCTTCTATGGTTATCATATTTGAACCAATACCCGATATTTTACCTCCCATGCTGTTAATCATTCGACAAAGTTGTTGCACATAAGGTTCGCAGGCAGCATTGTAAATGGTGGTGGTACCTTTTGCAAGACATGCTGCCATAATAATATTTGCCGTTCCGGTAACGCTGGCTTCATCAAGTACAAGGTAGTTACCTGTCATATTTTCGGCATTTATGGTATAAAACCTGTTTTGCCTGTTATGCGTAAATGTAGCGCCAAGAGCTTCAAAACCTCTAAGGTGCGTATCAACGGGCCTGCGGCCAATTTTATCGCCACCGGGTTCGGGTATGTATGCTTTGCCAAACCTTGCAAGCAGCGGACCAATTATCATAATTGAACCACGTAGTGCAGCCCCTTTGTTTTTAAAATCTTCGCTTACTAAATATTCAAGGTTTATGTTTTCAGATTTAAATGAGTATGTATTTGCATCAATACGTTTTACTTCTACACCCAAATCTTGCAAAAGTTCAATTAATTTAAATACATCGCGAATGTGTGGTATGTTTTCAACTACAACTTCTTCGGGTGTAAGCAATACGGCACTCAGAATTTGTAATGCTTCGTTTTTTGCTCCTTGTGGCGTAATTTCTCCATGTAATTTTTTTCCGCCATGTACTTTAAAAGTTGCCATATTGTATTAAAATGTAAAAGTTAATCCGGCCAGTAAATTAAAACCGTAAACAGGATGGTTTAACCAAATCTGATACCTGTTGTTGGCAATATTGTTACATTGAATAAATGCAGAAACGTTTTTATTATATCTGTAATCAAGTGCAATATTTGCATCGGTAAACGGGTTCATGGTAAAAACATAATCATTATCGGCAACCCTTATGGCTCCAAAACGTTGGTTCATATAAAAAATATCAGTTCGTAACACAAACTTATCACCCATGTTGTAAAGCATATTTAGCTTGTACTCAAAACCCGGCCTCGAGAAAGGGTGCGATAAATTATTTAACTTATAGTTGTATAGTGTTCCCGAAAAAGCAATCATAAATTTTGTTGATACCTGATAATCGGCTTCAAAGCCAAGTTTTACAAGACTTCCTGTTCTGTCGTCATATACTGTTCGCTGAACGCCAGTTAAAGTATCGTTGGCATAAAACAACATGTTTTCGATATTTG
This sequence comes from Bacteroidia bacterium, assembly GCA_046296495.1. Classification (GTDB taxonomy): domain Bacteria; phylum Bacteroidota; class Bacteroidia; order UKL13-3; family UKL13-3; genus JBKBLB01. The sequence goes on from JBKBLB010000001.1 coordinate 206,393, forward strand.
ATGTAGAACTGAAAATATTAAAAGAACTGCGTTTGCTTAACTGGCCTTTTATGCCACCATAAATTTCAAATTTATTTATTTCGTTTCTAAACTGAATGTTGGTAGCAAAAGGGTTTTCGGTTGCAATGCATCTAAATGTGTGAGGCCTTATATTGCCTGTAATTCCGGCCAAAACGGTAAGTTTTTGAGGAACAACATGAAATGCAGCTTCGGCTTTTGGAAAGAAATACAATCGCGGGCTTATCGAATCGGAATAGATAGTGCTGTTAAATCCGGCTTTTATATAAAATTCATTTTCGGTTAATGATGCTTCAGGGTTTATGTTTATAAATGTTCGCTGATAATCGTTTGCATTTATACTTATAGCATTGTGTTGAACGCTAATAGGCAAACTTACCGGAACACCGGATGCTTTACGAGTAATAAGCGATGTAAATAAAATGTTGTTTTCGTTAATGTTTCGGTTCGAACCAAAGTAATTGTATGATAAACCGAAGCGGGTTTTTTCGCTGCTGTCTTTTCTCAGTAATTCGTATCCGCCATTTATATTTATTTGATTGTATATGTTTTTTAAAGAATCTTTTGATGGTTGTAAATCGTTTTGAAATCCGAATTGATTAACCCTTATGCGGTTGTATCCCACATCAAGCGAGTAAATGTTTTTTTCGGCAAATTCTTTTATGTAACCTTTTATTTTGTTGTTGCTAAAATTATTAAAATCGTTATCTCCGGCTGATGAGAGGTGGTTGAAATAAAAGCCGGCCTGCCTGTTTTTATTTCTAACAGTATTTATATATGTTTCTAAAAAAGGAGTTGTGTAATTTCCAAATCCAACCTTTAGGTAGTTGCCTTTTAGTTTGGGTAAAAGCATGGTTCCCATGGTTAAAGGTTTTATGGTATATATGGTTGGTTCAACACTAAAACTTATGTTGGGTATTTCGTAAATAAAATTGGTTTTTGTTATTTCAGGAATTTCAGGATTTGGATTTATTGGAATTTTTATTGATTCGCTTAAAATGGGTTTAAAATCTTTTACCACATCAACAATACTTCCGCTTAATACCGTATCTCTTTGTGCAAACAACATATAGTTGTACAACACTAAAATTTGTAAAATATAAATTCTTTTAAGTTTCATTTTTACTTGTTACGTTGTTTTTGTCTTTTATCAATATTTATTTTTTCTTCCTCTTTAGCTTTTTCTTCAAGGGCAATTACATCGCGCATTTTTTGTTTTGCTATTTCAAGCAATTCAGGCCCTTCATAAGCATCAATTATACTTTGCAGAGTTGCTTTTGCCTGAAAAAACTCTTTGTTGCTGGTGTAAATATCGGCCAGTAAAATAAAACCTCTTACCCTCCAATCTTCAAATGCCGAAAACACATCATTCAATTCAAAAATTGTTTGCTGCGATGCTTTAAAATCTTTTTTCAAAAATTGTATTAAAGCTATGTTGTATTTGGCCTCTGCGGCTAAAACATTTTTTGTTTCTTTAAGTATGTATTGAAATTCAGGTAAAGCAGAGTCGGGTTTTTCGCGTTTCATATAAAAACGTGCTATGTGCATTTTGGCTTCAAGTGTACCTTCGCGGTTTATAATACCTGAATTTAAAAATTTAAACGATACTGCAGCGGCAGTATCAGGCTTATTAAGTAAAGTGGCGCTTCTTAACATTCCAAGCAATGCAACCTGTATATTGTCTTTGTTACTTGCAATTCTTTCAAGGCTTGCATAATAAGTAAATGCCTGTTCGTAGTTTTTATTCATAAAATAAATTACTGCAGCTTGCCTAATGCTACGTTCAGTAAAATCGCTTCGCATATTATTTGCAACATACTCGTAACATACAAGTGCATCGTTATAATTTTTAAGTTTAAAGTCGCACTCGGCTTTAAAATAATTTGCTTTAAGGGTAAAAAATCCACCCGGAAACTTGCTTAAATAGGTAGCAAAAGATTTACTAGCCTTGCTGCAATCTCCGGCTTTGTAAGAATTAAAAGCACTTTCGTATGATAAACTGTCTTGAACCGATGGCGACACAACCACATTTGGTAATACTTTTATAAAATCAAGATATTCATCAGCCTGACCTTTGTTTACAAAAATGTTTTTTACAACTGTTAATGCTTCTCTTGCTTCATCGGTTTTTGAATATTCGGTAATTAATTTTTTAAACTGTTGTAATGCCTCATCATCGTTACCCTGGTTAAATAACACAAGTCCTTTATTTAGCATGGCTTTTCTTATATAAATGCTTCGCGGATAGTTTTTAATTAAGTTATCAAAAGCATCAATAGCTTTACTGTATTCTTCGGTTTGCAAATACATGTTTGCAAGTTCAAATATGGCATCGTCAATATAGGTTGATTTTGGATAGTTGGATGTTAGTTGCAATAATGTTTGTTCTTTCTGAAGATTTTGGTTCAATACACCATAAATTAACGATTTTTGATACATGGCATAATCGCTTCCGGTTAAATTTTTGGTAATAATGAGGCTGTAGTACTCAATGGCTTTATCATAATTTTTCTGAACCAAATAACAATCTGATAAACGGGTTAATGCATCTGTATATATTTCGGGGTTTTGCATTTGGCGGTCAAGGTTCAGGTATTCTTTAAACATTTCTGCTGCCTTATCATAATTATCGGCTTTTAAATAATTATAAGCCATATTGTAAAATGCCAAGTTATAAAACCTGGTACTTTTTAGTTCATTAAAATCGAGTGCTTTTTTTAAGAGGTTATTGCTTTCTGTATAATTTCCGTTTTTATTTTCAATTTCAGACAGCCAAAAATAACTAAGTGCCGCAAGTTTTTTATCATTTTGGTTTTGCAACGAACGATTAAATAATTCTTTAGCGCTTGTATAATCATTATTTAAGTAAAGTTCTTCCGCCCGGTGATAGCAAACCCGCTGTATGGCTGTTTTTTCTTTTGAGCTTTGCTTTTTTATGCTGTCTAATATTTTTAATGCTTCTTTAAAATTTCTTGCATTTAATAGTAAGTTACTCAAACTGCTGCGGGCATCATCAGCAAGTTCACTGTCATCATATTCATTTATAAATTTTACATATTTGTTCATTGCATCGGCCTGTTGGTTCAGTTCTTCCGATAACCTTGCACTATAAAAAAGCGACATCATGGTTAAGCTATCGTTAAAGCCTAATTGATGCGCTACATTAAAAGCATTTATTGCCTGTGGTTTTTTATTTAGTTGTATATAGCTTGAACCAAGAAAGAAATTGGCAAATTGAGCCAATGAGTCTTCCTTATCGTTTATTTTTAAAAAGTAATTTGCAGCATTCTTAAAGTCGTTAGTAACATAGTAAGCATAACCCATCCTAAAAAAATCGTTGTCGCTTGGTGATATGGGCGAAGAGTTTACAAACCTTTCCATATAAGGCAGTGCTTTTTGGTAGTTGCCCAGCATAAAGTAAGATTGAGCCAGCATACCGGCAACATCATCGGCAACTTCGTTGTTTTTTATGGTATCGCAGTATTGTATTACTTTGGCATACTCTTTTCGTGCAAAATATATTTGGGCTATGTAAACCGTTGCAAGCGGGCCAAATGTTTTATTGTTTTTTACACGTTCAAAATGTTCGAGAGATTTTTGAAAGTTACCGTTTTTATATAATACATAAGCATAATAATAATTGGTTGGCTCGTAGTATTTTGTTTTTTTATCTTTAATTATTTCAAACGATTTTTCAGCATCAGCATAGCGTTCAACCCTAAACAGGCAATAACCTTTTGTAAAGTAAAACTCATCTTTTTCTCCGGCTGTTAGGTATTGCTCATCAAAGCGGTCGAAGCAATCAACCGCAAGGTTGTTGTTTTTTTTGCGGTAATAAAGTTTTGCCAACTGGTACCATGCCACTTTTGATTTTACATGCTGCGGATATTGCTGAATGATTGCTTTTAGTTTTTGTTCTGCATCAGCATTAAACAGTTCCATGGCGCATACAGCTGCAAAATATTCGGAACTTATTTTGGTGTTTTTATCGTTGGTTGTTATTGCAACTTGTTCAAAAATTTGTTGTGCAGCAGCAAATTTTTCTTTATTAAAAAGTTCTACAGCGTTTTGAAAAGATGCATTTACATGGGTATAAATTTGTGTTTGTTGTGCTTTTGATTTGATGTTGCACAGCATAATAAACAATATAAAAAATAATATGCGCCAAAGCATTTCGTAAGGCCCGAAAACAAATTGCCTAATATTGATAAGGTTGTTTATTTTTATTTTTTTTACCGAAATCATCATTTAAAAATTGCAAACGAAACTAAAATGTATTTATGTACGTACCGGCTTAATTTATTAACCGAATTTTTTGTTAGTATGGTTTTTGATACATGATATCTTGATTGTACAACAATAAATATATTTTAAAAGTACAATGAAAATAATGATTTTGGATTTTACTTACAAACAAGATTTAAAATTTATATTTGCTCTATAACAAAATTAAATGAGGCTTTTGTTACATCTGCAAATTTTATCGAACAATAAATCGTTGCCAATAAATTACCAGTATCCAGTTACTGCTTGGATTTATAAAACATTACATCATAGCAATTCACATTTTGCAGAATGGCTTCACCAACATGGATATTCATATGTTAATAAAAAATTTAAACTGTTTACATTTTCACAATTAAAATTTGAAAAAGCAAAGGTTGAAAGTGACAGAATTATTTCGCAAAACGATAATTGCAAGATTACACTTAGTTTTTTATTACCTGAAACTTTTAATCATTTTATATATGGCTGTTTTGCAAATCAAGAGTTTTCTATTGGTGATAAAATAAGCAGAATAGATTTTGCTATAAAAAACCTTGAAATATTGCAAAAACCTAAATTTTTAAAAACCATGAACTTTAAATTGTTAACACCTATTGTTGTTAGTAAGCCAGAGCAAAGAAATAATAAACTTATAGCTCAATACTTAAAACCCGATGATAAAGAATACAAATTTTTCTTATTTCAAAATTTAATACAAAAACATAAAGCCGCAAACAATGTAATTTTTGATATTGATGAAATAGAATTTCAGCCCAATAGTGAAGCTAAATCAAGACTTGTAACAATAAAAGCAGGCACAAGTAGTGAAACTAAAATAAAGGGATATATATATTCATTTACATTTTCAGCACCGGAAGAAATTATGCATACAGCTTATTATGCCGGATTTGGAGAAAGCAACAGTTTGGGATTTGGGTATGTTGATTATGGAAACTAATTGTTTACATAATTTTAAAAAAAATTTTAATCATAACATAATTTATTCATAAAGAGTGAATTTTTATCAATAAATATAAGTATAAATGGTTTTTACTGTTAGTCGTTAAATGGCTGATTATGTGAAAAGCTCATACTCTTTAGTAATACAAAATTGTACCCTAAAAGAACTTTATAAAAAGAATAAATTTGTTTTAAAAAATCAATAGCGTCCTAAACGTTTAAAAAAAGGAAAGGGAAGTTTAATCCTCATAGTTACCTTTGAGGTGCAAAAAAAACAAAACCCTTTCCAGATGGTAAATGTAACATTATTTTCTC
>JBKBLB010000002.1:0-196474 GCA_046296495.1 Bacteroidia bacterium
TTGAGAAAATAATGTTACATTTACCATCTGGAAAGGGTTTTGTTTTTTTTGCACCTCAAAGGTAACTATGAGGATTAAACTTCCCTTTCCTTTTTTTAAACGTTTAGGACGCTATTGATTTACAACAAATAATATGGATACATTGTACTGAAAAAAAACTACATTGCAATATGAAAAATCAGAGATATGTAATATTAGCTTTATTGATAACAACTATTTCGGCTTGTTGCAAAAAAGAGGTTCAATGCCCGGGCTTAACCGATGATGCCAGAAGTTACATTCCTTATAACCCAAATCAAATTGTAAAGTTTGCAAATTATAACGACACCATTTTGTTTAAATTCTCTAACGATTTTTTTGATACAGAGCCGATGTTTTGGCCCGAAGACTGTAAACTTGTTAGCAAATCGCATTCGGAATGTATGGTTTCAAGAACAATTACTGCCCAAACAAACCATGCGGTTTATAAAGATTTAACATTATCTTCAAGCATATTAGAAAGAAGGGCTGCTTTAGGAGGAAATACATTTCAAAATTTTATGATTGGCATGAGTGTGTTAAATACAAGTTTTGTAATAAGAGACCGAAAACCCGATTTTGATCCTAGTAGGCGTGAGTTTAAAAACGTAGTTTTTTATCCTGAAATTTCCTTAAACAACAGAAAGTTTAATGATGTTTATTGTAATAGCAGTAATCCTCAGGTTTATGGTTCGTTCGTTAACAGAATTCACAGTATTTATTTTAATATGAAAGGCGTAGTTGGATTTTCTTTTGCTACCGATTCAACGGTGGTTTATACTTTGGTTAACTAAATTAAAATATCACTTTTACACATCAATTTTCATAAACTGCTAATTCCATTAACTTGCAGCCCGAATTTTGCAAAACATAAATTCGTTTTGCTGTATTAAAGCATGAAAATAAGTTATAACCGACTAAAACAACTCATAAAAACCGATTTAAGCGTAAACCAAATAGCCGAAATTCTTACCAATACAGGCCTTGAAGTTGAACATATTGAAAACTATCAATCCATACCCGGTGGCTTACAAGGTATTGTAATTGGTCATGTGCTCGAAACCGTAAAACATCCAAATGCCGATAAACTTAAAGTTTGCAGGGTTGATTTGGGTTCAGAAATAAAACAAATTGTTTGTGGGGCAGCCAACGTAGCGGCCGGTCAAAAGGTGCTGGTAGCCACCGTTGGTTCAACCGTACACCCCATAAATGGTAAGCCTTTTGAAATACAAAAAGCTAAAATACGTGGCGAGGTAAGCGAAGGCATGATTTGTGCCGAAGACGAACTTAGCCTTGGCCAAAGCCATGATGGAATAATGGTTTTGCCTGAACACTACGAAACCGGTAAACCGGCAGCCGAATATTTTAATATTTATACCGACCAAATTATAGAAATTGGCCTAACCGCAAACAGAGGCGATGCTGCAAGTCATTTGGGCGTTGCAAGAGATATAAAAGCAGCTACAGGTTGCGAAATAATTTTGCCTGAACCAATTTTGCCACAGGCACAACAAAAAACCGATTTTAAAGTAACCATAGAAGATACCGAAGGTTGCAAACGCTACAGTGGCTTATATATTACAGGGGTTTCGGTACAACCCTCGCCAGATTGGTTGCAACAATTTTTATTAGCCATTGGCTTATCGCCTATAAACAATATTGTAGATGCCACAAACTACGTATTGCATAGCCTTGGTCAGCCGCTACATGCTTTTGATGCCGATTTGATAAAAGATAACCACATTGTTGTAAAGCGCCTTGAACCCAACACCATATTTACAACCCTTGATAAAACAGAGCGTAAACTAAATGGCGAAGAGTGCATGATTTGTGATACAGAAAAACCTTTGGCTTTGGCGGGAATTTTTGGTGGTTTACAAAGCGGCATATCAAACCAAACAAAAAATATTTTTATTGAGAGTGCTTATTTTAATTCGGCAACTATTCGTAAGGCAGCTAAGCATCATGGTTTAAATACCGATGCAAGTTTTAGGTACGAGCGTGGTACCGATCCAAACATTACCATCTTTGCTTTAAAAACGGTTGCTCAATTAATTCTTGAAATTGCAGGTGGTAAGGTTTCGTCTGATATTATTGATGTTTACCCAAACAGGGTTGAAGACAGAAAGATTGAATTTTCTGTTACTAAACACAACCAATTACTTGGACATGAAATGCCTTTAGAAACCATTTTGCAAATATTAAACAGGCTTGATATAAAAGTTGAAAATCAAAGTGAAGACATTTTGCATTTGGTTGTTCCGCCTTATCGTGTTGATGTAGAGCGTGCCGTAGATGTATCCGAAGAGTTGTTGAGGATTTATGGCCTTAATAATATACCTATCGGCAATTCCATAAAATCGGCAATGACGCACAGTAACTTTGAGTTTGGGCTGAAACTAAAAAACAAAATTGCCGCATTCTTGTCAGCAAATGGCTTTAATGAGATTGCAACAAACTCTCTTACAAAAGCAATTTATACAAACAATAACGAAACAACCGTAAAGTTGCTAAATCCGCTAAGCAGCGATTTGGAATGCATGCGAAGCGATATGCTTTACAGTATGTTGGAAAGTATTGCTTACAACAATAATCGTAAACAAAACCAACTTAATTTTTTCGAGTTTGGAAAAACCTACCATTTAACTGGAAACCCCAATGAACTTGGCAGCTATATAGAAAAAAAGCACCTTGCAATAGCTATTTTTGGCAATAAACACCCTGAAAGTTGGAATTTAACCAGTACGCCCAACGATTTTTACAGACTTAAACAAATTGCCGAGAAAGTGCTTCACTTATGTGGAATAAACGGTTTTAATTATTTGTTTGAACCAAATAAAAACTATGATGTTTCGGCTCAAATTAGTATAAACAACAATGTTTTGGCTCAACTAGGTTCGATTCAAAAAAATATACTTAAACAATTTGATATTGAAAAACAGGTTTGGTATATAGATTTTGATGTAGACATTTTAACAAAACTAGCCCAACAGCAAAAATTTAAATTAAAGCCCGTAAGCGTTTTTCCTTTTGTAAGACGCGATTTAGCACTTGTAATAGATAAACATGTAACCTATGCTCAGTTGTTTGAAATAGCTCAAAAAACAGAACCCAATTTACTAAAAGATGTAAATGTATTTGATGTTTATGAAGGCGAAAAAATAGCTCCCAATAAGAAAAGTTATGCCTTAAGTTTTATTTTACAAGACGAAGATAAAACACTTACTGACGATGTAATTGATGCAACCATGCAAAAATTACTTAAAGCGTTTGAAAAGCACGCAGGTGCATTATTAAGATAATTTTTTCAATAAAACATCAAATTGCATTTATTTTTCAATTAAAACCATTGCTAAATGAATTTATTGTTTTCAAATACTTAATATAAACTGTGTTTAAGTGGTTTTTCTGTATTTAATACTAAAAACCTATTATTGCCAAATAAATTATAGCACATTTTAGCATGGAATTGTATTTAGACTCGGCCAACCTGAAAGAAATAGAAGAGGGTTTTAAACTTGGTTTTTTAAACGGACTTACCACCACGCCTACGTTTATGCAGCGAGAAGGCATTACTGATATTGATGGGATGATTGTAAAGCTGAGCAAAATGGTTCCGGTTTTGCAAATAGAAGCTTTAGGCGAAACCGCAGAAGATGTTTTAAAAGAAGCCGAAAGACAATTGGCTCTTGGCCTCGATCCCAAAAAAACTGTTTTTAAAATTCCGGTTTCGCTTGAAGGGGTGAGAGCTTGTAAATTGCTTAGGGATAAAGGATATTTGGTTAATGTACATTTGGTTTATACCCTTCAGCAGGCCTATATGGCTATGCATGCCGGTGCTACTTATGTTTGTCCGCTTGTGGGCCGCTTGCAAGACCAAGGCCACGATGCGCTTGACCTTGTTGACCAAATTGTAAGTGCAGTTGACCATTACGGATATGATACCAAAGTAATGTTTTCATCGGTACGAACCATAGAGCATGTTAGAAATGCCCTAAATATTGGCGTTCATACCATTACTGTACCATTAAAAATATTAAAATCTTTAACCGAAAACCATTTTACAACTATAGGTACCGACCAGTTTATTCGCGATACAAGATTAATGACAGTAAAAGTTCGCGAAACGCTTAATGGAATAAATCCAATTGTTGATGGAAATACAGTTTTGGCTGATGCCATTGTAAAAATGACGGAATACGGCTTTGGTGCCATAACTGTTGTAAATGCCGATGGAAGTTTGATGGGAGTATTTACCGATGGTGATTTAAGACGCAAGATTCAGGCAGACGGGCGTGATGTTTTAAATAAAAAAATGAGCGAATTTGCATATGGAAGTCCGGTTAGTATTGAGGCTGGCGCATTGCTTAATGATGCAGCAACATTATTTAAACAAACTAAAGTTGATACCATTTTGGTTACAGAAAACGGTAAACCGGTTGGTATGTTAGATATTCAGGATCTTGAAGATTAAAGCATCTTTTTAAAACTAAAAACCCATGCACGATACTGTTGCAGACTTGTTTTCAAGCCTTGGTGGCACATTTGTAACATCATCAAACCAAATTTCAGAAAAGTTAAAAGACATAAAAGCCCTTGTCTTCGATTGGGATGGCGTGTTTAATAATGCCGCTAAAAACGAAAATAAAAGCAGCACTTTTAACGAAGCCGACAGCATGGGTACAAACCTTATTAGGTTCAGCCATTATTTGCTGAACCAAGAATTGCCTGTAACTGCCATAATAAGTGGCGAGAAAAACGAAATGGCAACCTATTTTTGCGAACGCGAACATTTTACGGCATCGTATTTTAAGATTTCGAACAAAGTTGTGGCTTTAAATCATCTGTGTAGCAACTATAATATAACACCAAGCCAAGTATGTTATTTTTTTGATGATGTTTTAGATTTAAGTATTGCCGAAGTTTGCGGTATTCGTATGCTTGTTAAACGTACTGCAAACCCTTTATTTACTCAGTATTGTGTTCAAAACAACTTGGTTGATTATATTACTTACAGCGAAAGCGGAAATTTTGCTGTAAGAGAATCATGCGAATTGCTTATGGGGTTGAACCAAACATACAATGAAGTTATAACGCACCGTAAAAATTTTTCTGAAACCTATCAAAACTACCTTACCCAAAGACAAGCTGCTACAACAAACATTTTTACATTGCAAAATGGAATAATAACAAAAGTTAGTTAGTTTTATTCCTTCTAATTTAATATTAGGGTTCAAAAAACATTTTAAATAATTTTATCGCGACACACTTTGGCGTTTTATTTGGCTAACTTTGTTTTGTAAAAAGCAAACAAAGCCATGATTAGCAACTTTTTAAAATTACAACAAGCAAAACAAAGCCAATTTAAACTCGAAAGTTCATCAGAAAAGATGGATTTATCGAAAGTGTTTAACGAAAGAAACGGATTTTATTTAAATGAACTTACTCTTTTTATGGCTCATTTTAACACAATACCTAATTTAATAAACGAGGTTTATGTTGACTGTAAAAAAGCGAGTGATTGGTTTTGCCAAAATTATCAATCTGATGTTAAAGAATTTTATTTTAATAAACGTTACTATAAACGTGATAACAAAATAGATTTTGATGACCTATTTTTTATACTTTATGATGATTTGATAGTAAATTTTGATATTAACCATTCGGTTGTAAGATGCTTATTTAAGCAAACTCCTATAGAAAAGGTTGAAAAAGTTATAGAAGGCCTTAAAAAATTTAAATTCAAAAAGAATCAAAAAAACAATCCTCAAATTTTACTGCTTGTAAATGCTTTTACAGGAATACACACACGCCCTTTTAATATATTAAAACCAAAACTTAGCATTGACGATAATTATAATGATGATTTTAAAGAGGTTCATAAGACCATTTTAAATAGGCTTTCAAAAAAGAACGATAAAGGTCTTGTTTTACTACATGGTAAGCCGGGTACAGGCAAAACATCATACATAAGGTATTTAATTTCATTGGTTAAAAAAGATGTTATTTTTTTACCTCCCAACATGGCAAGTGCCATTACCAATCCCGATTTAATAAATATATTAATAGATAACCCAAATTCTATTTTTGTAATAGAAGATGCCGAAAATATTATTGTTGAACGCGAAGTTGACGGAGCTTCACCGGTTTCAGCCTTATTAAATATTTCTGATGGCTTACTTGCCGATTGTTTAAATGTTCAGGTTATTTGTTCGTTTAATACCGATATATCTAAAATTGATAATGCCCTTTTACGCAAAGGCAGGCTTATTGCCAAATACGAGTTTAAAGAACTTACAGTAGATAAAGCACAAAGTTTATCAGATAAATTGGGTTTTAAAACAACCATTAACAAACCCATGAATTTAACATCTATTTATAATCAGGACGAAAAGGAATACAGCGAAAACAAGAAAAAAGAAATGATTGGATTTAGATTAACTAACAACTAAAACTAATATTTATGTAAGAGCGAAGGATTACAATAAACTTAAATGAAATTACAGGTGATGAATTATTGGATGAGTTTTATTTTCGATATTGATAATATTAATTAGCAGTCATTCATGTCAAAACGAGGCTACATATCACGCTATTTACTTATTCTTAAAAAGCTAAAAGCAAAACCTTATGCCTCTTTTGATGAGATTGATACTTACTTGCACAACCAATTTGAGTATTTGCAAATGCAAGACGATAATTTGCAAATAGGTTTTTCAAAACGAACATTTCAAAGAGATATAAAAGAAATACGAAATATTTTTGGTATTGATATTGAATACTCAAAACTAAATAAAGGTTATTTTATAAGCAATACCGATGCAGAAAACATGAGCTTTCAAAGAAGAATGGAAGCTTTTGATATGTTTACATCGTTAAATCTTGCCGAAGATTTATCGGCTTATGTACAATTAGAAAAACGCAGACCACAGGGTACAGAACATTTGTTTGGGTTGCTATATGCCATTAAAAACCGTTTTCAGGTTAAATTTTCTTATCAAAAATTTTGGGATGATGAGTTCACCATTCGCACAACTGAGCCTTATGCTTTAAAAGAATTTAAAAACAGATGGTACATTATTGCTAAAGATTTAAAAGATCAAATAATCAAAACATTTGCCCTCGATAGGATTACAAACGTTGAAATTACCACCCAACAATTTGCTTACCCTTACAAAAACAACTTAGAAGAAATATACACATTTTGTTTTGGTATAATTAGTCCTACTAACGAAAAGCCAATGGATATTATACTTTCGTTTGAACCAATTCAGGGTAAATACATAAAAACTTTGCCTTTGCATCATACACAACAAATAATAACAGATAACGACAAAGAGCTAAGAATAAAACTAAAACTATACATCACTCACGATTTTGTAATGGAGTTATTGTCGTTTGGAGAAAATGTAACTGTTGTTGAGCCTAAAATTTTAGTACAAACAATAAAGCAGGCTCACCAAAACGCCTATAAAAAGTACTTGTAAATTTGCTGGAATAAGAAACTAATCAAAGTTGCGTTTTACAAGCATATAGTAGTTCCCATCGAGTATTAAATAACCAAATTCATAGCAAAAGTAATAAGTGCTTCCTTTTTGAGTTGTAACAATATTGGTATAATAATTAAAGTTAAAGCCCAATTCGGCTAGTTTTTTATGCGAAACTTTGGTTTTGCCATCATCAGGAATAAGGTCTTTTAATATTCTTCTGTTTCGTTTAAGAGCATTGTCAATATTTTTAACAAGGCTGTTACTTTCGTGGTTTAGCTTGTTGTTAAAAGCACTTCTGCAGGCATCATCGCAAAAACGCTTATCGGCACGGCCACTAATAGGAGTTTGGCAATATTCACAAAGTTTTTTTTCCAATTAATCAATACAATTTATTTTTTCCATTTAATGGTACAGCCAATGGCTTTTGTTTCAGGTTGTGTAATAGGCTGATTCTGTAACATTTGGTTTACTGCTACTTCAAGGTATTTGTTATTTACTTCTTTAGCATTTTCATGATTATCGTCAATAGCGCCAATGTACATAGTGGTTAAACTACTGTTTAGTAAAAAAACATGTGGTGTGCGAGCTGCACCATAAGTGCGTGCAACCTGCTGTGTTTCATCGTGCAGGTACACGAAGGGGAATTTTTTTTGTTTGGCTCGTTTTATCATGTTTTCATAGCTGTCTTCGGGTTGTCTTTCCTCATCGTTGGGGTTTATGGCAACCACAGGCACACCTTTTGGTGCAAATTTTTTATGTAATTCAATAATTCGATCTTCGTAAGCAACCGAAAAAGGGCAGTGGTTACAGGTAAAAATAACCATATAGCCTTTGGTATTTTTAATACTAGCCAGCGATACCATTTTACCGTCAATATTTTTTAGGTTAAAATCGGGGGCTTTTTCGCCAATGTGTAAGCCTTGATGGTTGGGTTTAAATGCAAGTAATGCTCCAATTGCAAATAGTGCTAAAATGTTAATTTTGTTTTTCATACTTTATTTGTTTAAAATGTTATTTACTATTACCTCCAATTGTTCGTAGTTCAATTGTTCATCGTACAACTGCAATACATTTTTATTACCGAAAACAACTAATGTTGCCGGAATGTTTCCGTTCCATTGTTCGCTTACAAATGGCATCCAATTGTTTGGTGTTTTTTCATTTATAAAATATACGGAACTTTTTATGTTGTTGTTTTTTACAAATGGTTTCAGTTTGGTTTCTACTTGCCTGCTAAAATCGTTGCTAAGTAAAATTACTTTTACTTTTTTATCGGAATACTTTTCGTTTAGTTTTTCAAGATAAGGTAATTCCTCTACACAGGGTTTGCACCATGTAGCCCAAAAATTTAGAATATATACAGTATCACTTTTATTGTTTTTAAGGTTTATTAAATCCTGAGTTTGCACGTAGGTTATTTGCTGAGCCAAATTTTGGTTTAAACAAAAAAACAATAAAAAGCAAGATATGATGAAACTAAATCTCATTATAATTTTTCTCCATAACAAAGGTCTCCTGCATCTCCAATTCCCGGAACTATGTAACTTTCATTATTTAGGTCATTATCAACATCGGCTACAAAAATATGGGCTTCAGGCAAATGTTGCTGCACGTATTCAATTCCTTTTGAACTTGAAATTAAACCCGCAACATATACAACGCTTGGTTTGCCTCGGGTAAGCAGTGCTTTGTACGATAAATGAATGCTTTGCCCAGTTGCTAACATGGGATCAATCAAAATAAGTATGCGATTATTTAAATTGGGCGAGGCAAGGTATTCTACAACAATTTCAAATTCGTGCGAGCAAGTATGCTTTCTATAAGCCGAAATAAAGGCACTCTCAGCATGATCGAAAAAGTTTAAAAAACCTGAGTGCATAGCCAAACCTGCACGTAAAATGGTTGCTAAAACGGGCTGTTGTTGCAATACTTGCGATTTATGTGTACCTAAAGGTGTATTAATATTTTTTTCAATTCGGGGTAGGTGTTTGCTAATTTCGTAAGCCATTATCTGACCAATACGTTCAATATTTTTTCTAAATCGTGCACGGTCTGTTTGAACCGATTTATCTCTTATTTCTGCAAGAAAATCGTTTACCAATGAATGTTCGTGAGCTAATACTTTATACATGGTTAGGGTCAAACATAATAAAAATTAATTTGCTTCATGTATTACAAATATTTCTTGCCTACATTGGTACATAAAATTATGTTTAAGGCAATGCTTTTTTTAGTTTTTTATATTCATCGGTGAAGGTTTTGCCTTGTTTTGAACCAAGTTTCTCCCAATGTTTTATAATTTCGTTTATACGTTCTTCAGTATCGGGATGGGTACTTAAAAAGGCTAAAACTTCGGGGTCTTTATTATCAGTTTTTAATTTTTCAAAAAAACGTGCTGCCCCTCGAGCATCGTAAGTAGTAGGGTATAGGTATTCTACCGATTTTTTGTCGGCTTCGGCTTCATCGGCTCTGCTAAAACCAAGGCTTAACAAGTTAGCTCCCAGGTTTACCAGTCCGCCATCATCAACACCAAAAATAAAAGTTATAAGTAAACTTAAACCTGCATTTTTTATTATTTGTGCTGTGCCGTGTCTGCAATCGGCATGTGCAATTTCGTGAGCCAAAACACCTGCCAGTGCATCTTCGCTATCTAAGTATTTTATTAATCCGGTAAATACATAAATTTTGCCGCCCGGAAGGCAAAAGGCATTAAGAGTTTTTTCATCGTGCATTATGGTTAATTCCCAAGTAAAAGCATTGCTATGTTTTACTTTTCCACTTTCAAGTATTTCGGTAAGTATATGGTTAAGTCTGGTGTAAGCAGTTTTATATTTCTTTTTATCTAACGATTTGGCTCCGCGAAATTGGTATGAAATGGTTTTGCTTGCCTCTAAGCCTAAAGTTTTATCAAACGATAGCGGCACAAATCCAGTTAGGGTTTGATTACTGCACGATGAAAAAAATATAGTAACTGATAATAGTACAAATAAAAACTTTGAGGTTTTAAGTTTCATAAATGCAAAGTTACGAAACTACGTTTGTTATAGCTGTTGTTTTTTTCTTCTTATTCTTTTATAAACAGCAATAGCAACAACCACTAATATTAAATATGGCCACAACGAAATTACCCACAAAAAGAAATTTACTACCGAATACCAACCGTTGCTAACTGCGGTTTTAACACGCTCTATAAACTTGTCTTGTGGTTTTGGTTTATGTACATATTCCTTTTGCTGAAACAAGTAAACATTTAATGTGCTGTATGAAACCTGATCGTTAAGGAATTTTAGTCTTCCTTCACGGCTTTCAATTTCTTCTTGTATTATGCGAATGCTTTCTTCAATTGCTAAAATATCTTTAACGTTCGATGCTTTTGCCAAAAGGTCTTTGTAACGTTTAAGATATTCTCGTTTGTTTGTAATACGACTTTCAATATCAATAAACTCTTCGGTAACATCTCTGGCTTGTATGCTTTTGCTTACAATTTCATTTTTACCATTTTCAATACCCGAAATAAGTTTTTCAAAATTATCAGAAGGCACCCTGATTTTAAGATTATATGAAACATTATAATCGGTATTTTCCATACTTTCATTTTCATAATATCCTTTTAGCTGCTTTACGTGTTCATCAAAAAACTTTTTACTTTCGGTTATATTTATTGATTTTACTGATAGGTAACCATCTTTTATTATTTTCTTTTTATCAATAAAGCTGGCTGATATATTTTCATTGTTTTTTGTTTCTACAATGGCGTCAGTTGTTGGCGTTACCATCATTTTTTGATCCGAAGCATCAGGTGTTGCATCACCAGTAATTAACTCATTATTAATCCCATTATTCTGACCTGAATTGCAGGCAGTAATAAATATTGAAAGTAAAAGGATAAAAATTTGATTATAGAGTTTCATTTAAAAGTAATTTCTTAATTATACGTAATAAAAAAACTTTTATTGTTTAAGTGTTTGGTTTGTTAAGCCAATCGCTAAGCCAACTGTTCATTTTATTATAGTTTTCGCGCAACGATTTGTTAAACTCTTCAATGTTTTCAATAGTTAGGTCTTTTGCTTTATCGGCATAAACAAAAAACTCATTCATTTTTTCGTTTAATTTTTTTCTGGCTTCGTCAGCTTCATCTCTTGCGTCCATCTTCATCAAAGTATATTGCAATTGCATCATTTCTATGCCTGCTTTAAATGCCTGTGCATTGTTATCAAACATATTTAAGGCGTAAGTCATGTTGCGATTATAAATTTGTTTGCTCTCGTTGTAAATTTGGTTCAAAGCATCTTCAATTTTTTTCTTTTGTTCTAAAAATGCTTCTTTGGTTTCGGCTTTTCCAAGGCTAAGTTGAACCAATAAATCATCAAACATGGCTTTTAATTTTTGTGTATAAGCTTCAGCACTGTCAACCGATGTTTCAAGCTGATGTTTAAATTGTAAAACCATTTCTTTAAGCTTGTTTTTGTTGGTTTCAAAGGCTTCTGCTGCATCCATTTTACCAAGGTTAAATTGTACTTGCATTTCTTCGAATGTTTTTTGCCAGTTGGTAAACCATTCTTTTAGTTGTTTTTCAAATTGTTGTGTGTTCATATTTTTTATATTTTATGGGTTAATATTTTCCTTTTCTAAAAATGGAGATAATTAAAATAATTCCAAATATACCTGAAAATAGTATGCCTATTAAACCAATAATAGGAATACCTTTCCATAAAGGAGGTATATGGCTTAGTACTACCAGCGAAGAACCGATAATCATTGAAGCAAGTATAATTGCAGCAGCAAGCCTGCTTGATACCACATCGAGTGTATGCAATAATGGTTGAAGGCCCTGTATTTCTATTTTTATTTTTCCTTCTTTTATTTTTTCAATAATGGTTTTAAAATCTTTAGGTAAGGCACTTATATAATCGTAAGTTTCAATCACAAAGTCCAGTGCATTTTTAAGTAAATTTTTAGGTGATAAACTTTCATCGAAAAGACGCAATGAATGCTTGCGGATTTTTTCTAAGGTATTAAAATTCGGGTCAAGTATTTGGCTAATACCATCTAATATTACCAGAGTACGCAGCAGTAAGAAGAAATCGTTAGGAAAATTTAACTGGTGCTTGTAAATAATTTGTTGTAGTCGTTCTACAATTTCAGATATATTTCTTTGGTCTATTGTGTGGGGTGGAAATTCATCCAATAATATTCTAAGGTCGTACTCTAGTTCTTCTTTATTGGCAATTCGTTTGCGTTTGGTAAGTTTTTCTATACTATCTATCAACATCCTAAAATTGCCTCTGGTTATGGCAATCATAAAATCTCGAAATGCGTTTTTATCGTGTTTGGTTAAAACACCAACCATTCCAAAATCTATTAAAGCAATTTTCTCACCATGCATTACCAGTACATTTCCGGGATGAGGGTCAGCATGAAAAATTCCGTGTCGAAATATCTGTTCAAAGTAAATATAAAGACCTTTTTCGGCTATTTCGTTAAGGTTATAAGCATGGTTTCTCAGCTCGGTAACATTATTTACTTTTATACCGTTTATATACTCCATACAAAGCACCCTTCGAGTGCTTAGGTGGCTGTAAACTTTTGGAATGTAAACACCATCATAATCTTTAAACATCAGGCTGAATTGAATCATATTATTGGCTTCAAGCAAAAAATTCAATTCGCGGTTCATTGATTTTTTGAGTGATTTTACCAATTCAACAGGTTCAAAACGATTCAATTTTTCAAAATTATTTTCAGCAAGTTCTGCCAATTCGCTCAAAATCTGAAGGTCGAGATCAATAATGTCGGCAATATCAGGTCGTTGTACTTTTACAACAATTTTTTGTCCGTTGTGCAATCTGGCTTCGTGAACCTGGGCCATACTTGCTGATGCAATAGGAGTTTCGTTGAACCAAGCAAATAGATTTTCAATTTTATCATTAAGGTCGGTTTCAATAATTCGTCTTACATCGCTAAATTCAAAACCGGGAACGGCATCTTGTAATTTTTCAAGTTCATCAATTAAATCTTGGGGTAGTAAATCTGCCCGGTTACTTAAAATTTGACCAAATTTTATATATGTTGGTCCGAGTTCTTCTAATGCTTTTCTTATTCTTTCACTGCGTGTATAGGTTTGTTTTATATACTTACCCTGCATTTTTTTATGCAGCAATAAACCAGGCAAAATTTTTCGCAACGAAGTATGGTCAATAATATCATCAAGGCCATATTTTAATAATACCTTTAAAACCTGACGGTATCTTTTTAGATGCTTAATTTTCATTGGCTTTTAAACGGTGTAATTCGGCTTCAAGTTTTGCAATTCTTGTTTTTAATTCTTCAAATTCTTTTAAAGTAGGGGTTTTTAATTCGTTTAAAATATCCTGAATGTATAAGCCAATTTCATCTTTAAAATTATCTGCCGTGTTTTTGGTGTTTTCAAATAGTTCGTTTACAATTCGTTTGCCTTCATCTTCAGTTAGCTTACCTTCTATGTGCATTTTATCGAGCAATACTTTAATTTTTTGACTTGTTGAAGCGAGGCCAACCGCCATATATAATAAATCTTTAATTCTTTGATCCATATTTTGCGTAAAAAACAAAAAATATAAGCAAAAGAAAAATGATTAATATCAATTGTACAAAACATGTTAAAATTTTATGCATTATTAAATTAAGTTTTTGTAACTTTATTTGAACCACAACTCATGCAACATTTAAACTTTAAACATTATGGAGAGAATGGCGAATCGCTTATTATTCTTCATGGTTTTTTAGGAACATTAGACAATTGGCACACCCTTAGCACAAAGTTTTCGCAACATTTTAATGTTTACAATATCGATCAACGAAACCATGGTAAATCTTTTCATACGCAAAGTCATACTATTGCCGAAATGGTTGAAGATTTGCTATGGTTTATAAATCAAAACAATTTAAAAAAAGTGAATATAATTGGCCATAGCATGGGCGGAAAAGTAGCTATGCAGTTTTCGCTAAGCCATGCAAATTTGGTTCAAAAATTAATTGTTGCAGATATTGCACCTCGTCAATACCCAAAAGGCCATGACGATGTTTTTAATGCCATTTTTGCCGTAAAACTTAACGAAATAAAAAGTCGTAAAGATGCAGAAGAAATGATGCTGCCATACTTGCCAGATTTTGGTGTTAGACAATTTATACTTAAAAATCTTGAACGCAAAGAAGATGGAACTTTTACATGGAAAATGAATTTAGAAGTATTGCAAAAAGATTACAGCGAAATTTTAAAAGAAGTAACAACCGAAAACCCATTTATGGGTGAAGTTTTGTTTTTAAAAGGTGGAAACTCAAGGTATTTGCAGGAGAAAGATTTACCTCAAATATTTAAACTTTTTCCAAACGCAAAAGTGCAAACCATTGCAGAAGCAGGTCATTGGCTTCATGCCGAAAAACCTGATGAATTTTACAGAGCCGTTATTGATTTTTTAAACCCAATAAACTGAAAAATGAACTCCAAACAACAAAAATTAGATGCATTTGGTCGCTTGCTTGATATTATGGACGAGCTAAGAGTAAAATGCCCGTGGGATAAAAAGCAAACCCTTGAAAGTCTTAGGCATCTTACCATAGAAGAAACTTATGAACTTACTGATGCCATAATTAACAACGACTTAAATGAATTGAAAAAAGAATTGGGAGATGTTTTATTACATATTGTTTTTTATTCCAAAATAGCCAGCGAAACTAACAATTTTGATATTGCAGACGTAATTAACTCACTTTGCGATAAATTAATAGTTCGCCATCCGCACATTTATGGCAATGTTAAAGCCGAAACAGAAGAACAGGTAAAAGAAAATTGGGAACAGATAAAATTAAAAGAAGGTAACAAATCGGTGCTTAGTGGTGTTGCAAAAGGCACGCCAAGCATTATAAAAGCCTTGCGAATGCAGGAAAAAGCAGCACAAGTTGGGTTTGACTGGCAAACACCCGAACAAGTTTGGGCAAAAGTTGATGAAGAACTTGCCGAACTTAAAACCGAATTTTCAATAAATCCTCAAAGTGCAAAAACACAAAGCGAGTTTGGCGATTTTTTATTTGCATTAATAAATCTTGCTCGCAAATACAACATAAACCCTGACGATGCCTTAGAGCAAACCAACAATAAATTTTTAAAGCGCTTTGTATTTGTTGAAGAAAAAGCAAAAAATTTAGGCAAAAAACTAACCGATATGACGCTTGAAGAAATGGATAATTATTGGAATAAAGCTAAAGAAACAGGGTTGTAGTTTTCCTTATTTAATTTATTAAGTTTAATAAATAGTAAAAATGCACTTGTGTTTGTGCAATAATAGGATATATTTGCATAAGTATATATGTAAAAATGATTGAATTGTTTGAAATATCGGCATCACTTATAAAGCAAACCCGATTAGATTTTAAGAGATACCTTTATAAAAAAATTAATTGGAATGACAGGCTTATTGGAATAAAAGGAGCTAGAGGCACCGGAAAATCAACAATGCTACTGCAGTGGCTAAAAGAGCAAAATATGCCAATTAACCAAGCAATATATTTTTCTCTTGATGAATTATATTTTACAAAAAACAACTTAGTTGATACAGTTGCCGACTTTTATAATAAAGGTGGTAAAGTATTGATTTTAGATGAAGTACATAAATACCCTGGATGGTCTGCTTCTATAAAAAACCTCTACGATCGTTATACTGATTTGAAAATTATATTTACCGGTTCTTCAATTATTGATATAAGTCGTCAACAAGCTGATTTAAGCAGAAGGGTTATGATGTATGATTTGGTAGGATTATCTTTTAGAGAATATTTGACTTTTCAATATAATTTCAATTTTCCTGTTTTATCTTTAGAAGAAATTTTATTTAGCTCTGAAATCATAAGCGATATTTTAATTGAAAATTTTAAGCCTTATGTTTATTTCAACGAATATTTAGAGAAAGGGTATTATCCATTCTTTATTGAAGATAAAATTGGCTATCATCAACGCTTACGTCAATTAATTAGAACAATCATTGAATATGATATGGCCGAAATGAAGGGTTTTGATATAAGACATGCTAAAAAGTTACTTCAACTCTTATACGTTGTAGCACAGCAGGTTCCTTTTAAACCAAACATACAAAATTTGGCTCAAAAAACAGGAATTCATCGAAACTCAATAATGAACTATCTTTATTTTTTACAAGAAGCAAAAATGATTTATCTAACTTATCACGAAGGAATTAGCGTGGCAACACTTCAAAAACCTGAAAAAATTTTTCTTGAAAATACAAACCTTTTATATGCTTTGTCCGAAAATAAACCTGAGTCGGGTACTGTAAGAGAAGTATTTTTTAATAATCAATTAAATGCTTTGCACCGAGTTAATCATTCCAGATCAAACGATTTTTTAATTGATAAAAAATATACTTTTGAGATTGGTGGAAAAAACAAAAAATTAAATAAAAACATTGAAGCAGATAAAACATGGTTAGTGAAGGATGAAATTACGCATCCTGTTGGAAATAATTTGCCAATTTGGGTATTCGGTTTTTTGTATTAAATAAAAATTACTCCTTCACAAACTTCTTGGTTATATTTTCATAACCGTTTGTTAGTTGAATAAAATAAATGCCTGCAGGTAAAGCATCTGTATTTATTTTGTAAGAATTATCATTTTGTTTTTCAATTTTTACTTCATGATTTTTACCCACAATATCAAAAACTTTTAATGTTAGTTTACCAATATTTTTGTTGCTTGAAACTAATAAAAATTCTTTTGCCGGATTGGGTTGTAAATTAATATCAGCAGCAGTTGCCTGAATATTTTTAACATTGGTAGGCCATACCGCTATATAATTATTTTTGGTAATGGTGTTTGACCCCATACTACCGGTTGCTCTGAGTGTAACAGAATAATTTCCGGCATTGTTAAAAACAACTTTCGGGTTTTTTGAGGTAGCCGATGTACTACCAACAAACGAAACTGTGTTTGGAGAAAAACTCCATTGCCACGAAGTTGGATTACCCGTACTTGAATCGTAAAAATTTACAACTGTTGTTGGGTCAACTAAGGTTTTATCTGAGCCAAAATTAGCTCTCACTCCTTCAACCACGCTTATATAATCAACACGAGTAGTGTCATCAGAACCACCATTGTAATTAACCGTTAGTTTTATGGTATATTTTCCTAAAGCGTCAAAAATAATTCTTGGATTTTGCGATGTGGCAGAAGTTCCGGCAACAAACCTAAAGGTATTTGGGGTAATATTCCATTGCCAACTTGTTGGAGAGCCTGCACTTTGGTCGGTTAAGTTTATTGTGTCTCCAATTTGTGTGGTTGTTCGGTTTGCTGTAAAACGAGCATTGTTTATAAACAAATCGGGCCTAAAACGATCTAAAAAAGTAATAGTCTGTTGCCCACCTTGAATTCCTCCCGTTACCACTACCTGTAAAACCGGATATTTTTGTCCTTTAGCGAGCCATTTGTACTCGGTACGGTTGTTTGGTATAGGTAATCCAAAACCACTTAATACTACGGAGTCTGTTTGCTGAATGGAACTTTTTACCCTGATACAATCAAAAGTACCAAATGGAGTTGTTATTTTACCCCAACCGTCAACTTCGTTTACTCTTTTTCCCGTTGTTATTAAATTTGCTAAAACCAAGTTAGCATTAGCGGCAAAATTCGAACTGTCTTTTTTTCCGTATGTTAAAGGAAATCTGTAAATAGTATCTCTTGGGCTGTAATTAACCGGTGATGGAATACCCTGCAAACTTGCACCACGTCCCATAAACACACTTGCTGTATTTGTATTTCGGTAAAAGCCATAAGGCTCTTGTAAAATAAAGGTAGATATATTAATATTTTGCTCAGGAATACCGTATGTAGCTTGCGTAAAAAACAAAGCATATGGAGTTTGTGTTGGTGAAAGGTATTTTATAACGTCTTGTGAGCTGATGTTTAAATTAGCAAAGTTCCAGGTAAAATCAGCTCCTGTTTGATTGACATTTATGCTACCACTGGCAGTTGATACCCTTGCTGTATCGTTTGCTCTTGGCATATCGGCATTATTTATGGTTATTTGAGCCGAAAGTTTTGTGAATAATAAAACTGCATAGAATGAAGCAAGTATTTTATATTTCATAATTGTAACAATTTTTATTAGCAAATTAATTGTAAATCAATTGTAAAATCAAGAATAAAATTTTGTTGAAAGCTTGTTAATTTGATTTTGTTAACAAATGGTTAATTCGTGTAATATTTAAAAGACAAACTTGGATAAGAGAAGTATTGATATTTGGTTATTTATTAAAAATTATCTGGTTGAAGGTAAAGAAATTATACTACCCGGACTAGGTATTTTTAGCATTCAATATATTCCAAGTTCGCTAGATCCTGTGGCTAATAAGTTAATGCCACCTCGAAAAAAAATTATTTTTGAAGAAAATTCAAAAGTCGAAAATCTTTACTTTTATAAATTATTAAGCAATTATTATAAAATTAGTTTACCTGAAGCAACCAGCATTACCCAATTAATTGTTGCAGATTTGGTTCAGGAACTAAAAAACAGTAATTATTTTGAAGCAAAAGGTTTTGGTGTTTTTAAAGGTGCTCCGGGATTTATACAGTTTCAACCTAACAATTTTGCTATTTTTATTGATGCATTCGGGTTGCCTGAAGTAAAAGTTAAAAATCAACCTGTCGTAGCCAAAAAAATTACAGTAGAAAAGAAACAAACCATAGAAGAAACACCCGAGAGTGCAGAAGAAATGCGCATAAAAGCTTTGAATGAATTAAAGCAATTGCTCGATAAATCTTCATCAAAACAACAACAAGCAAATCATAAACAAAAAACAGGAAAATATTTTCCTTACATAGCAACTGCACTTACAGTTATTTTGCTCATAAATGTTTTAATATATCTTAATAAAGAAACTTTTAGTCCATTAAGTCAAACTGTTTCTCAAATGGCGATGGGTTCACCCAAAATTGATACAGAAAACACAACTGAAAAGCTAATAGCAGAAGAAATTAAAAGAGAAGATAAATCAGAGGTTAATGTAGAAACCAATTATTTGGTTCATTCAGAAAGAGTTTTTAAAAGTTTAAGTAATCGTACCGTTTTTTTTGAACCAAAAACTGAACCATTAGAAACTGAAATACAAAAATTTGAGACCGCTGAATCCGATGAATTAAAATCTAACATAGATGAGGTTGCGGTAATTTCTGAAACTAAAACCATGGCAAAAAACGAAAATATAGCCAAGAAAGATATTGTTTACATGGTTGCAAGGGCAGAAGCCAATAATATAGAAAAAGGATTTTATATAGTTGCCGGAGTGTTTTCTATTGAGGAAAATGCCAATAATTTTGTAAAGAATTTACACAATAAAGGTTTTAAAAAAGTTGCCAAATTAAAGCCCCTAAAATTTAAAAATTATATGGTTGTATTTAATAAATACAGCAATAGGAGAGAAGCAGAAGTAGCACACACTGAATTTTTAAAAGAAAACCCCGAAGCCTGGATTTACGAGGCTCGTTAAACACGTGGTCTCCACGATATTTCTTTTCCGCCTTCTTTAAACAAAATATACCTACCCAAAACAAATAAGTAATCGCTAAGTCTGTTTAAATATTTTGGAATAATTGGGTTTACTTCACTTTCGCTGGCAAGATGCACAACAAGTCTTTCGGCCCTGCGGCATACGCAACGCGCAACATGGCAATAACTCGATGTAAGATTTCCACCAGGTAAAACAAAATTTTTAAGTTCAGGTAAAACCTCATTCATTTCATCAATTTGTGTTTCAAGTAAAAGAATGTCTTCTTCTTTTACATCCGGAACTTTCATTTTCGATTTTTCTGGATCGCTGGCAAGGTTTGAACCAATGGTAAATAAACGGTCTTGTATTTCGTAAAGTATTTCTTCAATACTATCGTTGTTTACGCTATCTTTTAAAATTCCAATGTACGAGTTTAATTCGTCAACGGTTCCATAACTTTCAATTCGTAAATGATATTTTGGAACTCTTACGCTTCCAATTAAAGAGGTTTCTCCTTCATCTCCGGTTTTCGTGTATATTTTAAAGGTCATATTGGTTCAAACAGATTTCTTGGTTCTTAGTTTGGTCTAACGGCATCTCGGTTTAAACTGTATAAAATTCCCAAGGCCAAAATTTGCGACCATTGGGTTTTCTTATCCATATCGTAATCGTTTATAATATTTACCTGCACATTCGTACTTATATACTTGCTTGCTTTTAAAGTAAGGTTGGTATTAAAAAGGTGTACAAACTGATTTACCTGACCTGCTTTAAAATAATCCCAGTTTACCGAATAACGAGCTTTTAGGTTAATATTCTTAGCCAAGTTTTTATCAAAGTTTGCAATGTATTGCAATACAGCCTGGTTTCTTAATCGGTCTCCGGGTTTTTCCAAACCATAAAGCCCGGCATCAGAAATTTGTCTGTCTAAAACAAAGGTTTGGCGAAGCGTACCAATACCAAAACGCATCCAAAAATATGGCAATGCTTTGTACTCTAAACCTATTGATGAAGTTAGATATGCAGGAGCAAAAAAGTTTGATACCAGACTGTCTCCGCCAGATAATTTACTTTTTTTACCATAATCGAAACCTTGTGCAAACTGAGAAAGTAAGTTAATGGAACCAAACACATCCCATTTAGGGGCAATTTTATAACCCAATTTAAAATCATAAAAAAGCCTGTCGGCATTTTTTCTTGTATCTTGACCTTTGTTTTTTAAATAACCTAATTGTAACTGCAAATCGCTGTTTATGGTAGTTTTTTTGTTTTGATAGTTTCCAACATGGTTTAAAAACCAACCATAGGCCAAACTACTTACACCCCCGCCTTTCCAATTATCACTAAATTCGGCTTGGTTTATGTTTAAACCAGTTTGAAACTTATGCGACCAAAGTTTATATTTTGGAGTTTCACTACTTGGCGATTCGTTTTCTTGTGCTTTTACTAACTGAAAAGTTGCAAAGAATGCAATTAAAATAATACACTTTTTCATTTAAGCTGTGAGTTTATTTTTTTCTTTTTCAAAAATTTCTTTTAAAACATTTACTACATAATCAACTTCATTTTTGGTGTTTTGGTAACCAAATGAAAAACGAACCGATGGACGTTTAGGGTTAACACCCAAAGCTGTTAAAACATGCGAGCCTTTATTTGAACCTGATGAACAAGCACTACCACCAGAAGCAGCAATGCCTGCAATATCGAGTTTATACAGCAGCATTTCGGCAACCGAAGTTTCGGGAAAGCAAACATTTAAAACCGTATAGTTGCTAACACCTTTGGCATCTCCGTTATAGCTTATTCCATCAATTGAATCTTCAAGCAACTGCATCATATAATTTTTTAATGACAAAATATGCTTTTTTTCGTTCTCAAAGTTTTCATCGGCTATTTGAAGAGCTTTTGCCAAACCAACAATTCCGTAAACATTTTCAGTTCCCCCGCGCATGTTACGTTCTTGAGCGCCACCGGTAATAAATGGATGCAGTTTTGTGTTGTTATTTATATAAATAAAACCTACCCCTTTTGGTCCGTTAAATTTATGTGCTGCACATGCTAAAAAGTTTATATTCAACTTTTGCAAGTCAAATTTAAAGTGTCCAATTGTTTGAACCGTATCGGTATGAAATAGGGCGCCATATTTTTTACATAAATTTCCTACAGCTTCAATATCGAGCATGTTTCCAATTTCGTTATTGGCATGCATAAGGCTAACTAATACATTTTGGTTTGAACCTAAAAGTTCCTCAAGATGCGTTAAATCTATATGCCCGTTTGGTAATATATTTACCAAATGCATTTTTATTTTACCTGCAATTGCCAATTCTTCTACTGTATGCAAAACAGCATGGTGTTCAATGGCAGATGTAATGATGTTTTTTACACTAAAATCATCAACCGATTTTCTGATGGCCATATTATCAGCTTCAGTACCGCCACTTGTAAAAAATATTTCGCCCGGTGCACAGTTTAAAATTTTTGCTACTGTTCTGCGAGCTTCTTCAACCATTGCCCTTACCTTACGGCCGGGAGCATGTATGCTTGAAGGATTACCAAATTCTTCGGCCATTACCTTATACATTACATCAACTACCTGCGGATGAATAGGTGTAGTGGCTGCATTATCAAAATAAACATTCATAGTTATTTACTTTTAAGCGTTTGAAAACCTATTAATTTATAAACTAATTTTGCCATATTGTATTCGGTTAATATGCTTCCTTTTACAGGTGCACATTCCACAACATCAAATCCAACAACATTTTTGGTTGCAAAAACATCTTTTAAAAACATAATTGTTTCGTGCCAGTATAAGCCGTTTGGTTCAGCCGTACCAACCGCAGGTGCAATACTTGGGTCAAAACCATCTGTATCAATGGTTATGTAAACATTGTTGCCAAGGGTTTTTAGTGCTTCTAAAGCCCATTGATCGTTTTGCCTTATTTGATGGGCATAATAAGTTTGTATGTTTTTACTTTCTTTAATGAGTGTTGCTTCTTCTATACATTGAGCTCTAATACCAATTTGTGTTATGGGTGCATCTGCTTGATGTATGCGTGCCATAACACTTGCATGAGAATATATATTTCCTTGATATGCTTCTCTTAAATCGCTATGTGCATCAAATTGTAATACATGAACATCTGGGTATTTTTGTTTTATTGCCTTAAATACCCCAAAAGTAATTGAATGTTCGGCACCAAGTGTTATAGGAAATTTATCATGTTCTAATAATTTAGCGGTTTCTTTTTCAATAAGTTTTATGGCTTTTTCGTTTACTTTACCGGTAAAATCCATTGGTTCAAGTGTACATATACCACCAAGTTTATAACTTTCCTGGTCCAATTCTTCATCGTACAACTCTACATAATGCGATGCTTTTATAATTGCACCAGGCCCTTTGCTTGAACCTAACAAATAAGAAGATGTGTATTCATAAGGTGCTGATTGAATAACAAACTTGCTCTCTTTAAAACTATAAAGAGGCTTTTCTTGAATAGCCAAAAAGTTTTTTTTGTGATTATAAAATTTCATAATTAGAAAATTTCTGGTGGTATGGGAAATTCATTGTCAATATCTGTTAAAACATAAGGTATAGTTTTGGTAATACAAACGGTATGTTCAAATTGTGCCGAGAGTTTTCCGTCAATGGTACGTGCCGTCCATCCGTCTTTCTTATCAACTTTAGCCCTTGCTTTACCTGCATTTATCATTGGTTCAATGGTAAAAGTCATACCGGGTTGCAAAATTGGGCCTGTGCCTGCATCGGCAATATGGCTTACTTCGGGTTCTTCGTGAAATTTAAGACCAATTCCGTGTCCGCAAAATTCATATACAACGCTATATCTAAATTTATGAGCATGTCTGGCTATGGCAGCTCCAATATTGTTTAAATGTGCTCCTGCAATACATTCTTTAATGCCTAAGTGAAGGCATTCTTTTGTAACCTGAATAAGTTTTTTTGCATAATCGGTTACATTTCCAACCGTAAACATTGAAGATGTATCGCCATAATAACCATTTAAGATAGTTGTTACATCTATATTCAAAATATCGCCATCTCGTAATGTGTAATTGCTCGGAATTCCATGGCAAATGGTATCATTAACGCTAATACAAGTTTCTTTTGGGTATCCGTAATAACCCAAAGTTGCTGGTATTGCATTATGGTCGCGCATAAATTCTGAGCAAATTTTATTAAGGTAATCGGTTGTTACACCGGCTTTTACAAATGGAGCAACGGCTTTAAGCGTTTTAGCTGCAATAATACTGCTTTGCCTCATTCCTTCTATTTGTTCGGGAGTTTTTATAATGATTTTGCTTTTTGTATCTCTAAAGGCCAATTTTTTAAAATAAAGTTGCGAAAATAATACAAATAGCATACGTAATATGATGTATTTTTTAATATTTTTTTAATTTTAAAAAAAACAATTTTTTATTTGTATAACCAAACAATCAAAAAACATGAAAAAGATTACTTTCAAAATTTCTGTATTAGCACTAATTGGAATGTTTAGTATTAATCTAACTTTTGCACAAGGCGATGCTGCTCAGTTTTTAAGAACAGGTGTTAGCGATGGAAACAAATTAATGAACGGTTATTTAAGTCCATTGATGATGGGATTTGCCAGCGGACTAAACAATGGATGGTATCAAACAGCCAAAGCACACGGTACAGGAGGTTTTGATATTACCGTAAATCTTGGTTTGTTTAACGTTCCAACAAAATATCAAAGTTTTGATATTGCAGGTTTGGGCTTGAATACAAATCCAAGCGGACCCAGAATGGTTCCTCGTTCAGGCTCATTAGGAACTTCACCGACCATTTTTGGAGAGAATAAAGAAGGTGGTACCGTAGATGTAGTACAAAGATTTACAGTACCCGGAGTTGGCGATGTTGATACTGTTTTAACAAGTTTTAATTTACCACCGGGCTTAGGTGTAAACTCTTTTATTTATTTACCAAATGCTCAATTTTGTGTGGGTATTGTTAAAAAAACAGATTTAATTGTTCGTTTTATTCCGCAAATAAATAATGGTGATTTTAAGGCCGGAGCTTTTGGAATAGGTATTAAACACGATTTTAAACAATGGATTCCAGGTATTGCAGATGCACCTTTTGATTTAAGTGCAATTGCTGTTTACAATAGAGCCAATGCATCGTATGGTTTAGGTGAAAATTATGTAAAACCAGATTCGGGTGTAACTTTAGGTGTGTTAACTCCAGATCAATATAAAACACAGGGTTTTGATTTTACATTAAACGGATTTATGGTAGGTGCAATTATCAGTAAAAAATTAGGTCCGTTAACTCCATTTATTGGCGTTCAATACAACAACGCTAAAGCAACCTTAAAAGCCAGTGGAGTTTATCCAATAACTTTTATTGAAGATGATCCAAGCAGTCCAAATTTTGGTGAAAAGAAAGCCGTAAATCTTAAAGACCCACTTGAAATTACAGGAAATGCCAATGGATTAAGAGCAAATATTGGTTTAAGATTTAAATTAGGCCCAATTACTTTTCATGGCGATTATACTTTAGGAAAATTAAATACCATTAATTTTGGATTTGGTATTAATATACAAAGTATTGCGCCATTTAAACTATAAAGTTGGTATTACTTCGTTTATTTCATTGGTTAAGGTATCAATGAGTTCTTTAACTCTTGTTACAGCAATCGGAATATTTTGAGTATTAATACCTTCTTTACCCCATTGTTCAATATTTCTAACTAAATCAAACAACTCATTAGCGCCCAGCATTTGTATGGGCGCTTTTAGTTTGTGTGCCAAACTGCCAGCAGCCTGCCAATTTTGTGAAGCTACAAACTCATTAAATTGGTTTGCTTCTAAAGCAGTTGTATTTACAAACAATTGAAGCATTTCTTTTACAAATCCTACATCTCCGCCACTTATTTCATTTAGATAGGTTAAATCGAGTACTTTTTCCATACAGCAACATTATAAACTTTATAAAACATTACAAACAAACAAAAAAAATTATCAATTTGCAGAGCAAATAATGTATGGTATAGTAGATATAAGCTTGGTTCAAGTAAGGGCTGAACCTAGTGGCAAAAGTGAATTGACAACTCAGTTGCTATTTGGCGAAACTTATGAAGTTATTAAAAAACAGGGAGAATGGCTATATATAAAATCTTTTTTTGATAATTATGAAGGTTGGATTAACGAAAATCAACATACTGAACACTCTTATTCAGAACACGGTGATATTATTTCAGATGTATTTCCATTTCAAAAAATCAGAAAAAATAATATTGATATTTATGTGTTGCCTGGTAGCCATTTAAATTTATTAGAAAAATTTCAAACAAAAGCGAATGATTTATCAATTACAGACTTTGCAAAACAGTTTTTAGGCACACCTTATTTATGGGGTGGAAAAAGTTTTTTGGGAATTGATTGTTCAGGTTTGGTTCAGGTTGTTTATAAATGCTACGGTATAAACCTGCCACGAGATGCATACCAACAGGCACGATTTGGTTTAACCATTGATTTTTTGAGTGAAGCCAAAGCAAACGATTTGGCTTTTTTTGAAAACCAGGATGGCAATATTACTCATGTTGGTATTTTACTGAGTAACGAAGAAATAATACACGCAAGTGGTTTTGTAAGAATTGATAGTATAGACAGTTTTGGAATTTTTAATAAAACATTGCAAAAACATACACATAAACTAAAATTTATTAAAAGGTTGATGTAAAACAAAAAAGCTTTAAATTCCTTTTATTTGAACCAAATATTTTACAAACATGACAACTTTAAAAAAAGGCGACAAAGCACCCCACTTTAAATTATTTAACAGCGATAAAAAAGAAGTTTCGCTTGATGATTTTAAAGGAAAAAATTTAATTATTCATTTTTTTCCATTGGCATTTACAGGAGTTTGTACTACACAGTTATGTACAGTTAGAGACGCTATAGGCTTATACAAAAACGAAAATGCAGATGTTGTTGGAATTAGTATTGATTCGCCACCGGTTTTAGCTAAGTTTAAAGAAGAGCAAAAATTACAATTTGATTTATTAAGTGATTTTAACAGAGAAGTTTGCACAGCTTATGGAGCTATTCATGATGTTTTTCCGGCCTGGGGCTTAAAAGGGGTTGCAAAACGTGCAGCATTTGTTGTTGATGGTAACGGAATTATTCAATATGCGCAGGTGTTAGACAGCCCCGGAGATTTGCCTGATTTTAATGCAATTAACCAAGCTTTGGGTCAGGCAACGGCTTAATTTATTAAAAAAGGGTTGCACAAACAAAGATAATTTGTAGTTTTGCAATTCTTTTTTAATGGTCTCGTAGCTTAATTGAATAGAGCATCTGACTACGGATCAGAAGGTTACAGGTTTGAGTCCTGTCGAGACCACAATAAAATAAAAATCAGCTACTTAAAGCTGATTTTTTTTGTTTTAACCCTTTTTAAGTGTAAAACCAAAGGTTGTTCCTTTGCCAATTGTGCTTCTGGCGTTAATGGTTTGTCCGTGTGCCTCAATTATATGCTTAACAATTGCCAAGCCTAATCCAGTGCCTCCTTCATCGCCATCGGTTCTTGCTCGACTTTTTTCAACCCTGTAAAAACGTTCAAATATTCTGGGCAAATGTTCTTGTTCTATGCCATTGCCATTGTCGGCTATTTCAATTAAAATATTTTCATCCATATCATAATACGAAGCAATAACGTGTCCGTTTTTATTGCCATATTTTATAGCGTTTTGTATTAAGTTTACCAAAACTTGCCTAATACGGTATTTATCGGCAAAAACATAAAAGGGTTTATTGCATCCGTCTTTAATTTCAAGCGAAATTTGCTTGCTTTTAGCTTTAATTTCAAGTTGTTCAAAAATCTCTTTAACCAAGCTGTTTACATCAAACTTTTCAAACTCCATTTCAAGTTCACCGCTTTCGAGTTGCGATATAGCCAATAAATCAGCAACCAAATCGCTTAGCCTGTCGGCACTTGATGCAGCTTTTTGCAAAAACCTCATATTAACATTTGGGTCATTTAAAGCGCCATCAATTAATGTATGTATATATCCCTGAATATTAAAAATAGGTGTTTTTAACTCATGAGAAACATTGCCAAGAAATTCTTTTCTAAAGTTTGCCAATCTTTTTAATTCTAAAATTTCTTGCCTGTTATCTCTTGCCCATTGAATTACTTCTTTATTCATAATGGCAATGGGGTCTTTATCCCAATCAAAGTTTTTTAAAATAGCATCGTATTTCTCGGTTTTTAAACTATGTATGGTTTTGTATATAAGTTTTATTTTACGATATATAAAAAATTCAAGGGTATAAAAAAACAAAAAGAAAGATAAGCCAAAACTTAGGGTAAAAATTATAACTCCGTTAATCCAATTAAAATCGGTTATAAAAAGTGTAACAAAACCAAGTATAAACGACAAAACCAGCGATACAAAAACCGCTATATTAATCGGTTTTGGGTTTCTTATCATGCTTCAAATTTATACCCAACACCTTTAACGGTGCCAATATATTTATCGCCTATTTTTTCTCTTAGTTTTCGAATATGAACATCTATGGTTCTGTCAACCACTAAAACCTCGTCTCCCCAAACTTTTTCAAGAATAAATTCGCGTGTAAATACTTTTCCGGGTTTAGTTGCCAATAAAAACAGTAATTCAAACTCTTTTCGTGCCAATTGAATTTTTTGGCCATTTCTGTAAACCAAAAAAGTTTCTCTGTCAATTTCAATATCGCCTACATGTAGCTTTGTATTTTCTTCTTGTTTTGATAATCTTCTTAAAATTGCCGAAATACGGGTAAGTAAAACTTTTGGTTTGATAGGTTTTGCTATATAATCATCGGCACCGGCTTCAAATCCTGCAATTTCGCTGTATTCTTCTGCGCGTGCTGTTAAAAAAACAATAAATGTTTTCTTAAAATCAGGATCGGCTTTAAGTTGCCTGCAAGTTTCAATACCATCAAGCACTGGCATCATTACGTCAAGTAATACTAAATCGGGTTTTTCTGCTTTGGCAATCTCTATAGCTTCTTTCCCATTAAATGCAGTTAAAACCTGATAGCCCTCTTTAGTTAGGTTATATGCAATAAATTCAACAATGTCTTGTTCGTCATCAACTACCAATATTTTGTAATTGTTTTCCATTTATAATTTTTTTGTAACATTCGGCTCAACAGTTAACTCGAATGTTAATTTTATATTAATTTAATGTTAATGACTTCTTGGTTCAAAATAAATCAACTACTTCGAAAATATTTCGGCTAATTTTTTATCCAACGCTTCTCCACGTAGGTTTTTATCAATAATTTTTCCATCTCTATCAACCAATACGGTTAAAGGTATTCCTTCAATATTATAAAGTTTAACAACACTGCTGTTCCATTTCATTAAATCGCTTACATGGTTCCATAAAAGTTTATCATCGTTTATGGCTTTTATCCAAGCATCACGGTTGTCATCAAGGCTTACGCCAAGTATATCAAAACCTTTGTTTTTGTATTTATTATAAACTTTAACAACATTAGGGTTTTCTCTTCGGCAGGGGCCGCACCAACTTGCCCAAAAATCAATTAAAACAACCTTACCTCTTAACGATGATAATGAAACCATTTTTCCAAACGGATCGCTTAAAACAATTTCAGGGGCTTCTTCGCCTATGGCAGTTTTCTTTAAATCTAATACCCTGGTGTGTAAAGCCGATGCATATTTTGAGTTATTGAAAGTTGGATACAACATATCATCAATAAGTTTTAAATATGCATAATCAGACTCAGGCAATAGAAAATTTGTAGCAAAATAAGGAACCAAAGATGATGTAATAGATTTAGCAAAATCTTTAATAGCTGTTTGGTGAGCTTGTTGTAAACTATCAAAAGCTTCTCTAATTTTGTTTTGAACCTCAATAGATGGAACTTCATCTTGATTGATGCTAAATCGGTTTTCAATATTTTGTGCAGCTTTCATAAAGCCGGTGTTCAAAACAAAAAGTCTTCTTAAATCTTCATTTTCCTGAGAGCCTGCAACTGTATATTCTTGTAGGTTTGATGCATCTGCTTCAATGGTTAATCGGCTGGCAGTATCAACTAATAAAACAATATCTCCTTGCGGAAGTCTGATGGTGCAAAAAGTTTTTTCGGTTAATGTGCCATTTAATTTAAAGCTACCGTCAGCAGCTATGGTTGTTGTATCGAGCAATATTAATCCTGTAGTTGTTATTTCTTGTAAGCTTATTTGGGTATTAGAAGCATTTTTTATTGTTCCGTTAACTACAAAACCACTTTCATCTTTAGTGTTTTTATTTTGGCATGAACCTAAAATGATGATGGAACTTAATAAATAGAATAATTTTTTCATGTTTTTATTTATTGTCTAATGTTTCTTTAAGCAATTTATTGGCAATTTTAGGGTCAGCTTTTCCTTTACTTTTTTTCATTACTTCGCCCATAAATAATCCTATTAAAGATTGTTTACCGTTTTTGTATTCGGTAACTTTTTCCGGGAAAGCATCAATAGCTTCATCAATCCATTGTTGTAATTGGCTTAAATCGCTTTCCTGTATCAAATTTAATTTTTCGGCAATTTGTGCTGCCGATAAATGATGCTCTTGCAGCATAACAGGAAAAAGTTTTTGCGAAGCAGCCGAATGGCTTATTTTCCCCGAATCTATTAAATCTATTATTTCAGCAATTTTAGCAGGTTGTAATTCAAAATCTTTAATATCAATTGCCTGCTCATTTAAATAGCCTTTAATATTTACCATAAGCCAATTAGCAGCAGCTTTAATATTTGATGTGTGTTTTAAAATGCTTTCAAAATATTCGGCTATATCTTTGTTTTCGGTAAGTACTCCGGTATCGTATTCACTAAGTTTGTAAAGTTGAGTAAATTTTTGGTGTAACTCTTTAGGTAAAGCAGGCATTTGTGCTTTTACCCTTTCAATATGCTCGTTTGTAATGTGTATGGGTGGTAAATCAGGTTCAGGAAAATATCTGTAATCGCTTGCACCTTCTTTTGTTCGCATGCTTATGGTAATGCCTTTTAATGCATCAAAAGTTCTTGTTTCCATTACTATACTTTCACCATTAAGTATGGCTTGTGTTTGTCTGTGTATTTCGTAATCAATGGCTTTTTGAACATTTCGCATCGAGTTCATGTTTTTAACTTCTACTTTGGTGCCAAACTTTTTACTGCCTTTGGGTCTTACCGAAATGTTTGCATCGCAACGAAGGCTGCCTTCTTCCATGTTGCCGTCACATATATCGAGGTAGCGAACCAATTTTCTAATTTCAGTTAAGTATTGGTAGGCTTCTTCACCACTTCTTAAATCAGGTTCAGAAACAATTTCAATAAGTGGAACTCCTGCACGGTTCAAATCAATCAACGAGTCATAAACATCCTGATCGTGCATGCTTTTACCGGCATCTTCTTCCATGTGAATGCGGGTAAGTCCGATTTTTTTGGATTTATTATCCGAAGTTTTAATTTCTATAAATCCACCGGTACATAT
This sequence comes from Bacteroidia bacterium, assembly GCA_046296495.1. GTDB lineage: Bacteria > Bacteroidota > Bacteroidia > UKL13-3 > UKL13-3 > JBKBLB01. Next base: position 31,556 of record JBKBLB010000002.1, read on the forward strand.
TGGTGTTTTATCTTGCGTTATCTGATAACCTTTTGGTAAATCGGCATAAAAGTAGTTTTTACGTGCATAATACTGAAATGGGGCAATATTGCAATTACAGGCAATGCCCATTCTAATAGCAAAATTTATTACCTCTTTATTGTGTTTTGGTAAAGTTCCCGGGTGGCCTAAACTTATGGGGCTAACCATGCTGTTTGGGTCAGCACCATAATCATACATTTCGCTGCTGTATGCTTTACTCTTTGTATTCATTTGTGCATGAACCTCAAGCCCAATAACAGCTTCAAATTCATTTGCAATCTCTGTATTTGGTTCAGACATATATAAAATGCAATAATAACTTCAAATCTAAAATTTATTTAGATACCTAAATTTAAAACAAATAAATTACGATTAATGTGTTAATGGGCAATTGTAATTTTTTGTTTGCTTGAACCAAAAGGTGTTTGAATTTCTAAAAAGTAAATACCATTTTTCAAATCGCTTACATCAATATTGTTTTGGTTGGATTGTTTAATCAGTTTTCCTGATATATCAAACATCAGCAGGTTATTTACTGTAAAATCTCCCGCTACGTTTATAACAGTATTAGCCGGATTTGGATATATAACAAAAGTATTATTAGATAATTTTTTATCTAAACCAATTGTTAAAGTTCCGGCAACCAATGGCATATTATAGGTTTGCGTTGACACCCTTTCGTAATTACCAAGTTTTGCCACCACACGCCAGCGGGTTTGAAGGGTTTGTCCATTTACCAAATTTAATCTGTTATAAAGTTGCTGAAATGATATAAAATAAGATGTATCAGTTCCATTTAAGTTGCTTAAATCATTTATTTTTGGATTAGAAAAATTGCCTGTACTTAAATCAATCTGAAATCTGTATGCTACAGTACCAGGGTAGTTTTTACTTTTTTTAGCCTCATTCCACGAAAAAGCAAGTGCATTGTTTGTGTCTCCTGCAATGGTTTGAGATACATTGTCAGGTGGAGAAAGCAAAGAAAATGGCCTTAAAGTATCGCCATCGGGGTTAGCAATAATATCTGTCTCAAAACGAGGCAATATTTGATACCCGTTAAAAGCAAATGGTGCATTAAAACTACTGCTTGTTTGAGAGCCAAAACCAATAATATCAAAATATGTAACAGTAGGAACGGGCTTTCCTGCTAATTCACTGGTATTTGGTACTCTAATTAAAATGGTATCATTTAATGGAGATAAAGCATTTACTACACTATTATTTGTTGGCCATATTCCATTTGTAGGAGGGGTTATAAATTTTAAATTCTTTATTAGTATTAATTTATTTTCTGCTTCTTCATTTGGTTTCAAAAATTCAATTGGTAGCTTTAAGTTATTACCGCTTGAAATAAATCTTAATGAATCAGGATTATTGAGAACAGCCAAACCTCTGTTTGATTGAACAGTACCACTAATCATAATGCTATCTCCGTTTTTAACGGTATATCCAAAGTTTTGTGTGTTACTTAATACAGTTATTCCACCGGTTGCATCCATTAGTACAAACTGTAATCCAATAGTTCTTTGATTTGGTTCGTACACAATACCGTAAAAAGTAACTCTTACATTATTAGAGTCGGGTAAACCGGTTGTTGTGTTTGTTTTAACACATGGCCCAATAGGATAGTGTGGTGGCAAACCCAAACCAGAACCTGATGCATAATTAGGTAACGAATAAACACTGTCAATATCGTTTACAACCTGTATTACAAAATAGTATTTTTTAAATGGAACAAGACCTGAAAGGTTAACAAAATTTGTATCGCCTTTAAATACGCAACGTGCAGCAGTATCAGCAAAAAATCTGGTACCGTTTCCGCTTACATTGGCATTAGCATTATATCGGGCAGGCGATAATGTTGCCGAACCCGGTAAAATGGGTGCATCAGGTTTAGCAAATACCAAGGTAGTGTATCTTGCGTTTACGTAACCTGTAGGTTTAATCCAACTAACGCGAGCAGTTGTAGAAGTTAGTGGAGAAACAATTATATTGGTAACACTATCAAGCGGAGCGGAAAGTGTGGTTGCATTGCCGGTTGCACCAACTGAGTATGCAGAATCAGCATTTCTTACAACGTAAGCTAAAATATGATATGTTGTTGAACCATTAAGTCCATTTACTGTTACCGATAAACTATCACTATTCATAACACATCTTGCAAGCGAATCATTCTCGAAACGGCTTACAGCAAGTGTAAAATTATTATTTGCAATATATTTATTGGGGTTTGCTAATGGATTGCCCTGCACAACAGATGTTGAGGGTTTAACAAAAACCAAGGTAGTCATTGTATTAGCATCATAAGAGCTGTTTCTTGTCATATTAATTCTAATACTGTTTGAACCTAGTGTTGATGTTGTAAGAGATGATAAAGGCAGGGGAGGAACAACTCCGCTAGTTAATGTAATTGTGCTGCTAATTCCGGTTGAGTAGGATGTATCAAATTCTCTTACTGATACAACAAAAAAGCTATAAGATGTAAGGGGTTGTAAACCGTCAACATTTACTGATGTTAAATCGCCTTTGTAAACGCACTTTGCGGCAGTATCGTTTGGCCATGCCGATCCTAATCCAAAAGTTGTATTGGCATTAAAAATGTTTAAACTAAATTTATTATTTGAGCCAATATTTACGGTTGAGCCTTGTTTAGCAAAAACCAATGTAGTAAAGCTATCATTTACATAAAGAGAAGGTTTTTGCCAACTAGCTGTAAGGGTATTGGCAGACGTTTGGTTCAAAATAAAATTTAACACATTTTGAGGTGGGGATGTTCCTACGCTGTAAAAAACTATTGTTAAACTATCTATTGATAGTCCATCATCGCTTCCTGTAACATCAACATCGCTCCATCTAATATATAATGTATCACCGGGTGCTAAAAGTAAATTATCAATTTGTTGATTATATCTAATTTGGTTAGCTGTATCGTTGCCAACAAGTGCTCTTGCCGTTCCTCCCAAAACTTTGCTAATTAAGTTTAAGTTACTTTGTTTAATCCAGGTTCCTCTTGCCGGATTTAACCCAGCGGTGTTAACACCATAAAAAAACTCACTCGAATCAATAGAAGTTCGGCCTCCGGCACGCCATTGTTCCATGGTAAAAGCCAATTGAACGGCAGTAATAAAACCAGTAGTAGCATTTACAAAATAGCCACCAATATTGCTTCTTAAAGCACCGCTTGCCAAACTTCCCATTGCGCGGTCAGTATTATTTGCAACACCAAAACTGTATGTATCACCGGTATTTGCAGAGCCTGGATTTGCTGTATAAATGGCATTAGCTGCGTTTCCTGTTTCAAAAAATAAATAACCTTGCGGCATACGGCTTGAAGTACCTGTTAGTGCCATCGAATCAAAGTTTTCATAGTATGGCACCCCTGTTGATGAAATTATTAGAGGCTGGGCTGAAAGTTTTAAACTTAGTAGAACCAGAGCAAATGTTAATTTTTTCATTTTTGTAAAATTTTCGACAAATTTTATTTAAAATTTTGATATTATTTAAAATACTTTCAAACAAAAAAGCTGACCTTTAGAGTCAGCTTTTTGTTTATTTACCAAACGTATTGTTTTTTATTCATTAGCAATGCTTCACCGGTAATTGTTTCAGCACCGCTTTCCACATCAATTACTTTTGTTTCATACAACACCCTGTTTTTTTCTGGGAAAATTTCTTTAACTGTTATTACAGCTTCATATTTGGTTTCAACAAACATTGGTTTTAAAAAAGTTGTATTTTGTTTCATGTAAATATGACCATCTGCGTAAAGCAAAGTGCCGAATATTTTTGTAAAAACACTTGCACTAAAATGTCCATGAATAATGCATCTTCCGAATATACTTGCTTTTCCGGCTTCTTCGTTTACATGCAATGGGTTGGTGTCTCCGCTTATTTGTGCATATAGGTTTACTTGCTCTTGAGTGTAACTAAATTGATGTTTAAAAACATCTCCAATTTTTGGTGCGTTCATTTTTTGTTAATTTTTTTGTGCGAAATTGAAATTTTATGACGGAAAAACAAGATAAAATTATTTTTACTGATGCGAAAAAATCACTTTACAGTTTTTTAACAATTGATTTTTGTTAGAATTATCAAGGGTTTTGGCGAATTAATAATTAAATAATGCAAAGGTGTTTGGAAATATAAAAATATTGCTACCTTTGCAGCCGCTTTTGGAGAGGTAAATTCTTTGAAAGTTTAAAACACAAAAATAAAAACCTTTATGGAAAACAAAAACATCTTTACAAATTTTGCTGAAATGCAAAAACAAGCAATTGAAACTTTTACCACTGCTGCCGAAAACATGCAAAAAACTTTTATGAACAACAATGTAAATGTTGATTCGGAGTTTTTTAAAAAATGGTACGATAGCCAAATGGAATGGTTCAACAAAAATAATAGTGGAGAAAATTCAGCAGCTAATTTCTTTAACAACTGGATGAATGCTCAAATGAATGTGGCTAAACAATGGATGGAAATGGGCTCAAACATGATGAACAATATGAAAGGCAACAGCATGAATGCTGATATGAACCATGCTTACAACAACATGATGTCGTTGTTTAACAATTGGATGAGCACCATGACGAATACATATAATGAAATGTTGAAAAACATGAGTAATGGTCAGGGTAAATCGGCATTTGAAGGTATGTTTAACAATGCAGAAATGTACATGAAAGCATTTGAATTGTGGATGCCATTAATGAAAGCCATGAACGATAAAACTTATACACCTGAAAGTTTTAAAAATATGTTCAACGCTGAAATGTTTAAAGATATGATGGATAAAATGTTTGGCATGCAACCTGAAATGATGCAAAACATGATGAAGCAAATGATGGATAACATGAAAATGAACATGGGTGGCATGATGGACAACAATAAAATGATGTTTGACAACATGAAAAATATGATGGAAAACATGATGCCAAACGGACAGCATATTACATCAAACATGTTGGAAATGTATAATAACTGGTACAACACCATGCACAATGCATCAGCTCCAATAATGAAGTTAATGCCAAATGGTAGTGCCAAGCATAATATGGAAACAATGCAGGAAATTGCAAACCAAATGATGGTTTACAATTTAAAAAATTCTCAATTGCAATACATCATGTACAACACCGGTTTAAAAGCTACCGAAGAAATGGCTAATGAAATGTATGCAAAAATGAGAAATGGTGAAAGCATTGAAAACTTCATTAAAGTATATCAAAATTGGTTAAACAAAATTGATACTCATTTTGTAAAATTATTCGAAACTGAAGAATATTCTAAAATGATGGCTGAAACAAGCGCCATGCAGTTGAGACTAAAAAAACAAATTGAAGGTATGATGGAAAAAGCAATGAGCCATCTTCCATTAATTAACAGAACTGAAATGGATGAATTGTATAAAACCATTCACGAACTAAAAAGCAGAATTCATTCGTTAGAAAAACAATTAGATAACGAAGAAATAGTTGAAGAGGTTAAAGAACCAAAAGCAACATCTAAAAAAACTGCTAAAACAGCATAGTTTATAAAATAATAAAACTTACTAACAGCCGCAGACCCGCTTGTTTTTCATAGTTGGGTTTGCGGTTTGTTTTTTTTATGCCTTTGGTAATTGATTAAAATGAGCATTTTTGTAACAATGAATTATTCTGGAAAACTTAGTTTACTTTTTATTTCTTATTTATTTTTAACAAACCTAAATGCTCAAAACAATTATATACCGCTTGGAACATTAAGTGAACATTTCCTCGACAGGTTTGAAATTTTAAGTGGTAAACTTCAACAAGAGTATCATACAACTTTAAAAAGCTACCGAAGATATGCAATAGCCGGTTTTGTTGATAGTTTTCAGGTTGGTTTAATACCTTTGAGTAAAAGAGATTATTTTAATCTTGATTATTTACAGAACGATAATTTTGAGTTTTCAAAAAGTGAACAAACTTTTTCAAAATATAAAATATCAAAAAACTTTTACGAAAGAAAAGCCGCCATGTTTAGCGTACAAATACCTGATTTTAATTTGGTGGTAAATCCGGTTTTGTACTATGAATTTAATACTGATAAATCAATTGGAGATTACAGCTTAATTAATAATCGTGGGGTTGAAATAAGAGGTAATATTACCCGTAAAATTGGTTTTTATACTCAGGTTAGCGATGAAATTTTAATGCCTACCAGTTGGGTTGAGGAAAACTATAGGCAATTTGGTTATCACCCCGGAGTAAATTTTAGAAAAGGTTATGGTAATTATTACGGATATTTTTTAGCTAACGGTTATGTTACAGCAGCGCTAAATAAATACATGGATTTGCAATTTGGTCATTACAGAAATTTTATTGGTGATGGTTACAGAAGTTTTATACTTGGCAATCAGGTACCAGAGTATATGAATATGCGATTAAACACCCGAATTTGGAAAATGAATTATACAAATATTTGGGCAGAGTTAAGAGAATTTCCGATTACCAATACAACAGGAAGAGAAACACAGCCAAGAAAATACACAGCAACCCATCACCTTAGTGTTAATGTTACAAAAAATTTAAATGTAGGAATTTTTGAAACCATTATTTTTCAAAGAGACAGCGGTCATAATGTTTCTGGTTTTGATTTAAATTATTTAAATCCGGTAATATTTTACAAAGCACTTGAGAATGGCTTAAATAGCGTAGATAAAGCCATTATTGGTATGAATTATAAATATAATTTCTTAAAGCATTTTTCATTATACGGTCAAGTTGTATTAAGTGAGTTTATTTTAGAAAATATAGTTGAACGCAATGGCTGGTGGGGTAATAAATATGCATTTCAAACAGGGTTAAAATATATAGATATATTTGGCATCAAAAACCTTGACGGGCAATCAGAAATTAACTATTGCAGGCCATATATGTACACTTCGTACAGCAATCAGCAAACGTTTACACATTTCAGGCAACCCATGGCACATCCGCTAGGTGCAAATTTTAAAGAGTACATTGGAATTTTAAGGTATCAACCAATAAATAGAATGTTTATTACTGCTAAACTAATTGTTGCCCGATATGGAAACGACACAAACAATAGTAATTGGGGCAGAAACATAACAATTGGTTATTCTCAAAATCCGGGATTAAATGAGTTTGGAAACTATATATCTCAAGGAGTATTAACAAACCTTTATTTTGGCGAACTTTTATTTAGTTACATGCTTAAACACAATTTATTTATTGATACACGATTTGGTTACAGAAAAACAACATCGGCTTTACCTATATTTGAAAGTGATGCACCGTACTTTGCTTTTGGAGTAAGACTAAATATTGCACAAAGGTTTTACGATTTTTAATTTTTTATTGAACCTATAGCAAATGGAATTTAAAGATAATTATACAACAGCAGAAGAAGCAATAAGCTTAATTAAATCGGGGCAAAGGGTTTACTTGCATGGAAGTGCTGCAACACCAATTTGTTTAATAAATGAACTTATTAAACAAAAAGACAGATTAAAAGATGTTGAACTGGTAAATATTACTTTACAAGGAACCAATTTAAACAAACCAGAACTTGAAGGACATTTTTATATTAATTCCTTATTTGTATCAGAAAGTAATAGAGAGGCTGTAAATTCAAGCATTGGAGCTTATGTACCGGTTTTTTTAAGCGAAATTCCGGGGTTATTTAAAAAAAACATACTTCCAGTAGATGTTGCCATTATTCAGGTATCACCACCTGATAAGCATGGTTATTGCTCATTAGGAACTTCTGTAGATATTGCAAAAGCAGCTTTTAACAGTGCAAAACAAGTAATTGCTCAGGTAAATCCTAAAATGCCTCGTGTACATGGCGATGCTTTTATACCATTTAATAAAATTACAAAAGCTGTTTGGGTTGAAGACGATTTGCCTGAAGTAAGTTTTAGCAGTAAAGCTAACGAAGCAACTGATAAAATCGGTAAAATAATAGCCGAATTAATTGAAGATGGTTCAACACTACAAATGGGTATTGGCACCATTCCTGATTCTGTTTTAAAAAACTTAACAAACCATAAAGATTTGGGAATACATACAGAAATGTTTTCTGATGGTGCAATTCCGCTTATTAAAAACGGAACGATTAATAACAGCAAAAAGAAAATTGTAAAAGGTTACAATGTTACATCGTTTTTAATTGGTTCACGAGAATTATATGATTTTGTTGACGACAATCCAATAGTAAAAGCACTTGATATTGATTTTGTTAATGATCCGGTTGTTATAAAACAAAACCCTAAAGTAGTTGCCATAAACAGTGCTATTGAAATAGATTTTACCGGTCAGGTTTGTGCAGATTCAATAGGCACTTATCAATACTCTGGAATTGGAGGGCAAATGGATTTTATTAGAGGTGCTTCACTTTCTGAGGGTGGAAAACCAATAATTGCTTTGCCAAGTTGCACCGGTAAAGGTGTTTCGAGAATTGTTCCTACGCTAAAGCAAGGTGCAGGAGTTGTTACAACCAGAGGTCATGTACATTGGGTAGTTACTGAGTTTGGTGCTGTAAACTTATATGGTTTAAATCTTCAACAAAGGGCAAAAGCACTAATTAGTTTAGCTCATCCGCAATATAGAGAATACTTAGAAAAATCTTATTTCGAGCGTTTCGTAAAACAAAGTCATAATAAATAAAAAAACCGCTTCTATTATAAAATGAAGCGGTTTTTTTGTACTAGGTACAAGAATTCTATTCTTCTACAACATCAAGTCCTATTTCTACTGATACATCTCTGTGTAGGTTTAATGTAGCTTTGTATGAACCAAGGGTTTTTATATCATCCAATTCAATTTTTCTTCTGTCAATATCAAATCCTTTGGTTTTTAAAACTTGCGAAACCTGTAAAGGAGTAACCGAGCCAAATATTTTACCGTTTGAACCGGCTTTGGTGGCAATGCTTACATTTAAATCTTTCAACTGATTGGCTAATTCCAAAGCATCGTTTTTCAATTTTTCGCGTTTTAATGCTCCTTGACGGTTGTTTTCTTCAAGCATTCTTAAGTTTCCCGGAGTAGCCATAATGGCGTATCCTTTTGGAAATAAAAAGTTATTTGCATAACCGTTTTTTACTTCCACAACATCACCTTGATGACCAAGATTTTTAAGATTTTCTTTTAATATTACTTTCATTTCGTGGTCTCCTTTATTTTAATGAATCGCCTGAAAATGGAATAATTGCAAGATGTCGGGCGCGTTTAATTGCTCTTGATAACTGACGTTGATATTTTAATGAGGTGCCTGTTAACCTGCGAGGAAGAATTTTTCCCTGCTCGTTTACAAACTTCATTAAAAAGTTAGGGTCTTTGTAATCAATGTAAAATATGCCGTGTTTTTTAAATCGGCAATATTTTTTCTTTAACGGTGTTTCAGGAGTTGTGTTAAAAACCGTTAGCGGATTTTGTTGTGTTGTTGTTGCTTTACTCATGATTACTTAGCTCCTTCCTGTTTAACGTCTTTTTTTGATTGATTAAATTCACCGTTGCGTTTACGTTGGTTGTAAACTACGGCATGTTTGTTTAAGGAAACAGTTAAATAGCGCATAATGCGTTCGTCTCTTCTAAAAGCAAGTTCAAATTTCGAAATAAACTCTGCAGGTGCTTTAAACTCGTACACATGGTAAAAACCGGTGGTTTTTTTCTGTATTGGGTATGCAAGTTTAGTTAAGCCCCAGTTTTCTTCATGAACCAGCTCTCCAGAATTTTCCGTTATCATATTACGGTATTTGCTAACTGCATCCTTCAGTTGCTCTTCGGAGAGTACGGGAGTGAAAATGATCACTGACTCATAATCATTTAAAACAACCGACTCATTTTTTTTGGTCTTTGTTTTTGTTGCCATTACTGAGGAAATTTTGTTTTAAAGGGTTGCGAATATAGTAGTATTTAACTCAAATTCAAAACATATTAATAAAATTTGATAACTTTAATTTAATAAGTGATTTATAAATTGTTAATTATCAATCTAATGAATAATAATTAAATTGAGTTTATTTTGGTAACTGTTTTCTGTTTTTATTTAAATTATTTACGAATGATATATTTAGCAACTTTCAGAAACGTGAAAAATCAAATTTCAATAAATGAATAAACTTAATATTCTATTATTTTTAATTATACCAATATTTTATTCATTCAGTAAATATAAGTTATCAGATAAAGATAAATTAAATATTGATTTTGAAAAAAGTTTAAATTTAACTGCACAATGCTTACATAAATTATATGCTTTTGACACAATAAACACTTTAAAGCTATTTGATAAAATAATAGAATACGATGCTTTAAAACAAAATTATATTACAAATTGGTTTGTTTATTACACTAAAGCCGCAATTCAAAGTGATTTATTTTTTAATACCGACTCAGGAATATTTTACGCTGATAAAGCATTAGATTTAGCATTAAAAAATTATGACAGAGAGTTGATGATTAGAAGCTATATAAAGAAAATTGATTTATTGGAAAGAATAAAAGATGATGAAATGATTTTAGAATATTCGTATAGAATAAGTGATTTGCTAAAAGAAAATAAAGGTGAAATTAACCATATAGATATTTTTCATTATTTTAACAGAATTGGAACTGTTTATTTTAGAGAAGGATATACAGAACTTGCATTATACAATTTTAAAATAGCACTACTAAAAGTAATTAATTCATCAAAAATTTATTCAGATTACGAATATTGGATTCAAAACATATTAAACAATATTGGGATGTGTTATGAAGAGCAAGGAAATTACCAAAAAGCAGAAAAATATTATAAACTGGCAATCATAAATTCAAAAAAATCTAAAAATATTGAAAGGGCTTTAGGCGTAAATTACGCTAGCCTTGCCGCTTTATACCACAAACAAAAAAAGTATGCAGATGCCGAAAAATTCTACCGAAAAGCATTAAATTTTGCTTTGAAATTTGAAAACAGAGAAATAGAGCATGGAATAGGTTCATTATTGCGTTTTTCGGATTTGTTGATTGAATTAAATAGGTTGAATGAGGCAGATTCTGCTTTATCAAACGCTTTTGTTTTAATTAATAATTATAATGTTAAACATCATCTTAAAGTTTATAATTATACAAAATCAAAAATTGAAAGTAAAAAAGGTAATTACAAGTTATCAAATAATTATTTGATAAATTATATTAAGTTGTTGGATGAAGAAAATATAGAAAAAAGAAAATTTTCTGCAGCTAAGATATTAATGACTAAAAATCTGAGAAACATTGAAAATGAAAACAGAAATCTAGAGGCTAAACTTGCCATAGAAAAATCAACATCTTTTGTTTACAGAATATTTAGCATAACGGTTTTTATATTCTTTTTGATAATATTTATCATTTTGTACAGGCAACATCAAAACAATAAAAAACTTGCAGAGTTAAATTATCAAATAGAAGAATCAAATACCAATTTAAAACAAATAAACAGAAAGCTTGAAAGCTTAAATAAGCAAAAAACATATTTAATTAATACAGTAGCACATGATTTAAGAAATCCAATAAGAAATATAAATGTATTATGTGATTTTATAGATAAAGTAAATTTAAATAAAGAGGATTTAGATGTATTAAAAATGATTAAAACCAGCAGTGTAAATGCTTCAATTATTGTTGAAGATATTTTGGATCAAGCATTAATTGAAAATGCAACCATTAAACTTACTAAAAAGAAAATTGACTTAGCTGTTGTTGTAAAAGAAACAATTGACTTGGTTTATTATATGTCTCGAAACAAAAATATTGATATAAATTTTGAGCATGTAGGTGATTTTTGGGTTTTAGTTGATGAAAGTCGAATAAGCAGGGTAATACAGAATTTATTAACCAATGCAATTAAATATAGCGAAGCAAATTCGAAAGTATATATTGAATTAAAAAAAGTGGATAAGCATGTTTTGCTAACTGTTAAAGATTATGGTGTAGGAATTCCTCGTGAGAAATTAACAAAAATATTTGAACCATTTACAAAATATAATTCTACAGGAACAGCATCCGAAAGATCTTATGGTTTGGGTCTTTCAATAACCAAAAAAATTGTTGAATTGCACAATGGTAAAATTGATGTTGAAAGTGAACCGGGAAAAGGAGCTAAATTTATGGTTACCATACCTATAACAACATAATTTGTTAACAACACCCAAAAGTACTTTTTAAAATAATAATTTAGTGGCATGGAAAATTTTGTGGTAAGCGCACGTAAGTATCGTCCTGCCAGGTTTGATACTGTGATAGGGCAAGAGCATGTTGTAAATACACTTAAAAATGCCATTAAAAATCATCATTTGGCTCATGCTTTTTTATTTTGTGGTCCCAGAGGTGTTGGAAAAACAACCAGTGCCCGCTTACTTGCTAAAACTATTAATTGTACGAATTTAACAGATGAAATAGAAGCTTGCAACGAATGCGAAAGTTGTAAATCGTTTAATAATAATTCCAGTTTTAATGTTTACGAGCTTGATGCAGCCTCTAACAACTCGGTTGAAGATATTAGGGCATTGGTTGATCAGGTACGTTATGCACCACAGGGTTCAAAATATAAAATATATATAATTGATGAGGTACACATGTTGTCATCTCAGGCTTTTAATGCATTTTTAAAAACTTTGGAAGAACCGCCATCGTATGCGAAATTTATATTGGCAACAACCGAAAAACATAAAATATTACCAACTATTTTAAGTCGCTGTCAGATTTTCGATTTTCACAGAATTGGTGTAAACGATGCGGTAAAACAACTTAAAGAAATTTGCAAAAAAGAAAATATTGAAGCTGAAACCGAAGCCTTACACACCATTGCACTTAAAGCAGATGGTGCTATGCGCGATGCCCTTTCGATATTTGATAGAATTGTTAGCTTTTCGGGTAATAAAATTACTTATAACGATGTAATTTCAAATCTTAATATTCTTGATTATGAATATTATTTTAAATCAACTAACCTGTTGTTGGCCAATAATATGGCAGGAATGATTTTATTGTTTGATGAAATTTTAACTAATGGATTCGATGGATTACAATACATAACAGGATTTGAAGAACACATTAGAAATTTAATGGTATGCAAATTTCCAGATACCAATAAATTATTACAAGTTTCTGAATCGGTTGCAATAAAGTACAAACAACAAGCTAACTCTTGCAGTGCAGGATTTTTAATTAATGCACTAAATATTTTAAGCAACTGCGAGTTAAATTATAAACAAAGCAACAACCAACGATTATATGTTGAATTAACACTCTTAAAACTCTGTAATTTACTTCAGGTTATTAACCCATCAGCTCAGCAACCAATGGTTGATGAGAAAAAAAAAATGATTGACAGTTCTGAAAATGAAAATGCTACTATAAATATTCAAAAAAATCAAAACGAAGAAGATTTAAGTAATAATCAATCAATACATCAAAGACCTGTTGCCGATATTCCGCAAGGGAGTGCAAGTAATAGACTTGAAAAATTAAAACAAAAGCTTAAAGAACAACTTCAAAATAAATCTCAGGATGATTTTAATGGCGAAAATATTGAAAATGAAATAGAAGAAATTAACAACAATATAACTGAAGATGACTTTGCCAATGTTTGGAACAGTTATATTGAGCATCTGATGAAAAGCAATAAAACACGTATAAGCAGTTTTTTAAATCAGGCAAAAAAAACATTAAACAACCACACGGTATTGATAGAATTAAGGAGTAAACTTGAAGCAGACTTGTTTAATGAAGAAAGAATTGAAATGATTCCCTTTTTTAGAAATAGGCTTCAAAATACTTTGTTTGAATTTGAAGTTATAGTTAACGAACAATTAATAGAAACAACTAAAGCACTTACCAAGCAGGAACAGCTTAAAATTATAACTGATAAAAATCCGGCAATAGCAACATTAATACAAAAACTTGGACTCGAAATTGATTACTAAATAAAACATGCAAAAAATAAAACAAGGTATTGTTTGGCAAATTAGGCGAATAATAAATTATTTTTTAAAAGGCTTATTAATAAGCTTGCCCGTAATTGTTACTTATAAAATAATAAAAACACTTGTTATTACCTTAGATGAGTTTTTGGAATTGGAGACACCGGGTTTAGGAATTTTAATAGTAATTACGTCTCTCATATTTATTGGCATAGTTGGTTCAAGCTTTATTATACAACCATTGCTTGATGTGCTTGACGATATATTTTCTAAAATACCTTTTGTAAAAATAATTTACACTTCGGTAAAAGATTTAATTGAAGCATTTGTTGGCGAGAAAAAGAAGTTTAATAAACCTGTTTTGGTTGAGTTTACAAGTGGTGTTTATAAACCCGGATTTGTAACACAAGATGATTGTAACGAGTTTAACCTTCCTGAAATTACCGCAGTTTATTTTCCGCATTCGTATGCATTTAGCGGTAATGTTTTTTTAGTTGAATGCAATAAAATAAAACCATACAAAGGCAATCAGGCCGATTTTATGAAGTATATTATTTCTGGTGCTGTAACAAAAATTGGCTCAACCGCAAATGAAAATAATAATTGATTTTTTAAGGCTTATTAGGCTTTCTAACCTGTTAATGGTTGCACTTACACAGTTTTTTGCACTTTACTTTTTAAATAAATACACTTATTTTTTTGAATTACTTTCCGGTGATTTGATTTTGTTGGTATTAAGTACTGTACTATCTGCAGCAGCAGGCTATATAATTAATGATTATATGGATGTAAAACTAGATTTGATTAATAAACCGCATAGGGTAATTATTGGAAATACCATTAGTAGAAGATGGGCCATGTTGCTTCATTTTATTTTAAATTTATTGGCAGTAAGTTTTGCATACTTAGTAAACTTAAAAGTTTTTGTATTGGTTTTTTTTTCAACCATCATACTTTGGCTATATTCTCAGTTTTTAAAAAAAACATATTTGGCAGGAAATATTATGGTAGCTCTGCTTACCGCCCTTACACTTATTATACTTTTATTTTACGATGAAAGTATTAGTAAGGCAGGTATTTTTACATACAGCATTTTTGCTTTTTTTACTACTTTATTTCGCGAAATAATTAAGGATACAGAAGACATGAAGGGCGATGAAAAGTTTAAAGCATCTACCTACCCGATTGTTAAAGGCGTAAGAAAAACAAAAAATCTGCTTATAGCGTTACAAATAATAATTTTAATTCTGGTTTTTACATTTACATCGTTATTTGGCGCTTTAAGTATGGCAAAGCCTAAAACATCGTTTTTGTTTATTATTTATTCGTTGTTTTTAGTTTGTGTGCCAATGGTTATAAATTTATGGCTTTTAAAAACAGCAGATGTAAAAAGTGATTTTTCGAGATTAAGTTTTTTGAGTAAAATAAATATGCTTACCGGAATATTTAGCATGGTTTTTTGGAAATACTAAACTATTTTAAAATCGCTGAAAATCTCAGTTGGTTCAATTGCTTCAACAATTAAATTTTCAACTTTACTTAAAGGAGAACCCTTCCAAAGTCGCTTTTCAAATTCCTGTAAAGCCTCAGTAGTTCCGGTTGCAACACATTGTACCGATTTGTCAGGTAAATTTTTAACCCATCCTTTAATACCAAGTTCTTTAGCATTTTCTAAAGTGTATTGCCTAAAATATACTTGCTGAACACGGCCTTTAATGGTAAATTTTAATGTTTTCATATAACATCATTTTCGAGTTTGTGTATTAAATTTTCGCAACAGGTTTTTAAAATTTCATAAACTTCGTTAAAGTCATTCATATTGCCATAGTAGGGGTCTGGCACATCCATTTGTTCTAATTGGTTATCAAAATTTCTCATCAATTTAACTTTAGCTTTTACACCATAGGGCTTAAGCATATCAATATCTCGTAAATTGTTTCTATCCATTGCAATTATCAAATCAAAGTTGTTAAAATCAGTTTTGGTAAATTGTCTTGCTCGGTGATTAATTGGTACATTGTTTTTTTCTGCTACCTCTATGGTTCTGTTGTCGGGTTGTTTGCCAATATGGTACGATGCTGTGCCGGCACTATCGCATAAATATTTTTCAGTAAGTCCTTTTTTTTCAAGCAAATCATTGAATATAGCTTCGGCAAGCGGACTGCGACAAATGTTTCCAAGGCATACAAATAATATTTTCATTCAATGTCAATTTTATGTAATTTGCAATAAAATCAATATATTTTTTATTTGAACCAAATCTTGAGGTATTTATTTTCAATAATATTCATCATACTAATTGTTGATGTATTGGCACAGCAAAAAAAAAACCATTATGGTTTTGGATTAAAATTTCTTTTTGGCTATCATGCAGCAGCCAATAGGCAATCTCTTTATCTTCCTGTTTACGATGCAAACGGTAATATTGTTGGACGTACCTGGGATTATGGCCCATCAATGGATGGTTTTCCATTGGCAATTGATTTAAGTTTGTTAAGAATCAATAAACAACAAACAAAATTTAATCAATATTTCGGCAATCCGCTTACCGGAATTACATATACAGCCATGATGGTAAATAATACAGATACATTTGGCTTTAATCATGCTGTTGTTCCATTTGCTGAAGTTAGGCTCAAGCAAACTAATAAATACCAATTAAATGCGCATGTAGGATACGGCTTAAGCTATGTAACAAAATTATATGATTTTGAGAAAAATTTCGATAACAGAGCAATTGCAACACCAATAAATTTTGCATTAAATTTTGGTTTGAGCTATCATATTAAACTAGCCGAAAAAAGAGAATTAAGTACTATAATTAAATATCACCACGTAAGTAACGGCAGTACCAAAATGCCAAACGGAGGTTTTAATATGTTATTGGTTGGAATTGGTTTAAATTTTACTGAATCGGATTTTTTTAACCTGGCTGAGCCTAATAATTTGAAAACAGACGAAAGATATTTTTATATAATGAGTCATATTGCAGGAAGTTATCGCGAAATTGGGTACTTTAGAGATACTAAGGGTTTTTATGTATTGGCAAATAGCAATACGTTATTTTACAAAATAAACCAATTGCTTTCTTTGGGTGCCGGTGTAGATTTTTTTTATGACCCAAGTCCTTACTTATCAAAAAATATAAGTTTACCACTAAGTAAAGTTTATGAAAGTAATAAAAAGTATGCGGGTGCAGGTTTTGCTTCAAATTTTAGGTTTAGCAGGTTTTTTATACCTGTTGGCTTTTATACTTATTTAAATAACAGAAATAATATGCTAAACCAAAACTATATTAGGTTTGGTTTAGGTTTTCAATTAACCGAAAAATTTTATTGTGGCAGTTTTTTTAAAGGCACATTAAAAGGAGGCACTAAATTAGAATCTGATTTTATGGAGTGGAGTTTGGGTTTTAAATTGCCTTTTAAAAGAAATAAGTAGTATTACCTGTTGTTGCTATAGCCCGAAAACTCAAGCGTATTAAAAATTACGAAGCTTGTATTTCCTTTTATTGGTTTTATTTCAGTTGTAAAATTTCGTTTAGCACCACCGCTGCCAGTGGCTGTAAATTCTAATTTTTGAGAACCCTCGTGTAATGGAATTCTGGTGTAAAAAATACTATGTGGTAAAAGTTGCCAATTGCGTGTATCGGCCTGTTCGCTCACTGCGCCATATATTTGTGCAGCTAGTCCTAATCCGCTGCCTTGGTTTTGTTGTTTTAGTTGGTGAGCCAGTAATTGCTTAAGTGCTACACGCATAATACCCTTGCTTAGTTCGGCCAGTTCTCGGTCTTCTAAACTTTTGTAAGCAATGGCATTTACGTTTTGAGCCAATTGAAATTGATAATTTTGATTGTTAACTTTAATTGTAGCAGATTGGTAAACCGGATTTCTGGTTTGATATTGAGGCAAAGCCATTCTAATTATTTTCAAATCAAGTAAACTTTTGCGTTGGTTGTCGTCATCTAACTTTATGGGTATTGATATACCTAAATCCCAATTGGTAAATTCAACCCAGCCGGGATGATTGGCATAAGGAATAACGGTAAAGTTTATGCTTTTTTGAGTTTTTATTGGCCCAAAACCGTTGTTCCAAAATACAACAGCATTTGTTTTATTAGATAATGAAGATGGATTAAATTTTATATTGAATTCTTTTTCGTAAAAAGCTACTTCGTCATTAAATCCGGTTTGGTATGCAGTTCTTATGATGTCAATTTTTAATTGCTCAGGCACATCGGTATTAAATTTTTTTGAATAGTCATCTTTATATATTTTATATGCATTTCGGTAAGCTATAAATGCATTGTTAGGGTCATTATTGGCATCATAAACTATTCCGGCTAGCAAATGTGCAAAAGCATCAACTTTATACTTATTGTTATTTTTGTATTTATCGGTTATACGCTGCATTTTGCTCAACATTCGTTTGGTTTCAATTAGGGCACTTTCTTTATCGTTTATCATTAGATAATTTAAAGCACCATAATAGTGAATCATAACCTGTTCAAACGATTCTCCGGCATAAGTTGTAATATTGGGGTTTGAAATTAATGCTAATGCTTCGTTGCCAACATTTTTATGATAGTCTTCAACAAAATAGTCGGCATGCCTAAAATAATTAATGCTTTCGCTAAAATTATTGTTTAAAAATAAAACGGTACCTTTATTAAGATAAAACAAAAGCCTGTTACGTGCAGGTTTTTGCATTTTCTTGTCGTCTTTTAGTATTTGGGCTGCAAGAGAAAAGTTACCCTTATAAACAGCATTCATCATTTTGCTGTTTTTTTGATAATAACTTGAGCAGCCTGAAAATACTACAATAAACAAAACCAAGGCATATTGTAGCCCTGAAAATTTCATTATTATAGTTTTTATGAATTTAGTTTTTAATGTATTTTTTAATTTGCTTTTCGCCAATCCACACTTTTTCGTTGGTTTCTATGTTGGTAAGCTCAAGATTTACCTGATACAGAACTGTTTTTTCTTTTTTGTATTGATCTTCAATAGAACTAATTACACCGGTTAGCATAAAATCAGCACCTTTTTCTTTGGCCCAGCGTTTTGCAGTTGCCGGGTCTGCAAAAATCTTTTGGTCGCTGCGCTCATCTCTAACCTGATTGCGGTCTTCGCCACTTTGAACCACGGTTACTGTTTGGTCGTTTACCATGGCTCGTTCCATATTTTTTATAAATGTAGTGGCATCAATATGCTCGCTTGTTCTGTTGCGTATTTGCCCAACAATTAAAACAGGTTTTTTACCACCATTCTCATTTCTAAAATTATTTAACCATGGCCTCGTTAAAACATCTTTCATCATTTCTTCTGCAACCAAACGGCTGTCGGTAGCATTCCATCTGCCGCTTAAATCAATAACTTCATTCGTGCTAACACGCTCTACTCTTCTGTTGGTTCCGCATGATGATAGAATTAATGTAGCGGTTAAACTTGCTGCTAAAATCAGGTTTTTCATTTTTTATATTGTTATATTTTATTGTTTACAAATAACGTTCCAAAATTAATTTATTGCCAAATAAAACCTTTATGAGATTTGCCCATAACCTTAAATTTCTATTAGTCTTGGTTCTCTTAAGTTATGCTTGTGTTCAACAAAAAACATTTAACGCCTATCACAAAAAAGGCGAATACATTTTAAATGGTAAAATAGATTTGGCGTTTTTACATAAAACAGAGAAATTAAAATGGTTTAATGAGGGATACAAAAGATACAAGCCTAATGACATCGTTTTGATAAAGTTAAAACCATAGTGCCAAAATTTGGGTGTATTGATTGTTGCAGGTTCTTGGTGTAGCGATACCAAACTGCATTTACCTGCATTAATTAAAGTTTTAAATGAGTGTAATGTTACAAATGAAAAAGTGCTTTTATATTTTGTTGATTTTAATAAAAAAACAGATGTTTTTGATGCAAAAGCATTGCAAATAGAGTTAATACCTACTTTTATTTTTTATAAAAATGGTAAAGAAATTGGAAGAATTATAGAAACGCCTAAAGTATCAATTGAAGATGATTTACTGAAAATACTGAATAATTAATGATGTAATTTAATTTTCGCGCATATTGTGCCAAATATTGGTTACATCATCATCGTCTTCTAACTTTTCAATTAATTTATTAACGTCTGCTTCTTGTTCTTCGGTTACATCTACGTAA
Source organism: Bacteroidia bacterium (assembly GCA_046296495.1). Taxonomy (GTDB): domain Bacteria; phylum Bacteroidota; class Bacteroidia; order UKL13-3; family UKL13-3; genus JBKBLB01. The sequence goes on from JBKBLB010000002.1 coordinate 51,678, forward strand.
GTTGTAGGTATTCGCTGAAGTTCGGCATTTAATATTTCTATATTTTTATCTTCCAATGCTTTTTGCATAGCACCGAAATCGCTAAAGGGAACATAAATAATAAAGTTACCTTCTCCGTCATCAACCAATTCTTCCAAACCAAAATCAATTAATTCAAGTTCGAGTTCTTCTATATTTAAGTTTGTGTTAGCTATTCTAAAAACACCCTTGCGCTCAAACATAAAATCTAAACTTCCGTTGGTTAGCATTGTGCCATTTGTTTTGTTAAAGTAGCTTCTAATGTTTGCAACGGTTCTTGTAGGATTATCGGTAGCAGTTTCAATAACAAAAGCAACGCCATGTGGACCTTTTCCTTCGTAGGCCAATTCCTCCATATCTTTATCCTGCTTGCTGCTTGCACGATTTATGGCTGCTTCTATATTGGCTTTTGGCATATTAGCAGCTTTGGCATTGGCAATTATGGCTCTAAGTCTTGAATTACTTTCGGGGTTTGGGCCTCCGGCTTTAACGGCTATATGTATTTCTTTGCCAATTTTAGTAAAAGTTTTACTCATTTTTGCCGCTCTGGCAAATATTTTATGTTTACGTTTCTCAAAAATTCTTCCCATTTTTTATTTATATTTTGGTTCAAAAATGTTGCTTAATAATTAAACATACAAATTTTTAAATGTTTGGTGTTTTTAGTTTTGAATGAGTAGCTAAACTCAGTAACATAACAGGGTATAGTTGCCATAATAATCTTCCATCGGCAATTGTAGTTATAAAACTGTATGCCCATAAAAGTATGCTACAAATGCTTGTAAAAATTATTGAATAATAAATTCTTATTGGAATTTTTTTTCTGTAAATAAAAAATATTACAAAAACCGGCAGCATGGTAGCAATACTTGCAAACCATGTGTTGAACCGAAAAAAATTTACCCAAAAACTTTGATAACTTATTTGCCAAAATAACTTATTGCTGTATCCATGCGTAACAGGTGCATACTTTACCAAAATAAATCTTAAAAGTATTACCAGTATGGGTGATAATATTGCAACTAAAAATGCACTTTTTTTGCTGTGAAAATATTGATAAACAGATGCAAAAGGTATTAATAATACAGCACTTTCTTTGCTTAAAAAGCCAAAAAATAATGCTAAAAAATAAAGCAATAGTTTATTTGATACTGTTGCATATACTCCTAATGATATAAACATTAAACATAAAGTGTCGGCATAACCTATGCAGGTGTAGTAAAACGCAGGGAAACTATACTGCATTATCAACATTACATTTATCTTTAGCTGTTTATTCTCTGTTAAAAATTCAACTGTTTTTCCGGTTATTAATAACGATAGGATAAATGCAATGTAATTTACAATGTTTAAACTTGTTTTTGGGTCAAAAGGAAGTATTGATGCAATTGCTGGCAGTAAAATACGCCAGTTTGTTGCAGGTTTTATTGGTTCTTTAGGCTTAATACCTCTTAAATATTCAACATAAGCAGCAAAATACTTTTGGTCGTACGATTGTTGTTTAATTAAATAAGTATTGCTGTTGAACCTAATCAAAGGAATTAGCAACCCAACCGCCAAAAGCCATATTTTTGCACTATTCGAAATTTTAAACATTTAAAACAAACATAAACTAAATTGAATGAATACAACAAGAATAGTAGTTGATATGATTGGCAGAAAAGTAAATGTGCCGGTTAAGCCAAATAGAATAATTTCTTTGGTGCCATCTCAAACAGAATTGTTGTACGATTTAGGATTAACAGATGAAATTGTAGGCCAAACTATTTTTTGTGTTCACCCTGATGATATGCACCAAACAAAGCCGAGGGTAGGGGGTACAAAAAAATTAAACTTCGAAAAAATTAAAGCATTAAAACCTGATTTAATAATTGCTAATAAAGAAGAAAACAACAAACAAGATATCGAAATGCTTGAAAAAGATTATCCGGTTTGGGTTAGCAATATTGTTGATTTGCCTTCGGCACTAGAAATGATTTTGCAAGTTGGTGTTTTGGTAAATAAAACAAAAAAATCGGTTCAAATTACAACCGAAATAAGCAATACGTTTAAAGATTTAAAAAGCTTACCTAATTACCCCAAAACATTATACCTAATTTGGAAAAACCCATACATGGCAGCAGGAAAAGATACGTTTATTAATTATTTGCTAAAAATTTCGGGATTTGAAAATATTGTATTAAACCATCAAAGTCGTTATCCCGAAATTGATGAAGAAGTTATAAAACAAGCGGATGTTATTTTATTATCGTCTGAACCATATCCTTTCAAGGATAAGCATATTGAGGAACTTAAAAGGATAAATCCAAAAAGTGTAGTTAAACTTGTTGATGGAGAATTGTTTAGTTGGTATGGAAGCCGACTGCTTTATACTGCAAAATATATAAACAGCCTTGTTGACGAATTAGCCTAAAACTTCTTTAAAAATTATATCTGCTGCTTTTTTGGCTGCTCCTCCGGTATTGTATAAGTTTTTTAATTCAAAATAATCTTTTTTCATGTTGGTTAATCGAGCTGATGGTTCAAGCAATTGCCTTAGTTCTTCTTGCATGTTTTGTGCATTAAAATCATCTTGAATGAACTCGGCAATGGCAGGTTTATTAAGGCATAGGTTTACAAGACTTATATATTTTATTTTTACAAACATTTTAGCAATTGCCACACTTAAAGGGTTAGCAATATAGCCACATACTTGCGGCACTCCAAATAAAGCTGTTTCTAAGGTGGCTGTTCCGCTGCAAACTATAGCGGCATCTGCAATGCTTAATACGTTATACGTTTGGTTGAACACGATTTTTACATTTTCGTTTAAATATTTATTATAAAATTCTTTTCCAATACCCGGTGCGCCACAAATCATACATTCATAATTATTATATGTTTGAATTGCTTTTAACATTACAGGCAATGTTTTGGCAATTTCCTGTATACGGCTTCCCGGAAGTAATGCAATTACCGGTTTAGTAATATTTTGCTTTTGCTTAAAATTTGTATCGGGTTTAAATTCAAAAATGGCCTCTGCCATTGGGTTTCCAACATAAGTATGATTAGTTTTAAATTTATTAAAATAAGCTTCTTCAAACGGAAAAATTAATATCAGTTTATCAATATATTTTTCTAAAATCTTTACACGGCTTTCTTTCCAAGCCCAAACTTTGGGAGCTATGTAATATACTGTTTTAAAACCTGCCTTTTTGCAAAACTTAGCCATTCTTAGGTTAAAGCCCGGGTAATCAATAAAAATTACCACATCAGGTTTGTAATTGATAATATCGTTTTTGCACTGATTTAATTGTCCAAGTATTGTAGGAATATTTTTTATAATTTCAACAAATCCCATAAAGCTGTTTTTTTTGTAATGCATCAATAATTTGCCGTATGGCTGCATTAAATCGCCACCCCAAAAGGCAAATTCGGCATTTTTATCGGTTTCTTTTATGGCTTTCATAAGCAGGCTTCCGTGCATATCGCCACTTGGTTCGCCAGCTATTAAAAAATATTTCATTTTGTTGCAAATTACATGTTTAAATGTTTTCCTTTGTTAAAAAATCAATTTTTATGGTTGACTCAAACGAAACTAATAACGAAAACAAATTAAAATCTTATAAAGCTGCATTACTTTTTTTAATGCTTTTATTGGCAGGTAGTGTCGCATATAATGTTTATCAGTATAAAAGCGAAAAGCAAGTTGTAATAACACATGCAACCGAGGTTGACAGCCTTATAAATGCGCGAATTGCTGTAGAGCGTGAGTTGGTAAGTATTGAAATGGAACTTGAAAAATTTAGAGGCATTGCTGCAAATTTGGATAGTTTGTTACTTGATGCTAATGATAAAATTGCACAACAGGAAAAACGTATAAGGCAGTTAATTGCAAACGAAAAAAATTATGTTACACTTAACAATAACCTTAAAAAAGAACTTGAAAGCCTGAGAAAACTCAGAGATGAATACCTTGAAAAAGTTGACAACCTGATTGCAGAAAATAATAAACTAAAATCAGAAAATGAAAAACTTACCGGTGTTGTAAACAACTTAAATGAACAAAAAAATCAGTTGCAAAACAAAGTAACCATTGCTTCACAACTATCCGTTGAATATGTTAAAGTTAATGCTTACAAAAAAAGAAATAGCGGCAAATTGGTTGAAAGCGTTATTGCAAAACGTACCAATAAAATTGAGGCCTGCTTTACCATTTTAGAAAACAAAATTGCCGAACAAGGCGAAAAGTTGGTTTACCTTAAAATTTCTGCACCAAACGGTAAAACGCTTGCAGGTATTAGTAAATCATCTTTTACTGATGTTGATGGAAACGAAATAGATGCAACTGCTGTTCAAAGAATAATTTATAATGGCGACAAACAAAATTTATGTTTAAGCTACGATAATGATGAACGAATACTTGAAAGCGGCACTTACTCAATTCAACTATATATAGAAGGCAGGTTGGTTCATCAAAGCAATTATGTTTTAAGATAAATTATACATCGAAACTACTTTTTATCCAACCACCGCCAAGTAAGTCGTTTCCTTCATAAAAAACAGCACTTTGCCCTGGAGCAATAGCTTTTACTTGATTATTAAAAATCACTTTCATTTCATTTCTATGTTGCTCTATGGTAGCCATGCTGCCTTGGTCTTTATACCTTATTTTTGTTAATACTTCCATAGGTTTTGTCAACTGCTCGTATTTTTGAAGGTTTAGATTTCTAACCCACATGCCTTTTCGCTGTAATTCGCCTTCTTTACCTAAAACCACAGTATTTGTTTCGGGTCTTATTTCTAAAACATATAGTGGTTCTCCAACAGCAATTTCAAGGCCTTTGCGTTGACCTACCGTGTAAAAGGGGTAACCTTTGTGTTTGCCAATAACCTCACCGTTATTAAGAATAAAATTTCCGCCATTAACTCGCTCTTCCAAACCATTAACTTTACGTTTTAAAAATCCGCGATAATCGTTATCAGGAACAAAGCAAATCTCATAGCTTTCGGGTTTTGCAGCCAATTCGTTATAACCCCAATCTAAAGCCATTTGCTTAATCTCGGCTTTGCGAAATTTACCAAGAGGAAATTTTGTTCGTGCCAAACTTTGTTGGCTCAAACCCCATAAAACGTAGCTTTGATCTTTATTTTCATCAAGGCCTTTACTTACAACATATCTACCGTTTTCCTGAAGCCTAACACTAGCATAGTGCCCTGTAGCTATAAATTCACAATCAAGTTGATTGGCTCGTTTAAGCAAGGCTTCCCATTTAATATGTGTATTGCACAAAACACATGGGTTAGGGGTTCTTCCGGCAAGGTATTCTTCAACGAAATTATCAATAACAAAATCGCCAAATTCGTCTCTTATATCAAGAATTATGTGGTGAATTCCGTGTTGAACCGCAATTGCTCTGGCATCGTTTATCGAATCTAGGCTACAGCACCCTGTTTCTTTTTTACCGCCTCCACTGCTTTCATAGTCCCAGGTTTTCATGGTAATGCCTATTACTTCGTAGCCTTCTTGTGCAAGCATTACCGCAGTAACGGTACTATCAATACCGCCACTCATGGCTACCAAAATTTTTCCGTGTTTACTCATATTTCAAAACATTGTCGGATTCAAAGTCCGAATGATTGATATTTTAAAGCAGCAAATGTAATGATTTGTTTTAGTATGAAGTTATTGCTTGTTTGAAGATAATTAGTTTAAAAATTTCTTAAAATGTGTAAAAATCCTTGTCTTATTAAAAATAGGCATTACATTTGTATATACATTAACTATGAAAAAATTATTTACACTTTGCTTATTTGTTGTTATTTCAGCAATTTCATTTGCACAACCATGTACACCTCTGCCAAATTGGAACAACCCCGGAATTTCACCGGCACGTCTTGCAGATGCCGAGGTTGGCGTACCATACAATCAAACAATAACATTTGTTGTTCCTATTGATACAAGTGTTGTTTTTAGTGGTACTTTGTATAATGTAAAAATTGATTCTGCCAGAATTTTATCAATTACCGGTTACCCTAATGGTTTTAGCTATCAGGCCGACAAACCTTCGTTAACTTGGCCCGGTGGCAGCAAAGGTTGTGCCAGGCTTTCCGGAACAGCAACCGAATCACAGGTTGGAGATTACAGCATTTATGTTAAAGTTCAAACTTGGTTTAAAATTGTTGGATTATCAAACCAATTTGAGCAAATAGACAGCAGCCAGATAGATTTTAAAGTTAAAGGCACTACAGGAATAAAACATTTTGCGGTAAAGCAACAAATAAAAACTTATCCAAACCCTGCAAAAAATATTTTAAATGTTGATTTAAGTTCTTACAGCAATAGTATTGAAGCCAAAGTTTTTGATATTTTAGGTAATATTGTATCAGTTGAACCTATTAATGGTTCAGGTCTAAAATATAACATAAGCAATCTTAAATCGGGTATATATTTTATTGAGTTAAAAGACGGAAGAAACATTTATGTAAGCAGATTTATTAAAGAGTAGTTTATCTTCGTCTTTTTCTTTTTGTATTATTTTTAGCTTCTATTTGCTTTTTCTTTTTATTTGGTTTTAACCAATCGTTTACAAAACTTTTAGCTTTGGTTTCAGATACCATTGCCAAATCAATTTGGCGTTTAAAAATGTCGGTTCTAAGAACTAAAACCCTAATAATATCACCTAACTGATATTTTTTTCGGGTTCTGCGACCAACAATCCATTGATTTTGTTCATCGTATTCGTAATAATCTTCATCTAAATCGGCCAAACGCAGCATTCCTTCGCATTTAAACTGGGTCATCTCGGCATAAATTCCCCAATCGGTTATACCGCTAATAATGGCATCAAACTCGTGTCCAACAAAATCCTGCATGTATTCAACTTGTTTGTAGCGAATACTCGCTCTTTCTGCTTCGGCAGCTTTTACCTCCATAGCCGATGAATGTTTGCAGTAATCCTCATATTCATCTTGCGAAGCGCTTTTTTCACCATTCAAGTAATCAAACAACAGCCTATGAACCATTAAATCAGGGTATCGCCTTATTGGAGAAGTGAAATGTGTGTAATGCGAGAATCCTAAACCATAGTGCCCTGTTTTTTTTGTGCCGTAAAAAGCTTTAGACATGGTTCGTATAGCCTGACTTTGAATAATGTTTTGTTCGGGTTTACCCTCAACGGCTTCCGAAATTTGGTTCAAACTAAATGCAACCGATTTTGCACTATCGGTTTTTAAATGATAGCCAAAACGTGCAGCAAAGGTTTTAAAAAGGTTTAGTTTTTCTTCACTTGGGTCGTCATGTACTCGGTAAACAAATGTTTTTGCTTTGCCCTGCTTGTTTTTGGTTGACCCAAACTCGGCTACCAAGCGATTGGCTAGCAGCATAAATTCTTCTATAAGCTTATGGGCATCTTTTCTTACCTTAAGGTAAACATCAATGGGTTTAAAATTTTCATCAAGCCTAAATTTTACTTCATTACTTTCAAAGCTAATGGCGCCATTTTTAAAACGTCTTTCTCTAATTTGTTTAGCAATATTGTTAAGCGTTATTAATTCGTTGGCAAAATCGCCTTCCCCTTTTTCAATTCGCTGTTGGGCTTCTTCGTAGGTAAAACGTCTTTGCGAATGAATAATGGTTTTTGCTATTCTGTGTTTTAATACTTTGGCTTCGTTGTTTATTTCAACAATTACCGAAAATGTAAGTTTATCTTCATTTGGTCTTAACGAGCATAAATTGTTGCTTAATTTTTCAGGAAGCATAGGAATGGTTCTGTCAACCAAATAAACCGATGTGCCCCTTTGGTAAGCCTCTTTATCAATAACAGAGTTTTTTGTTACATAATGCGACACATCGGCAATATGTATGCCAACTTCTATATTTCCATTATCAAGCAATTTGTAGCTTATTGCATCATCAAAATCTTTGGCATCTTCAGGGTCAATAGTAAAAGTTAATGTATTTCTAAAATCTTCGCGTTTGGCTATTTCTTCTTTTGGTATTTTGTCTGATATTTTTTTTGCAGCATTTTCAACTTGTTCAGGAAATTTTGAAGCAAATCCAAACTCGGCTACAATGGCATTCATCTCGGTATTATGTTCTCCGGGTTTTCCAAGCACTTCAACTATTTTTCCAAATGGGTTATGTTCGGCAATATGCCATTCGGTTATTTCGGCTATGGCTTTATATCCGTCTTTTACACCATTGATAAATTCTTTTGGAATGAAAATATCAACATACATTTTTTTATCATCGGGTATCAAAAATGCATAGTTAAAGTGTAGTTTTACGGTTCCCACAAATTGTTTTTTTGCTCTGCTTATTACTTCTACTACTTCACCTGCCGGCTTGCTTCCGCTTCGGGTTGCTAGTAATTGTATTTTTACGGTATCGCCATGAAGTGCTCTATTTAAAAACTCGGGTGCAATAAAAACATCTTCGCTGCCATCTTCCGGTATTACGTAGGCGCTACCATGCTGGGTCATATCAACGCGGCCCTCGATAAAACGATGTTTAAAAACGCTTATATATTTTCCCGGACTAACTTCTTCAATTAGATTTTCGGAAGCCATTTGCTTTAATACTTTAATAATTAGGTTTTTTTCTTCAGTACTTGTTATTTCGAGTTTGGCTGCAATTTGTTTAGGATTTAAAATTTTTCTCCCTGCTTCACTAAAAACTTTATTAATTTTATGTTTTAACGATTTTGAGGATGCCATTTTTTATTAATGTTTAAATAAATAAATTTTTAAATGCTTCAGGTACTTCAACTGTTTTGCGGGTTTGGTAGTTATAGCAAACCATACCAGTTTTTGCTTCGCAAACAACAGCTTCATCTTGTATTCGTTTAAACCTATATACCAAATCGAAACTGCGAACACCAAAATCGGTTGCAGTTACCCATATTTCAAGCAAATCGCCATAAAAACACTCTTTTTTATAAACAATGGCTGTATCGCCCATTATTACACCAACTCCTGCAAGATTTTTTTCGCTGTATCCAAAACTCATAAAAAATTGCATACGAGCTTCTTGCATCATTTCAAGATATACATGATTAGCCAAATGGTTTCCGTAGTTAATATCTGAAATGCGAACTGCAATAGTGGTTTTAAATTTAAAAGTATCGGGCAGGTGTAGTTTTATGCGTGCCATATTGTTTATACTTGTGGCAATATACTATTATAACCATGCATAGGATTTTATTCTTATTCACAATTGTGTTAGTGTCTAAATATGTTTTGGCTCAACCTAAAGTGCAATTTGTTGATAAAAAGCAAATTAAAAACGAAACAGAAATTGATATAACAAAAATTAACTGGCGTGGTTTATGTGTTTTAAACAATAAAACGGTTTGGATTAGCGGAACTAATGGAATAGTTGCAATAAGCAATGATGGTGGCAATAATTTTATATTGAAACAAATTGCAGCTTGCACCAAATGCGACTTAAGAGATATTGAAGTATTTGATGAAAAAACTGCCTTAGTAATAAATAGCGGCTATCCGGCAGTAATTTTTAAAACAACTGATGGTGGAAATACTTGGATTGAAACTTTTAGAAAAAATGATTCTTCGTACTTTTTAGATGCTATGGATTTTTGGGACAATAAGCGCGGTATGCTTCTGGCTGACCCAATTGACGGAAAATTTGTATTACTTTCAACATTTGATGGTGGCAGTAGTTGGTCACCGGTGCCAGTTGAAAATTGCCCAGTTGCTTACGATAATGAAGCAGCGTTTGCAGCAAGTGGTACAGCAATTAGGTGTTGGGGCAAAAATGCTTTTGCTTTTGTTAGCGGTGGCTCACAAACCAAATTGTTTGTATTTTCAAATGGAATTGCTAAGCACGAAGTTACAAATGTGCCCTTGGTTTCAGGAAAATCTTCGCAGGGAAGTTTTAGTTTATCAAAGCCATTTGGAAGCAATCTAATTGCTGTATCTGGTGGCGATTATAAAGATGATATGGCAGAAAATTCGGCATTTGCGGTGTATAGAACTAAAAATCCAATTTGGCTTAGAAGTAATTTTATTGAACCACTTACAGGCTATAAAAGTTGCATAGAATTTATTGGCAGCAACACTTTAATTACATGTGGCACACAAGGGGTGGATCTTATTACAATGAAAAATCAATTTTTTGAAAACACTGAACTAAGCAATAAAAGTTTTAATACCGTAAAAGTTGCCAAAAAAGGAAATGCAGTATTTTTAGTTGGTAATAAAGGGGTAATTGCAAAACTTGTCAGATAAATTTTAAATATTAAGGTAAATAATCAAAACTCAATCAGTAAATTTTTATAGCCATTTAAATTCTTTTTTATTTGCGCTAACTAATTAATATACAAAAAATGAAAACAGCATATGTATTTCCGGGGCAGGGCTCTCAATTTTCAGGAATGGGAAAGGATTTATTTGAACAAAGTGAAAAAGCCCGCGAATTATTTGAACAAGCAAATTCAATTTTAGGCTTTAATATTTCAAATATCATGTTTAATGGAAGCGATGAAGATTTAAAACAAACCAAAGTTACACAACCGGCTGTTTTTCTTCACTCGGTTATAAAAGCGTTAACAACCGACAACTTTATGCCCGATATGCTTGCTGGGCATAGCCTTGGAGAATTTAGTGCATTAGTTGCAAACAAAACTTTAAGTTTTGAAGACGGATTAAAACTGGTATATGCACGTGCCATGGCCATGCAAAAAGCCTGCGAATTAAAATCCAGTACCATGGCGGCCGTATTAGGTTTAGAAGATAATAAAGTAGAAGAAATTTGCAACAATATTAATGTAGGTGTTGTAGTTGCAGCAAATTATAATTGTCCTGGTCAGTTGGTAATTTCAGGTGATATAGAAGCAGTAAATGAAGCTTGCATAAAACTAAAAGAAGCAGGTGCAAAAAGAGCATTGTTATTACCGGTAGGAGGAGCTTTTCATTCACCCTTAATGGAACCTGCACAAATTGAACTGAAACAAGCTATTGAAAATACTAAATTCAATAATCCTATTTGTCCGATATATCAAAATGTTGCAGCAAAAGCTGTTTATGATATTGAAGCCATAAAAGAAAACTTAATTTTGCAATTAACCGCTCCTGTAAAATGGACTCAAAGCATTATGGCTATGGTGGCTGATGGAGCCAGCAAATTTATTGAATGCGGCCCGGGCAATGTTTTGCAAGGTTTGATAAAGAAAATACACAAAGAAGCCGAAACCTCAGCGTTGTAAGTGTTTTTGAACACTAAAAGCTAAAATTAATTATTTGTAGAATTTTTATTGCAAATACTTAATTTTCACTTATTTTTGCCCGCTTTTTAAGCGAAAGGAGACAAAATCAATTGACAGAAAACAACCAAACTAACGAAAACACCGAGACAGCAGAATTTGACTGGAGTATGGACAAAGCCGGCTTTGGAGGCTATTCTAGCGATGAATACCAAAGATTATCTAACCTTTACGAACAAACTCTTAGTGCTTTTAACGAAAAAGAAATTGTAAAAGGCACTGTTGTTGGTTTTACAGAAAAAGAAGTGGTACTAAACATTGGTTTTAAATCAGATGGCTTAATACCTCGTACCGAATTTAGGGATATGCCCGATTTAAAAGTTGGCGATACTGTAGAAGTATTGCTTGAAACCAAAGAAGATGCCAACGGACAGCTTATACTAAGCCGTAAAAAAGCCGTAGGCGAGCGTGCTTGGGAAAACATAATGGCCGCTTATGAAAATGATGAAGTGATTAACGGTTACGTAAAAACCCGTACAAAAGGCGGACTTGTAGTTGAAATAATGGGTATTGATACCTTTTTACCGGGAAGCCAAATTGATACTAAAACTATAAAAGATTATGATATTTATGTTGGTCAAACAATGCCATTTAAAGTGGTAAAAGTTAATCATGCATTTAAAAATATTGTAATTTCTCATAAAGTATTAATTGAAGAAGATATAGAAAAACAAAAATCTGATATCCTGTCAAAACTCGAAAAAGGTCAGGTGCTTGAAGGAACTGTTAAAAACATGACTTCATTTGGTGTTTTTATAGATTTGGGTGGAGTTGACGGATTATTACACATTACCGATATTAGCTGGGGTAGAATAAACCACCCAGAAGAAGTTCTTCAATTAGAACAAAAAATAAATGTGGTTGTACTTGATTTTGATGATGAGAAAAAACGCATTAGCTTAGGCTTAAAACAATTACAACCTCATCCTTGGGATAGCATGACCCAAGAACTTACCGTTGGTTCAAAAGTAAAAGGTAAAATTGTAAATATTGCCGATTACGGTGCATTCCTTGAGCTTGCTCCGGGTGTAGAGGGGCTAATTCACGTAAGTGAAATGAGCTGGAGCCAACACTTACGCAGCCCTTCTGATTTCTTAAAATTAGGTGATGAAGTAGAAGCAGTTGTTTTAACCCTTGAAAAAGAAGAGCGAAAAATGAGTCTTGGTATTAAGCAATTAAAGCCAGATCCATGGGTAGCAATTGCAGAAAAATATCCTGTTGGTTCAAGACACAAAGGCATTGTGCGTAACATGACCAACTATGGCTTATTTGTTGAGCTTGAAGAAGGTGTTGACGGTCTTGTTCACGTAAGCGATTTAAGCTGGACAAAGAAAATTAAACACCCTAACGAATACGTAAAAACCGGACAGGAACTAGAGGTTGTGGTACTTGAAATGGATTTAGAAAACCGCAGATTGAGCCTTGGCCATAAACAAGTTGACGAAAATCCATGGGAAGCATTTGAAGGAATTTTTGCAGTTGGTTCAATACACGAAGGAACTGTATTGAAAATTGAAGGAAATAGCTCTACAATAGCATTGCCTTACGGTGTTGAAGCTTATGCTCCTTTAAAACAATTACAAAAAGAAGACAAGAAAACTGCCAAAGAAGATGAAACTTTGCTGGTTAAAGTTACCGAGTTTAATAAAGAAACAAAACGTATAGTTGTATCTCACGTAGCAGTGTGGAAACAAGAAGTTGAAGAGAAAAAAGCTGCCGAAGAAAAACGTAAAGAAAACGAAAAAGAAAAAGCAAGTAAAACAGCTAAAAAGATTAACGAAAGCAATGAGAAATCTACATTTGCCGAAGTTGAAGGCTTGGCTGAATTGAAAGCTAAACTTGAAGGTAACAAAAATTAAGCATCATAAAAAAATTAAAAATCCCGGACATTAAAATCCGGGATTTTTTTTGCCTGTTTGTGTATGTTTGAACCAAAAAATGAATTACTGGCTCGTAAAATCTGAACCTTTTAAATACAGTTGGGATCAATTTGTAAAAGATAAACAAACCTTTTGGGATGGAGTGAGAAATTATCAGGCCCGAAATAATTTAAAAGCCATGAAAAAAGGCGATTTGGTGCTTTGGTATCATAGCAACGAAGGCAAAGAGGTGGTTGGCATTGCAAAGGTTGTTAAAGAATTTTATCAAGATCCCACAACAAATGATACAAATTGGGTAGTTGTAGATTTAAAGCCATTTAAAAAATTAAAAAATCCCGTATCATTAGAGAAGATAAAAGCTGATAAGATGCTACAAAATATTGCATTGGTAAAACAAGGTCGCTTAAGTGTAATGCCTTTAAAACCTGAAGAATTTAATGCCATTATTCAATTAAGCGAAGAATAAAATATAAAAGCACTACTTTTGAAATTGCTGAAGCGGATTTAAATGAATAAAAAAACCATTCTTGAGAAAAAGCAATTTGCTATAACCATTGATAGGCTATGCTTTCAAATATTAGAGCGCCACAATAATCTTGAAAATACTGCTATTGTAGGTTTGCAACCTCGAGGTGTTTATCTTTCAAGAAGAATTAAAACCAGACTATCAGAAATTACAGGTAAAACACTAATAACCTATGGCGAAATTGATGCATCGTTTTACAGAGATGATTTTAGAAGAAACGAAGAACCAATTTTACCCCATACCATAGCAATAAATTTTGATGTTGAGGGTAAAAAAATAATTTTGATTGATGATGTACTTTATACGGGTCGTACAGTTCGTTCTGCATTAGAGGCCTTGCTTGATTTTGGTCGCCCTGTTTTGGTAGAGTTGCTTGTATTAATAGATAGGAGATACAGCCGCCACGTTCCCATTCAACCCGATTATGTTGGTCTTACTGTTGATACACGCACTAGCGATAAAGTAGTGGTAGAGTGGAAGGAAACCTCAAAAAACGATATGGCAACCATTGTAAATAAAAACAACTAAGCATGAGAAAATTTTCGCAAAAGCATTTGTTGGGCATAAAAGACTTATCGGTAAGCGATATTGAACTAATATTTGAAACAGCAGATAACTTCAAAGCCGTTATAAACCGACCTATAAAAAAAGTACCAAGTTTACGCGATATTACGGTAGCCAATATTTTTTTCGAAAACTCAACAAGAACCCGAATAAGTTTTGAGCTTGCACAAAAAAGATTAAGTGCCGATGTTATAAATTTTTCATCATCATCATCTTCAGTTTCAAAAGGCGAAACGCTAATTGATACTGTTAACAACATACTTGCCATGAAAGTAGATATTGTGGTAATGCGTCATCCGGCTCCGGGAGCATGTGTTTTTCTGGCAAATCATGTAAATGCAAAAATTATAAATGCCGGAGACGGTACCCACGAGCATCCAACACAAGCATTGCTCGATGCTTATTCCATTAAAGAAAAACTTGGTTCGGTAAAAAATAAAAAAGTGGTTATTGTTGGCGATATTATGCACTCACGTGTTGCATTAAGCAATATTTTTTGCCTAAAAAAACTAGGTGTAGAAGTTATGGTTTGTGGCCCAACAACCTTAATTCCAAAGAATATTCAGTCGCTTGGTGTTTTGGTTGAACACGATTTAACCAAAGCACTTGAATGGTGCGATGTTGCCAATATGCTGCGCATACAACTTGAAAGGCAGGATATAAAATATTTTCCGAGTTTAAGAGAATACAGTATGCTTTACGGTCTTGATAAGAAAAAATTAGATTCCTTAAAAAAACAAATAGTAATAATGCATCCCGGTCCAATTAATCGAGGCGTTGAAATAACTAGCGATGTAGCCGATAGCAAACACAGCATCATTTTAAATCAGGTTGAAAATGGCGTTGCTATAAGAATGGCTGTAATGTATTTATTAGCCGGTCAAAAAGGGCAGGTTCAATAGTATTTTTTGAACCTTAGTTAAAATAAAACTTTAAAAATTATGATTAACAAAGAAATAGTGGTTAGCGGAATAAGGCCAACTGGAAACCTGCATTTGGGCAATTACATTGGAGCTGTACAAAATTTTGTAAAAATGCAGCATCAATACAATTGCTACTTTTTTATTGCCGATTATCACTCACTAACAACTCACCCAAATCCGGCAAGTTTGCATCAAAACGTAAAAACAATTTTAGCCGAATATATTGCCTGCGGCTTAGATCCTGATGCCTGTACACTATATATTCAAAGCGATTTGCCTCAAATTCCCGAATTGTATTTGCTTTTAAATATGCATGCTTATAGAGGAGAATTAGAAAGGGTGGCAAGTTTTAAAGAAAAAATAAAATCTCAACCCAATAATGTTAATGCTGGCTTGCTTACATACCCTGTATTAATGGCTGCTGATATTATTATTCACAAGGCACTAAAAGTTCCAGTTGGCAAAGACCAAGAGCAACACCTTGAAATGGCCAGAACTTTTGCAAACCGTTTTAACAGAATTTACAATTGCGAGGTTTTTCCGGAACCTATGGCATTTAATTTTGGAACCCAGTTGGTAAAAATACCGGGATTGAACGGTGGAGGCAAAATGAGCAAAAGCGATGGAGATGCCAATGTGATAAATCTTATTGATTCTCCTGAAATAATTACAAAAAAAATAAAACGTGCTGTTACCGACAGTGGTCCGACAGAGCCAAACTCAACGCCTCCCCAGTCGGTTCAAAACCTTTTTGATTTGATGTCTGCTGTATCAGAAACTGAAACACTTAATTTTTTTAAGGAAAGTTATGCAAATTGCACCATTCGCTATGGCGATTTAAAAAAGCAGTTGGCAGAAGACATGGTAAGATTCATAAATCCTATTAGGGAAAGAATTTTAGAAATAAGCAATAACGATGAATTAATTGCTAAAGCCGCAAAACTTGGTTCTGAAAAAGCTTACTTAAGTGCAGAAAATACTTTAAAGGAAGTAAGAAGTGCAATTGGTATTAGAAAATTGTACTAACCAAGGTTGCCAAATAAATGATAAAAAGTACGAATGCATTTTTGGCATTGATTTTTCTTAATGAACAAGAAAAAGAACACGTACTTTGTTATAAAACTTCGTTTTTGTCGCTTTACATCCTTTGCGCTTTTACATTGTGGGCATATATCAGAGAAGGTCGCGTTTTTTATAACCCACCATATCGCTACAATTGAAATTAAAATTGCAATAAAAATGTAAACCTCAGTTGGAAACATAGGGCAAATATATTTTTAATATAAATTAAACCTAATTAATTTAATATTATGATTTAAATAAGTTTTTTAATTCATCTATTGCAATGTATAAATTACTAGCGTCATTACCACCTGCGGTAGCATAAAAAGGTTGTCCACCGCCACCACCTTTAATATGTTTGGCAGCCTGTTTTACAAGGTTTCCGGCATGTAAATTTCTATATTTAACTAAATTATCGCTTATAATTAAGCTAATAAGTGGTTTATCGTTAAAAGTTGCACCTAAAGCACAAAATAAGTTATCAATTTCATTTTTTAGCTCAAAGCTCAGGTTTTTTAGCTGTTCGGCATTAGGAATATCAATAATTGTTGCAATTACATTCACACCATCTAAAACCTCAATATTGTTTTTAAGTGTTAGTTTTATTTGTTTGGTGTTTTCTGCTTCAAAAACACTGATTCTTTTTTGTAAATCATTTTTTTCTGCTAACAATTGCTCAACTGATTTTATAATGTTGTTTGATTTAAGCAATTGTTTTAACTCGGTATTTGTTTTTTGTAGTTCATAAACATAATTCTCGGCAGTTGTGGCTGTTATGGCTTCAATTCTTCTTATGCCGGCTGCCACGGCTGTTTCGGCAACAATTTTAAAAAGACCAATTTGCCCAGTTGCCTTTACGTGAGTTCCGCCACATAGTTCTATGCTGTAATTTGAATCAAAAGTTATTACCCTTACTTTTTCTCCATATTTTTCACCAAACAGCATCATTGCTCCAAGTTTTTCTGCATCTGAAATTGGAATATTTCTTTGCTCGTGTAACGGAATATTTTCCCTTATTTTTTGGTTTACCATTTTTTCTACTTCCAAAATTTCAGTATCGCTCAATGCAGCAAAATGAGAAAAATCAAACCGAAGGTAATCGGCAGTTACAAGGCTTCCTTTTTGTGCAACATGTTTACCTAAAACTTTTCTTAGCGCTGCATGTAATAAATGAGTTGCCGAGTGATTGTTTTGGGTTAGAAGTCTTTTTTCTGCATCAACTTTAGCAGTAAAAGTTTGATTTAATTTTTCGGGTAATTTATCAGCAAAATGTATTATCAGGTTGTTTTCTTTTATGGTGTTTTGAACCAATATAATTTCATTAACACTCAAAAGTTTTCCCGTATCACCAACCTGTCCGCCACCTTCGGGGTAAAATGGGGTTTGGTTCAACACAATTTGAAAAAGCTCTTTTCCTTTAGCTTTTACTTTTCTGCATTTTACTATTTTTACTTCTGCTTCAAGTCTATCATATCCAATAAATTCGGGTTGAATATCTTTGCCTACCAACAACCAATCATCTGTGGTTATTTCGGTTGCTTTTCTGGCTCTTTGTTTTTGTTCGTTTAAAAGTTTGTCGAATTCTGCTAAATCAATATCAATATTGTTTTCTCTGGCAATTAATAAGGTTAAATCTATCGGGAAACCGTAAGTATCATATAACTCAAAAGCAACAGAGCCACTGAGAATTTTGGTATCGTTTTTTAAATTTATTTCTAATCTTTTCAAGCCATTCTCTAGTGTTCTTAAAAAGCCAAGTTCTTCTTCTTTTATTATGCGGCTAACTATATCAATTTGTTGATGTAATTCGGGAAATACATTTTTAAAGTTATCGGCTACAACTTTTACAAGTTCGCATAAAAAAGGTTGTTTAACAAGTAAGAATTGATATTGATAACGTACTGCTCTTCTTAAAATTCTGCGTATTACATATCCTGCACCGTTATTTGATGGCAACTGACCATCAGCAATGGCAAAGCCAATGGTTCTTACATGATCAGCAACCACTCGCATGGCAATATCTTTATTGCGAAGCTCTTTGCTTTTAGTTTCATCATCAGCATTGGTAAAACCGTAAGTTAAGTTGCTCTTTAACTCAATTTGCATTATTAATGGTATAAAAACATCTGTATCGTAATTTGATGACTTGCCTTCAATGGCTCTAACCAATCGTTCAAAACCCATACCGGTATCAACATGTTGGGCCGGAAGCTTTTCCAGCGTTCCATCGGCTTTGCGGTTAAACTCCATAAATACATTGTTCCACAATTCAATTACCTGCGGATGATCTTTATTTACCAATAAAGCACCATCAGTTTTTTTTCTTTCATCGTCAGGTCTTAGGTCTATATGTATTTCTGAGCAAGGGCCACATGGGCCTGTATCGCCCATTTCCCAAAAATTATCTTTTTTATTGCCCTTTAGTATTCGGTTAGGTTCAACCCAACGCAACCATTGGTTATAACTATCGCTATCAAATTCTAAACCTTCTTTTTCATCTCCTTCAAAAACTGTAACGTATAATCTGTCCTTATCAAGTTTATAAACTTTGGTTAAAAGTTCCCATGCCCATTCAATGGCTTCTGCTTTAAAATAATCACCAAAACTCCAATTGCCAAGCATTTCAAACATGGTATGGTGGTAGGTATCAACGCCAACTTCTTCTAAATCGTTGTGTTTGCCGCTTACACGTAAACATTTCTGGCTATTTGCTACACGTTTATATTTAGGTTTTTCGTTTCCAAGAAACCAGTCTTTAAACTGGTTCATACCGGCATTGGTAAACATTAATGTTGGATCGTTTTTTACAACTATTGGAGCACTTGGAACTATTTTATGTTCTTTGGTTTCAAAAAAATCTAAAAATTGTTTACGAATATAATTGGCATTCATTTATTTGATATTGTGTATATTGTGTTGTTTTTGTGTTACAAAAATTTTATTTACTTTCGCACCTCGCAAATTATAAAACTGTTTAAGCAACGGAATAAGCGTGGCAAAAATAAAATACTTTTACAATCCGCATAAGTTAGATTTTGAGAAAGTACGAACCAGCGTTACTTCGATTGTACTTCGTATTTTTGGATTTCTATCTGCCAGTGTTGTTGCAGGGGCCATATTGGTTGTAGCATTGTATAATTTTATTGATTCTCCAAAAGAAAGAATTTTAAAACGCGAAAACGAGGTTTATAAACAACAATTAAAAACATTAGAGCAAAGGCTGAACCAATTGAATAAAGTAATGGCTGAATTGCAAGACCGAGATGCCAATATTTACCGTGCAATTTTTGAAGCTGACCCAATTGATATAAATATTAGAAAAGGTGCTTTTGGAGGAACCTACGATTACACTTCGACTGAAAACAATGAAGATTTACTGGCACTTGCTAAGAAGGTTGATGAATTATCGGCACAGGTTTATATTCAATCAAAATCGTTTGATGAACTAAATAAACTTGCTGAAAACAAGTCTGAGTTTTTGGCATGTATTCCTGCCATTCAACCCATAAGCAATAAAGATTTAAAGCGTGTTGCATCGGGCTACGGTTATCGCATACACCCGGTTTTTAAAACACATAAATTTCATAGTGGCATAGATTTTACTGCACCTGTAGGAACTCCCATTTACTCAACCGGAAATGGAACGGTTGTTACAGCCGAAAATGGAGCCGGCTATGGAAATCATGTGGTAGTTAATCATGGTTTTGGTTATCAAAGCCTTTACGGACACATGAGTAAAATTAAAGTAAGGCAAGGACAAAAAGTTAAACGAGGCGAATTGTTAGGTTATGTTGGTTCAAGCGGAATAAGTACCGCACCACATGTGCATTATGAGGTTGTTAAAAACGGAAACAAAATAAACCCGATAAATTACTTCTTTAACGACCTGACAGAGGAAGAATATCAGGCCATAAAAGAACTTGCATCAAGAGAAGGACAATCGTTTGACTAATATTTAAATGGCAAACGAAGACGAAATTACACCTCTTTTTTATACCATTGGTCAGGTTAGTCGAATGTTGCAACTTCCAGAAAGTTTATTAAGGTTTTGGGAAAAAGAATTTACACAATTAAAACCAAGAAAAACTTCGAGAGGAACTAGAAAATATTCAATCGAAGATATTGAAACCATTAAAGCCATCCATCAGCTTGTAAAAATAGAAGGATATACACTTGATGGGGCAAAAGAAAAGCTTAAAAAAAGCAATTCAATAAAAACAAAAACAAGAATTGCCGAGGAGTTAATGGATTTAAAGGAATTTCTAATAAATTTAAAAAATCAATTATAAAATATCATGAGTGAACAAACGCCAGAAATTGTAAAAACATCTCAAATTAGGGTAGATGTAAAATTAGATAAAGAAAATTTGCCTATTGCTATAGAATGGGATGCGGATGATGCTGATTTTGATGGAAAAATACCGGCAAAGGGATTGATGTTGAGTTTGTATGACGGCCTTGAGCAAAATGCCATGCGTATTGATTTATGGACCAGTGAAATGACTGTAGAAGAAATGAATCATTTTGTTTTTCAAACTTTGGCAACCATGGCCGATACTTTAGAGCGAGCAACCGGTAATAAAGAAGTATGTGACGAAATGAGAGATTTTGTTCATCACTTTGGTCATAGAGTTGGCATTTTTGGAGAAGACCATAAGCACTAACCATATGAATGCCGAGTATTATATAAATAAGCTTGGTTTAACAAAACATATCGAAGGTGGGAGTTTTAAAGAAACTTACCGAAGCAAAATGTTGTTACCAAACAATATTATTGATAGTAATTTTGCCGGTACTCGAAGTATTAGTACAGCTATTTACTTTTTGCTTGAACACAATCAATTCTCAGCTTTTCATAAAATTGCAAGTGATGAAATGTGGCACTTTTATGCAGGTAATACCCTAACAGTATATGAGATTGAACCCAATGGAAATTTAAAAAAACATTTATTAGGTTCAAACCTTGATGCTGGTGAAACATTTCAGTGTGTTATAAAAGCAGGCAATTGGTTTGCAAGCCGATGCGAAGTTATAAATGGTTTTAGTCTTGTTGGTTGTACCGTTGCTCCGGGCTTTGATTTTGAAGACTTTTTGCTAGCCGATAGAAATGAACTATTGGCATTATACCCACAGCATAAACAAATAATAACAGAACTTACATACTCATGAATTTTGCCGTTTATTGCGGTTCAAGCAAAGGACATTTGCCTATTTATACAAAATCTGCCAAAGAGTTGGCAAAAGTTATGGTTGATAACAATATCAATATGGTTTATGGAGGAGGCAATATAGGTTTGATGGGTGTTATGGCTGATGAAGTTATGAATTTGGGTGGAAAAGTTTATGGAGTAATACCAAAAATATTGGCCGAAAAAGAGGTAGCACACTATGGTATTACCGAATTGTTTATTGTTAACAATATGCACGAACGAAAAGCCAAAATGTTTGAATTAAGTAATGCAATTATTGCTCTACCTGGTGGTATTGGCACTATGGAAGAACTTTTTGAAGCGCTTACATGGAACCAAATCGGCATTCACCACAAACCATGCGGAATACTAGATACAAACAATTATTACAAATACTTTGAAATATTCTTAGAACACATGGTAAACGAAGGATTTCTTAGAACCACTCATAAGAACTTATTAAAATTTAGCACAAATGCAAGCGAATTGGTTGAAATGTTGATTAAAAAAATTTCAAAATAAATCTTTCAAAATGATAGATTCTTTTAAAAATCTTGTTTCGGGCAATTAAAGAAAAGAAGTTTATGAAATACTTTTACTTTTTGGTGTAGTATTTCTTTTTCATGTCCTCAAGTATTGGTTTAAGCTGTTCAGCGTTTTTGTAACCAACAACAATTTCAGATTTTTTCTCTTTTGGATATAAAAATATGGTAGTTGGATAGCCCGAAATTTGGTAGTTACTTATAACGCCTGCCAGTTGCTCTCCGGTGTACTCTTTGCCTTCAAATTTATATACAACACCTGTAATTTCAGGATTAAATTTTACGGGTATAAAATCGCTGTTTACTATTTTGCTAATTTCTTCTTTAGCATAAGCATCTCTATCCATTTTTTTGCACCAGCCACACCAATCGGTATAAACATCAACTATCATTATTTTACCTTTTTTTTGAGCCAAATTATATCCTGTATTAAAATCAAGCCATTTAATTTCATCGTTGGCAGGCTTAAAACCGAAAACAATTAATGCAAGTAGTGCAGTTGTTAATATTGAAATTCTTTTCATGTTAATTATTTAGTTATTGGTTCAAATATAAAAATTATTGACATAAACCATGCCAAATATTAAATGGCTTCTGCCATATTTATTACACGGTCTTTCACATAAACGCCATCGGCTAATTTTTTCCTTACTTCGGTAAAAGCCTTAATGGTATAATTTACATCGTCTAATGTATGAACAGCCGTAGGAATTAACCTTAACAAAATCATACCTTTGGGTATAACAGGGTAAACCACAACCGAACAGAATATATTATAATTTTCTCTTAAATCATGTACTACCGATGTGCTCTCCGGTACTGAACCATGCATCATTACAGGTGTTACGCAACTATTGGTTTTTCCTAAGTCGAAACCTGCTTCTCTAAGCCCGTTTTGCAGACCATTTACAATTTTCCATAAATTTTCTTTATATTCAGGATGTTTGCGAATTAAATCCAATCGCTTTAATGCCCCTAAAACTATTGGCATTGGCAAAGATTTAGCGTAAATTTGAGAGCGAAGATTGTAACGTAAATATTTTACAACGTGTTTGTCGGCAGCAATAAAACCACCAATTAAAGCCATACTTTTTGCAAATGTACCAAAGTAAATATCAATTTCGTTTTGGCATCCTTGCTCTTCACCTGCTCCGGCACCAGTTTTGCCAAGGGTACCAAATCCATGAGCATCATCAACAAATAATCTGAAATTATATTTTTCCTTGAGTGCTGCAATTTCTTTTAATTTACCTTGAGCTCCGGTCATTCCAAAAACACCTTCAGTTATTACTAATATGGCTCCACCTGTTTCATTGGTAATTTTGTTTGCTCTTATCAGTTGTTTTTCAAGGCTGCTAATATTATTGTGTTCAAAAATAAAACGCTTACCCAGGTGCAATCTAACTCCATCAACAATACATGCATGACTTTCGGCATCATATACAATTACATCATGGCGATCTACCAATGCATCAATGGCACTAACCATTCCCTGATAACCGTAATTTACTAGTACAGCATCTTGTTTTCCAACAAATGCAGCTAATTCAGCATCAAGTTGTTCGTGATAGATGCTGTTTCCACTCATCATTCTGGCGCCCATTGGTGCAGCAAGACCATAGTCGGCAGCAGCTTTAGCATCGGTTGCCCTAACTTCGGGGTGATTGGCCAAACCTAAATAATTATTTAAGCTCCAATTTAGCATTCTTTTACCTCTAAAGTTCATGTAAGGACCAATTTCACCTTCTAATTTAGGAAACATATAATATCCGTAGGCATCATCAGCATATTGTCCTAACGGACCTGCTTTGTGTTTTAGTTTTTCAAATAAATCCATACTTTAAAATTGAGCAAAAATAGTTTATTGGGGTATTATGTCAATTATTTGTTGTGTACATTTTTATGAAACCATAATGAATCTTGAAATTGTTAAATTATTTGTTAATTTTATTAATATAGGTTCAACTATAATTGCCTCATGAGATATTTGTTATTTATTTTAAAATTTTCAATTTCAATTCAATCATTTGCACAAAACTTATACCCTGTTGAGAAAAAACGTAAATGGGGTTATATGAATAGCGAAGGTAAAATGGTGATTGATTTTAAATACGACTTAGCCATGCCTTTTAATAACGGCTATGCAATGGTTGCGCTAAACAGAATGCCATGCCTTATAAACAAAAACGAAAAAAGAGTTATAGATACCGGTTTATATCAATTTATAGGAAAATACAATGAAGGATTAATTAGTGTAATGGACTATAAATTTAGAAGATTTTATCTTGATACAACAGGAAAAGTAAAAATAACGCTTGATAAAGAAATATACGATGCCGGTACATTTTATAAAGGTGTAGCAAGAGTAAGTAAAAAGGTAATAAGTGTTGAAAATAAATATGGTTTCGATATTAGTAATTTAGAATACAAATTTGCTTATATTAAAAAAGATGGCAGCTATATAACAGATTTTATTTTTGATGATTGTGATGAGTTTAGCAACTACCCTGCAAGGTACATGCAAGGAACAAAATTTGGCTTGGTTGATACAAATGGAACTATAATTACTAAAGCAATTTACACAAATATCAGCGAGTTTAATGAAGATTTAGCTGTTGTGAATTTAAATGGAAAGTTTGGCTTTGTAAATAAAAAAGGTGTTGATGTAATAAAGCCTACATATGAATTTGCACGAATGTTTAATAACGGACTTGCTGCCGTTGAAGTAAACGGGAAAAAGGGATATATTAATAAACAAGGTGCCATTGTAGTTGAACCAATTTATGAAGAGGTTCGTCCATGTGCAGAAAATCGTTGTGCAGTAAAAACCATGAATAAATGGGGGTTTATTGATTTTAACGGAAAAACAATTTACAATGCTCAATTTGATGATGCAGGAACTTTTAGCGAAGGTATTTGTGCAATTAAACGAAATGGCAAATGGGGAGCATTTGATAAAGAAGGCAGAGTTGTAGTGCCTTTTGAATTTGATTATATAGGAACATTTGAAAACGGAATTGCGGAGGTGGTTTTTAGAGGAATTAATCTTTATGTTAACAGAAGAGGAGAATTATTGCCAAAAACAAGTGATTAATTAACTTCAATTGCATTTTCGGGTATTTTTAATGTAATACTAATAATAAACTTATTACGTTTTAGTTTAAAATTTATGTTGTATAAACTTTACATAGTTGATTTTTCTATTGTTTATTGGTTAATAAATAAAAAATTATCAGAGAAAATGGCTGTTTAACTTGCGACAATATACATCAATGGAAAAATCAACATATTACATAGATAATTCAGATAACAAGCACAAAATATTTGGTGCAGCAGGTTCTTTTTTACTACATGCAATGCTTGTTTTGGGTTTAATGTTTTTTATACTATATCCACCTAATCCTCCTTTAGAAGAAGCCGGAATGACCATGAGCCTTGGTGAAGAAAATATGGGTGGACCTGCTGATTACCCTGTTGAAAATCCTCAACCCAACGAAAGATATACAGAAATAACTCAACAGGTAGAAGAGCAACCACCGGTAACACAAGATGTGGAGGAAAGTGTTGAAATAAACAATTCGCCTAAAAAAGAAAAAGATAAACCTAAAAAAGAAATACCTGTACCGGTTGAAAAACCTAAACCAACCGAAGAAGAAAAACCAAAATTAGAGCTACCTGCAAAAGTAGATATGCGCGCAATGTTTACTAAATCGAATAAAAACATTGGAGAAGGTGGGCGTGGCGATGGGGATATACCAGGTAACGAAGGAAGGCCTGATGGCGATCCAAATGGAGACCCTGATGGAAGAGGTTTAGGAAATTACGGAACCGGTACTGGAAGAGAAGGTAGCGGCACAGGCCGAGATGGAGTAAGCTACGAATTAGCCGGTAGAAGCATAAAAAAACTACCTCAAATTGAAGACAACAGCCGCGAAACAGGTAAGGTAGTAGTAAGTATTGTTGTTAATAGAAATGGCGAAGTTATAAAAGCCGTACCCGGACAAAAAGGCACCACCACTTTAAGTCCGGCTTTGCTTGAAAAAGCTAAACAAGGTGCTTTGCAAGCTAAATTTTCATCAAGAGATGATGGACCTGATGAGCAATTTGGTTCAATGACTTTTATATTCAGGTTTAAACCTTAGTGTGTTTTATTAAGTGAATTACAAAGAAACTGTTGACTATTTGTACAGCATGTTGCCAATGTTTACACGTATTGGGGCTGCTGCAATTAAAAAAGATTTAACTAATACCATTGCTATTTGTAATGCATTAAATAACCCTCAACAGCATTATAAAACCATTCATATTGCAGGTACAAACGGCAAAGGATCAACAAGCCACATGCTTGCTGCTATTTTGCAACAAGCAGGATATAAAACAGGCCTTTATACTTCGCCACACTTAATTGATTTTAGAGAAAGAATAAGAGTAAATGGCAAACCTGTTAGCGAAGTGGATGTTGTATTATTTGTTGAGCGAAATAAAACGTTAATTGAGCAAATAAAACCAAGTTTTTTTGAGTGTACTGTTGCAATGGCATTTTGGTATTTTTCCATTCAAGAAGTTGATATTGCAGTAGTGGAAACCGGCCTTGGAGGCAGGTTGGATTCAACCAATGTGGTAAAACCCGAATTAAGCATTATAACTAATATCGGCTTTGATCATATGGATTTATTAGGTGATACACTTGATAAAATTGCATTTGAAAAAGCCGGAATTATTAAAAAAAATACTCCGGTTGTTGTAGGCGAATATCTTAGTATTACAGAACCTGTTTTTACAGAAAAAGCAAGTAAAGAAAATGCTAAAATAGTTTTTGTTCAAGACGAAGTGAAGATAAATGACTTTTGTTTAACCAATAACGGTTGTAGCATTTCGGTTCAAACGCAACAAAATAAATACGATAATGTTACCTGCGATTTGGGTGGATTGTATCAAAAACAAAATATTGCAACCGTTATCAAATCGGTAGAAGAATTAAATGGTTTGAGATTTAAAATAACTAAACAAGACCTGTTTAACGGATTGGCTCAAACAAAAAAACTAACTGGGTTACTTGGTCGTTGGCAAATATTAAGTAATCATCCGCTTACAATAACTGATGTTGGTCATAATGTTGATGGAATTTCATTTATAGTAAAACAGCTTGAGCTTTATAATTTTAA
Organism: Bacteroidia bacterium; assembly: GCA_046296495.1. Classification (GTDB taxonomy): domain Bacteria; phylum Bacteroidota; class Bacteroidia; order UKL13-3; family UKL13-3; genus JBKBLB01. The sequence continues at coordinate 78,811 of JBKBLB010000002.1, forward strand.
TAAATTACACATGGTTTTTGGCATGGTAAAAGATAAAGATATTACCAAAGTTTTGGCATTATTACCTAAACATGCAATATTTTACTTTACCAAAGCTAATTTGCCTAGAGCCTTAAACGAAAAAGATTTAAAGCAACTAGCATTGCAATTTAATTTACAAGGCATTGCTTTTGAAACAGTAAAAGATGCTATTAAAGAAGCTAAGAAAAATGCAAGCGAAAATGATTTAATTTTTATTGGAGGAAGTACATTTGTAGTTGCCGAGGCATTACCTTATTACATGTAAGCTAATTGTTTAAAATGTTTTATTGTTAAAGTAAAGCAATAAATCTTCATTCAATTGCTTTCAAGTTCCATTAGTTCTATAAACAAAGCTTCGTATTCTTTTTCCATAAATACCAAAGCCTTTTTTTCGGCATCATACTCGTTTTTAAGGTCTTTTAATTTGGCCGAATCGTTTATGTTTTCTGGTAAAGTAAAAGCATTCTCTATTTCATTAATTTTGCTTTTTGTGTATTCTATTTTTTGTTCAAAATCTTCAAACTTCTTTCTAAGTTGTTGTATGTAATTGTTATTGGTTTTTTTGTCTTTTAAATCATCATGTTTATGCAATTTTTGTGTTTGCTTTGTCTTTTCGGTTTTAATTTCTGCTTTTGTTTGTTCTAGTTTGCTAAGCCAATAATTATATTCTTCGTAATTTCCAGGATATTCTTTAATTAATCCATCTTCAATATACCAAATTTTATTGGCAATTTCCGAAACAAAATACCTGTCGTGACTTACAACAATAAAAGTTCCGGTGTATTGCTGTAAAGCTTGAATAAGGATGTTAATACTTCGCATATCAAGGTGGTTTGTAGGCTCGTCAAGCAATAAAAAATTTGCTTCAGCCAGTAAAGTTTTTGCCAATGCAACCCTTGCTTTTTCGCCACCGCTCAACACTTTAATTTTTTTAAACACTTCATCACCTTCAAATAAAAAACAACCAAGCAAAGTTCTTAATTCGGTTTCAGTGCTGTCTGACCCAAACTGTTGCAGTTCCTGTAAAATTTCATTATTCAGGTTTAAACTTTCTAATTGATGCTGAGCATAAAATGCAGTTTTTACATTATAACCTATTTGCACTTCACCTTCGTCAGGCATTTCTGTTTGAGCCAATAATCGAAGCATTGTAGATTTTCCCTTTCCATTAGCCCCAATCAAAGCAATTTTATCTCCACGTTCAATTCTTGCTTCGGTATTTTTTACAATAGGCACCCCCGGATATTCTTTGGTTATTTTATGCAATTCGGCTACATTTCTACCGGGCTGTTGAGCAATTTTAAAACGAATATTTATTTGACGATTATCATCTTCCGGAGCTTCTACTTTTTCTAGTCTATCGAGCATTTTTATACGGCTTTGGGCCATGCTTGCCTTACTTGCTTTGGCTTTAAATCTATTAATTAGTTGTTCTTGTTGTTTTATATATTGTTGTTGGTTTGCAAATGCACGTTGTTGCAACTCTACGCGTTCCTGCCTTGCTTCAAGATAAAAAGAATAATTGCCCGGGTATTCGGTAATTTTTTGCATGCTTACTTCCACAATTTTGTTCACCATTCTATTTAAAAAATAGCGGTCGTGGCTCACTACTATTACCGTTCCATTGTATCCTTTCAGGTATTCTTCAAGCCAAATAATACTAGGTAAATCAAGGTGGTTGGTTGGCTCATCAAGCATAAGTAAATTTGGCTGTTGCAATAAAATTTTAGCAAGCATTACACGCATACGCCAACCACCGCTAAAATGGTTGTATGGTTGAGAAAGTTGAGCGGTTGAAAAACCAAGTCCTTCAAGAACTTTTTCGCATTTATGACGAATATTATAGCCGTCTAATTGTTCAAATTCCTCTTGTTTTTCGCTAAGTGCATTTAAAATTTCATCGCTGTGGTCGGTTTCTAGTTTTGCAATTATATCTTCAATTTCTTTTTCAAGTTGCAAAGCTCTTTCAAAAGCGCCCATAGCAACATCAATAATAGGGGAGTTGCTGCTAAAGCTTAGCTGATCTTGATTTAAAAAGCCAATGGTTAAATCTTTGGGTTTGCTTATGCTGCCTTCGGTAAGGCTAAATTCGCCATTTATAATTCTAAGCAGGGTAGATTTTCCGGTTCCGTTTAATCCAATTAAACCAATTCTTTCGTTTGGTTTTATGTGCCAATTTGCATTTCGGTATAAAAACCTTCCGCCAAATTCAAATCCAATATCGTTTAAAGCTATCATTTTTGCGCGGCAAAGGTAATTTATTCAACTTTATATACTATTATAAAATCAATATTATCAACAAATATCACTTAATGGGTTCAACCAAAATTACTTCTTCTTTATCTACCAAAACTTGTCCGGGCAATGAGCCTTTTGGTTTTCTTACATATTTTTTTAATGTATAACTTACAGGAACCAACGAACTGTGTTTGGCCTTGCTATATGCAGCTGCTATTGATGCGGCATAAGCAATTACCTCTTTTGTAAAAGGTTTATTGCCTAGTTGTTTTATAACCACATGGCTGCCTGTAACATCTTTAGCATGTAGCCACATATCGTTTTTGTGTGCATGTTTTAGGGTAAGTTCATCATTATTAGCTGCACTTTTTCCAACCCAAATGGTAAAGCCGTTATATGTAAATGTTTTAAATTTTTCAGTTTTATTTTCAGATTTTTTTTCTTGTTTTTCAAACAGGGGTTTTAAGTCTTTTAAGTTTGCTGCTTTTTCAATTTGCTTGAGTATTTCATTAGCAAATACTTGTTGCTGTTGGTATTGAGTCAGTTTTTGCTCTAGCGTTTTTATTTGGGTTGAAATACTTTTTGCTTTTTTGTAATAGTACGAAGCATTTTCTTGGGGACTTAAGTCTTTTTTTAACTTGATTTCAACTTCACAATTGTTATAAAAATCGAAAAGTTTTGCAGTAGTAGTACCTTTTTGTAATTGGTGCAAATTTGCCATTATTATATGCCCCAATTGTTCGAGAGTTGTTTGTGTCGGCAGGTTATTTAAGGCAATTTTTGTAGAGAGTATTCCGGCTTCTGACTTTTTTAAAAGTGATGTATATTTTTCAATAAGACTAAGTTTTGTACTGATAAATTTAGTTTGAGCCAAAAATAATTTGGCAAAAAAATTACTTGCCTGTAAGGCATTTTCGCCTTTGTATAATAAATCTTCACAACCTTTATTTTCGGTAATTATTGCTACTTGCGGTTTACCGCATACCATGAAGGTTTGTAGTAAATTTTTGCTTGCATCGGATAATTCTTCATTATTAATCTCAAATTCGTTATCACTTTCAATCTCCGGTTTGAATAGTGAAATTACCTGATTGTTTGGGTTCAATAATAAAATATTAGCCAGCGGGCCATATAGTTTAAAAACCAAATTAAATTGGTTTGTAAAAGTTAATAAAAACAACCTATCGTTTGCATTGATTTGTATTTTAAAAGTAACATTCAGTACATCCTTAAATAAAGGATAAACACCATCTGTTCTTGCATGAAGAAATTCATCAAAAAATAAAAAAAATGTATTGTGTTGAACCATAAGTCTTATACTTAAGCAATTGCCATTGGTATCAGCAAAATTTAAAACACATTCGCTTTTATTTTTCCTGAATGCATCAACCAATACAAAACCAAATAAAGTTTGTTGCAAACAGGCAGCAACAGCATGTATAAAATTTTTATGCTGGTGTAGCGATTGCATTAAAAAACAAGTTGTAAACCATCGAATGCAAGGTGTATGTTGGGCGGCAGGCTTGCTTCAACTTCATTATACAAACCCAACTGGTGACTGATATGGGTAAAGTATGCTTTTTTAGGTTGTATGCGATTTACAATTTCAATGGCTTCTTTTAAAGTAAAATGCGAAATATGGTATTCGTGTCGCAAAGCGTTTAATACCAAAACATCGCAGCCTTTTATTTTTTCAAATTCTTCTTCGGGAATAAGATTTGCATCGGTTATATAAACAAATTTATTTACCCTAAAGCCCAAAACAGGTAATTTGTGGTGAAAAACCCTAATGGGAATAATATCCGTATCGAATAAAGAAAATTTATTTTCATCAATTTGGTGAATAATCATCTCTGGAACTCCCGGATATTTAGGTTCTTGAAAAGCATAGTAAAACTCTCTGCGAATGGCATTTTCTACAATTGGTTCGCAATAAACATCAATAGCTTTTTTCATTACATAGTTAAAGCCGCGTATATCATCTAAGCCGGCAACATGGTCGCGGTGCGAGTGTGTAAATAAAATAGCATCAAGTTGTGATACCTTGTATGTAAGCATTTGCTGCCTAAAATCAGGCCCTGTATCAACAACTATGTTTTTGCCATTAATTTCAATTAATATGCTTGAACGAAGCCGCTTGTCTTTTTCATTGTCAGAGCGACAAATCTTACAACTACATGCAATTATGGGTACACCTTGCGATGTACCGGTTCCTAAAAAAGTTACTTTCATCAATGGCAACAAATTACTTATTTTTGAAACAAATAAATCTTAAAAAATATGAAGCTCAAATTATTTTACTTGCCTTTAATAGCTGTTTTATTGATGAACCTAAATGCGTGCTCGCAAAATAATAATAAACAAAACAAATCGGTTCAAACAAGTGTAACCGGAATTTCGGAACTGCTTAGCCCCGCAGATTTTGCAGCTAAAATGAAAGAAAACCCGGGTATTTTAATTGATGTTCGTACACCACAAGAAACCAAAAAAGGTGTAATACCCAATGCACGTTTACTTAATATGTTTGATGATAATTTTGAAAATGAAATAAATAAACTTGACAAAAGCCAAACATATTATGTGTATTGTGCTTCGGGCGGTAGAAGTTCAGAAACAGCTGAAATGATGATAAAAAAAGGTTTTAAACATGTTGTTGACCTTGAAGGTGGCTACACTCGCTGGGTTAAGGAATCATTACCTACTACTTTGCCAAACTAAACAGCAACATCATACTCTCTTAAAGCTTGATTTAGTGAAGTTTTTTTATCGGTACTTTCTTTGCGTTGGCCAATTATAAGTGCACATGGTACCTGGTAGGTTCCTGCACTAAAAGTTTTATTGTAAGTTCCGGGTATTACTACGCTTTTGGGCGGTACGTATCCTTTATATTCAACCGGGTTATTGCCTGTAACATCAATTATTTTTGTACTTTGTGTTATGGTTACACCTGCACCTAAAACAGCTTCAGCGCCTATTCTTACACCTTCTACTACAATACATCTTGAACCAATAAAACAATTATCTTCAATAATAACTGGTGCTGCCTGAACCGGCTCAAGCACACCGCCAATACCAACACCACCGCTTAAATGAACGTTTTTGCCAATTTGTGCGCAACTGCCAACTGTTGCCCATGTGTCAACCATTGTTCTTTCATCAACATAAGCCCCAATATTAACATAACTTGGCATTAATATTACGCCTTTGTTTATAAAACTTCCATAACGCGCAATGGCATGTGGTACAACACGAACTCCCAGAGTTTCGTAGTTATTTTTTAGTGGAATTTTATCATAAAATTCAAGTGGGCCTACGTTGTAAGTTTCCATTTTTCGTAACGGAAAATAAAGAATAACGGCTTTTTTCACCCATTCATTTACCTTCCAACCATCGGTAGTGGGTTCAGCCACACGCAAAATACCTTCATCTAATTTTTTTATGGTTTGGTTAATGGCTTCAATGGTTTCAGGGCTATTTAATAAACTTCGGTTTTCCCATGCTTTTTCAATTAAATGTTTATTTTCCATTGTTGCAAAAAACCTAACATTGCACCACTTTTACAAATAATGATTGAAGTAAATATTGAACCAAGTTGGAAATTACTTTTAAAAGAAGAATTTGAAAAGCCATACTTTTCGGCACTTGTGCAATTTGTAAAAAGCGAAAAACAACAAAGAAAAATTATTTATCCGCCAGGAAATAAAATATTCGAAGCCTTTGCCCAAACTTCGGTTGATGATTGTAAGGTTGTAATTTTAGGGCAAGACCCATATCATGGTCCAAATCAGGCTCATGGGCTTTGTTTTTCGGTTAATAATGGAATTGCATTTCCGCCTTCTTTGCAAAATATTTTTAAAGAACTAAGTAATGATATAGAGGGTTTTAAAATTCCGCAAAGCGGCAACTTAACAAACTGGGCAAAGCAAGGTGTTTTATTGTTGAACGCAACATTAACTGTTAGAGCCGGAGAGGCGGGTAGCCACCAAAACAAAGGCTGGGAAATATTTACCGATGCAGCTATTGCAAAATTAGCTCAACAAAAAAATAACCTAGTATTTATGCTCTGGGGTAAGTATGCTCAAAGCAAAGAAAAATTGATACCTGTCCAAAAACATTTGATATTAAAAGCGCCACATCCTTCGCCATTGTCGGCACACAACGGATTTTTTGGATGCAGGCACTTTAGTTTATGCAATCAGTATTTAAAACAACACAACAAAACAACCATTATTTGGCAATTGTAATTAATGGTATTTTTTACTTAAAGTTGTACAATAAATGAATGTAGTTTTAGCCACTCTAACACAAATAACCGAAAGCATAAAAAGCGCTTTAAGTTCGTTGCAAAACAATAAACTAAGAAGTTTTTTAAGTACGCTTGGAATAACTATTGGCATATTTAGCATTATAATGGTGTTAAGTATTGTAAACTCTTTACAGAAAAACCTCGAAAACAGTGTTAATAGTCTTGGTAAAGATGTTGCATTTGTTGATAAATGGCCGTGGGAGTTTGGTTCAGATTATAAATGGTGGAAATACATGAACCGCCCAAACCCAACCATATCAGAACTTAAAAAAATTGAAGAGAGAAGCGTTTTGGCAAAAGCAAGCGCATTAACTGTTGATATAAATCGCAAAACATTAAAATTTTTAAACCGTATTGCCGAAAATGCTTCAGGAGTTGGAGTTACCTATCAATACAATCAAATTAGAGAGTTGAATTTTGGATTTGGAAGATATTTTACTGAAGATGAAGCCGCAAAAGGCGATTTTGTTGTAATTTTAGGTTATAATATTGCAGAAAATTTATTTCAGGCATTAAATCCAATTGACAGGTTTGTTATGATTAGTGGAAATAAGTTTAAGGTAATTGGTGTTCTTGCAAAAGAAGGTGAAAGCTTAATCAATAACAGCCTAGATAACAGCTTTCTAATTCCGGCAAAAACGGCAGGAATGTTTTTAAGATTAAACAATCAGTTTGTAAATGCTCGCATACAAGTTAAAGCAAAAGACAATGTAAGCATAAACATGCTTTCGAACGAGCTTACAGGTATTATGAGAAGCATAAGAAAATTAGGACCTGCCGAAGAAGCTGATTTTTCAATTAACAAAACTACATTACTTATAAAACCATTAAAATCGTTATTTAGTGTTGTAAATATGGCAGGTTGGGTAATAGGCGGTTTTGCCATGCTGGTAGGTGGATTTGGCATTGCCAATATTATGTTTGTAAGTGTAAAAGAACGAACACAACAAATTGGTATCCAAAAAAGCCTTGGCGCAAAGAATTATTTTATTTTAATTGAGTTTTTAACTGAGGCTGTTTTGCTTTGCCTTGTTGGTGGTATTATTGGTATTTGTATGGTTTATGGTATTACTGTTGCAGTAAAAAATGCCCTTGAAGTAAATTTGTTTTTAAGTAATCATAATATTATTATAGGTATTCTGGTTTCAGTTATAATTGGTATAATATCCGGTTTTATTCCGGCCTATACAGCAGCAAACCTAAACCCGGTAGATGCCATTAGAAGTAAATAATTAAATATGAAAGTTAGTGGTTTTACAATTGTAAGAAATGCAGTTAAATTTGATTATCCTGTAGTTGAATCCATATCATCTGTTTTGCCATTGGTTGATGAAATGATTGTATTGATAGGCAATTCAGATGATGAAACAGTAAAATTGATTGAAAATATAGGTTCAAACAAAATAAAAATACACCATAGTAAATGGGATGAAAACTTAAGAAAAAATGGAACTGTTTTGGCAGTTGAAACCGATAAGGCATTTAAACTAATAAGCCCAGAAAGTGATTGGGCTGTGTATGTTCAGGCTGATGAAGTGCTGCACGAAAACGATTATGAAACCATACAAAATGCAATGAAGGCTAATGTAAGATTTAATGAAGTGGATGGATTTTTGTTTGGCTATAAACATTTTTTTGGCAGTTACGATTTTATAGCAGCATCGAGGAGTTTTTACCGACACGAAATAAGAGTTATAAGAAATAACCCCAATATACATTCGTACCGCGATGCGCAGGGGTTTAGAAAAAAAAACAAAAAGCTGAAAGTAAAAAAAATTGATGCTTCGGTTTATCATTATGGCTGGGTAAGACATCCAAAAATTATGAGCGATAAAATAAAAGAGTTTCATAAACTGTGGCACAACGATGAATGGATTAATGCGCAAACACAACTAAACGAGTCTTTTGATTACAACAATATTGATGCTGTAATTAAATTCTCCGCAACACATCCGGCTGTAATGAAAAACAGAATTGAACAAAAAAACTGGGACTTTACACCCAAACTTGATGAAAGTAAAATAAATGGTTTTAATAAATTCCTATATTTTATTGAACGCAACACTGGTTACAGAATTGCTGAATATAAAAACTTTGAACTAATTTAATGACAATAAAACTTACATACAACAAACTTTACTTGTTTTTAATTTACATTGCCATAACTTCTTTATTATTGGTTGATGTTTCGCCAATACCACTTAGTGTAAGCATGGCATTAATGTTTGTTGTACCTTTTTTTTATGTAAAACCTAAATACATAATAAGCAACTTAATAAACAACAAAAAAATGATTATGCTTATGTGTTGTTTTTTAGCGTTAGTTCCATCGTTGTTTTATACAAAAAATTACAATTACTTATTTGAACGTTGGCAAATAGCGTTACCTTTTCTTTTATTGCCTATTGCGTTTTCAAATACACATAAAATTACAAAGTCGCAATTTGCAAAAGTATTATTATGGCTGGCATTGCAGGTGTTTTTAATCGCACTTGTTGCCATCATTTATTATATTTTTCATACTGATGAAGTAAACCAACGTTACCTCGAAAGTCAGGTAATGCCTACTATTTTAACGCATCATCCTACTTACAGCATGTTGGTTGCATTTAGCATATACATAATTTATTATGTAATTACTTCAAAAAAAACCTATTTAAATGTTTGGCAAAAAAATACGCTTTGGTTTGTTGCTTTTTTTCTTTTTGTATTTCAGCATATTTATTCGGTAAGAATAGGTTTGCTGGCTTTGTATATTTTAATTTTTATAGAAATAGCCCGTTTAGTGTTTATATCAAAGCAATACTTTTTGGCAATAATCGGTTTGGTTACGGTTTTAGCAATAGCTATAGTTACAATTAAATATTCGCCAACGGTTCAAAACAAAATTAAAAACTCACAAAAAGACTTAAATGTAATGCAAAGCAACCAAAATGCCGATCATCACAGTATGGCTATGCGTATTATAAGTTATAAAATTGCTTTACAAATAATTAAAGAAAATCCAATTTGGGGTGTTGGACTTGGGAACATGAAAGACGAACTGGAAAAACGATACCAATTATTGTATCCGGAAATGAAAAAGCGAATTATACCACATAACTTGTTTTTGTTTTTAGGTGCTTCGATAGGAATTTTTGGATTATTGTTATTTTCTTTTGGGCTTTTTTACGGCTTTATATTTTTTTTTAGCTTGAACCCTCATTTGCTTAATATTCATTATATTATGGTTTTTATTTATGCAATGGTTGAGGCAGGCACACAAACACAACTTGGCGTTGCTTATATAATATTGCCTATATTGATAGGGAGTAATACACTTATTTTGAAAAGCAAATCATTGTAATTTTTTACTTGTTAAAATCAAATTAAAAAGTAAGTTTGTTAACTTTTAATTAACTATGAAAAAAGCATTTATTTTAATTTTGTTGGCATCTTCTGTTGCCCTAACTGCCCAAAATCTAAACAAAGAATTTAGAAATGTTATTGATATAGCATTTCCTCAGGCAAACTCAAATTATTTAATAAGCCACAATCATACTGATAAAAAGGGCATAACCCATATTTATTTAAAACAAACGTATAATGGCTTAGAAGTTTTTAATACTCCGGCATCTTTACATGTAGCAAATGGTATTATTGTAAACAAAACCGGAGAGTTTTACAACTTGTCGCAATTGAGCAAAACACTACAACCACAAATTGATATGCTAACAGCAATTTCAAATGCAGCTAAAGATAAACAAATGGTTTTTAATCAAGCTTCTTTTAAAAATGCAGGTATAGAAAACGGTAAAAATATTGTTGTAAGCCCAGAAACATCAACAGAAAAGATATTTGCAAAGCAAGGATATTTGTACGAAAACGGAATATTAAAACCAACATGGCAAGTAGAGATTTATCAGGACGCAACAAACGATTGGTGGTGTATATATATAGATGGTATTAATGGTTTAAAAATTTCTGAAAACAGTTATACAAGTCATTGCAGTTTAAATGAAATAGTAACATCTTCATCAAACTCTTTTTCATTTATTTTTGATGATGAACCAAAGCAAGAAATAATTTTAAGAAAAAACGGTACACCACAATATAAAGCATGGAGTTTGCCTTACGAAAGTCCAAGAAAAGGCCAAAGAAAAATGATTTCAAATGCAGATGATAATGAAGCTTCTCCTTTTGGTTGGCACGATACCAATGGCGTGGCAGGCCCTGATTTATTTATTACACGAGGCAATAATGTATTTGCAAAAGAAGATACAGCTGCAAGAAATTTAATAACAGGTTATTCTTCTCCTGCAGATGCTAATTTTACTTTTGATTTTTTTTATGATGAAAATGCAAGGCCAAGCGAAAATCTTAATGCTGCTATAACCAACTTGTTTGTTTGGAATAATTACATTCATGATATTATGTATTTACATGGTTTTGATGAAGCTAGTGGAAACTTTCAGTATAAAAATTATACCGGACAAGGTTTGGGCAACGATGTGGTAATGGCCGAAGCTCAAGACGGCAGCGGCACCAGCAACGCCAATTTTTCTTCTCCGGTTGATGGTACTTCAGGCAGAATGCAAATGTATTTATGGCCTGTTGGTACCACAAGTAATAATTTTTTAACAGTTATTTATCCTTCATCGCTCGCAAAAGCATATTTATCGCCTCAAACAACTCAATTTGGCTCAAGAATAGGTTCAACACCTATAACTGCAAAACTTATATTGTATAAAGATACAAATGCAACAACTAGTTTGGCATGTGTTTTACCATCAAACGCAAATGAACTTTTGGGTAATATTGCCTTAATTGATAGAGGTACTTGTAATTTTACCAATAAAGTTTTGGCAGCACAACAAGCCGGAGCTATTGCTGCTGTTGTCATTAATAATCAAACAGGCAACCCAACAGCCATGACCGGTTCAAACTCACAAATTACCATTCCTTCGGTAATGGTTAGCCAAACCGATGGCAATGCATTTAAAGCAGCTTTGGCAACTGATTCTATTGTTGTTACCCTTATTGACCCTAACAGAAACCAGAAAATATACGATAGTGATTTTGATAATGGAGTTATTACACATGAGTACGGCCATGGTGTTTCAATTAGATTAACCGGTGGCGCGGGCAACAGTTCTTGCTTAAACAACCAAGAGCAACCCGGAGAAGGCTGGAGCGATTTTTTTGCTTTGGCATTAACAACACGCAAATGGGAGAGCAAATCAACTGCAAGGGGGATTGGCACTTATTTAATAAATCAAGATACAAACGGACTTGGAATTAGGCCATACCGATATAGTTACAATATGTCAATTAATCCTGTAACATACAACAGCATTAGAACGCTTTCGGTACCACATGGTGTTGGTTTTGTTTTTGCCAGTGTTTTATATGATATAATGTGGGATTTAATAGATGTTTATGGGTTTGACCCTGATTTTTACAGAGGTAAAGGCGGTAATAATATTGCCATGCAATTGGTAATTGATGGCTTAAAATTACAAAAGTGTCAACCAGGTTTTATGGATTGCAGAGATGCAATTTTGTTGGCAGATAGTTTAAATTATGGTTTTAAACACAAAGAATTGCTTTGGAAAGCTTTTGCAAGAAGAGGAATGGGATTTAGCGCAACACAAGGAGCAACTACCAGTCGTACTGATGGAAATGAAGCATTTGATTTGCCCCCAGGATTAAACCCTGTTGGTATTGCAAAAGGTAATGTTTTAAACAATTTGGTTAATGTATATCCAAATCCGTTTGCAGGCCAAATAAATATAGAACTTTCAAAAGATGCTTATATTTACAATATAAAAGTATTTAATACTGAAGGTAAATTAGTAAATATCAAACAAGTTAATAAGGTTTCAAGAAATGAAAATATAAATCTTGATAATTTGCAAGCCGGACTTTACTTTATAGAAATTGAAAGCAGTGACGGTAAATTTGTTAGTAAGGCTCTTAAACAATAATAAAAAAAGCCTTTAAAAAGGTTTTTTTTATTTAAATTCAACTTCTATCAGCTACTGTAGTAATTTTTAAAACCAATCATTTTACCATCAAATTTTATTAGGTTCAAACAATTGCTTGATAGCGTAATTAAACTTTTATAGCATTGCAAAACCATGTCTGATACAATAAGAAAAAAAGATATAGCCGAAAGGTGGATTGTTGAACCCATAAACACATTTATAAGCAACAGCAAAACAAGCGGAATTATACTGTTTTGTTCTGCATTGGTAGCATTAATAATTTCAAATTCTCCTTTAAAAGAGGATTACCATCATTTATGGGAGCATTACTTTAGTATTGGATATGATAATTATGTAATTAAAAAAAATCTGCATCATTGGATAAATGATGGCCTTATGGCTGTTTTCTTTTTTGTTGTTGGTCTTGAGTTGAAACGAGAAATTTTGTTCGGTCAATTACGTGAACCTAAAAATGCAATTTTACCGATTGTTGCAGCAATAGGCGGAATGTTATTTCCTGCCTTGATTTACCTGATTTTTAATGGCAGCGGTTATCAATCTAAAGGTTGGGGTATTCCAATGGCTACAGATATTGCATTTGCTCTTGGTATTTTGTATTTACTTGGCGATAAAGTGCCTACTGCATTAAAAGTTTTTTTAACAGCAATAGCAATTGTAGATGACCTTGGAGCTGTATTGGTAATAGCTTTTTTTTACACATCGCAAATTGATTTTATTAGCTTATTAACAGGCCTTGGTTTTATGGTTGTTTTAATTGCAGCCAATTTAATTGGGGTTCGAAATACAGTATTTTATGGTATTGTTGGTATTGGTGGTGTTTGGCTGGCATTTTTGCTATCTGGCGTTCATGCAACCATTGCTGCAGTACTTGCTGCTTTTGCAATACCAGCATCTACCAATATAAACGAGGAATATTTTAGCAGTAAGTTAGAAAAACTTTATAATAATTTTAAGCAAGCTAAAAAAAATAATAATGCACTTGTAACTCATGAGCAGCAAGAAATTCTGGAAAAAATAAAATACATATCGAAAAATGCTATACCTCCATTACAAAGGCTTGAACACAACCTTCATCCATTAGTTGCATTTGTTATTATGCCAATTTTCGCATTAAGCAATGCAGGTGTAACCATAACCGGAGATATTAAAGATGTTTTTACGAGTAATGTTACATTTGGTATTGCAATTGGGCTTATTATTGGCAAATTACTAGGAATTGTTGGCGCTAGTTATATTTTTATTAAACTAAAAATTGCATCATTACCTCAAGGTTTAAGTATGAGCCAATTATTGGCAGTTGGATTTTTAGGAGCCATAGGTTTTACTATGTCATTGTTTATATCAGGTTTAGCTTTTAACGACCCTGATACGTTGATGAAAGCGAAAGTAGGTGTATTAACAGCTTCTATAATAGCCAGTATCATTGGCTATTCATTGGTAAAACGTTCATTAAAATAATTACCTTTTAAATTGATCGGCTACAACCAATTCTTTATTGCCGGGAGTGTATTTATAAAAACCTTCTCCACTTTTAACGCCTAAATTGCCCGATGTAACCATATTAACTAAAAGTGGACAAGGAGCGTATTTATCTTTTCCTAAACCTTCATACAATACATTTAAAATTGCAAGACAAACATCAAGGCCAATAAAATCGGCTAATTGTAATGGACCCATCGGATGCGCCATTCCTAATTTCATTACAGTATCAATTTCTTCAACTCCTCCAACACCTTCTTGTAAACTTATAATGGCTTCATTAATCATTGGCAGTAAAATTCTGTTAGCAATAAAACCTGGATAATCATTGGCAACTGCGGGAACTTTACCTATTGCTTTACTAAGGTTTGTTATTGCTTCGCTAACCTCTTTGCTTGTTTTATAACCATTAATTACTTCTACAAGTTTCATTACAGGTACAGGGTTCATAAAGTGCATGCCTATAACTTTATCAGGTCTTTTGGTAACACTTGCAATTTTTGTAATGCTTATTGAAGATGTGTTTGAAGCCAAAATGCAATGTGCCGGTGCGTTCTCATCAATTTGCTTAAATATATCAAGTTTTATGGCAATATTTTCACTTGCTGCTTCAACAATTAAATCAGCTTCGGTACATGCATCTTTTAGCAATGTAAAAGTTTTTATATTTGATAAAGTTGTATTTTTAACATCTTCTGTTATTGCTCCTTTTGCAATTTGTCTATCTAAGTTTTTGCCAATTGTTTCAATAGCTTTTTTTAATTGTATTTCGTTAACATCAATTAAGTTTACATGATAATTGTTTTGAGCAAAAACATGCGCAATACCATTGCCCATTGTGCCGCTTCCTATTACTGTAATATTCTTCATTTTTAATTTTAAAGGTGCGCAAAAGTAACAATCTGTATATAAAAACGAGCATGCGGTTTAGTTAATTTTTTTAGTTCGATAATTTTCAGTTATTTGTATTAATATGTTCAAATCAAATTGGTTTATTTTAATTGTATTTATTTTCAGTTCTACAATAAATGTAAATGCTCAATGTTTACTAAATTTTACTAAAGAACAAGAAAATTGGCTTAAAAATTTTCAGCAACAAATGTATGCTAACCCAAATTCAATTGATTTAGGAAAAAACCAGATGCTTTATGTACCGGTAACTTTTCATTTGGTTGGCACATCAAAAGGCTTGGGGTATTTTAGCTTGCAAAATGTTCTTACATCATTATGCGAGGTAAACCAAAGATTTGCACCGGTTGGCATGTATTTTTATTTAGCAGAAACTATAAAATATGTAAACGATGATGAATTATATGCAGGAAAAGCTGATGCCATTTGGGTAAAATCGTATGATTTAAAAAATCCTTTAACCGTAAATGTATTTTATCACGGTCAAAATACCGAAGGTTGGTGTGGTGTATATTTTGGTGGCGTTGATGTTGTTTTTGTTTTACATCGTTGCCAATTGCCCGGAGGCACAACCCTAACACATGAACTTGGACATTTTTTTAGTTTACCTCATACATTCAGAGGCTGGGAGGGAGGCATGGTTCCGGGTAATATCGAAAAACTTGATGGCACAAACTGCACAACAGCTGGAGATGGCTTTTGCGATACCAAAGCCGATTATGTTGCTACACGTTGGAATTGTCCATATAGTATGGCGTTAACCGATCCAAACGGACAAATATTTAAACCCGATAGTTCGCTTTATATGAATTATGCTAACGATAATTGCCATAGCAGATTCAGTAACCAGCAAATTGCTGCCATGAGGGCAAATTTAAACAGCAGAAGTATTGCATCTACCATTCCACCAGATAATCCAGCAATTACTTTATCTCCACCAGAATTAGTTTCACCTTTAAACAACGATTCATTAATAAATCCCATAGGAGTAACTTTAAAATGGAGAAAAGTATCTGGAGCTTATGCATACCATTTGCAGGTTGCCAGATTTGGGGCATGGGATTTTTTAAATATAGACCAATTGATTGTTAATGACACCACAATAAATATTGATTTATTTGGCAGTTGGCCTTATGCTTGGCGTGTTAAAGCCATTTCTAAAACAAATGTTTGCGGTATATTTTCTGAACCAAATTTTTTTACGACCGATGAAAACATTACATCAATCAATAAAATTAATCAATTAACTGATACATATTTGGTATTTCCAAATCCTGCAAAAGAAAACCAAGTAATAAAATTTCTTTGTGAACAAAAAGTAAAAATAATAATATACGATTTACAAGGGAAAATTATTGAAAATATTAGCGTTAAGCCAAATTCAAACAACGAGTTAATCATTAATAATAGTGGTTTTTATACGGCCACATTTATTGATGAAAACAATATCATTTTAAAGAGCATAAAAATTATCGTTTATTAATAAAAAAGGCCACCTTTTAGGCAGCCTTTTAAAATCCTTTTTAAGTAGCAAAAGCTTACTTAATTTTACCTTGCAAACCTGCACCGGCTTTAAATTTAACAACCTTTTTAGCAGGTATGTTAATTTCTTTTCCGGTTTGTGGGTTACGGCCTTTACGTGCAGCACGTTTTGTTACCGAGAAAGTTCCAAAACCAACTAAAATTACTTTGTCGCCTTTTTTAAGAGCCGATTGAGTTGAGCTCATAAATGAGTCTAAAGCTGCTTGAGCTTGCACTTTTGTAATGCCGGCATTCTTTGCCATTGCATCGATTAAGTCTTGTTTGTTCATAGATATTAATGTTTAAAGGTTAATTACATCAACAAACATAGAGAACAAAATATTAAATGCAAGTGGTAGCAAGGGTTTGAGCAAAAATTTTTTATAATAATTTTCACATGTTTTCAACAATAGAGCCTATTGCGCGCGATTTTTATATGTTTATTTATTTTTGCTAATTGCTTCAACTGCTTTTATAGCAAGCGTTTCGAGGTTTTTTAAAGGTAATTTTTGTTCTATACGTGCTTGTAAATAAAAAGGCTCTCTTTTTTCAAAAATTTTCATAAGATGGTCTTCCAATCCTTGTTTTTCAACAAAACTAAGTAATGGCCTGTTGTTTTTTTTAGCAGACAGACGCTTTGCTAAAAGCTTTATTGACGCATTTAAGTAAATGGTTACTCCATTTTTGTTCATAAAATCCATATTATCAAACCATGCGGCTGTACCACCTCCACAAGCTATTACCACATTTAATGTATTTAAGGTTTCATGCAAAACATCTCTTTCAATATTTCTAAAATTTTTTTCACCATAGTGTTCAAAAAAAAAAGAAATTGTTTTTCCGGTTTTAGATTCAATTACTTCATCTAAGTCAACAAAATTGAAATTTAATAATTTGGCTAATTTTTTTCCTATGGTACTTTTACCACAACCGGGCATACCTACCAGGTATATTCTATTCACTATTTTATATATTTTAGCAAGGTTGCGTATGTAGGAATATTATAGGCACTCCATTTTTTTACTACGGTATTGTCTTTTAATAGAATTAATCCGGGATTACTGCGTACCATGCTTTTTAATGGTGTAGCATCCATATTGTAATAGTTTACCGACAACTGGTTTGCATGTTTATATGCTTCAGCTTCGCTTAGACTAGTTGATGTTAAAGCCCAAATAGGATTTGGCTGGTTTTTATTCCAATCTTGCGCAAGCATTGATATATTTGGCAAAATAGCAGTTCTGCTTTCTTCTAATTTTGTTTGCACTAACAATAATTTATAGCCGGTTTGGTTAAAAAAAGAATCTGAAAGCTCGTTGCCAAAGCCATCGTATATTTTAAAATCGCTAATTGGTGGCTTATACCCTTTTTTTATAAGCTTATCTTTACGATCAACGAATTTATAACTTTCGTCATCGGGTATATTATCTACTGTAAACTCTTGATGTACGCCATCTTTTTCGTAAATAAAAATCATTTCATACTCATCTTTTGGAGCGCCTTCAGGTATTATTGAAAGTTCTTTTATGTTATTTCCAACCTTGTATGGTAAAAAATCTTTATATGGTAAAAACATGTAAGTATAACCGGTAAAAAAAGAACTAACCAATAAAGCAACAAATAGAATGAGTTTCTCTATACCTTTATTAAAAATAGGCTTTACATGTTTAATGCCAAATAATATTATTAAAATAAGAACCAATAAAACAACATCTTTCATAAAACTTTCTACAGGTTTTAGTTTTATGGCATCGCCAAAACAACCGCAATCTGTTACCTTGTTGGTAATGGCGCTGTAGCCTGTTAGCCATGTAAAGAAAATAATAAGTATTAACAAAAGCCACGTATTGAGTTTTGAATAAGCACCTATTAATAATGCAACTCCGGCAATAATTTCAAAAACACATACGACCATGGCTATGGCAACAGCATAAGGTTCAAAAAAGGGCATATCAAAAACCTCAAAATATTCTTTTAGTTTGATGCCAAAACCTATGGTGTCGTTGGCTTTAATTAGTCCACTAACGATAAAAAGTGCACCTGTTAAAATTCTGCTTATTTGTGTTATTATTTTCATATTTTGATTTTAAACATTGTTTTGTTTTAAAAGATTTGTTTATACAAATGTTGTGTGCGTTTTTTGTGCGGCAAAATTATAAGTATCAAGTCAATTGCAAGTAATAAAACGTAAAAATACCATAAATTGTAATGGCAATATTATAAATTTATGTAAGCCTGTTGCAATGGGTATTATAAATGTAAACAACAATAGCTTTTACACTGGAAGCAGGATAGAAACCGAAACTGCATTACTAAATAAAGTAGAAAAAATGCTTACTGATGGAGCCGAAATTATAGACATTGGCGCCCAAAGTACCAGACCGGGAGCTGAAGAAATAGGCACAGAAGAAGAGATAAAATTGGTGATTCCTGCAATAGAATTATTAATCAAAGCATTTCCTAACATTATTATAAGTATTGATACTTACAGGGCAAAAGTTGCCGAAAACGCCATAAACGCTGGTGCCGCTATTGTAAACGATGTAAGTTCAGGAGATGATGACAAAAAAATGTTTGATGTTATCATAAAAAATAAAGTTCCATATATTTTAATGCATAAACAAGGCAAGCCTAAAACCATGCAGCAAAATCCTGTTTACGATAATGTAGTTTTGGATATAATGAATTATTTTATTCCCAAAGTTGAATTTTTAAAGCAAAATGGCGTTGCAGATTTAATAATTGATCCCGGATTTGGTTTTGGCAAAACATTAGAACATAATTACACCATTTTAAAACATTTAAAAGACTTTGAAGTGTTTGAATTACCAATACTTGTTGGGGTTTCAAGAAAAAGCATGATTCAAAAAGTATTAAACGTAAACACAGATGAAGCATTAAATGGCACAACGGCTTTACACATGGCAGCCTTGCTAAATGGTGCCAATATTTTAAGGGTACACGATGTAAAAGAAGCAGTTGAGTGCGTAAAACTATTTAATATGCTTGCTAACTAAATTACATTTTAAATAAACAAGAAATATTTTGATAAAATAATGCAACCATTTAGCAATCAGCAATTAATTTAATTAACATGCCTGTTGAAACATAGTGAATATGTATGCAACGAATTTATGGTTATTTGAAATTGAATTATTAGTTCAAAGATCGCATATAGAGTTTCGCAAAAATTATGAGTCAACTTACATATTTTGGTCATGCTTGCTTTTTAGTTCAAATAAATGGCGTTAAATTATTGTTTGATCCATTTATTACACCAAATGAGCTGGCAAAAAACATAGATGTTACAAAAATTGAGGCCGATTATATTTTGGTTAGTCATGGTCATGCCGACCATGTTGCAGATTTAGTAATGCTTGCAAAGCAAACCGGAGCCAAAGTAGTTTGCAGTTGGGAAATTCATGATTGGCTTAATAAACAGGGCATTACAAATACACACCCAATGAATATTGGCGGTAAATGGAGTTTTGATTTTGGAACGGTAAAAATGACGAATGCTGCTCACAGTAGCAGTTTACCCGATGGAAGTTATGGAGGAGTAGCAACCGGATTTTTGGTTCAAACCAAAGAAAAAAATATTTATTACAGTGGCGATACCGGGCTAACAATGGATATGCAATTGATTGGCAAAATGGCAAATATTGATGTTTGTATTTTACCCGTTGGAGATAACTTTACTATGGATTACAAAGATGCCGAATTGGCAACCGAAATGTTAAATTGCACCAAAGTAATTGGCGTTCATTTTGATACGTTTGGTTATATAGTTATAAACCATAACGATGCGATAAATTATTTTAAACAACACAACAAAACGCTTATATTGCCTGAAATAGGCCAAACAATAGATTTATAATTTTAATTTATAAAATGACAAAAGTAATTTCGATAGTTAACCAGAAAGGTGGAGTTGGAAAAACAACAACAGCAATAAATTTAGCTGCAAGCCTTGCCGTTCTTGAATTTAAAACCTTGCTTATTGATGCTGACCCCCAGGCAAACAGCACTTCAGGCTTAGGTTTTGACCCCAAAAATATTAGAACCGGATTATATGAAGTGATAATTAACGAGGTGCCCGCAAGTGATGCGATTTTACAAACTGAATTTGAGTATTTAGATATTTTACCATCAAATATTGATCTTGTTGGTGCTGAAATTGAGTTGATAAGTGTGCCAAACCGAGAAAGATTGATGAAATATGCCATTGATCCTGTAAAAGATAAATACGATTTTGTAATTATAGATTGTTCGCCAAGTTTGGGTTTAATAACCACAAATAGTTTGGTTGCAAGCAATAGTATAATTATTCCTGTACAGTGCGAATATTTTGCGCTTGAAGGTTTGGGTAAGTTGTTAAATACTGTTAAAATTATTCAATCAAACTTAAATCCAGATTTGCAAATTGAAGGTTTATTATTAACCATGTACGATATGCGTTTAAGGCTGAGTAACCAAGTAGTTGAAGAAGTTAAAATGCATTTTCAGGAGCTGGTTTTTGATACAATTATTCAACGAAATACCAAATTAAGCGAAGCGCCAAGCTTTGGTAAAGCAGTAATATCTCACGATGCAGCAAGTAAAGGAGCCGTAAATTACCTAAACCTTGCAAAAGAATTGTTGCACAAAAACGGATTAACACAATATAAACCTATTCAAGAGCCTGAAACATTAAACTAAAAAAAAGAGGAAAAGAGTAAATGAGTAATAAATCAAGAAACGCATTGGGGCGAGGATTAAGCGCATTGCTTGAAAATGCAGGAACTGACATTACCGGAGTTGAACCTAAGCCATTAAACTCTATTAGCGAAATACCGATTAGTCAAATTCAGGCTAATCCATTTCAGCCAAGAGAAGAATTTGATGAAACAGCATTAAATGAACTTGCTGAATCGATAAAAGTGCATGGTGTAATACAGCCCATTACAGTCAGAAAACTTGGTTACGACAGCTATCAAATTATTAGTGGTGAGCGAAGAACCCGTGCATCAAGATTAGCCGGTCTAACAACCATTCCTGCATATATTCGCTTAGCCGATGATCAGGCAATGCTTGAGATGGCATTGATTGAGAATATTCAGCGAGAAGATTTAAATGCTATTGAAATTGCATTGAGTTACAAACGATTAATTGATGAATGCAATTTAAATCAGGAGCAATTGGGTGAGCGTGTAGGCAAAAACCGAAGTACTGTAAACAATTATTTACGTTTGCTAAAATTACCTGATAATATTCAGGCAGCTATAAGAGATAATACCATTTCAATGGGCCATGCAAGGGCTATAATAAATATCGAAAACCCTCACGAGCAGCAGGATTTATTTACCAAAATGTTGGAAGACGGTCTTTCGGTTAGGGAAGTCGAAAATTTGGTTCGACAAAAAAACGAAGATAAAGCAGCCGAAAGAAGCAAAACCAATTCAGGAAAAACTGTAAAACTATCAGAAACCCTAATTTCTTATCAAAAAAGTTTAAGCAATAAACTTGATACAAAAGTTAAAATAAAAGTAGATGAAAAGGGCAGGGGTGCACTTACCATTCCCTTTCATTCTCAACAAGATTTAAAAAGAATAATTGAACTTTTGTGATAAACAAAACCTTAGTTTCGTTTTTACTATATTTATTCATTTCAACCTCACTTTTGGGTCAACCATTAAAAAATGAGCCAAATAAACATTCGCCTAAAAAAGCAACATTATACAGCCTAATACCCGGTGGAGGCCAAATTTACAACCGCAAATATTGGAAAGTACCCATTATTTATGCCGGGTTTGCAGCTTTGGCTTACAGCACATATTTTAATAATACAGAATATAACAGATTTAAAACCGCTTACAGGCAAAGTGTAGCACAACAACCTATAACCGACCCCGAATTGGCAAATGTGCCTCAGCAAATGCTGCGAAATACCAGAGAGTTTTACCAAAAAAACAGAGATTTATCGGTAATTGGTATTGCCGGCTTATATGCCTTGAACCTAATTGATGCTGCCGTTGATGCACATTTAAAGCAGTTTGATGTGTCTGATAATCTTAGCTTAAGAATTAAACCCACAATTAATTACAACTTTGGTTTTGCAACAACTTCGGTTCAATTACAATTAAACTTGCATTAAACTTACCAAACATTGGTTTAATAAATTGATTTTAATAACATAACTTTGTAAAAACGGACATACACATACAATAAAATGAAGATAGCGCTTTTAGGTTATGGCAAAATGGGTAAAGCAGTTGAAAAGATTGCTTTGGCAAAAAATCATGAAATAGTATATAAAGTAGATTTAGAAAATGCTTACGATTTTATGCCGGTAAGCCTGCATAATGTAGATGTGGCGATAGACTTCAGTATGCCTTCATCGGCAGTTGATAATATAAATAAATGTTTTGATGCAGGTGTGCCCATTGTTGTTGGAACTACCGGCTGGTACGATAGGTTTGATGAAATAAAACAACGTTGTATAAACGAAAAACATGCAATGGTTTACAGCACAAATTTTAGTATTGGTGTGAACCTGTTTTTTAAATTAAATAAAATTTTGGCTCAAATGATGAAACATTTTAATGATTATGAAGTAGCCATTGAAGAAGTTCATCATACACAAAAAAAAGACCATCCAAGTGGCACAGCGCTTACGCTTAGCAAAAGTATAATGGAAAATTTTTTAGAAAAAACTGAGATAAAAAGCAGGCTAATTTTTGACCCAAATAGTCCGTTGCAAAGCGGCAAGCCAAACGAATTGGTAATTGATTGTTACAGGGAAGGTGATGTTACAGGAATTCATAAGGTGGTTTATAAATCAATGATAGATACCATTAGTATAAAACACGAAGCAAACTCTCGTTATGGTTTTGCAAAAGGGGCATTAATGGCAGCCGAGTGGATTATTGGGAAAAACGGCATTTACAATATGGATGATATTCTTAAACTCGATGAAATCATCAAATAATAACAACTTTAATATAGGTAATTTTTTCATTTTAAATAAATTCATCAGTAAAAACAATACAATCGCTATAACACAAGTTATTTAGTATTACATGAGTAACAATAAAACAACCACCTCCGAAAACATTGTTGTATCAACTTTCAATTATTTTTATAAAAGCCCTAAAACATTCACTAAAAAACAGTGGATAGTAATTGGCATTTGGTGCATTGCAAATTTTATAACATTTTTTATGTATTTAAGTGCAGGCGCAAGTTTTATGCTTGCATTACTTAATACATTTTACGGCATTGCATTAATTTTTTTATACTTCACACGTATTTTGGCATTTATCATTTCACCGGTTATATATGTTTTACTTTATGTTTTATCGTTTGTAAAACTTGTACCTAAGCCAGATAATAAAATAGTTTTTGAATGGGGAGATGCTTTGTGGTTTGCAACGCTTGCTGCAACTGTTATAAGAAGTTATTTTATAGAAGCCTACACCATTCCAACTTCATCAATGGAAAAATCGTTAATGGTTGGAGATTTTTTGTTTGTAAGCAAAATGCATTATGGCTCAAGGCTGCCAATTACTACTATTTCTTTTCCGTTTGCTCATAATACATTACCATTAACCGATAGTGTAAAAAGTTATACAACAATCATGTCAATGCCTTACAAGAGATTTCCGTCTTTTCAAAAAATAAAAAATAACGATGTTGTAGTTTTTAACTATCCCGGTCGCCCAGGAGAAATTGATGATATAAGACCCATTGATAAAAAAGAAAACTACATAAAACGATGTCTTGCCATTCCCGGAGATACCATTCAGGTTATAGGGGGGTTGGTTTTTATAAATGGCAAACCGGTTGAGCAGCCTGAGCGCTCGCAATTAAAATATTTTGTAAAGTTTGACCCTAATTATGCATGGAATGAAACGTCTTTTAAAAAGATTTTAAGAAAATACGATATATCGGAAGGTGAACAGTTACATGGCGATTTAGATTTTGCTTTGCCGCTTTCATATAAAAATAAACTAAAAATGGAGGCAGAACCGGGGATTTTACAGGTAGATACCCTTATGCCTGATTACAATACATTTCAAAACTACATTTATCCATACAATCCTAATTTTAGTTGGAATACCGATTATTACGGACCATTATATGTTCCAAGAAAAGGTGATACAATTAACTTGGATAGCAACACATACATTTTATACAAGCGAGTAATTGCCGATTATGAACGCAACACACTTGAATTAAAAAACGGTGAAGTTTTACTTAACGGAAAGCCTGAAACTATTTATATATTTAAAGACAACTATTATTTTATGATGGGTGATAACAGGCATAATAGTGCTGATAGTCGGTTTTGGGGATTTGTTCCTGAAACCAATGTAGTAGGAAAAGCTGTTTTTGTTTGGATGAGCTACGATAAAGATGCACCAAAAATTTGGGAAAAAATTAGATGGAACAGGGTATTTAGATTTATTCATTAGTTTTATAGTAGATAAAACTAACGGCAAAAGTTTATTAAATTCAATAAAATTTGGCAATAAAAATCCACATTAAAATTTTAAAATGCTTAATAAAATGCTAATTATATGCTTGTTATTTACTTTAACAGTAAAAACCTCGAAAGCGCAATTAGCAGATTCAAGCAGTAAAAATTATAAGCCTTATATTATAACTTCAATTAATGCTGCAACTTATTTTGCAGGGCTTTCATACCTGCAATTTGTTTGGTATAAAGATTACGAAACAGTTCCATTTAACTTTTATAATGATTTAGATGGTTGGTTGCAAATGGATAAAACAGGCCATGTTTTTTCCAGTTATTTTATAAATAAAAATGTATTTCACTTGTACAAATATTCCGGATTGTCTCATGAAAAATCGCTCTTGTATAGCGGTATTTCAGCATTTATGTATATGACACCAATAGAAGTTTTTGATGGTTTTTACGAAGGTTATGGATTTTCTTCATACGATATTGTTGCCAATACCTTAGGTTCGGCATTGTTTTTAACACAGCATGCAATTTGGCAAAATGAACCTATAAAACTAAAATTCTCATACAGCGAAAGTGGGTATAACCGTTATCACCCTTACAATTTAGGCAAAGGCGAAATGGAGACTTTCTTTCTTGACTATAATGGGCATACTTATTGGCTGAGCGCAAACTTAAATGATTTAGGTATAAAGCTAAAGCCTTTATGGTTAAATCTTGCAATTGGCTATAGTGCTAATGGCATGTTGGCCGAATTTAAAAATCCGGATTTTTATAAACGAAACCCTATACCGGTATTGCCCAGATACAGGCAGTTTTACATAAGCCCTGATATTGATTTAGAAAAGATAAACATTAAAAACAGAACACTTAAAACTGTACTTTATGCAATTAATTTTATAAAGATACCATTGCCGGCATTAGAAATTAATAATCAAGATAAAATTAAATGGCATTGGTTGTATTTTTAACAATTCGTTGTAAATTTTAAAATTTAACCAATAAAATTTATAAAAATTAATTTAGTTTAATTTTTGAACTTTATATTAATCAAACATAAAGCATATTTAAAACAAGTTGAAAGTAGGTTAGGTTATTAAAACTTGAAAGCAAATATATTGACATAAAAAAAGCCTCAATTTGAGGCTTTAAGCGGTGCGGACGGGACTCGAACCCGCGACCCCATGCGTGACAGGCATGTATTCTAACCAGCTGAACTACCGCACCAATAAATTTGGGGACTGCAAATATAGAAACGCTACTTTAATAATCAATTTTTTACATGCTTAATGATTAATTTTTTGTTAAATAATTGCTTAATAAATTGTTTTTCAGTTGGTTAAGCTTTTAATATTTTTAAATATTTTATTTTATCGCCTTGCCCATTTGTTTAGCAATAAATCTTGAAGCCCATGTTGGTGCTATTCGGTAAAGTTTATCCATCATTACCGAGTCAGAGCCAATGCAAACTCTTTGTTTATTTTTTTCAATTGCTTCAATTATCAATGATGCAGCCTTACTTGCACTTAATGCTTTATAATTTTTATTATTTTCTGTTGCAGGTAATTGTACCCCTGAGTTTTTCATTATATTTGTACTTACGCCACCCGGATAAATTAAAGTTACATGTACATTTGTATTCATTAACTCCGATGCAAGCCCTTCGGTTAATAATTTAACGGCAGCTTTACTTGCTCCATAAAATGTTTGACCCGGAAAAGGAATAAAACCACCCATACTACAAACATTTGCAATGTGTGCTTCGGGAAGTTTTAGAAAAAAAGGCAAAAAAGCTTTTGTTAAATACAATGTACCGTAAAAATTAATATTCATAATTCGGAATATTTTATCATAATCTAATTCGTTTACAGGTATAAATGGCTGAATAATTCCGGCATTATTTATTAAACCATCAACTCTATTAAATTTTTCTATAACCTTTTCGGGTAATTCATATACCTTTTCTTTATCACTTACATCAAGTTTAAAAATCATATAGCAGTCTTCGTTTTTTCTTGATAAAGCTGCTGTTTCCTGAAGTGCGACTTCGTTAATATCAACCATAACAACCAAGGAATTTTTTGCTAGCAGTTGTAAAACCAATTCCCTTCCAATACCGCTACCAGCTCCAGTAACAACCATTACTTTATTTGATAATTTCATACTGTTTTAAATTTAAATTCAAATTTAAAAATATAAATTCCAATATTTTAATGTTTATGTTAATTATGTATTTAAGTAATTCAATAATCAAACAAAAATAGAAACTGACGAGCTATGATGTTTTTTTATGTAAACAATCAACATTAAGAATGCAATAACAATATATACGGTAAATATAAAACTATGTTCGTAAAGCTATACATTTGAATAATATTTTTAAAATGTTTAAAGGTTTTAAGCAAACTATACTTTTTGTATTAATGCTGCAATTAAAATTAATTTCAGCACCTACCGACAGCTTAAGAGTAGAATTAAGAGGCGGAGTAAAATATATTGTACATAAAGTAATAAAAGGAGAGATAGCTGCAATACTCGCCAAAAGATATCATGTTGAAGAATCTGATATTTTTAGTTCAAACCCATTAATTGCAGCAGATGTTAAACCCAATCAAATTATACTAATTCCATTAAACACATCAGTTTATGGTGATGTAAAAGCAGCTGTAATTGCTCCTGTAGTTGACGGTGAACTTCCTTTAGCAACATCACTTCCTCCGCCTACGGCAGTCAATTCGCAAAATTCGTTAACAGTAAATCAGGTTCAACAAGAAGAAAAAAATTCAAAAGAATCAATAAAGCCCGTTGAATCAACAGCAATAACAGGAAAGGTATTAAGAAAAGAAATAAATGGTAGCGATACTTTTCTAATCTATCAGGTTGGGCCTGAAAACTCGGTAACGGAAGTTGCCAAAAAATTTAATGTTACCGATGATGCAATTAAAAATTATAATAATCTAGAGAGTATAGTGCTTTTAAAAGACCAGATTGTAAGAATTTTAATTGGCTCAAATACAAACCAGCAAGAAACAAAACAACTTACAGCCGAACAAAAAAGAATTGAAATTGAAAAACAACAAAATACAGAAAGACAAAAACAGGCAATGCTTTCTGAAAAATACCCATACACATTAATAAATTACAATAACAAAGAAGTGGCAAGTTATACCGTTTTAGAAATGGATAACTTAAACGAAATAGCCGATTATTTTAAAACAACTCCTGAAGCTATAAAAAAACAAAACAAGCTTAATTCAAATAAAATTGAACCGGGAACTAAGTTAATCATAGAGCCTGGTAAGCAATTTTTTGATAATTTGGTTGAACCAACAACTGAGAAACCTTTAGTTTATAATTTTGAAAAAAATGAAACAAAACAACAACCGAATAAAAGCAATTTGCCTGATGACTTACAAAAAGAAGTAAAGCAAAACGAAATTCAAACACAGCAACAACAAGCTAAAAATATATCTTCTAACAATCAAACCAAAAAAGAAAGTCAAATAAAAACAAGAAAAACTTCTGCTTCTTCAGAAAAAGAAGATAGTATAAAAATAGAAATTAGAGGCACCAATGTTCATACATATAATATTTCTGAATATAGAGATGAAGAAAGACTTAGAGACGAATGGGCTGAAAAAATTATCTCCGAAAATTTAAAAAAGGTTTCTTCAACCAGTCAAAATAAAGGATATGGAGATAAAAACACTGTTCATATTGTTGAAAAGGGAGAAACACTTCAAAGCATAGCAAATAAATATGGTGTTAGAGTTACAGATATTATAAATTGGAATGAATTAGATGTGTATCGTATTAGAATAGCGCAAGAGTTAATTATAAATCAAGACAGATACGAATTAGATATTATTTCTCGAAATCAGGCAAACCAAAGAGAACTTACAAACAGCAAAGAAGTTGAAGGAATTATAGAAGAAGGTTTGGTTTATTTTGACCCTAAAGCAAAATTTTTAGGTGTTTTACATCCAAGTTTGCCTATTGGTAAAACCATAAAAATTTTTAACAAAGAAAACTTTTTAGAAACCTATGCACGAGTTACGGGAAGATTGCCAAAATACGATGACCCCAAAATAATAATTGCAATAGACAGAAGAATAGCAGAGGCATTAAGAATTAACAATCCAACAGTGAAAGTAAGAGTTTCGTACGGTAAAATTGAAAAAATAGTTGACTGATTTTGAAAAACCCGAAATAACCTATTATAATATTGTTGAACCAAAATCTGATTGGTTTTTTAGCATTCTTATACCATCTTGGAACAACTTAGAATATTTAAAACTTTGTATTGAATCTATACACAAAAACAGTTTATACAAACATCAAATTATTATTCATGTAAATGAAGGCACTGATGGAACTTTTGATTGGATAAAGCAAACTAACCTTGATTATACATACTCAAAAACCAATGCCGGAGTTTGTTATGCACTAAATGCAATGGCTAAGCTTGCAAAAACAAATTACATATTGTATTTAAACGATGATATGTTTGTTTGCAAAAATTGGGATGAGCCACTGGTTAAAGCAGCTAAAAATAGTTTAAACCAGTTGTTTTATTATTCTGGAACAATGATTGAACCCAATGATAGCGGCAATAATTGTGTTATTGCAAATAAAAACTTTGGAGATTCGCCTAAAAATTTTGATGAAGAAGCTTTAAACTATTTTATTGAACATAATGCCTTTAATGATTGGTTTGGATCATGTTGGCCACCTAGTTTAGTAAGTAAAAAACTTTGGGGAAAAGTTGGCGGATACAGCGAAGAGTTTAGCCCAGGCTTTTACAGCGACCCTGACTTTGCTATGAAACTCTGGAAAATTGGGGTTAGAGATTTTAGAGGTTTTGGAAACAGTTTGGTTTATCATTTTAAGTGCAAAAGCACAGGCAGGGTAAAACGAAATAACGGAAGAAAAACCTTTGCCAAAAAATGGGGAATTCCATCGTCATATTTTTATAAAAATGTTTTGTTAATGGGTCAACCATACAATAAAAACATAAACCTAAAGATGAAAAAAAATATTAAATATTTCGTTGCTCGGCTTAAAGCAGCTTACATAAGTTGGATGTAGTTGTTTTTTAGTTCATAAACTATTAATTACCTTTGCCACCCTTTATGCAAAAATCGGTAGCTTTTTACACGTTAGGCTGCAAGTTAAACTTTTCCGAAACCAGTACAATTGGCCGAACGCTAATGAACGAAGGTTTTAAAAAAGTTAATTTTGAACAAGGGGCAGATGTGTATGTTATAAACACCTGCTCAGTAACCGATAATGCCGATAAAAAATGTAAAAAAATAGTTAAAGAAGCCCTTCGTCATAACCCAAATGCATTTGTAGCAGTAATTGGTTGCTATGCTCAACTTAAACCAAAAGAAATAGCCAATATACCAGGTGTTGATTTGGTTTTAGGTGCAGCTGAAAAATTCAATATTCATCAATATCTTGGTTCAACCAACAAAAAAGAAAAAACTGAAATTAAAGAAGGAAAAATTAAAGAAGTTTTAGAATACCATGCTTCTTACTCAATTGGCGACCGCACTCGCACTTTTTTAAAAGTACAAGATGGATGCGACTATTTTTGTAGTTTTTGTACCATACCGCTTGCTCGTGGAAACAGCCGAAGCGATACCATTGAAAATGTTGTGAAACAGGCGCAAAGTATTGTTAATGAAGGGATAAAAGAAATAGTTTTAACCGGAGTAAATACAGGAGATTTTGGTAAAAACACTGGTGAAACTTTTTATGAATTACTGCTTGCGTTAAACCAAATAAGCGGACTTGAAAGACTAAGAATAAGCAGTATTGAGCCAAACCTGTTAACTGATGAAATAATTGAACTTGCAGCCGTCTCTGAAAGTAAAATTGTTCCCCATTTTCACATACCGTTGCAAAGCGGAAGCGATACTATTTTAAAAGCCATGCGTAGAAAGTACTCTACGGAGTTATACACCAACAGGATAAATAAAATAAAGCAGCTAATTCCCCATTGCTGCATTGGTGTAGATGTAATAGTGGGTTTTCCTGGCGAAACAGATGAAGAATTTTTAACTACATATAATTATTTAAACAAACTTGATATAAGCTATCTTCATGTTTTTGCTTACAGCGAAAGAGTTAATACAACCGCATATAAAATGGCAGGAAAAGTGCCATTGAATGTTAGAGCTGAACGAAGTAAAATGCTACATATTTTAAGCGATAAAAAACGAAGATTTTTTTATGAAGAAAATTTAGGGAAAACTTATAAAGTTTTGTGGGAAGCCGAAAATGACCATGATACCATGTATGGTTTTACCGAAAATTATATAAAGGTTAAAACATGTTACGATCCTGCATTTGTTAATGAAATTATGCCAATTACCATTTCGTCAATTGATGAAGACATGGTTTGTACAGTTAAAATACCCGAATTGGTGTTTTAAATTTTAATAAAAGTTTTTTTTAACTTTAGCTTTAAAGTTTTGCTTTTGTAGTTAATTACAGCGTCAAGCTTTTGCAGCAAATCTCCGCCAATAACTCCATCAATATGCTTAAAACCAAGCAAATCGTATGCTTTATTAATATTGCTTAAATCAAGCATTGCAAACTCAGGCTCTTTTATTTTAATTTTATCAAATCTTATTGCAGGCAACTTTATTAATGAAGTTTTAACCATTTCTGCTCCTAATCCAATGCTCTCTGCCTGTTGTTTTTTATTTATTTTCGATCCTAAAATTGCTTCTATTTTTGTTTTATCAACAACTGTTTTTGAAGCTCCTGTATCAACCAAAAACCTAACCTTATTTTTGCCTATAAAAAAGGTTGTAAATATATGGAAATTATCAGGCTCTAATTCTGATAATTCTAATTTCAATATATCAATTATCAAAATATGATTACCTAATTTCTTTTTTCAATTCTATCGTAAAACCCACCGTAAGTAACTGTTTTTACACCCTCTTCATTAAAAAAATCTCCCGGAAAACCGAGTTCGATTTTACTTACATCATTTAAACGATTCATATCATCTTCGCTTAAGTTCACATCAAGGCAGTTTAGGTTTTCTATTAGTTGACTAACTTTTGTAGCACCTACAATAGGTATTGAAGAAAAACCCATTTGCATGGTAAATTGCAATGCAACATGAGAAGGTTTACAGCCTAAATTTTCAGCAATATCAACAACGGTTTTAGTTATTTCTGTTGATTTAGGATTGAGCCTTTTGCTGTTTTCTGGCAATCGGCCTTTATCTCCAAAAAGGTATTTGCCAGTAAGTGCTCCGCCTGCTAAAGATGCCCATGGTGTAACAGTAAGACCAAAGTGTTTAGCCATTGGTATCAATTCTCTTTCTGGTGTTCTTTGCAATAGGCTATATTCTAATTGTAGTGCAATAAATTTACTCCAACCCATCAGTTCTGCAAGTGTTTGTCCTTTACTAATTACCCAAGCCGGAGTATCGCTAATTCCAATATAGTTGACTTTTCCTTGCCTTACTAAGTCATCAAGGCCACGCATTACTTCATCTATCGGTGTTAGGTTATCCCAAATATGTAAATAAAGCAAATCAATAAATTCTGTATTTAGTCTTTTAAGGCTTTGCTCAACACTACGCATCATGTTTTTGCGATTGTTGCCACTCGCATTTACATTAGTTAAATTATCATAAAGGCTGTATTTGGTTGCTATTACAAAATGGTCGCGATTATTTTGAATAAACTCGCCAATCCATTTTTCGCTGGTGCCTTCAGTATATCGGTTGGCGGTATCAATAAAATTTCCACCGTTATCGGTATATGCTTGTAATATTTCAAAAGCAGTTTGTTTGTCTGCGCCCCAATTCCATTCAGTTCCAAAACCCATGGTGCCAAGACATATTTCAGAGACTTTAAGACCACTTGGTCCAAGTAATTTGTATTTCATGTTGTTTTTGTTACAAATTAATTCATTTTAAGTGTAATAAATTTTAAATAGTTTAAAATGTTAAAAGGTTGTGTATTTGAAATTTTATAACACATGAAAAGACGAAACTTCTGTTTTTTAGATTCAGCTCTTGACAAAATATCATTAATTAAATTTTTTATTTTATAATATCTTCAACAATTAAACTAAAGACTTGTGGCTTTGCATTAAATAAAGCTTTTGTTTTCGACCATGTTTCTTTAAAAAAGTCAGAGTATCTGTATTTATTAAGATGTTCTTCCGAATCCCAAACACTGTAAGTGTAAAAAACGTTAGGCTCATTAAAATCTTTTAGCAGTGTTAATGATTTACAACCTTCAAACGATGCTATTTGCATTTTTGTTGAATTAAATAAATCAACAAATTCATTAACTTTTGTTTTGTCAAAACTTAATCTTACAATTCTATTTATCATATTTTTCAATAAGTATGGGCGAGCCAAATTTTAATCCTAACAACTGTGAGGCGCTGCCTTGATTAACTGAAAATTGCAATAAATTGTTGGAGTTAAAAAGAGCTATCTCTTCACCGTTTTCTTTAAAAAAATAACCATTTCTAATCTCATTAATGGTATATCTAGGTCTGTAAAAAATTTTAAATTCTGAATTATTAACAAAATTATAAAATAAGTCTTTGTTTATATTTGTTAAAGCATTTCCGTACCCATCAATAAACATAACCGAACCGCTTAAAACATTATTATTTATTATTGGCATTTGGTTTTGTTTTTTATTTGCAATGGTTGATTTTTCATACATTTTATCTAATGCGACATTGTTGAAAATATTACCTGCAGCCGGAATAAATAATTCTAATTCAACGAATAAATTTCTAGTTTCATTATTGGTATTAATTTTATATATTTCATCATATTCATCAAACATTAAAGAAAAGATGCCATTGTCAACTCCAATAAAGTAATGATTATTTTTTTTTGCAATTAACACATTGTTGTTTGAGCCAATATTGGTATCAACACATATAAAGTGAATGGTTTTTTCGGGAAAGTAAAACCAATTGTTTTTTAATACGAAAGCAGCCTGTATAATATTAAATGGCTGTATATTGTTATTAATATCAATAACCTGAACCTGTGAAATGCTTTGATAAATAGCACCTTTTAAAGCCGATGCATAAGTAGATGAAAAACCATAATCGCTTGTAAGTGTTATAAAATGCACTATTTATTTACTTGTTTATATTTGGTGCAAATTAAAACTAACACAAATAAAATTTGAATACAAAAGAAATAATCATCGAGGAAGTTGATCCATCATTAGTATTTGGTTCAAACAACAAACATTTAAACGAATTAAAAAAGCATTTTAAACAACTAAAAATTATCGGTAGAGGTAATATGATTTCGGTTAGTGGCAAAGATGCCGAGATAGAGTTGTTTGAAGAAAAAGCTAATCAAATAATTAATCATGTTTCAAAATTTGGAAATATAAGAGATGCTGAGGTTGAAGCTATATTAATGGGTGATGCCATTACTGCCGGTAAAACAGAAAGTAAATCAACACAAAGCGAAAGTGACATAATTTTATACGGCAATTTTGGTAAAGTTATTCGAGCAAAAACACCCAATCAGCGAAAAATGGTTGAACTGGTAAAAGAAAACGATATATTGTTTGCTATTGGCCCTGCCGGTACCGGAAAAACTTATACAGCTGTTGCTTTAGCTGTAAAAGCACTAAAAAACAAAGAAATTAAAAGAATAATTTTAGCAAGGCCTGCTGTAGAAGCAGGAGAGAGCCTTGGTTTTTTGCCCGGAGACTTAAAAGAAAAAATTGACCCCTATTTAAGGCCTTTGTACGATGCGCTTGATGACATGATAGCACCTGATAAACTTAAACAATATCTTGAAACAAGGGTAATTGAAATAGCACCAATGGCCTTTATGCGCGGAAGAACTCTTGATAATGCTTATGTAATTTTAGACGAAGCTCAAAATGCCACCGACCTTCAATTGAAAATGTTTTTAACACGAATGGGGCCAAATGCAAAATTTATAATTACTGGAGATTTATCTCAGATTGATTTACCAAAAAAATCTCAAAGTGGTTTGTTGCAAGCAGTAAATATTCTTAAGAATATTAAAGGAATTCATTTTGCTTATTTAAGTTTTGAAGATGTAGTTAGACACAAACTAGTGAAAGATATTATTAAAGCCTATCAGCAAAAAGACGAGAATAAAACAAAAGATTAAATCGGTTATATTAAACCTAAGTTTATTGATTTTTATTTTACCAACAATCCTTACTTAGCATACCTTTCTTTAAAAATTTTAATTGCATCTTTGGGTTCAAGCAACTTAAATGCAATCATAAAAAATAAACTTAAACTGGCATTTACTATCATCGCAAAAATCCAGTTCTCAAAAATGTATTTTGTTGATAAAACAATAAATATTGCTAAAAAAACTGTTTTAAAAAAATCTTTATAAAACGAAGGTTCAAATTTTAATTTTAAAACTTTAATACCGAAATATGTATTTGTAACAGCTATAAACATTTGTGTTACAAGTGCCGCAACCGCTGCGCCTAATGCAAGTTTTATGGGTATTAAGTAATAGTTTAATATAGCATTTATAACAAGCGCAACAAGTGCCAATCGGTTTAAAATATTAAGGTTTCCGTTGGCAGTAAGCAAAGTTCCAAACACATACATTACCGCAAATGCAAAAAAGCATAAAATTACTACACCAAAAGTTTCGATAGCGTATTGTGTACTTTGTGGATATAACATTGGCATAATGGTATCTTTAAAAGCAAAGCAGGTTAGCGATAAAACCAATGCAGGTATTATCATAATACTGCTGCTTAGTTGAACCAAAGGAGAAAGTTTTTCTTTTTTCTCAATCATTTTACTAAAAATGGGTAATAACAACATGCTTACCAAAGCAGCCATCATGTTTGCGGCTTCAAGCAACCTGAATGCCGATGCATATACGCCATTGTGGTAATCTCCGTTTGGTATGAGTTTTTGCAGTAAAATATTATCCATTCTTGTATATAGGGTCATTAGTAAACTTAAAAATGCATACGGATACATTTGCTTTAAAACAGGTAAGAAAAACCCTTTTTCGAATGAAAATTTTATTTGATTTAAATGTGGTTTTAAAACAAAAAACGTTACACCTACAGCAATTAAATATGATATTGTTTGTGCATATATAAACGAATGAATACTTAGGTTTAAAAAGCCTGTCCATAGCATTAATGAACACAACACAATCATTAAAATTCGGTCAATTACCGATAGTAGGGCATCGGTTTTAAATAACTGTAAGCCGCCAACAACACTTCTAAAAAATAAATAAAAATAGCTTAGTATTTGGTTAAAACCTAATAATGCCAAAAGCGTAATTCTGTAATTATCATATCCGTATAGTTTGCCTAAAAACAATGTAAGTGCAAAGTAAAAAACAGATGCAGCCAACTTAAAAATAAGCAATGGAGCGAAATACAATTGAATATTATCTTTGTTTTTTGCAATGGTTGAAGAAGTAAAGTTATTTATACCTAGATCTAAAAAAGTAATTAAAAGCAACGAAAACGTAAACAGGTTTGAGTACATTCCATAAGTTTCATAGCCAAGTGTGTTTTGAACGCCTCTGTCAATACCCAGTATCCAAAATGGCTTTATGAGCAGGTTTAGACTCATTAATAAAATTAAATTAGATACAAAGGTTCGTTTCATTAAATGTTGTGCAATTTATCATTTACAGCAAACTTTGTATTATTGTAGCCTTGCCAAATGAATATATTGCCTAAAAACTTTCACGAAAAAATTCTTTTTGCAACTCAAATTGTATTGGCCAAAATCATAAACCCTCGAAAAAATTTAAACGAAACATCGTTTAAGAGAATTTTATGTATTAAGCTTGATGAGATTGGAGATTTGTGCTATGCGCTTCATGTTTTTGATATTTTAAAACAAAAATATCCAAATGCAGAAATTACGTTGGTTTGTCAAAAATATTGCAATACATTGGTTCAAAACCACCCCGCCATTAGTGAGGTTAAAAACGATTTTAATAACCTAAATGGCAATTTTGATTTAATTGTGGACATGCGCGGTTCATGGCAAAGCATTTGGTATGCATTAACACACAGGCCAAAGGTTTACATAGAGCGTGGCAGCATTAGGCTTAGAAACAAAAAAACAGGCCATCCGCATGAGGTTATTACAAACTTGCAAATAATACAACCGCTGTTTAAAGAAACCTTAAATAAAGTTGAACCTAAGCTCTACATTGCAAAAGAAAATACCCAAAAAGCAATTGATTTTTTAACCGGTAATGAAATAAAAAACTTTGCAATTATTCATCCGGGGGCACGAAAACCGCTAAAAAAATGGAAACCCGAACGTTTTGCACAAATTGCCTTATGGCTGAACCAAACTTACAATTTTGATATTGTTATTGCCGGAGACAATACTGAAACCACAATGATAGAAAACCTGCAAAAGCAAATTCCATTTAAAACTTTTTCGATTGCCGGTTTACTTAATTTAACAGATTTTGCTGCTTTGGTTGGCATGGCTTCGTTGTATGTTGGCAACGACAGCGGGCCGCTTAGCATAGCAAGTGTAAGCGGCACTCCAAGCCTTGGTTTATATGGTCCTGGAGTTGCTGCTGTATTTTATCCTTATGGTAAAAAAACTGATTACATTCATTATGTATTGCCGTGCAATCCATGTAATCAAATAAATTGCGTAAGGCCTCATGATAACTGTATGGATAAAATTTCGGTTCAGGAAGTTGAAGAAAAAATAACAAGTCTATTAAAGGCATGACTTTAAAAAAGTTTTATCAAACAGAATTTTTGGAAGCAGGTTGCGATGAAGCCGGAAGAGGTTGTCTTGCAGGGCCGGTTTTTGCAGCAGCGGTTATTCTTGATGAAAATAAAACCATTAAAGGGCTTGATGATAGTAAAAAACTCACCGAAAAAAGTAGGGTAAAATTAAGGAGAGAGATTGAAGAAAAAGCCTACGCTTGGGCTGTTGCTTATTGCACACCTCAAGAAATTGATGAAATAAACATATTGCAGGCATCATTTAAAGCCATGCATAAAGCTTTAAATGCTCTTTCGGTTCAACCGCAATTATTGCTTATTGACGGAAACCGTTTTAAGCCATACAACAATATAAAACATATTTGCATGGTAAAAGGCGATGGAAAATATCAAAGTATTGCTGCAGCAAGTATTTTGGCTAAAACACACCGCGATGAATATATGCTAAATGCGCACTTACAATATACAAATTATGGTTGGAACCAAAATAAAGGCTATCCCACAAAGGCACACAGGGAAGCAATTAAAACATTTGGAATAACTGAATTGCACAGAAAATCTTTTGCTTTAACTGAAACACAGCTAAAATTATTTTAAAAAGAGCTTTTACTTAAACTCATAAAAAAAGCGGAGCATTTGCCCCGCTTTTTTAGGTTTATATTATTGTATTTATTTTATGTTGAATGCTTTTTTAACTTTATCAACATAATCAAGTTTTTCCCAAGTAAATAACTCTACGGTAAATTTCTTATCTTTACCATCAGGCCCTTTAAACACTTTGGTTACAACTTCATTTTTGCGTCCCATGTGTCCGTATGCGGCTGTTTCGCTGTACATTGGTGTTCTAAGTTTAAGGCGGGTTTCAATTCCGTATGGAGTCATATCAAATATTTTTGAAACAACATTTGCAATTTCACCGTCTGTCATTTTAACTTTTGATGTACCGTAAGTATTCACATAAATACCCATTGGGTCTTTTACACCAATGGCATAACTCACTTGTACTAATACTTCATCGCAAACACCGGCAGCAACAAGGTTTTTGGCAATATGTCTGGTTGCATAGGCAGCCGAACGGTCAACCTTGCTGGGGTCTTTTCCGCTAAATGCGCCACCACCGTGGGCTCCTTTGCCGCCATATGTGTCAACAATAATTTTACGTCCGGTTAATCCTGTATCGCCATGAGGGCCACCAATTACGAACTTGCCGGTAGGGTTTATGTGATATTTAATTTTATCGTTGAATAAATGAGAGTATTTTTTGTATTTCTTTTTAACACGAGGAATCAGAATTTCTACAATGTCTGATTTTATTTTAGCTTGCATTTTAGCTTCTGTATCAAAATCATCATGTTGTGTAGAAACTACAATTGTATCAATTCTAACGGGTTTGTTATTGTCGTCATACTCTAATGTTACCTGGCTTTTAGCATCAGGCCTTAGGTACTTAATTTGTTTATTTTCTCTGCGTAATGCAGCAAGTTCTATTAAAATACCGTGAGCCAAATCAAGTGCCAGAGGCATGTAGTTTTCGGTTTCGTTTGTGGCGTAACCAAACATCATACCTTGGTCTCCTGCACCCTGGTCTTGTTTTTTCTTACGGTCAACACCTTGGTTAATGTCTGCACTTTGTTCGTGTATAGCACTTAAAATTCCGCAGCTATTGGCTTCAAACATATATTCGCTTTTGGTGTAACCAATTTTGCGTATAACGCCACGGGTAATTTCCTGCACATCTAAATAAGCTTTAGATTTAACTTCACCGGCAAGCACTACCTGGCCGGTTGTTACCAATGTTTCGCAGGCAACTTTCGAATCCGGGTCGAAAGCCAAAAAATTATCAATTAATGCATCCGATATTTGATCGGCTACTTTGTCAGGGTGTCCTTCACTTACTGACTCTGATGTGAATAAATAAGCCATATTTCTTTTTGTATATTTTAAATGTTTGTGTTCGAAAGTTAATGCAAATAATTCCTGAAACCGATTTTACAATGTTTTGCTTGCGCCTTTGCAGATGGTATCATCCGAACATTTTTTGGCTGCAAGCCCGCATTGTTTTACCACCGTAGTTGTTCGCTAACTCGGTTGGCCCCCCGATTGTAGGATTCTAAATGCGTTGCAAAACTAAAATATTAATGATAAAAACAAAATGTACTTTATTTTAGAAAATTAGATGTGGATAAGCTAAGGTAATTGAGGACGATAAACATATATTTTACCGCTAACAAGCCATTTAAAATCTATATTGTTTATTTGAACCAATTTCACTCCATTGTTATTTTGTTCGGCTATTTGAACCAGTGTTTTATCTTTTACTTTATAAATAATGGCTGTATGAACCAGTTTACTCCAGCGAATTATTTCGGAATCGGTTTTGTGTTCAAACTTAGCCTGCTCAAATTGTACAATATCTCCCGGCAACATTGGTTCTTTTAAATAGTTTAATGGTTTGCCAAATGTGGTGGGAAAAGTCCATTTAGCGCCAGCATGCTGTAAAGCTTTATTTGCCAAATCCCAACATTCGCCTCTGTCAACTTTTTTGCCAATATTGGCTTCAACAAATTCAATTACTTTGGCATTTGTAATGGGTAATTCACTTTTTTTGTGTTCAACCCAAAAAAGCGATAAAATTAATACACTAAATTGTTTCATGTATTGTTATAAACGTTGGGTTATAATTGGTAGTATCTCTTTTTTCCAACTAAAGAAAGTGTTTTGTAAAATATGAATTCTGGCTTCTTTTACAAGCCAAATGTAAAAACTTAAATTTTGAATGCTTGCTATTTGGGCGCCCAAAATCTCGTTGCATTTTATTAAGTGCTTTAGGTATGCTTTGCTGTATTCGGGTGTAAATATTTCATCAAGTGGCGAAAAATCGTTTTTCCATTTTTCGTTTTTTATATTTATTACACCTTTGGTAGTAAAAATAAAACCATGACGTGCATTGCGTGTAGGCATTACGCAATCAAACATATCTACGCCAAGCGCAATACATTCGAGTATATTTTCGGGAGTGCCTACACCCATTAAATAACGTGGTTTGTTTGCAGGCAAAACATTACAAACCAACTCTGTTATTTCGTACATTTGTTCATGAGGCTCGCCAACACTAAGACCGCCAATTGCATTGCCAACCGCATTTTGCGAAGCAATAAACTCAGCACTTTGCAAACGCAAATCTTTAAATACACTGCCTTGTACTATTGGAAACAATGCTTGTTCGTAACCATATAATGGCTCGGTTAGGTTAAACCTATTAATGCAACGTAATAGCCAACGATGTGTTAACTCCATGCTTTGTTTTGCATACTTGTAATCGCAAGGGTAGGGTGGGCATTCATCAAATGCCATGAAGATATCAGCACCAATTTTACGCTGAACATCGGTTGCAAACTCGGGTGTAAAAAAAAGCTTTTGTCCATCAATATGGCTTTTAAATACTACACCTTCTTCTTTTATTTTTCTAATATCGCTTAAACTAAAAACCTGAAAACCTCCGCTATCGGTAAGCATAGGTTTTGGCCAGTTTATAAAACTATGAATACCTCCGGCTTTTTGCAAAACATCAAGGCCTGGCCTTAAAAAAATATGGTATGTATTTGCAAGTATTATTTGAGCTTTTACCCTTTCGCTTAGTTGCTGTTGGTTTACACCCTTTACACTTGCTTGTGTGCCTACCGGCATAAAAATGGGTGTTTCTATTTCGCCATGCGGAGTTTTTAATATTCCGGCTCTGGCTTTAGTTTGGCTATCGGTTTTTAGAAGGCTAAACGAAAAACTACTCAAAGTGAAGAGATATTTGAACCAATTGTGGTATCATTCTGTCAATGGCATTGGTAAAAATAAACCCATCTCGGTACATGGCATTATTAACGGTTGAACACAGTTTAATTTCGGGAGAAAATTTAAAATACTCGAAGTATATGTCTAAACCGGCACCAGCTTCCCAACCATATGTAATGGGTACAAGGCTAACAACGGGATTTTGCAATCCTCGTTGTTTGTTTATGGTACTTGCAAAATCGTAACTTAAACGCCCGCCACCAATAACATAAACACGGGTGTTTTTTCTTCGCTGACTTTTGTATTTTAGCAATAAACTACCATCGCAATAGGCGCTTTCAACTTTTACTACTTTTTTAACGTTTTCAAATTCATATTCCAAATTGCGTTGAACAAAAGAAATTACCGGAGCCATAAGCCTTAAATCAAAATATTCGCCAAGCCTAAAGTTTGTAATGGCGCCCAAACCTAAGCCCGGAAAATTTATTGCTGATACATTTTTAAGGGTATCTGCCGCAAAAAAATCGGGTTTGTGATGGATTAAAAGCCTGCCGCTGTTTGCTGCGAGCGTAAATCCAAAGTGAACTTTTTTATTGTCGTACTGCTCTAAGTTTGGTTGAGCAAAAAGTGCCAGGGTATTACCCAACAGATAAAATAAAACTGCTATTTGTTTGCTACGTAAAGTGTACACGTGCCAAAGGTAAGAGGTTTTATGATAATTTTTTCGAAATTACATTGATTTAATATTTCGCCAAAGGCTTTTCCTTCGGGAAAATGCTTTACAGATTGCGGCAAATACGTGTATGCATTGCCGCTTTTGCTAAGCAAGTTGCCCCAAAAAGGTAAAATATTTTTAAAGTAAAAATTGTACAATTGCTTGTATGGAAATACTTGAGGGTTACTAAATTCTAAAATCACAACTCTTCCATTCGGCTTTAAAACACGATAAATTTCTTTTAGTCCTGTTTCAAGATTTTCAAAGTTTCTTACTCCAAATGCTACCGTTACTGCATCAAATGAGTTTTCATTAAATGGTAAATTTTCGCTATCACCTTTTGTAAGCGTAATGATATTGCTTAACCCAAGTTTTTTAATTTTTTCTGAGCCTACATCAAGCATTTGTTGAGCAATATCAATGCCTATTATTTTTTCGGGATTTAGTTTTGAAGCTTCAATGGCAAGGTCGGCAGTTCCTGTAGCTACATCTAATATATGTTTAGGCTTCATGGGTTCAAGATATCTAATAGCTTTTTTTCTCCAGCCTTTATCAATTCCAAGACTTAAAAATCTGTTTAAAAAATCGTATTTATCTGCAATGCTGTTAAACATTGCTTCAACTTGCTGTTTTTTACTGTCGGGCGATTGAGGAT
The DNA here is from genome assembly GCA_046296495.1 of Bacteroidia bacterium. GTDB lineage: Bacteria > Bacteroidota > Bacteroidia > UKL13-3 > UKL13-3 > JBKBLB01. The sequence goes on from JBKBLB010000002.1 coordinate 121,647, forward strand.
TGGGTTTTACTTGCATTAAAAAAGTTTTCGAATATAGGTTATTGAATTAAAACCGAGTTTAACTGATAGTGTTTTAAGCGAAAGTTATTTACTAAAGTGTTACTAAAACCTATTAAAACCAAATCATGAATGAGAAAAAATAATTTATACTATAATAAGTTACCTCTTGGGCTTAAATCTGCAAAGCAAACCCGGACTTTCTGTGCTAAAATACAAATAACCATCCGGCCCTTGTTTAACGCACCTAAACCTGCCAAAATTTTGTAGCATTCTGGTTTCTTTTGATACTTTTTCGCCATTTAACTCAATCATATTTAAATGTCTTCCTGCAAGTGCTCCAATAAATAAGTTGCCTTTCCACTGCGGTATTGTATCCGAAAAATAAAAATCCATACCGCATGGTGCAATTGATGGTTTCCAATAATAAATAGGTTGTAATGTTGCTTCGTATGCTGTATCGTTAGTTATTATGGTGCCATCGTAATTTATGCCAAATGTTGCTAATGGCCATCCATAATTTGCACCTGGTTCAAGCAGGTTTATTTCATCACCACCCATAGGGCCATGTTCGTGCAACCAAATTTTTTGAGTAGTTGGGTGAATAACCATACCCTGAGGGTTTCTGTGGCCGTATGTGTAAATATCTTTTAATGCACCTGCTGTATTGAAGTATGGGTTATCTTCTGGTATTGTGCCGTCATCATTAAGTCTTACCACTTTCCCTGCATGGCTTAATAAACTTTGAGATAGGGTAGTGGCATTTCTTTCGCCAAGGCATAAATATACTTTGTTTAGCTTATCAAAAACTATACGGCTGCCAAAGTGTACACCCGAAGTAACATGCTGGTTGCTTTGAAATATTTTTTGAACCGATTCTAAATTGTTATTATTTAATTTGGCTCTGAATAATGCTGTACTAAAGCCCGTGGGCGCATCAACTGTTGCCGAAAAGTAAATCCAGCCGTTTAATTTATAATTGGGGTGTAGTTTTATATCCATTAAGCCGCCTTGCCCGCTTGCTCTAACAATAGGTAAGCCTGTTAATGGTGTCCTTGATGTGCCATTTACAAGAAGTATTGAACCGCTTTTTTCAGCGATTAAAATTCTCCTATCGGGTAAAAATTCAATGCCCCACGGTTGGTTCAAACCTGTTAACAAGGTATCTAATTCAATCTCAACTGGCGGCAACTTAATTTCTTTCTTTTCGGGCTCAAATTGCTCCGTTATATTTCTTTTACAATTTAATGATAGAAACACTAATGCGATAATGATGTAAAAAGAATTTTTCATAACCATTAATAACATTTGCATTATCCGTTAGTTTTATAATACAAGTTTTCTAATACGCTTAAGCGGACCACTGCAATAACTTTGATGACAGTTTATACAAGCACCAATCATAGCGTTGTAGGCCTCTTTTTGGTTTGAGTGTTGGTTCATCAAATTTCTGTAAGCTTTTTCGTAAATTGATGCATTATTAAAAAACAATGGCTCTAAAACCGATGGGTCTGTTGGTTCAGACAAATAGAATCTGATTAATTGATACTTTAGCGAATCAATTTTTTCACCTCTTGTCAAAGCACTTTTAATTGAATCGGCTTGTGCAGCCATGGCTCTCATATTTAAAGCCATCGGCTTGGTGTTATTCGGATCCATTATGGTTTGTGTATTTGAGCATGAAGAATTAGAATCGCTAATTTTCTTATTTGTTACTTTTGCTTGCTCTTTAAAGCCATTATTATTTGTACACGAGAACCAAATAACAAAAAAAATTGCAAGGGAAAAAACCCTTGCAATTAATGTTTTAGTTGATATATTGTTCATTTATTTTAAAATAACTCCACTTGCTTCAAAAACTAATTCTTTCTCAGGTTCAGTTATCGCATCTATCTCTTCTTTGGTTTTTCCGGCATCTTTAGCATACTCTTTTAAATCTTCAATGCTTGTTTCTTCAATTTTTGCAATTCCTTCAACAATGGCCAATCTTCCGGCAGCATCAAGCGGCATAAAAAAGCCATAATCTTTAAAAGTTACTCTTATCGAATTTCCTTCGCCATCAGTTAAATTCATCCAACAACCTTTTTTCTGGCAAACCTCATCAACTTTGGCAAGCAGTTTTACATTCATTTCCGTTTTACCTTCCATTTCTTTTTTAAGTTGAGCCAACGACATTGTGTTTTCGTGGTTGATTTTTTCTCCAAAATATTCCATGCCCACAGTATCCATACCGGCTGCTTCTACTTTTGATTTTTTGTTTTGGTTGTTTTCGTTGCTGCCACACGATGCAAAAATGGCAATTACATAAAGCGATGCTAAGATTTTTTTCATATTAATAAATTTTTCCAAAAATAAAAATTGTTAGTGGAATATTAAAATTTTAGATAAAACTGAATGATAATTTTGTTATTTACTTACCTATACAAAAGCGACTAAAAATGTTACCCAAAAGCTCATCGTTAGATATGTTGCCGAGAATTTCCGATAGTGCATCAATGGCCAATCTTAAATCAAACGCCAGTAATTCTCCCGATATTTTTGCATCAATTCCGCTAAGCACATTTGCAAGAGCGATTTGTGCTTTTTGCAAAGCTTCAACATGGCGAACATTTGTTACTATCAATTCGTCTCCGCCTTTTTGTTTATGAGCAATCAGGCTTAATTTTTTTAATAAAACATCAATATTTATTTTTTCTAACGATGATAAAAAAACAATTTCATTAAACAGTTCAAAGTTTTTGAGTTTTTCAGCATCGCACAAATCTATTTTATTGGCAATTGGAATTATTTCTGCATCATGCAGTTCAATTTCGCTTAGCTCTTGTTTTAAGTTTTGTGGCGTAGTAATGCTTGCATCAAACAAATAAAGCACAATGCTGGCTTTACTTATTTTTTCCCAGGTTTTTTCAATGCCTATGGTTTCAATTATATCAGCGCTTTTTCTTATACCGGCTGTATCGGTAAGCCTAAAAGTATAACCATCAATTATAAGTGTTTCTTCAATTACATCTCTGGTTGTGCCTGCAATATTGCTTACTATGGCTCTGTCTTCATTCAGTAATGCATTAAGCAATGTACTTTTTCCTGCATTGGGTTTTCCGGCAATAACGGTTGGAATACCTTGTTTTATAACATTGCCAAATTTAAATGATTGAATAAGTGCCTCAATAAACTGTTTTATAGCATAAACCTGAGTGTGTAGCTCATTTCTACTAGCAAATTCAACGTCTTCTTCGCTAAAATCAAGTTCAAGTTCTATAAGCGAAGCAAAGTCGAGCAGTTTCTGCCTAAGCTTTTTTAGTTCTTGGCTATAACCACCGCGCATTTGCTGCATAGCTGTTTTGTGTGTATTGCTGCTATTACTGGCAATTAAATCGGCTACTGCTTCGGCCTGGCTTAAATCCATTTTTTTATTTAAAAAAGCTCTTAAGGTAAATTCTCCAGGCTGAGCCAATCGAGCACCTTTATTTGTTAGCAACTCAAGAATGCGCTGTTGAATATACATTGAACCATGACAGCTTATTTCAACCGTATTTTCTCCGGTGTAACTTTTTGGTTCAATAAAAACAGTTGCTAAAACTTCATCTACAATTTCATTACCATCTACAATATAACCAAAGTGAGCGGTGTGGCTTTTAGCTTTTAAAAGGTTTTTTCCTTTAAAAGCACTGTTTACAATTTCAATCGCATTTTTACCACTTATTCTAATCACTGCAATCGCTCCTGTTCCCGTTGGTGTAGCCGGTGCGCAAATGGTTTCATCTAAATTGCTTTTTGTATAATACATTTATCTGGCGTATTCGTTTATCAACTCCAAAGTTTTGGTTAAATATGGTCTTCCGAATAAATTTAAATGAACCAAGTAATAATAAATCAAACAAAATCCGATTCGTTTTTTCCAGTTTGGTTCAAGCGGATAAATATTATGATACTCGCTGTAAAAAGCTTCATCAAAACTTCCTATAAAAAGCGTCATGGCTATATCCATTTCTCGGTGTCCGTAGTAAATAGAGGGGTCAACAAGAACCGGCTCACCTTTATCATCTGCAATTATGTTGCCACTCCAAAGGTCTCCATGTAACAAACAGGGATTTTCTGTTGGCATTTCATTTTTCGCAAAATTTTCAAGCCCAGACAGCTTGTCAAAAATATCTGATTTAAGCAATCCCTCTTTTACACACAAAGCCATCATGGGTTCAAGGCGTTTGTATATATAAAAATCTGCCCAATTACTTTCTTGTATATTAATTTGCTTTAAAGAGCCAATGTAATTGTTGTATTCCATGCCAAATTTATTTGCATGTTGCATATGCATTTGCGCTAGCTTTCTGCCTAATAGTTCATAAAATTCAGGTTTTTTAATCGAACTGTCAATATACTCCATTAGCAGGCAACTATTGTTGTTTATTTCGGTTGAACCTATTGGTTTAGGTATTTTAAAAGAACTATAAGCAGCAAGCGTTTCTAAACCTTTCATTTCAAGTTCAAACATTTTAGGAAATAATTTTGCGTTGTTTGATTTTAAGAAATAACTTGTTTTATCTGTAACAACTTTATATGTATGATTTATATAGCCACCGCCAATGTGATAAACAGCATAAACATGTTCGTTTGAACCAAGAATTTTTGAAACGGCTTTTTCTATTTCCATTATTTTTTAATTAACCAAATATCAACAACGTTTGATATGTACACAAAAATATTCACTTTTACAACCAGTAAAAAACATAAGTTATGAGCAAAATATTGATAATTGATGATGAAAAGTCTATTCGCAATACACTCAAAGAGATTTTAGAATACGAAAATTATCAGGTTGTTGAGGCATCGAATGGGGAAGAAGGGCTTAAAAAAATAGAAGAAGAAGAATTTGATGCGGTTTTGTGCGATGTAAAAATGCCTAAAATGGATGGCATGACGGTATTGCAAAAAGCAAAAGAAATTGATGATGATATGCCATTTATAATGATTAGCGGGCACGGAAACGTTGAAATGGCAGTAGAAGCAACCCGCAAAGGCGCTTTTGATTTTATTGTAAAACCACCTGATTTAAATAAGCTATTGGTTACTATTCGCAATGCCATTGATAAAAAAGAACTGGTTATTGAAACCAAGGTTTTGCGTAGAAAAGTGACCAAAACACGTGAGATTATTGGCGATTCACCGGCAATAAAAACCATTATAGAAACCATAGAAAAAGTTGCTCCAACCGATGCAAGAGTTTTAATTACTGGCGAAAACGGAACAGGCAAAGAATTGGTGGCCCGCTGGATACATGAAAAAAGCCATAGGTTTAAAAATCCTTTGGTTGAAGTTAATTGTGCAGCCATACCGGCCGAACTTATTGAAAGCGAACTTTTCGGTCACGAAAAAGGTGCTTTTACATCGGCCATTAAGCAACGTATTGGTAAATTTGAGCAAGCCAATGGCGGCACATTGTTTTTAGACGAAGTTGGCGATATGAGTTTATCTGCTCAGGCAAAGGTTTTAAGAGCTTTGCAAGAAAATAAAATTACCCGTGTAGGTGGAGATAAAGATATAGAAGTAAATGTGCGTGTGGTTGCAGCCACCAATAAAGACTTGCTAAAAGAAGTTGAAAAAGGCAATTTTAGACTCGATTTATATCATCGCTTAAGCGTAATTTTAATACATGTGCCATCATTGGATGAACGCAGGGATGACATTCCGCTTTTGGCCGAAAAATTTATTAAAGAAATTTGCGAAGACAGTGGTATTCCACGTAAATCTTTTATGCCCCAAGCGCTCGATGAATTAAAAAATTTAAATTTTTCGGGCAATATTCGCGAATTAAGAAATATTGTTGAAAGATTGGTTATTTTGGGTCAAAACCGCATTACAGCCGAAGATGTAAAAAGATATGCAAGCCCAATAAATGCCAAAGACGAAGAAAAAAGCATTTACGAGCGTTTTTCAACCCTGCAAAGTTTTAAAGAATATGTTGAACGTATTTTTATAGAAGAAAAATTAAAGAAAAATAACTGGAATGTAGCCAAAACTGCTTTGGAAGTAGATATTCAACGAAGTCATTTATACAACAAAATTGAAAAATACAGCCTTAAACGAGGCGATGAATAATTTTTTTATTTTAAATTGAATTTAGGTTCGGATATACAACAAGCAATTGATTGTTTAATAAATGCTAAATTAGTAGCCATACCTACCGAAACAGTTTATGGACTTGCTGCAAATGCTTTTGATGTTAATGCGGTTGCCAAAATTTTTTCGGTAAAAAACAGGCCTCAGTTTAATCCACTCATTATTCATTCAAACTCGCTTCAACGATTTGAAAAATGGGGAATTGCAATTACCGATAAAGCAAAAAAATTAGCTGAGAAGTTCTCTCCGGGACCGCTAACATATGTATTACCTAAATCTCAAATAATACCCGATTTGGTTACAGCAGGCCATCAATCGGTTGCTATTCGCATTCCAAAGCATCCGTTAACGCAGCAATTATTAAGCAAAATAGATTTCCCGTTGGCTGCTCCAAGTGCAAACCCAAGCGGCTATGTAAGCCCAACTACAGCGCAGCACGTGGCACAACAATTAAAACAAAAAGTATGCTATATTTTAGATGGCGGACCTTGTAAAGTAGGAATTGAAAGCACCATTTTAAGCTTGGTTGATACAACACCTGTTTTACTAAGATATGGCAGTATTACGGTAGAGGAAATGGAAGCCGAATTAAATCAAAAAATTGACGTATCGAAAGTTGTTAATAACGATAATCCGCTCGCACCAGGTATGTTGGGTAAGCATTATGCAACCAAAACACCGTTAATAATCGGCCATAACATTGATTTTAAAGTTGATGATTTAAACAAAATTGCTGCTATTAGGCTCAAAAACTATTTACCTCAAATTCCGCAGCAAAATCAAATTTTATTATCGCCAGAAGGAAGTCTTGAAACTGCAGCCGCAAATTTATACACTGCCATGCGTAATTTAGACGATATGCAATTTGATTTGATAATTGCTGAACCAATGCCAAGCAAAGGGCTTGGAATAGCCATAAACGACCGCTTAAAACGGGCAGCAGCCAAAGATTAAATATGAGAATAGTTTTTTTAGGAACACCGGCATTTGCAGTAGAAAGCTTAAAAGCCATTATTCAAAATGGTTTTAATGTTGTAGGCGTGGTTACAGCTCCCGATAAACCTGCCGGCAGAGGTATGAAATTACAGCAAAGCCCGGTAAAACAATATGCTCTTAGCCAAAAAATTCCTGTTTTACAACCTGTAAAACTTAAAGATGCCTCTTTTATTGAACAGCTAAAATCTTTAAAGGCTGATTTGCAGGTGGTTATTGCTTTTAGAATGTTGCCTGAAATTGTATGGAATATGCCGCCAATGGGTACCATCAATTTACATGCATCATTATTGCCTGATTACAGAGGCGCAGCTCCAATAAATTGGGCAATTATTAATGGTGAGAAAAAAACAGGAGTTACAACATTTTTTCTGAAACATGAAATTGATACTGGCGATATGCTTTTGCAAGCAGAGGTTGATATTACTAACGATATGAATGCAGGTCAATTGCATGATTTACTTATGGTTGAAGGGGCAAAAGTTGTGGTTCAGTCATTAAAACTTATTCAATCAGGCAATTACCAAACAATCCCTCAATCCGGAGGTTCAAGCAAAATTGCACCAAAAATTTTTACAGAAACTTGCCGAATAAATTGGGAAAAGAATGCTTTAGAAATTTACAATTTAGTAAGAGGCTTAAGCCCATATCCAACAGCTTTTTGCGAAATTAATTACAAAAAAATTAAAGTTTTTGCTTGTAAACCCGAAATTGCTTATCATCGGATAGGTTTAGGTATTGTAGAAACCGATAATAAAACATTTTTAAAAGTTTCATGCAACGATGGATATATTCATTTAACTGAAGTTCAGGCTGAAAGCAAAAAAAGAATGCCTATTGAAGAATTTTTAAAAGGATTTAGATTATGAAAACACTTATAAAAAATGCAAAACTGGTAAACGAAGGCCGCATTTATTATGCTGATGTATTAATAAAAGGTCAGTTTATTGAAAAAATTGACGAGAACGGAATAGCCATGCCAGCCGATATTATTATTGATGCAACAGATCAATATTTATTGCCTGGAGTAATTGACGATCAGGTGCATTTTAGAGAACCCGGATTGGCACAAAAAGGCGAAATAGCTACCGAATCGGTTGCTGCAGTTGCCGGTGGCATTACAAGCTACATGGAAATGCCAAACACAAAGCCAAGTGCTGTAACCATAGAATTGTTGGAGCAAAAATATGCTCGTGCAGCTCAGTGTAGCCTTGCCAACTACAGTTTTTATATGGGTACAACAAATACCAATTTAAATGAGTTGTTAAAAGTTGACCCCACTAAGATTTGCGGTGTAAAAATTTTTATGGGAAGCAGTACAGGTGATATGTTGGTTGATGACCCAATTGCACTTGAGTGTATTTTTAGCGAAGTAAAAACGCTTATTGCAACTCATTGTGAAGACGACCCTATGATAAAGGCTAATATGGCCGAATTTGTTGCAAAGTATGGTAAAGAAAACCTAACACCGGATATGCATCCGTTAATAAGAAGTGGAGAAGCATGTTATAAATCTTCATCGTTTGCAGTAGAATTGGCTAAAAAATTTGGTACGCGATTACATATTTTACACATAAGTACAGCCGAAGAATTAGATTTATTTGACAATAAACTGCCGCTTGCCGATAAGAAAATAACAGCAGAGGCTTGTATTCATCACTTGTGGTTTTGTAATGATGATTATAAAGAAAAAGGCAATTTTATTAAATGGAACCCCGCTGTTAAAACAGCGGCAGACCGTGAAGCTATTTTAAAAGCAGTAATTGATAACCGTATTGATGTTATTGCTACCGACCATGCTCCGCATACAATAGCCGAAAAACAAGAACCATTTTTCAACGCACCTTCCGGTGGGCCTTTGGTTCAACATAGTTTAAATGCAATGATACATTTGTACCAAACAGGCAAAATAAGTTTAGAGAAAATAGTTGAAAAAATGTGCCATAATGTGGCGATAATGTTTGAAATTGACAGGAGAGGCTTTATTCGCGAAGGATTTTATGCCGATTTGGTTTTGGTTAATTTAAATAAACCCTATAAAGTAAATAAAGAGAACATATTGTACAAATGCGGCTGGAGCCCATTTGAAGGTTTTGAGTTTAATAATTCAGTAACACACACTTTTGTAAATGGCCATTTGGCTTTTAAAAACGGAAAAATAAATTCAAACCAAATGGGTATGAGATTGGCTTTTAACCGATAATCGTTTTTAAAGTTTTAAATTGAAAGAAAGTTTTTTTAACATTTTATATATCAGCAATGTGAAGAAAAAGCATTAAAAAAATGTTAAGCGGATTTGTTAAATATAAATATTAGCTTACTTTTGCAGCCCGTTAGTTAGAAATAACTAATCGATTCCGTAGCTCAGCTGGTAGAGCATTACACTTTTAATGTAGGGGTCCTGGGTTCGAGTCCCAGCGGAATCACTTCTAAAACCTTTCAAGTATTTCTTGAAAGGTTTTTTATTTTTAAAAGGCGTTTGTTACATTTTTTATTTTTATATCATTTTTAAAAACCGCTTTCAAAAAAATACTTTTGAAACTGCAAAATGGACAATTTACTGGCAAAAAAAAGAATTGATGAACTAACCAAAATAGTTGAAGAACATAATTACAATTATTACGTTTTATCTAATCCAACTATAAGTGATTTTGAGTTTGATTTATTGCTAAAAGAACTCGAAACGCTTGAAAAGCAATATCCTGAATATGCAAGCCCAAACTCTCCAACTCAAAAAGTAGGTGGTGCAATAACCAAAGAATTTAAAACTGTAAAGCACAAATACCCCATGTTAAGTTTGGGTAATACTTACAGTTTTGATGAATTAATTGAATTTGACAATCGAATAAAAAAACAAATTGGTAGCGACTTTGAATATGTTTGTGAGTTAAAATTTGATGGCCTTGCCATTAGTCTTACCTATCAAAATGGTAAATTGGTAAGAGGGGTAACACGCGGAGATGGAACACAGGGCGATGATGTAACTGAAAATATAAAAACCATAAAAAGTATTCCTCATCAATTAACCAACGGCAATTACCCCAATGAGTTTGAAATACGCGGGGAGGTTTTTATGCACCGTAAAACTTTTGAAAAGTTGAATGAAAAGCTAAAACATAAACTCTTAGATGAAGGCATAGATGAAGATAAAATTAGTGAAAGGCTATACAAAAACCCAAGAAATTTTGCAAGCGGCACATTAAAACTGCAAGACTCTAAAGAAGTGGCTAAGCGCCCGCTTGATGCTTTTTTATATTTTATTTATTGCGATACACCTATTGCCGAAACACACTTTGAAAGTTTGAAACTTGCCGAAACATGGGGTTTTAAAGTAAGCGACCATTATAAGCTTTGTAAAAACCTGAACGATGTTTTTGATTTTATAAGATTTTACGAAACAGAAAGAAAAAACCTATCGTATGATATTGATGGAGTAGTTATTAAAGTAAATAATTACTTGCAACAAAACGAGTTGGGATTTACGGCCAAAGTACCGCGTTGGGCAATATCATACAAATATAAAGCAGAAACAGCCATTACGCGATTGCTTAAAGTTACCTATCAGGTTGGTAGAACCGGAGCCATAACCCCCGTTGCAAACTTAGAACCTGTATTGCTTGCAGGTACTACTGTTAAGCGCGCAAGTTTATACAATGCCGATGAAATTGAACGATTGGATTTACACGAAAATGATACAGTTTTTGTTGAAAAAGGAGGAGAGATAATACCTAAAATTACGGGTGTTGATGTATCGAAACGATATATGTTTTCAAAAAAAGTTCAGTACGCAACTCATTGCCCTGAATGTAATTCTGTTTTAGTTCGTAAAGAAGGTGAAGCAGTGCATTATTGTCCTAATGATAGCCATTGCCCCCCGCAATTAATTGGCCGAATTGAACATTTTATAAGCCGAAAGGCCATGAATATTGATAGCCTGGGCACTGAAACTGTAGCCGGCCTTTACAAAAAAGGCATCATTAAATCTTATGCCGATTTGTATTTTTTAAAACCCGAACAACTGCTTGGGTTGGAATTTGAAGTAGGCACAGACGAAAAAAAGAAAATTCGCACTTTGCAAGAAAAATCGGCTCAGAATATTTTAAAAGGAATTGAAAATAGTAAGCAGGTAAATTTTGAAAGAGTTTTGTTTGCCCTTGGCATAAGAATGGTTGGCGAAACAGTTGCAAAAAAATTAGCCCGGCACTTTGAAAACATTGATAATTTAACAAATGCGACAAAAGAAGAAATTGCCAATATTTACGAAATTGGAGATAGAATTGCTGAAAACGTTGTAAGTTTTTTTACTGACGATGATAACCTTAAAAATATTGAAAAATTAAAACAAGCAGGTTTAAAATTTTCGGTTGAACACGAAGAAGGAGTAGAAAAATCAAATAAGCTACTAGGTAAATCCTTTTTAGTGTCAGGAGTTTTTTCAATAAGCAGAGATGAATTAAAAAAAATGATTGAAAACAACGGAGGCAAAAATGTTTCAGGCGTTAGCAAAAATCTCGATTATTTAATTGCAGGAGATAAAATGGGGCCTGAGAAACTTAAAAAAGCAACCGATTTGAATATAAAGATTATTAGCGAACAGGAGTTTTTTAATATGCTTAATTAAATCATATCTTTTCATGTTTGGCTTGAACTTTTACTATTCCTCAATTAGAAAATGTATCAAAAGTATCAATACATAAATTTTATTTTAAAATTATTTTAATGAATATAAAAAGTAGTTATAAGAATGAATTTTAAAATGTAAGATTTATAAAAATATTTTTTTACTTTTCTATTACTTCATACATATCCAGTCTTCGGTCTTTCCAGTTAAGCACAGTTCCTGTATTTCTGGCTCTTTCAAGGGCTGCAAGGTCAAGGTCGGCAATTACAACAGTTTCTATGTTTGTGCTGCATTCGCCCGCAACGGCATCAGGTGGAAATGCAAAATCGCTGGGCGTGTAAATGCCACTTTGTGCATAATTAATATCCATGTTTTCAACTGAAGGTATATTACCAATAGTACCTGCACAAGCAACAAAAATCTGATTTTCTATGGCACGAGCCTGGGCGCAATACTTTACACGTAAATAACCATGTTTTTCATCGGTGCTAAATGGTACAAAAATTATTTTGGCACCTTTTGCTGTAGCAATTCTTGCCATTTCCGGAAATTCTACATCGTAACAAACATTTATGGCTATTTTGCCGCAATCGGTATTAAAAACTTTTATTTCGTTGCCGGGTTTTACGCCCCACCATTTAGCTTCGTTACTTGTTATGTGTATTTTATATTGTTTCTCAAATGTACCGTCTCGTTTAAATAAATATGAAATATTATAAAGGTTTTCTCCTTCTACCTGCAAATGGGTACCTGCAATAATATTTATGTTATACTCTAAACTTAATCGGCTAAACAGGTCAATAAAGTCTTGTGTGTATTCATCGAGTTTTCTAATGGAGTCTTCAGGACTCATACTTTTGTATTCATGTAATGATAGTAATTGAGTTGTAAACAATTCGGGAAACAAAGCGAAATCACTTTTATAGTTCGATGCCACATCGGTAAAGTATTCGCATTGTTGAGCAAATTCTTCAAAACTGTTTATTTTTCGCAATTCGTATTGTATGGCGCAAATACGCACCTTTTTCATCAACACACTTCTTTCCGGAGTTTCAGGAATGTAATCAAGGTTTACCCATTCAAGTAAAAGTGCATATCCTTCGCTTTCCCTGTCTTCCGGTAAGTAATCTTTTATAATTCTTTGTATGGTAAAACCTTGGCTAAGCTGGAATGTAACAACAGGATCTTTAATTTTTTTATCTACTACACGCTTTACATAAGCTCTTACGCCAAACTCGCTACTGTATCGGTGAAAGTTAGGTAAACGACCGCCAATAATAATGCGAGCAAGATTTTTGCTTACACAAAGTTCTCTGCGCATTTCATATAAGCGTCTGCCTATTTTTAAACCTTGATAATCGGGGTGTACCATAACTTCAATTCCATAAAGCGTATCACCTTCCTCTTCGTGATTGGTTATATAACCATTATCGCAAATTTCTTTCCATGTATGGTCATCATCGTATTCATCCCAACTAATTATAAGGCTTGTTGCCGAACCAACAATTTTGCCTTCATATTCTATTACCTGCATCCCTTCCGGAAAATGCCTGAATTGACTTTCGAGCATTTCTATTTTCCAAGGCTCATTTTGCGGAAAACATATTTTACTTAATTCTATCAATTCTTCAAAATCCGAGCGATGAGCAGTTCGGGCTATAATTTTAGGTTTGCGGGATGGCCTGGTTTTCATGAAACTGATATTTGGTTCAAAATAAATAAAATTTGATGCAATTGAGGGTAGAGTTTAAATAAACATTTTTTTAAAACCTTTAAATAGTAATAGTTTTGTACGCTTATGAAAAAGACTTTGGTTGTAGGAGCAAGCGAAAAACCTTACAGGTATGCATACAAGGCAACTAAAATGCTTAAAGATTACGGACATGAAGTGTTGGCTTTTGGCAAAAAGAAAGGTTATATTGATGACACATCAATTACCGATGAATGGCCTGATGATAAAGAGGTTGAAACCGTAACTTTATACATAAATCCTGAATTGCAAAGACAATATTATGAGAAAATTATTGCTTTAAAGCCTAAAAGGGTAATTTTTAATCCGGGAACCGAAAATATTGAATTTGAAAAATATTTGGCTCAAAACAACATACAACCCATAGAAGCATGTACACTGGTTATGCTTGCAACCAATCAATACTAAAATTTAACTATACTTAATTAATATGAAAAAATATCTCATTATTATAAGCTTAACAATAGCTGCCATTTCTTGTCAATCACCAAAAGAAAAGTTGGCTGATAGAATAAAAGAGTTAGAAAACAGCGACAGCATTTTTAGTGCGGAGTTAATGAAAGAGTTAAAAGAAAATTATATAGCCTTTTCAAAAAAATATCCTGATGATGAAAGAAGTGCAAGCTATTTGTTTAAAGCAGCACAACGTTGTTTGGCATTAAACGAGCCTAATGAAGCAGTATTGCTACTTAATGATTTAATTAGTACTTATAAGCAAAACGAAATTTTAGAAAATGCCATGTTTTTGCTTGCTTTTACATACGAAAATAGTTTAAACCAAATACCACAGGCTGAAGCGGCATATAAAAACTTTTTGCAAAAATTTCCGGATGGAGAATTAAGTGAAGATGCTAAAATTGCTTTGCAAAACCTAGGTAAAACACCTGAAGAAATATTAAAACAATCAGAAAAATAAGCATTTAAAAAGGATAACCTACACCGAAATTAATGTTTGTTGTTCCTAACCATTTTGTTAAACTTCCTTTATTGGAAGGCACCCATCTTTCGTTTTCAGGTTTTCTGGGATCATATAATGGTAAAGAAGGATCAACCCTGAACACTAAAAAATCTAAATTTAACCTTAAACCCAAACCAACACCGGCAGCTAAACTTTTATAAAAATTATTTAATTCAAAATTTGCACCGGGTCTTCCATCGGGTTTTATGCGATAGATATTTCCAACATCGGAAAATAATGCTCCTTCAAACAATCGGTTGTATAAATTAAATCTATATTCAATATTGGCTTCAATTTTAACATCACCGCTACGGTCAAAAAAACTCTCCGACTCAAAGCTTCCAGGCCCCAGGCTTCGTGGTAAAAAAGCCCTTATACTGTTTGCGCCTCCAATAAAAAATCTCCTGTCAAATGGAACATAATCGGGGGTATTTCCATAAGGTAAAGCAAAACCGGCTGCCAATCTGTAAACCAATTTATTATTAACATCTAAGAAATTATTAAATCTAAAATCGGCCCATGTTTTTACATATTGAAATATTGGAACACCGAATATGGTATTAAAATCTTGATTTGGATTTTTAGTTGCAAATAGCGTATGAAGTGCATTGATAGTATTGCCTGCAATTTCAATAGCATCCCATCGAATAAAAATGCTGTTTTTGTTTTTTTTAATAGGTTGATTGGTGTATGTAAAACCAAACCTCGAATCGAAAATAAGGTTATTGGTAAAAATGCTTTGTAAAAATGGGTCGTTTTTACTTAACTGCTCTAAGTTTTTGTTTGCAAAATCTGTTTTTACAAAACTAATAGCAACCGGTGTAATATTAAAGTTTATAAGTAGTTTGGTAATTTGATAATTTAGCGATGTTGTTAGTAAATATCTTTTCCAGTCAACATTTTGCTCCATTATTGCCGATGCAGAAAAAACTGTACGGTTTGTAATGGATTTTATCTGCTTGTCGTATTTCTCGAAAAATAAAAATTTAGGCAAAATAATATTTGCCGTTAGCGCATTTTCGAAACTGTTTATAAATGGCCTGTTAGGAATATTTGGCCCTCTTTGGGCCTCAAACGAAGTGCGGAAACGCCACTGTAATAATTCGCCACCATTAAAAACATTTGGTTGCATTAGTTGAAATACGGTTGCAAATCCATAATTTCTAAATGTTGCACCGCTAATAATATTTGCTTGGTCGGTTGTAATAGCTTGTGGTTCAATAGATAAATCGTATTTTTTATTGCTTTGAAGTTTAATGTTGTAAGTTATTTCCGGAGTGTCGGCATTTGGATCAACAATTGCCGAAAAATTTACATTCCTAAACAATTGCAAATCGTTTATTCTGTTAATACTTCTGGTAACTTTTTGCTGATTAAAAATTAAATTATTTTCTATTAACAAAGCATTTTCTATAACCTTGGGGTTTAAAAGATAGTTATTTGATTTATAATTAAATTTTTTAAGGTCAAGGTAATTTACAACTGTATCTGCAGTAGGATTAATTTCAATATTTATGTTTTTAATTTTATAAACTTTGTATCGTCCAAAACCTACCGGGTTATTTATGTTCGGAGCAACAGCAACTTTAAAGTTTCCCTCAGTGGTATCAATATCAAAATTTATTTCTTCTTTTCTAAAACTAAAATATCCATTATTTCTAAGCACATTCGTTATGCGATTTTGCTCGTTGTATAAATTTTCAAGTTTCATTTTATCACCATATCTTAAAAACGATTCGCTTTTATTTGCATTTAAAATAGAGTCTATTATATAATCTGCAGTATGTAATTCAATTCGGTATAAGTGATAAGCATTATTTAATTTTACCCTGTAATTTACTTTGGCTTTATTGCCTTTTCTATTTGTTTTTACATCAAAATTTATTTCAGGATAATAAAAACCTTGTGTGCCAAGGTAATTTCGCATGGATGTTATTGATCTTTCAATTAAAAAACTGTCTAAGATTACCGGAGGTTCTCCTAATTTATATCTAAAAAATTGTTTTATATAATTATCATTTCTGCCTGAACCAAGATAGAAAAAACCTAATTGCAGCTTTGCAATTCCAAATGTTTTTTTATTAGGTTTTTGCTTTATTAAATCGTTTAAATTGCTTTTGTAAAAACGGCTTTGGTTTCTTTCTGCAATGCTTATGTTGTTATTTTTTAACAACATTCTGTCTTTGTTTATTTGTTTTGATACATTGCAACTTTGAAATATTGCAAGCAAGATTCCTGCTGCTAAAACAAACCGTATGTTAACTAAAAACGATATCAACTTTATAAAATCGTTGCAAGATAAAAAGGTGCGATACAGCCACAAATTATTTGTTGCCGAAGGTGCCAAAATAGTTAATGAATTGCTTTTGTCAAATTGCAAGCTATATAAACTATATTCAACAAGTCAAAATGTATTTGAAAAAAAAATTGATTTAAATAAAATCGAAATTGTTGCAGAAAAAGATTTAAGAAGGATTAGCTCTCTAAAAAGCACAAGACAGGTATTGGGTATTTTTTATATGCCTGAACACAATGTTAATATACAAAATAAAATAGATTTAATATTAGATAACATACAAGATCCGGGAAACCTTGGCACAATAATTCGCATTGCAGATTGGTATGGGCTAAAAAAAATATATTGCAATTTGCAAACAGTTGATTGCTTTAATGCAAAAACAGTTCAGGCAAGTATGGCATCAATAGCCAGAGTTAATGTTGAGTATGTTGATTTAAAAAGTTTTTTTAAAAATTATAAAAACCCTGTATTTGCTGCCGATTTAAAAGGAGAAAGTGTTTACAGTGTAAAAGTAATATTTCCTACAGCTTTAATAATTGGAAGTGAAGGCAAAGGAATTAGTGAGGACTTGATTGCCTTTATTTCGAAAAAAATTAACATACCAAAAATTGGAAAGGCCGAAAGCCTAAATGCAGCCGTTGCTGCAGGAATTTTAGTTGACCGTTTATTAAATTAAAAAGTATTTGTAATTATAGATTTTAAAATTAGCCAAATATTTGTTTCAGTTTATCTTCTCTGTATTTAAAAATGGCTTTAACTCTTTTGTCAACAAATAACCAATGCAAAAAAGGTGCTAAAAACCAGCCTTTGCTTTTATAGGTTACAATATCTGTCATAATGGTTTTGCCATTAATCTTTTCAAAAATATGTTGATGATGCCAAAGTGTATAAGGTCCGCCAATTTGCTCATCAACAAATTTATATGGCGGATTCCATTCGCTTATGAGTGTTTTCCAAAAAAAAGGAACCCCAAAAAGTTTTATTCTATATTTAATTAATACTCCTTTTTCCATATTTATAGGAGTAGGAGTGAGTATTTTAAAATTTAGTTCAGGAGGAGTTATTTCATTTAAATTTTCAGCTTTACTAAAAAATTCAAAAACTTCTTTTAATGGCTTATTGATTTCAGTTTTAGTTTCAAGCAATTTTGGTTTCATGTTTAAATATACAAGTGTATTAAACAATTGTTTTTTAAGTTGTTTTTTGTCAGCTTACCCAAAATATAAAATTTTATCACCATTTTACTTTTGTAAATGTTTAAATAATTATAAAACATAGTATCCTATTTACCAATTATTTAATACAGTTTATCTAAAGCATTTGTTTATACAAAGCAATGACAACTAATTTAACAAATGTTAAACCATTAAACAATTGTTAAATTTGCGAATTAACAAATGTTTTAATATTTGTAAATCAACAAAATGGATGAACTTAACAAACGTGTAATGAAAATAATTGATTTTTCAGGTTTAAGTAAATCTGAATTCGCTACAAAAATTGACATTTCATTGCCTGTTTTAACTCATATTTCATCGGGCAGAAATAAGCCAAGCCTTGATATTATAATCCGTATATTACAGGTTTATAAACAAATAAATATAAATTGGTTATTGTTTGGCGATGGTGAAATGCTGGTTCAGCCAACAAAAAAAATTGAAATTGCAGGCGAAATTGAATTGTTAAAACAACAAGCCGAAGAAATAAAGCTTATTGTTTATCAATTAAATGAAGTAGTTAAGTATAATAAAATATTTATCAATGAGATACAATATTTAAATCAACTTACAGAACTTGTAATTAATCAACAACAAAAAGGAAATGCGCTTGTTACAAAAATGGAACAGGTAATAGAAAAACTAATTTCTAAAGTATAACTTTAAGCCATTAATTACAAACAATTGATTTATAAATAAATAATTTTAAAATTTATGCTATTTATAACTTTATACTTAAAAGCCTACAAGTAATTTATTTTAACATGTATGGGGCAGTTTTTAATAAGCATGGCACTTACACCACAATATTTTTCTTCTGATAACTTAACAGCTTTTTCTACCTTATCTTTATCCGAATCGTTCACTTTAATATTATATGTAAGATATATAACGCTATAAACTTTGGGATGTTCTTCGGTTAAATCAGCAGAAACATCAAGGCTAAAATCGCTGTATTGCACCCTCATTTTAGCAAGAAGGCTAACTACGTCAATACCAGTACAACCTGCCAAAGAGGCAAGCAGCAAAGGTTTTGGTCTTGCTCCGGCAATATTGGCATCACCGCTTATGCTAAACTCATAATCGTTTACAAAAGCTTTAAAATGTTCGCCTTGTTGCTGTGCTACTTTAATTTGATGTGTTGTACTCATATAATTAATTATTTATCAAATTATTAACCTTAAACCATGGGCCACCATTATAAGCCTCAACACCTTGTTTCTTTAAATACGATGTTGCCTGACTGCTTCTCATGCCGCTTGCGCAACATAATACTACCGGTTTCTTAAACGCCTTTATTTTAGATACTTGCGAAGAAACTTTTGGCAGAGGTATGTTTTTTGAACCTTTTACATGTCCTCCGGCAAATTCGCCTTCGCTGCGCACATCAATAATGATTGCACCATTTTGTATTGCTTGAACCAAATCGTTGTTTGATTTACCGCCTAAAAGATTTTTGATGAAATTTATCATGATTAATTGTTTGTAAATGAATTGATAATATTAACTAGTTGAACAGCTTGCATTACACCTGATTGGCGCCATAATATCTGACCATTTTTAAATAAAATTAATGTAGGCACACCTTGTATTTGGTAACTTGCTGCTGCCTGTGGGTTACGGTCCACATCAACTTTTATAATTTTTGCTTTTTCGCCAATTACACTCGCAACTTCTTTTAAAATAGGTGCCATCATTTTACAAGGCCCGCACCATTCTGCACTAAAATCTACCAAAGTTGGTGTAGATGAATTAATTAATTCCTGAAATGTATTCATATTTTATTATTTTTATTGTTTAGTTTGATTCTTTTTTAATACAGCATCGTTTAAAGAACTGCCAAGCAATCCGCCCATAAAAATACCATACAATGTGCTGTTTAAAGGGTTTGATGTAATGGCACATGTACCATTAGTACAACCTATAAAATAATAATAAGCATATCCGGCAACTGCGCCCAAAGCAACACCAATTAACAGGTATTTTTGCTTTTTAATTTTTTCAATCATATTTAATTAATTAATGAACATATTTTCATATATTATGCCAAAATTTATTACATGTTAATTTTGCAGTTTTCAATACATTCTAATACATTAAATAATTGCTTAGCTTTAAGGCTATAATAAATATTGGTACCCACTCTTTTTTGAGCCAAAATGCCTTTTATGCGCATATTGCTTAAATGATGGCTAAGCAAACTTTGTTCACATCCGGTTAATGCCACCATTTCGTTTACGGTTAGTTGTTCGTTTTGTTGCAAAAGCATAATAACAGCCAATCGAGTAGGGTGGGCTATGCTCTTTAAAACATATGCCCCATGCTCTAATTTTTCTTTATCAATCATTAATCTAATTGCAAATATAAACATATTTTCATATTACAATCATTCATTCTTAATGATTTTAGTCATATAAATAAATCAAATCACTTATAAATTTTGGAATTACGACACAATTGCATAATTTATAATTTCTTAAAGTCAATTTGGCAAATAAATAGGGAAAGAGCTTGCATTTGTGGTTATTTGCAGGCATGAAATTACAACAGTTTACATTTGATAAATATTACGAAGTTTATACAAAACATGCCCAAAACTCAGAAGATATTATACAGCAACTGCTTACCCAACACATGGATACCATTGATTTAGTTACAAGCTTAGATGACGAAACGCTTTATACTCCGTATGATGAAGGAAAATGGAGTATTATGGAAATTTTGGTTCATTTAATGGATACCGAAAGAATTTTTTGTTATCGTGCTTTACGAATTGCAAGAAAAGATAAATCAGATTTACCCGGTTTCGACCAAGATTTATTCGTGAAAAACAGCAGAGCAAACAAACGTAAAATATTAGATGTAGTAAAAGAATTTTCGGTTTTGCGTTCAAGCACCATAGAACTTTTTAATAGTTTTGATAAAGAAATGCTTAATGAAACCGGATCAGCAGACGGTAAACAAATTAGTGTTGGCGCCATTCCTTATATTTTGTGTGGTCACGAAATACACCATGTAAATATTATTGAAAATAAGTATATAGGTAAATACTAGCTTTTTTTGAAATCTTTATTATCATCAAAAATAATGATTCAAGCAATTCACAATTTGTTAATAATACAAACTTTTTAAGGTACAAAATGGCCGTACCTTCGTAGTTTAAAATGCATATTTCGGAAGTTAGTAATACTTTAGTAATTATTTTATCGGGCATAGTAGTTTCGTTATTGGGGTTGATTGTTTATTATGTATTTTTCTTTTCGAAACTTGCTCTTTGTAAAATAACATCTCCGGATTTTAGCAATTTAAAACCCGTAAGTGTAATAATTGCCGCCCGCAACGAATATGAAAATTTGCAAAATTACTTAACTGCCATTTTAGAACAAGATTACCCTGAATTTGAAGTAATTGTGGTAAATGATTGCAGTTGGGATGAAAGCCAAAAACTTCTTGAATATTATCAGGAAAAATACCCGCATTTAAAGATTTGCAAAATAGTAGAGCAGGAAAAATACCCAACAGGCAAAAAGTTTGCTCTAACCATAGGTGTTAAAGCTGCAACTTACGAACATTTGGTATTTACCGATGCAGATTGCTCACCTGCATCAAAAAATTGGCTAAAACATATAGCTGCTCAATTTAAAGAGAACAAACAAATTGTTTTAGCACATTCGCCTTACCTTAAAACAAAAGGCTTGCTTAATGCTTTTGCCCGATTTGAAAATGCCATAACTGCCATGCTATATTTAAATGCTGCCATGAATCGAATTCCATTTATGGGAGTTGGCAGGAATTTAGCTTATACCAAACAATTATTTTTTAACAACAAAGGTTTTGCAAGCCATAGCCATATTTTAAGTGGCGATGATGATTTGTTTATAAACGAAGTTGCCACTGCTGGCAACACAACTTATACCATTCATCCTGAAAGTTTTATGTTAACACCGGCTAAAAAAACAATTGATGCTTATTTTAGGCAAAAAAGCAGGCATATTACAACAGGCAAATTTTATAAAAACAAGCATAAAGCGCTACTTGGCGGATATTTTGCTTCGCTTATTCTGTTTCACTTTTATGTTATAATTGGTTTTATTTATTTACCCTGGCAATGGCCTGTAATAGCCATTGCATTAAAATTACTTTTGCAAACCATAATTTTTACACCGTCACTTAAAAAGCTCGGTTACAAAAATTTAGCATGGTTTTTATTGTTTTTGGATGTTTTATATGTATTATATATAAGTTATTTTGGAACCAAAGGTTTATTAACCCGTAACGCCCGAAAATGGTAGAGGTAATATACAAATACTTTCCAAACCTAAGTTCGGTTCAAAAAAAGCAGTACGAAATGCTTTTTGATTTATATGCTGATTGGAATACCAAAATTAATGTTGTTTCCAGAAAAGACATCGAATCACTATATTTAAAACATGTTTTGCATAGTTTGGCAATAGCCCGTTTTACTATTTTTGAACCAAATACTAAAATTCTTGATTTAGGAACAGGTGGTGGTTTCCCGGGAATTCCACTTGCAATTATGTTTCCTCAATGTAAATTTACTTTAATTGACAGCATTGCTAAAAAAATTAAAGTTGCCGAAAGTATTGCCCAAGCTGCTCAAATAAAAAATATTGACTTTGCTATTGGAAGAGCAGAAAACCTTAAGGAAAAATTTGATTTTATTACTGCCCGTGCTGTTGCACCCATAAATGAGTTATTTAAATGGAGTGCCGGTTGTCTTGAACTCAACAAGCAGTTTAACAGCAAAATAAATGGTTTTTTATTGCTTAAAGGCGGAGATTTAACCAATGAAATTAAGGAATTTAAATCATTGCACAAAAAATGGCATGTGCAGGAAATTTCTTTAACAAAATATTTCGATGAAGAGTATTTTGAAACCAAAAAGTTGCTGTATCTTTATGTTTAGTTAACATTTTTTGCAAACATTTGTATCTTGCATCATTAAAATGGATTCACTCATTTCTACAAACTTTTACTTTAAGGGACAAAAAAACTTTTACAGAGGCAAGGTAAGAGATGTTTATAACATTAATAACCAATACCTTGCAATGGTTGCTTGCGATAGAATTTCTGCGTTTGATGTTGTTTTACCAAAACCCATACCTTACAAAGGCCAGGTATTAAATCAAATAGCCGATACATTTTTACAAAAAACAGCATTACTTGTTCCAAACTGGCGTATAAGCAGCCCCGACCCTAATGTAACCATTGGTCATTATTGCAAACCTTTTAAAATTGAGATGGTTATTCGTGGTTATTTATCAGGTCATGCCTGGAGAGAATACAAAGCCGGCAAGAGAACCATTTGTGGTGAACCAATGCCTGAAGGCATGAAAGAAAATGATAAATTCCCTGAGCCTATTATAACACCAACCATTAAAGCACACACCGGTCACGATGAAGATATAACAAAAGCTGAAATACTTGAAAGAGGCTTTGCAACTGCCGAACAATATGCCATTCTTGAAAATTATACCCAAAAACTTTTTGCTTTTGGTTCAGATTTTGCCCAAAAACGAGGCCTATTGCTGGTTGATACCAAATACGAATTCGGGTTAAATAAAAACAATGAAATATTGTTGATTGATGAGGTACATACTCCTGATTCTTCGAGGTATTTTTATGCAGATACTTACGATGAAATTCAGCAAAAAGACCAGCAACAACGCCAACTGAGTAAAGAATTTGTTCGCCAATGGCTTATACAAAATGGTTTTCAGGGAAGGGAAGGAGAACTGATACCTGAAATGACAACTGAATACATACAATCTGTTACGGATAGATATATTGAACTTTTTGAACAAATTACCGGAGAAGAATTTATAAAACAAGATTACAATAATGCCATGCAACGTATTGAAAAATCCATTCATGATGAGTTGGAAAGATTGGGTTAATTAATTTGGGTAATCAACACTTTTAAGCACTAAAACAGAATTAGGCTCTATTGTTTTTAAATCAACAGATTTTAAGAATAATTTAAGGGAGTTTTGACCATTCAGGTAATTAATATTTAACAATTTAAAACAGGCTGATTTGTAAATAGCCAATAATGGCTCTAAAAAACCGCTTTGTTTATTAATATAACAAATGGCTTTTTGTTGACAATCAATATTGTTCTTAATTATATGTAAATCATTCAATTGCAAATAGGGGTAATCGCAACCAACCACAAAAAGATTTGCATTTGGGTATTTTTCAAAAACAGATAAAACACCTGTCATAGGCCCGGCATTTTGATACAAAATATTATCGCAAATCAATTCGTATTTTTTTTCAAAATATTCAAGTTGAATGGTATTGCAGGAAATTACCACTTTATCGCAAAGTTGGTTCAACAATTCTGCAACATGCAAATATTGAGGCTGTTGATGATAAACTAATAAAGCCTTATCGGTTCCCATACGGGTACTTTGGCCACCACACAAAACAACACCAATCAGCATTTTATTGTATTTTTAAAAAAAGCCTTATCCAATATATCAAAGTGAGTAATGCCATAGTGTTTTAATGCATCGTTAAGCAAATAATCTCTAATAACCAGAATAAGTCTGGTTGGGCTTGGCGTTTCTTTAAAGTATTTTATTACTTCACTTATTGCAGGTTCAAGACCATTTTTTTGGTCAATTTCAAGTCTGCCTATTTCATCAATCACAAACCATTTAAACTTACCCGATTTTGCAGTTAATATAATTTGTCTTGCTGTTTTAAAAACCACATTATCAAAAACAAATCTTCCTATCGCTAAGCCATTTTGGTAGGAGGGGAGTTGCAAATTGTACACTTTTCCGGTTTCTAAGTCCAATAGTTTTCTAAATCCATCAATATCAGGAGTTAAAATACCTCCAACCGATTTTTCTGTAAAATTATTAATCCACTGCCAAATCATGGTGGTTTTGCCGGATTGTATAGGTTCAGAAACAATGTAAATTTTATTCTTCATCAGCCGTTTTTCCAGCGTAAAGGCTTAAAATAATCATGTATAAAATAAAATTTGCCGAAGCCCTTAGACTACGTTCTTTTGCAAAACTAAGTTGCAATGCAATCGTTGCAAAGCTTTTAAATTCAGGAATTTGTAATATAATTTGTGTAAGTTTTGTATTATTTTTATTTTTTCGGTTGAGGCGTTTTATTAGCCACTTAAAAAATGGTGATACAATTCCGTAAAGTATCAAAATTGCAACAATCGTTCTTGTTAAAACATACCATGGATTCGCGTTTTTATATATTACCAACATACCCATTACAAAAATCAATAAAAACATAAACCCAATAACCCTAAGCAGTAAAATATTTTTGTTTTTTCCGTCTTGAACCGAAACCGGCTTAATTTTTAAAAATTCGGTAAGTACTTTTTCTTTATTGGTTTTTATTTTTTGCGGTATTTTAAGCATTAAAACAGCCAAAATAAAACCCCATACAACATATATACCAACGTAAAAGCCAATTATCCAATAACTGAATGAAACTTGGCTTTTAATGCCAAAATCTTTTAAAATTCCTGTAAAAAATACATCGAGAGCCTGCCAAATAGATTTGCCAAAAATTAGTGTGGTTATAATTATTTTTTGCATTGCCGACTCAACCAAAGCAACAACAGCATAAAACGCGTTTGTAATTAAATTTGATCTAAAAAATTGGTAAACCGTTGCACCCAAAAAACCCTGAAAACTAACTGCAACATAAGCAGGCCATGGTGTATGCGGGCTTACTGCTGCTTTTACCAATAAAACCTGTATGGTACTTTGTGCTATGGTTTTAAAAGGTGAATGGGTATGTTGAGCAAGCAAATTGACAACTATTATAGCAAAACCGCCCAAAAAAAATCCTGAGAATGGAATTTTAAAAGCATGTATTAAACTACCAAGCCCGCATTCGCTAAATGCCCATAATGCAGTAAGCCTGTTTATCAAATACGTATTGTTTTCAAAATTATCTCGCATACAGCAATTTGGCCACTTCGTCTTCGGTAAAAAACTCCGATGCATTGGCATACTTAAGCAATACAAAATTGCTTAACGCAGTTATTTCTTTTAATGATAAGGTAGAATCTGCGGGCATGGGCAATGAATAGGATGTTCCGTTTACATTTACGTTTTCTTTTATACCGTATTTGATAACTTCAGGTAAACGGTTTTTGTTTTGCACAAGCCAGTCGCTGTTTTTTAATGGCGGAATTACTTTAGCCAATCCGGTACCATCAGGCTGATGGCAATTGGCACAATCGCGCATATACAATTCAAACCCCAATTGCAGGTTTAGCTGAGCTCGTTTCTGGGCCTCGTTAAAATTACAACTTGTGTAACCAAGCAATGCCAACAATAAACTCAAAAATATTTTATAACTTAAATTCACGTAGTAATTTAGGTATATCTTTTATTAGTTTTTCAACCTCTTTATCATTTGTGCCATCGTAAATGCCTCTAACCCTAAACATTGGGTCAACCAAAATTAGACCGCCACTATGCACAAACCCGCCCGGAGCGGTGCTATCAGCCATGGCGCTAACAAAATAGCCTTCTTCGGCAATTTTATATATGTCTTCTCGGTTGCCCCATAAAAACTGCCAGTTTTTACCGTTTGAACCAATTCTTTCTGAATAATCTTTCAGCAATGCAATTGTATCGTGCTCAGGGTCAATTGTATGAGACAGGATTGTAAAGTTGCTGTTGTTGCCAAATTTTTCATAAACCTTTATCAGGTTTTTCTTCATGATGGGGCAAATGGTAGGACATGTAATAAAAAAGAAATCAGCTACATACACTTTGCCTTGAACCGATTTTTTGTTAACCGGAATACTATCTTGATTTAAAAATTCAAAGTCGGGGATTGTTTGGTAAATAGTTTCTTCAATTTCTTTTCCGTTTTCAATCTTTTTTTCGGTAGCTGTATTACCTAAAATTGGCAATTTATCATCGGAGCATGAAGCAAAGGCAAGTAAAAAGAGGATTGTAAAAATTAAATATTTGGGCATTTTTTTATTTTAGGTTTAAAGCTTTTTCAGCTTTTTTTATTGCTTCAAAAGTAATGTTATGAACCTCGTCAATCAATAATTTTTGATTGTTTAAATAATTTATAGCAGAGTCATGTTGTAAATTTGGTTCTCGGTAATGATGCATCCAGTCAAGCATTTTACGGTCAGCTTTATATAAAAGTGCAGAAACCATTTTTAAACTATCTGTATTAGAATTTTGCCCAATCGAATCAAGTTGGTTGTTTACCATGCGTTTTAACTTTAAAATGTAAGCGTTAAATTTCATGGCATCATCGTGCGTTTGCATAATTTGCATGCTCAATACTTTGTTTTTCTCTAATTGAATAGTAGCGTTTTTATTATCACATGAAATTAATAATACCAATGCAATTAATGTTAAAATTCTTTTCATAAATCTAACAGCAAATATAAATTTTAGATACATTTACAATATCTTATAATTAATATTATGTTAAATAAAGATAAGAAATAATAAGGAGTTAATGAAAACTCCTTATATAATTTTATAATTTATAAAGACTCTCTCCTTTTTTTTACTTCTATGGTTTTCTTTTCATCGCCAAGATTGGCATAAACTTGTTGTAAACTGAAAAGAATATCATTTAGGTAAGCTTTTTTAATTTTTTTATTTTCATCATTATCCTCAGGTTTTTGCTCGGCTAACGCTAATGCTTCATTAAAATACCCTAAGGCAATATTTAAAATGCTATCAAGTTGGGTTTTTAATGGTTTATATTTTTTGTCGTATTCTGCCTGAGTTGCTGCGGTAATATTATTTATTCTTTCAGCAATATCTGTTGTTTTGTTGTTGGTAATTGCACCAAGATTAAAATAAGCATCAATATTGGATGGTTCAAGCTCAATCACTTTAGCATAATCTGCTTCTGCTTTTTTGGTAAATTCCATTCCGCGTTTATTTAATTGATTCTCTTCGTTTTGCTTATCATTAGCTTGTTTATTCAGCATTTGTTTTTTGGCAGGGTCTTTTTCGGTTAATGCTTTTTTGCGCAATCCGGTTACGGCATCTCGAATCGTTTTTGCTTTTTTGTATTCGCTTGCTGCATAATTATCATAAACGTTTCCTCTAACAAAATAAAGAGTTGCCGTGTATGGGTCGCTTTCTATGGCAGCATTTAGTTTTTCAAGCAATATATCTTGTTTGCCTTGAGACAAATAAATGTTTAACTCGGTATTGATAATGTCTTTATTGGTTGGAAATTTTACTTTGGCTTTGTCAATATAGCTTAGTGCAGCTGTAGTATCGCCATCTTCAAGGTTCATTACTATCATTTGAATATAAATTACTGGATCATCGTAATTTAAATTCATCAATTTATTTATCAATTCTTTGGCTTTAGTTCTTTTATCTCCTTGTATAGCAGCATAAGCCATGTACAATACCACATTGCTTTCGGCAAGATTGTTTTTTCTTAAGTCGCCATTTTTATCATAAGGCAAAACATCAATTACCATTTGGTAGTATTTTAAGGCTCCATCGTAATCTTTAGCTTCATAACTTTCTATGCCTTTGTTAAATGCCATAAAGGCGCTGTTTATGATGGCCTGTTCTTTACAGTAATAAGAATATCTGTTTTTTACATCAAACTCAATACATTTTTTACATCCTTCGTGAAACTTTTCTACCAAGTTTGGTTCATTAACAATTTGGTTGAATTTTTTATTTCTTCCAATAGAATCGTAAACACTTACATAATAAAACCAGGCTTTTGCATCATTTTTGGTATCAGGGTGTTGCACGGCTTGCTCAATAGCTGTTCGGGCTTCCTCTATTTCGTTGTTTCGCAGGTAAATGGCTGCGCTTTCTACTTTACTTTTTTGCGCAGAAACAGATAGTGAGATAAATCCTGCAATAATTAAAAGTGTTTTTTTCATATATTTTTTAAGTTTGAAATTAAATTAAGCAAAAATAACAATGGGTTTATATTAATATATATTAAATTTTATGCCAATTTAGTTTAGTTTATGTTTATGTGTTGTTTTTACCTGTGTTTGACATGGATAGTTTTATACGGGTAAGCTTTCGCTTAGTATCTTCCGAAAAATCGCTTTGTAAAATCCAGTCGTAATAAGCGGGTTCTTCTTTTAAAACTGTTTTTACAAGCTTACCTCTATGTTTGCCAAAATTAAAAACAGGCTCCCCCCTTTCATTTAATACCATTCTACCGGCCAAATCAACCAACTTATCCTGACCGCTTAGTTTGTGAACTTCATCAAGGTTGTTATTTAATTGGGGGTATTTGTGCATTTGAGCCAACAACACTTCTAGTGTAGCACGTGTATCGGCCATGGCGCTATGGGCATTTTCCAGGGTTTTGTTGCAATAAAATTTATAAGCTGCCGATAGTGTTCTGGGTTCAAACATATGAAAAATTCGTTGTGCGTCAATAAAGCGTTTTCCGTCTGTTTCAAAATCAACTCCGGCTCTTAAAAACTCTTCAACCAAAAGCGGAAAATCGAATTTATTGGAGTTAAAGCCTGCAATATCACAACCTGTAAAAAATTTTGCAATTTCGGCTGCCTTAGACTTAAAGGTAGGTTTATCTTTTACATCTTCATCGGAAATACCATGTATGGCTGTAGCTTCGGCAGGTATCGGAATTTCAGGGTTAAAAACAAAATGCCTCTCTTCAGTAGAATTGTTGGTATGTATTTTAATTACGGCTAATTCAATAATTCTGTCTATGGTTATACTTGTTCCGGTGGTTTCAATATCAAAAACCACAAGCGGTCTTTTTAGCTGTAGTTGTATCAAAGCCAAAATAAATTAAAATCTATCATCATCAACCCCATCCTCTCCACCTTCTCCATTATCAAATAATCCAAATTCATCAGCTTCTTCATCGCTTATTTCACCACCTTCTTCATCGCTTACATTAAGGTATTTTTTTGCAATTTCTTCAAACTCGTCATCTTCTATCATACCAAATTTTTGAACCTTATCGTATTGTTTTGGGGCCAAACCAATTGATTTGCTTAAAAAAGGATATTTTTTATCTTTTTCTTCTTTTACAATACCTGTTAGTTCTATATAAAAAGTCCAACATTCTATAAAATCGTAAACGTAAAGTATTTTCTGATGGGGATCATCAACAAACTGGCTAAGCTTACAATTAGCCATTGTTTTTATTGGATTTTCAGGGTCTTCGGTCATGTCCTCGAGGGTTATTTCCTCTCCTTTTTTCCAAGTATCGTTGCTCATATAAAATGAGGCCAACTGCTTACTATCAAAACCAATTGCCGATAGAATTGCATGGTGAAAATCAAGGAATGTTTGGGTTGATTTAATATCAATAACCCTTACTACATCCTCGTATTCTTCAAAAGTTACTTTAAATCTGTAAACTGCTGCCATTTTTAATTTATATGTGTGCGAATTTCTACAAATAGGTTGTTTTTAAAAATAAATTTTAACGATGAATAATAAATTTAATGATGAAGGTTTAAATTATATATGATGAACATTTGTATAAAAATTAATTTGGGTTTAAATTGTGTTCAAGACCTTTTTTAAGCATATACTCGTAAGCTTCATTGAAATTATTGCCAATAATTCCATCTAAAATAGCTTCTCTCACGGCATTTTTTATCAACCCAACCTCTTTGCCGGGGCCAATATTAAAAGTTTGCATAATAATTTCTCCGGTAATGGGTGGTTGCCAGTTTCGCAAAGCATCTCTTTCTGCAACTTCATCAACAAGTGATTCAACTTTTTTTAAGTTTTCTCTGTATTGAGCAATTTTTTCGGGCTTGCTACTGGTCATGTCTGCTCGGCAAAGCGTAAACAAATCGGCTAAATCTTCACCTGCATCTACTACCAATCTCCTTATGGCACTATCGGTTATACCTTCGCTTGCAAGGGCTTTTGGCCTGTGGTGTAAAGCAACCAACTTTTGCACATAAGTCATTTTTTCGTTTAATGGGAGTTTTAAATTTCTGAAAATGGCGGGAATCATTTTACAACCCCGGTCTTCATGGCCATGAAAGGTCCACCCCCCTTCTGATGCTATAAAACGCTTGGTTTTGGGTTTACCAATATCATGTAGCAAGGCTGACCACCTTAGCCAAAGGTTATTGGTTTCAAGGCTAATATTATCTACAACCAATAAAGTATGATAAAAATTATCTTTATGTGCCTTGCCTTCCTTTACCTCTACACCATGCAGGGCATATAATTCGGGAAAAATTAATTTAAGCAATCCGCTATTAAACAACAATTTAAAACCAATTGAAGGCTTTGGGGAAAGTATAATTTTATTCAATTCATCAGCAATTCGCTCTTTGCTTATTATTTTAATTCGCTCTTTAGTATTTACTATTCCGGTATATGTTTCGGGTTCAATTGTAAATCCAAGTTGTGCAGCGAAACGAATGGCACGCATCATGCGCAAAGGGTCGTCACTAAATGTTTTTTCGGGGTTTAAAGGTGTTTTTATAATTTTATCTTTCAAATGCTTTTGTCCATCAAAAGGGTCAATTAATTCTCCAAAATTCTCAGGATTAAGGCTAATAGCAAGGGCATTTATAGTAAAATCTCTTCTCAACTGATCATCGGTAATGCTGCCTGTTTCAACTGCCGGTTTTCGGCTGTTTTCGCTATAACTCTCTTTTCTGGCCCCTACAAACTCAACTTCAAGTTCAGGTGTTTTTACCATTGCGGTACCAAATGTTTTAAATACTGATATTTTGCTGCCTTTCACAGTTTGAGCGTAAGCTTTAGCAAATTCAATTCCACTTCCGGCTACTACAATATCTATATCTTTTACTTGGCGGCCCAGCAGCAAATCTCGCACAAAACCACCCACCAAATATGCAGGCGTATTTGTTTTTTGAACCAAATTGCGAATTGACAGGAAAAAAGGCTGCTCTAAAATGGTGAACACTTTTGCAAATAAATATTATTTAAATGGCGAAAAATACAAAAATAAAAAGGCCGGCTTTTGCCGACCTTTTATAAAACCGTAAAACAGGGTTAAACATTTATTTTACCAAATCTACAATTGCTTTAAATGTCTCAGGGTGATTCATGGCCATATCGGCTAAAACCTTACGGTTTAAACCTAAGCCTTTTTTATGAACCAAACCCATAAAAGCACTATAACTTAAACCATGCTGACGTGCGCCTGCATTGATACGCAAAATCCAAAGTGAGCGAAAATTGCGTTTTTTGGTTTTTCTGTCGCGGTAAGCATATTGCAAGCCTTTATCAATGGTATGCTTGGCTACCGTTAGTACATTTTTGCGTTTACCCCAATAGCCTTTGGCTAATTTTAAGAGTTTTTTTCTGCGGGCACGGCTGGCTACAGAATTGACTGAACGTGGCATATTTTTTTCCTTTCTTGTTTTTTTGAACCTAAGCGCCCCAATTATGGGAACTTTTTGAGCTATGGTTCGGGTTAATTTAAAACCGCAACTTTACGGCAGTTGCAAAAAGCCGAGCCTTTTTATTTACCTATGGCCAACAGGTTTTTAACCAATCCCATATCAGCATCGCTAACTACTACCATTTTGGTTAAAGCGCGTTTTTGTTTGGTTGTTTTTTTGGTTAAAATGTGGTTTTTAAATGCCTGCGCGCGTTTTATTTTACCACTAGGGGTTACTTTAAAACGTTTTTTGGCGGCACTGTTTGTTTTCATTTTAGGCATGTTCCTAAATTCTCCTTTATTATTTGTTGTTTTACGGTTTTTTATTTTTTGGGCTTTGGGTTCATTAATAAAAACATTTTTTTACCCTCAAGCTTAGGCAGTTGCTCTACTTTTCCAATATCTTTTAGCCTGTCGGCTAATTGCAAAAGCAGTACTTCTCCCCTTTCTTTATAAACAATAGAGCGACCTTTAAAAAAAACAAAAGCCCTTACTTTATGACCTTCGTTTAAAAAATTTTCGGCATGTTTTAGTTTAAACTCAAAATCATGCTCATCGGTATTAGGGCCAAAACGTATTTCTTTTACATCTTGCTTTACCTGATTGGCCTTTAGCTCTTTCTTTTTCTTTTTTTGTTCGTATAAAAACTTTTTATAATCAACAACTTTACAAACCGGTGGGTTTGCATTGGGCGATATTTCAACCAAATCAAGTTCTAATTCTTCGGCAATTTGTAAGGCTTTATCAATCGGATAAACGCCTTGTTCAATATTGTCTCCTACTAATCTAACCTCACTTGCTGTAATTAATTCATTTATTTTGTGTTCAGCTTCAGTTATTCTGCCTCTTTTTTGGTAAGGCGGTTTGGTTTGCGGGTTTGTTAGTTTTTGGTTTTCGGGTGCTGCCAAGTATATTTTTTAATTTAGTTTTAGTTTTAGTTGGTTTTTAAAGTTTTTTATAAAATCGCCAATGCTTTCTTTGCCTTTATCTCCTTCTCCATGAAAACGAACCGAAACCTCTTCGTTTTGCATTTCTTGCTCGCCAACAATAAGCATTACAGGTATTTTTTTCATTTCTGCATCACGAATTTTTTTTCCAATTTTTTCGTTTCTTGCATCAAATGAGGCGCGAATATCTGCTTTTTGTAGCAATTGTGCAACTTTTTGAGCATAAGGAGTGTATTTATCGCTAATTGGCAATACCTCTACTTGTTTAGGAGCAAGCCATGTTGGTAAATTCCCGGCATAGTGTTCAAGCAAAAAGCCAATAAAACGCTCGTGTGTGCTAAGCGGAGCCCTATGAATAATAATTGGCCTTTCTTTCTCGTTTTTTTCGTTTGTAAAATATAAATCAAATCGCTCGGCCTGGGCAAAATCAACCTGATTAGTAGCCAAAGTAAACTCCCTGCCAATAGCACTGTAAATTTGTATATCAATTTTTGGCCCGTAAAATGCAGCTTCGTCTTCCACCTCAACAAAATTTACTCCAAGATTAACTAAAACTTTGCGTACCATGTTTTCGGTTTTTTCCCAAAGTTCGGGGGCGTTTATATATTTCTGACCCAATTTTGATGGCTCGTGCTTGCTGAAGCGCATAACATATTTGTCAATTCCAAACACATCAAAATATTTAAGATAAAGGTCGTTTACTTTTTTAAATTCTTCTTCAAACTGCGCTTCGGTACAATAAATATGTGCATCGTTCATTTGCAAACTCCGAACTCGCATTAATCCGAATAATTCGCCACTTTGCTCATACCTGTAGCAAGTGCCATATTCTGCATATCTTAAAGGCAAATCGCGGTAACTTTTTGGTGTTGCTGCAAATATTTTATGGTGGTGCGGGCAATTCATGGCCTTAAGGTAATACCGGTCTCCATCAATTTCCATGGCCGGAAACATACTTTCTTTGTAGTATGGAAGATGCCCGCTTTTAATGTACATACTTTCTTTGGCAATATGCGGAGATTTTACTCGAACATAGCCTGCTTCGGCTTCGGTTTTTTTTGCAAATGCTTCTAGTTGTTCGATAATTGCAGCACCATTTGGCAACCAAAGAGGTAGGCCCGGCCCTACATCATCATCAAAGGTAAAAATTTCGAGTTCTTTGCCTAGTTTTCGGTGGTCGCGCTTTTTAGCTTCCTCCAACATGGCAAGGTATTCGTCCATCTCAGCTTTTTTAGGAAATGTAATTCCGTAAATTCTGGTTAATTGTTTGTTTTTTTCGTCACCACGCCAGTAGGCTCCGGCAACCGATGTGAGTTTTATTGCTTTTATAAAACCGGTATGAGGTATGTGTGGCCCACGGCATAAATCGGTAAAGTTACCCTGCTTATAAAATGTAATTTCTCCATCATTAAGCCCTTCTATTAATTCAAGCTTGTATTCATCACCTTTTCGTGTAAAATAATCAATGGCATCGGCTTTGCTAACTTCAGTTCTTTTATAAGAATTATTTTGTTTAGCCAATTCAACCATTTTGTCTTCCACTTTTTTTAAATCATCGGTTGAAAAAGCTTTTCCATTAAAATCTACATCGTAATAAAAGCCATTTTCAATTGGTGGGCCAATACCAAATTTTATGCCTGGATATAAAGCTTCTAGAGCTTCTGCCATAAGGTGGGCGCTGCTGTGCCACATGGTTGATTTCCCCTCTTTATCGTTCCATGTTAAAAGTTGTAATGAGGCATCTTGGTTTATAGGCAAGGTTGCATCAGTAACAATGTTATTTACTTTGGCAGCTAATACATTTCGGGCTAAACCTTCACTTATTGATTTTGCAATTTCCAGAGCGGTAATTCCCCGTTCATACGAACGAACGGAACCGTCAGGCAATGTAATATTTATCATATTTTGCAAATTAAATGATAGTATTGTTTGATTGCTAATTTTTTACAAAAAAACTATTCCACAATTCAGAAATAGAAACTTACGTGTTTGATATTGAAAAGTAAATTTTGGCAATGTAATTTAGGACTTAGTTAATGTTTTAATCTTTTTTGATAGTTTTTTTATTTGGGTTTTTGTTTAGAAGAAGATTCTTTTACAGGTGGCTTTAAATCGTTTTCATTAAAAGTTTTTTCCCAACGCATGGCTCCATATTTATCATAGCATTGCATGGTTAGATTTCTGTTTTTTCTTGAACCGCTTATTGTAATTGTGCAAAAATTATTTTCAGCAACAAGTGTTCCTTGAACGCGCATAGGGTTATTAAATTCGGGCCATTGAGCAATATTTGCAGGTCCGGCACTAATTGGACTCGATGTTAGCTCCATTAAATCGTAACCCAGTTTTTGCTTTACAGAAACATCTTTTATCAATTCGGTATGATGTCTGTCTCCACTTAAAAAAATAACACCCGAAATTTTGTGTTCAATAATAAAATTTATGATGCGTTGACGCTCGTTTTTAAAATACACAAAACTTTCTTTATCGGTATTTTTGTTTAAAAATTGGCCTCCCACAACAATAAACTTAAATGTAGCTTTACTAAACAAAAGCGCATTAAACAACCAATCTAACTGCTTTTGACCCAATTGAGTTTTTCCGGGATTATATTTTTCGCTAATCTCGTTATTATCTCTAAAATATCGGTTATCAAGTAAAAAAAACTCAGCATCACTATACAAAAAATTAGAATAAATGCCTTCGATTCCATCGCCATAAAATTTATTTGGCCAATAATCTTTAAAAATTTGCAATGAAGCTTTTTTTAATCCATAAGATTTGTCTGAATCATTTGGGCCATAGTCATGGTCATCCCAAATTGCATAATGATTGCGGCTTGCCAAAAATGTTTGTAAATTTTTATCGCTTCGTGTGTGAGCATAACGGTAATTTAATCCGCTAACACTACTGTAGTCTGCCTCACGTGTATATGTATTATCGCCTAACCAAATCATAAAATCGCTTGGTTTTTCATTCATTTTGTTAAGAATTTCTGTACCTTGTCCAAAAGGTTTGCCAGGTCTGTCGTATGCTGAATCGTTTACATAAAAACAACTGCCAATCATAAAAGTAAAGTCTGGGGGATCAGTTCGCCATTCCCATAGAGTTTTTGTTTTAAAGGTTAGTGGGTACGTAAACTTAACCGGTTTTCCATCAAGCGCAATTTCGTAGTTGTAAGTGGTTGCCATATTAAGGTTTGGAAGCACAAAAGTTAAGTTTGTCGCTATGCACCCTTCTGTTTGTTTGGCAACGGTTTGAGCCGATTTTTTTTCGTTTGAACCAACCGGCCAATATCTTAAAGATACAGTTTTTGCACATTGTGTTTGAACCCAAACCGATGCTTCGCGATGTTCGGTATAGCCAAGCATAGGACCTGCGGTTATAACAGCTTGTTGCGCATTTAAATTTATAAAAACAATAGAATTAAATAAAACTGCTAACGATATGATGAATTTATTCATTATTGCAAAGTTGCATTTTGAAATCTAACATAACCAAAGGTTAATAAAAATTTAATTGAAAGGAATTAACATTTTACAAAATCTCTAAATTAAAACCTGCAAAATGAAGCATTAAAATTATTGCACCAACAGTAATGCGATACCACCCAAAAACCTTAAAACCATTTTTGGTTAAAAAAGCTATAAAACCTTTAATGGCAAGCCATGCTACAATAAATGCTACAATATTTCCTATTGCTAAAACAGGCAAATCATCGGCAGTAAATCCAAAATCATTTTGGTATTTATACATTTTATAAACTGTAGCGGCAAACATGGTTGGTACTGCAAGAAAAAAAGAAAATTCTGCCGCTGTTTTTCGGTTCAGCTTTTGGGTTAAACCGCCAATTATAGTTGCTGCGCTTCGCGATATACCCGGAATCATGGCAATTACCTGAAAAAAGCCAATTTTAAATGCTTTGGGGTAAGTAATTTCCGAATCTTCTATAAGTTCGTTTTTATGAAACCATTTATCAACAAATAATAAAACTACTCCCCCCAAAAATAAGCTTATGGCAACAACAATTACATTTTCTAATAGCTGATCAATAAAATCGTTTAGCAGAAAACCTATGATTGCTGCAGGAACAAATGCAACAAAAAGTTTGTAATAGAAATTCAAGGTTTGCAAAAAACGTTTCCAATAAATGGCAATAACCGAAAGAATAGCTCCGAACTGAATTGCCACTGTAAACATTTTTACAAAATCATTTGATTGTATGCCCATCATACTGCTGGCAATAATCATGTGTCCGGTGCTGCTTATGGGCAAATATTCCGTTATACCCTCAACAATGGCTAATACAACGGCTTCAAAATAATTCATAATAAATTATTGAGCTTTGTTGGGCTTGTGCATAATGGCAAAAACTTCAATAACAAAACCAATTAACACAACAATTGGCGCAAGTGTTATTTTTCTAAAATCGTAAATATCTTCTTTACCATACATTAAAGCAAACCCCAAAACAATAACTGCAATTCCAACAAGCATTAACAAATAATTTTGCCTGCCAAATACAAATTCAAAATTCGATTGTTCTTGAGTTTGTTTTCCGGTTTTAATAGATGTTTTTTTATTACTCATAAATTGCTGCAATATGCTAAATTTTTAATACAAATCTTCAATTCGGGTATTCAAATATTTTAATGTACAATACCAACTGCTTAAAATACTTATAGTTAAACCAACCAATAGCAAACCGGCAAACAAACCTATAAATTCATCAACAACATAATAGTAGTTTATATCGCCAATAAAATCAGGTGCTTTGTTTAGCAATGTAATTAATAAAACAATTGCAATAATACTGCCTAAAAAACCATTTAATATACTTTTATAGATAAAAGGTTTTATAATAAACCAATTAGTTGCACCAACCAATTGCATACTTTTTATGGTAAAACGTTTGGCAAATAAATTAAGCCTGATGGTATTATTTATAAGCACAATAGAAATAATTGTAAAAACTAACGCTAAAAACAACAATACCATGCTTATATTTTTTAAATTTGAATTTAATTGATCATAAATATTCTTTTGATAACTAACATCGGTAACACCCTGAAGTTGTTTAAAAATATTTTCAAGTTCTAATAGTTTACTTTGGTTAGTATAATCTGCTTTTAAAGTTACTTGAATGCTTGGCATTAGCGGATTATAACCTAAAAAACTCACAAAGTCTTGACCCAATTCAAGTGCAAACTCTTGTGCTGCTTGTTCTTTACTAATATAAACTATACTTTTTGCAACATTCAATGCATTAATTTTATTAGTAAGTTCGTCAACCTGTTGTTTCGATATATTATCAGTTAAAAACAAATGCATGGCCATGTTTTCTTTTATGTTTTTTATGATGTTTTTGCTTTGCAATAAAATTATTCCAAGCAATCCCAACATAAACAATACCAGCGAAATACTAACAATTACCGATACATAAGTAAACCTTTTTCTTTTTAGCGGCTTTGCAGAATTTTCAGTCATTAATGTAAATTATTTTATGCAATTATAGCATATACATTTTTGTTTTGAACCTTAAAATAATCAACGGTTTTTTGAAAAGCATTGTAAGCAATCTATTTTCGTGCACTCAATATTGCTTTGAAATAAAAAACGAAATGACTAAAGAATATAACCATAACCAAATAGAAACTAAATGGCAGGATTACTGGAGAATAAATAAAATTTATGAAGTTACAGAAGATAAAAATTTACCAAAATGTTATGTTCTTGATATGTTTCCATATCCCAGTGGTGCCGGATTGCACGTTGGCCATCCACTTGGTTATATTGCTACTGATATTTACAGCAGGTATAAACGCCTTGAAGGTTTTAATGTACTTCACCCAATGGGATACGATTCTTTTGGGTTACCTGCCGAGCAATATGCCATACAAACGGGGCAACACCCGGCTGTAACTACCGAACAAAACATAAAACGCTACCGTGAGCAAATGGATAAAATGGGCTTTTGTTTCGATTGGTCGCGCGAGGTACGAACTTCTGATCCAAGCTATTATAAATGGACACAATGGATTTTTATACAACTTTTTAATGCTTGGTTCAACCCGCAAACAAATAAAGCCGAACATATACAAACCCTCATAAATAAATTTGAAACAAGTGGATTTGCAGGATTTGATGATGCAATATTACATGGAGGCATGGAAATGGAATTCAAGCCTTTTTCAGCCGAAGAATGGAACAGTTTTAGCTTTGAACAAAAACAAAATATATTGCTTGGGTTTAGACTTGCCTATTTAAGCAATGCCTATGTTAATTGGTGCCCGGCCCTTGGAACTGTTTTAAGCAACGATGAAGTAAAAGATGGCGTAAGCGAGCGAGGCGGTTTTCCGGTTGAACGCAAATTAATGAAGCAATGGAGTTTGCGTATTACAGCTTATGCCGAAAGATTGTTAAACGACCTTGATGGCATTGATTGGAATGATAGTATAAAAGAAGCACAACGAAACTGGATTGGCAAAAGTACAGGAAGCAGTGTTTTTTTTAAGGTTCAAGACAGAAATTTTAACATTGAAGTATTTACAACCCGCCCTGATACCATTTTTGGTGTTACATTTATTTGCATAGCCCCCGAACACGAAATGCTTGATGCCATTGTTGAAGCAGATTATGTAGAAGATGTTGCAGAATATATTGACGAAGCCAAAAACCGATCTGAACGAGAAAGAATGGCCGATGTAAAAAATGTTTCAGGAGTTTTTACCGGTGCTTATGCCATACACCCTTTTACAAAACTTGAAATTCCAATTTGGGTTGCCGATTATGTGCTTGCAGGGTATGGTACAGGCGCAGTTATGGGAGTTCCTGCTCATGATAGCCGCGATTTTGCTTTTGCAAAACATTTTGGTTTACCTGTAAACGAAGTAGTAAAATCCGAAACTGAAAACGATTACAGCAAACAAAGTTATGATGCCAAGGAGGGTACGCTCATAAATTCTTCTTTTTTAGATGGATTGCAAGTAAAGAATGCCATAAACAAAGCCATTGAAGAAATTGAAAAACATAATATAGGAAAACGTAAAACAAACTATCGTTTGCGCGATGCCATTTTTGGCCGCCAACGATACTGGGGTGAACCCATTCCTGTATATTATAAAAATGGTATACCATACACTATACCTGA
Organism: Bacteroidia bacterium; assembly: GCA_046296495.1. Lineage (GTDB taxonomy): Bacteria > Bacteroidota > Bacteroidia > UKL13-3 > UKL13-3 > JBKBLB01. Next base: position 162,090 of record JBKBLB010000002.1, read on the forward strand.
AGATAAACTTCCTCTTGAGTTGCCAAGCATAGATAAATTTTTACCTACCGAAGACGGGGAGCCGCCATTGGCCAGAGCCGAAAAATGGAAATGGAATGAAAAAAAAGGCTGCGTTGACAGTGAAGGATATCCGATAGAAACAACCACCATGCCGGGTTGGGCAGGCAGTAGTTGGTATTTTTTAAGGTACATGGACCCCAAAAATAAAACTGAATTTGTTGGAAAAAATGCAGTAAATTATTGGCAGCAGGTTGATTTGTATATTGGAGGAAACGAACATGCCACAGGGCATTTGCTTTATGTGCGTTTTTGGACAAAAGTTTTGTTTGATTTAGGTTTTATTCCACAAAATGAGCCGGCAAAAAAATTAATCAATCAAGGTATGATTCAAGGCCGAAGTAATTTTGTTTACAGGGTTAAAAATTTGCCAAACACATTTGTAAGTGCAGGATTAAAAAATCAATATGATGTTACTGCTTTAAATATTGACATTAACTTATGCAACAACGATGTTTTGGATATTGAACAATTTAAAAATTGGCGAGAAGATTTTGCAACAGCCGAATTTATACTTGAAAACGGCAAATACATTTGTGGCTGGGAAATAGAAAAAATGTCGAAAAGCAAATGGAATGTAGTAACCCCCGATGATATAATTGCACAATATGGATCCGATACTTTAAGAATGTACGAAATGTTTCTTGGTCCGCTAGAACAAAGCAAACCATGGAACACGCAAGGTATTGAAGGCGTGTATCGTTTTTTACGCAAACTATGGCGTTTATTTTTTGATAACGAAGGTAATCTGATAATAAAAGACGAAAAGCCCAATGACGCTGAATTGAAAATATTGCACAAAACAATTAAAAAAATTAAAGAAGATTTGGAAAAATTTAGCTTTAACACATCTGTTAGTGCTTTTATGGTTTGTGTAAACGAATTAACAGATTTAAAATGCAACAATAAGCAAATATTAAGCGATTTATTGATTCTTATTTCGCCTTATGCACCCCATATTGCCGAAGAATTATGGCATGCTATAGGCAATACTGAAAGTATTGTAAATGCCAAATTGCCGCAGTTTAATGCCAACTACTTAGTTGAAAATAGTTTTAATTATCCAATTTCAATTAATGGTAAAGTTAGAACCAATATCAATTATTCATTAGATGCAACTCAGCAAGAAATTGAAGCAAACGTTTTGGCTGACCCTAATGTTCAAAAATGGCTTGAAGGAAATCAACCCAAGAAAATAATATTTGTTAAAGGTAAAATAATAAATGTGGTGGTTTAATTAATTTATTTAACCGGAGTTTGTTGCACTTTACGTTTTGCAAATTTGCCAATAATTACATAACAAACTGCAGCTATGGGTAATGTTGAAATTGCCCAACCACAAATAGCCAATAACTCCATATTAACAATAGCTTCAAAGCTTTTCGAAAAATCTGCTTTGAATATGTTTTGCAAAACAACTAATTCGGTTTGATTACTGCTTGAACCAAATATAAATAAACCTATTTGATAAAAAGGCACTATAAGCAATAATTGAATTGGAGCCAAAAGCCAATTGGTTAACTGAAGCAATACAATATTTAATTTTAAAGCAATGCCAATTATTAAACATAAGATTGAAGTGAGGCCTATTACCGGGAAAAGCCCTGCAACTATTCCAAGCGAAATTGTAATGGCTAATTTTGTTGGAGTGAATCCCGAAATAAAAAACGATTTAAATTGAGATAATTTGTTGAGGTATTTTTGTTTCATTTAAGCATCGCAAAACTATTTAAGCTTTTTTAATTTAATATTAACAAACTTAAATAACTTGTTGAAACCATAATTAAATGTAGCCAAAACAAGCCACTTTGTAATTGAAATTATTTTTAAAACATAGAAGCGAAAGAATTAAAATTGTTTTAAATTTAAATATTTGCACAAAAACAGTAAATGATAAAATTATTTAAAACAACTGTTTGTGTTTTGGTTATTTGCTTAAACACAAATTGCAATAACAAAAGTGAGATAACAACCCAGCCCCAAAATCTTATTGATAAAGAGACAATGGCAAAAATTGTTGCCGATATTCATGTAGCTGATGCCGGAGTTACAAGACAATTTTTAACACCTGACAGTAGCGAAAAGTTAGCAAAAACATATTATGCAATTATTGCTAAAAGCTACAATATTGATTTTAATACCATAAACAATAGTTTTGAATATTACTTGAGTGAGCCGGCATTAATGGATAGTATTTATACCAAAGCTATCGAAATATTAAATACACATGAAGCTACAGAACGTGGAAGATTTCTAAAAAATCAACAAATTACAGATACTTCAAACATAACCAAGCCTATTCAGGTTAATCCTTAACGTATGCCCTACCCTAATAACCTCGAACAAAAATTAGAATTTACACATATTAAAGAATTGCTTGTGCAACATTGTTTGTCGCCATTAGGCCAGCAGTATGTCAATAAAATACGTTTTGCCGGCAAGTTCGATATGGTTGAGAAAATGTTGGCTCAAACCAATGAATTTAAACAAATACTAACTGCTGATACTTCTTTTCCGGCTGATAATTACCATGATATTGGAAATGCATTACACAAAGCCAAAATTGATGGCATTTGGCTGCTTGAAGAAGAGTTGCATAAGGTAAGACAAGTGCTTCAAACATTCCTGCAAATTGCTCGCTATTTTAAAGAAAGACAAGAAAAATATCTTAACCTGCAAAACCTGCTCGAAGGGTTGGTTTATAACGATTTGGTAATTCGCAGAATTGATAGAATTTTAGATAGTGAAGGTCATTTAAAACCAAATGCCTCTCCTGAACTTGCCAAAATTTCGGCCAAAATTCATGAAAAAGAAGCTGAAATACGCAAACGCATAAACCGCATTTTCGAAAAAACCCAAAATTTAGGTTATTTAACTGATAATATTGGCATTACCATAAGAGAAGGGCGTTTGGTTTTACCTGTTTTGGCTGAACACAAAAGGCATGTGCCAGGTTTTATGCACGATGAAAGTCAAACAGGACAAACTGTTTTTATTGAACCCGCAGAGTGTTTTGATTTAAATAATATTTTACGCGAACTGCAAATAGCATACAGGCGCGAAAGAGAGCGTATTTTGTTAGAAGTTACAGATACCATTAGGCCAGAGATACCAACCATTGAAAGTAATATACAAAGGCTTGGCTTATTTGATTTTATAAGAGCCAAAGCTTTGCTTGCCATAAAAATGCAAGCCAATATGCCCGCAATTTCAAAACATCCGCATATTGAACTTTTTAAAGCTTATCATCCATTACTAAAACTTAACCACGATAAACAAAAAGCAGAAACAGTTCCTTTAAACATAAATATTAATAGAGATAACCATATTGTTGTAATAAGCGGGCCAAATGCTGGTGGTAAATCTGTTTGTTTAAAAACCATAGGCTTGTTGCAATATATGTTGCAATGTGGTTTGCTTATTCCGGCCGATTCTAATAGCACAGTTGGTGTTTTTAAAGATATAATGGTTGATATTGGCGATGAACAAAGCATTGAAAGTGATTTGAGTACTTACAGTTCTCATTTAATGCACATGAAACATTTTACCGAGTTTGCTACCGGCAGTACTTTGTTTTTAATTGATGAATTTGGTACAGGAACCGACCCACAGTTTGGCGGTCCGCTTGCAGAAGCTATTTTAAACAAATTGGTTCAAAAAAAAGCATTTGGAGTTGTAACCACACATTTTAGCAATCTTAAAAATTACGCTGCCAATACCAAAGGTCTTATAAATGCCTGTATGTTGTTTGATAACGATAAAATGCAGCCTTTGTATGTGCTTGAACTTGGCAAACCAGGCAGCAGCTATGCTTTTGAACTTGCTCAAAAATCAGGATTGAGCATAGATATTTTAAACTACGCCAAAGCCAGAGTTGGAGGTAAACAAAAAAAGGTTGATGAATTACTGATAGAACTTGAAAAAGAAAAAAAACATTTTGACGAAATAAAAAAACGATACGAAGAAAAAGAAGCACGTGCCAATGTTTTGATGCAGCAATATGAAAAACTTAAAAATGAGATTGAGGAAAACAAAAAGCAACTTATAAAAAAAGCTAAAACAGAAGCGCTTGCTATTGTTAGCGAAGCCAACAGCAAGGTTGAAGCCGTAATTCGCGAAATAAAAGAAAAAAAAGCTGATGTAGAAAGCTCAAAACAAGCACGAAATTTTATTAAATCTCAAATAGAGCAATTAAAACCCGATGTAATTGAAATTGCTGATGTACCCCATAAAAAAGCAATTGCCGAACCTTTAAAAACAGGAAGTTTTGTTAAAGTTTCAGGCCAAGATGGTGTTGGAGAAATTGTTGAAATTGCAAAAAACAAAGCTGTTGTTGCTTTTGGTAATTTGCGAACAACCATAGAAATTAAAAGGCTTGAGACTGTTGAAAAACCTGCAGAAAAACCAACCATAAAATCGGCACCTAAAGGTATTGATTTAAATGACAAGTTGAAAAACTTTAGCACCGAACTTAACTTAATAGGAACCAGAGGCGATGATGCTGTAAAAATTCTGGATGACTATTTGGATGATGCACACTTGTTGGGCATTAAGGAATTAAGAATTGTGCATGGAAAAGGCTTTGGTATATTAAGAAACCTAATCAGAGAAAAATTAAAAAAATCGAGTTTTGTTGAAAGATTTGCCGATGAACACGTTGAGTTTGGTGGAGATGGTGTTACAATTGTGCAATTAAAATACTAAATAATCTTGAAAGATGGGCTATAAATTTAGAATATACTTGATTAAATTAGTATTTAACAGATAAGCGCAATTTGATGTTTTTAATATTGAATGTATGATAAAAAAAGGGGCAGCCTTTCGGCCACCCTGTATTTTTTGAGGTACCGAGCAGATTCGAACTGCTGTAGAAGCTTTTGCAGAGCCTTGCCTAGCCTCTCGGCCACGGTACCAATGTTGCAAATATAGTTTATTTAGTTTAAATCAAAAATTTGAGTTTTATTAAAACCAAAATATACTTTCATTCAAACAAATAAATTTTTTTGGGGGTTCAAAAAAATCTCAAAAAATTAACATAAATAATATGTTGTTGATTACGTAAAATTGCCAAAATTTTTAAAAGTTGAACATAAAAGGCATAAAAAATCGTTACACCGATTTAATTCATCAAACATTTTTCTTTCCTCGCCATGGTTTTGAAGTTGTAAATAATCAATTGCATTTTCATGGCATTGATTTGGTTGAATTGATAAAAAAATATGGCACACCGCTTAAATTTACCTATTTGCCCAAAATTACTTCGCAAATTGAAAAAGCCAACGATTTGTTTAACAAAGCAATAGAAAAATATAATTATCCCGGAACATACAAATATTGTTACTGCACCAAAAGTTCGCATTTTAGTTTTGTTATAAAACAGGCTTTAAAAGCTGGAGTTGATTTAGAAACATCAAGCGCTTTTGATTTAGACTTAATTGAAAGTTTGCACAATAAAGGTTTTTATAACAAACAGCAATTTATTATATGCAACGGCTACAAAACCCCCGAATATGCCATAAACATGGCTAAATTAATTGAAAAAGGTTTTGATAACCTTATTTGTGTGTTGGATAACCCCGATGAAATTAATTTGCTAAAGCAGCATTTTACCAAACCTTCAAAAGTTGGTATTAGAATAGCAACCGAAGAAGAACCCAATTTTCCGGTATATACATCAAGATTGGGAATGAGTTATAAAAAAGTAGTAGATTTTTATAATAACGAACTTAAAAAAAACCAAGCATTTCAACTTAAAATGCTGCATTTTTTTGTAAATTCAGGCATTAGAGATACAAGTTATTACTGGAGCGAGCTTACCAGGCTGGTAAATGTATATTGCGACATTAAAGAAATTTGCCCTTCCCTCGATTCTTTGGATATTGGAGGGGGAATGCCAATTTACACCAGCTTAGGCGTTGAATATGATTATGAATACATGATTGACCAAATTGTGTATTACATAAAAACCATTTGCGAGGAAAGAGGCGTAGATGCTCCGAATATTTTTACCGAGTTTGGCTCATACACAGTGGGAGAAAGTGGTGGAATTTTGTATAGTATTATTGGCACCAAAGAACAAAACGACAAAGAACTTTGGTACATGATTGATAGCAGTTTTATTACCACCCTACCCGATACATGGGGAATTGGCCAAAAATTTATAATGCTGGCTGTAAATCATTGGGATAAGCCATTTCAGCGAATAAACCTTGGCGGCATAACCTGCGATAGTCAGGATATTTACAATAGCGATATTAATATCAATCAGGTATTTTTACCAAAAGTTGAACCAACCGATTCTCCGCTTTATATGGGATTTTTCCATACAGGTGCCTATCAGGAGAGCCTTGGAGGTTATGGTGGCATACAACATTGCTTAATTCCGGCTCCAAAGCATATTATTATTGACCGCGATGAAAACGGCCATTTAACCTATGAAGTTTTTGCTAAACAGCAACAATCAGCCGAAATGTTGAATATTTTAGGATATTGATATTGTATTAACAACAAATTAACTTACTTTTGCAAAAAAATATAATAACATGGCTACTACCAGACTAAAAAGAAAAGACCGCAGAAATAAAGTTACCTCGGTATTACGCAAAAACAGAATTAAGAAAAACACAGAATTGGTTAAAATACAATCGCCTAACAAAGAGCGTGTTGCTATAGTTGACTAATTGGAACTAATGAAGTTAATAAACAGGTTTAAATCTTAATTTTAAGGTTTAAACCTTTTTTATTTGCCGCGGTGGTGAAATTGGTAGACACGCCATCTTGAGGGGGTGGTGCTCGCAAGGGCGTAAGAGTTCGAGTCTCTTCCGCGGCACAAAAACTAATCAACTATACTATTGTAAAGCTCTAAGTATTTATTAGCAATCAATTTCATATCAAAGTTTTTTAATCTTTCATTTCCTTTATAAACCAAGCTCTTTCTTAAATCATCTTTGTTGTTAATGTTAACAAAAGCATTTTTTATATCTAAAACATCTGTGGGATTAACATAATAGCCGGCATCTCCGCATACTTCGGGTAATGATGATGTATTTGAAACTATAACAGGTACACCAGATGCCATTGCCTCTAAAGGCGGTATGCCAAAACCTTCAAACTCGCTTATGTAAAAAAAAGCTTTACAAAGTCTGTAAATAGATGCCAATTCTTCGTTTGACGATACTTTCAAAAATCTTACCATTAAAGCTTTTTGTTGAACCAATTTCATCAACTTTTTAGCATATTCAGATTTTATGTTTCCTATTATTATTAACTCGGTATCTTTAATACCGGATAATTCAAAAGCTTCTATTAATCTGTGTTGATTTTTTCTTGGCTCAACAGTGCCAACACTTAAAAAAAATGGATTATTTAGTTTGTATTTATTTTGAATAGATTGGATTTCATTTTGAGGAATTGATTGACTGAAAATTGCATCGTATGATAATGGAATAACAGCTATTTTCTGAGGATTGATTTTATAAAAACTGCATATATCGTTTTTGGTTTGTTGGCTAATGGCAACAATTATATCGGCATTTTTGCAAGCATGTTTTGTTTTTAGCTTGTAAATTAATCTGTCAAACGAATTGTAATATTCAGGATATCTTAAAAAAATAAGATCGTGTATGGTAACTATACCTTTTATGCAGTTTAATTTTAAAAAAAATGGCAACTCGTTACTAAGACCATGAAAGATTTTAATTTTATTGTACTTGCAAATAAATGCCGGCATAATCAATCGCCACAAGCCTGAAAGTATTTTCCACAATTTAGCTTTGGGTTCAATACAAACCACATTGCTGTAAAAATTAATATGAAGTTTACGTTTAGGTGTAAATAAAAAGTATGTATTTTGTTTACCCGCGAGTTGAATATTTTGAATAAGTTGGCGGGAATAGTTTCCTAATCCGGTTTTGTTATTAAATAATCTTTTGGCATCGAAACCTATTTGCATTTTGTTGCAATATACAGTTTGATGCATGTGTGTTGAAAAGATATTTGTTTGTATCAATAAATATAATATGTTTGATGCGTGAAATTTAAAGAGTTATACCAAAAATATGGCAATAAAGCTATACCTGTAATGGTACTTTACGTGTTGTTGTTTTTGCCGTTTGCTACTTTGTATATCATAACTTATTTATTCGGAAAGCTTTTTTCGAGAGCATATACCGAAACGGTTTAGTTTTTTATGATTAAAGAAGCTCTCTCTAATCTATTATTAAAACGTTTTACAATTTTTAAATAATCCTGAAACTGATAATATAATTTTACTTTTCTAAAAAAATTTAATGGATCTCCGCCAAAGTTTGCTCCAAAATAATTATCAGACGAAAGGAAAGGCTTAGGTAAGGCTTCGAAATTTTTATTAAAGATGTGTAAACCATAATCAACTTTATGTGTAAATGCGCTCACATCTTCAGAAAAAGAAGCAATTAAAAAATTAGTTGAATCAAATGCTGGATTATATGGTTCAAATTTTTCATTAACAAAAACATTATTAAAATTACCTGCACTAACTTTATAAGCACTTGTATCCATAAAATATAAAACTTTGCTAAACGAATAACCTTGCTTAAAAGCCTGAACAATGTTTTCGTTAGATTTTTTTACAACAAATTCGTGTGTGCCTAAATCAATTTGGCTGCCGGTTTGCAATATGTAGTTTTTTTCTTTTTCGCTAACTGTTGTTAGCATTACCAGCAATGACCCTGTTTTAAGCTTTTTTACTTTTTGGCCTGTTGTTTCTTCAATACGGGTAAATTTATTTCTAACATCAACAGCGCTAAATCTAATACCAAACTCAAACGATGAAGGCCTACCTTTAATAAATTCTGTTTTGTTGCCATTGGTAAAAGAATATAAGTATTTAATTTCACCTTTTACAACTTCTCCCATTGAAACACTAATACCAATCGCACCAAGTAAGTCAACATCTCCGTTTCGGTTAAAGTTTGTAGGGTCGTTAATTCTTGGCCGATAAACGCCAAATTCAATTAATTCTGTTTGATGATTTATTAAAAAAGATGGCCTTAGCCCAGCAAAAAGCTTTAGGTCGCCATCCATTTTTTCGGGATAAAAAAAAGTATAAAAAGCAGCATCGAGGTAATTGTTGTTGTATCGGGTATCATTTTGCACTTCTCTAAAACTTACAAAGTTTATTGTTGGTTCAAACATAAACTCGAGTTTATTTAGATACCGATTTGTATGAAAAGTGCTGTATGGCCTTGATATGTAAGCACCAACACTGTAAAGCCCACGCCCGCTAAAATCTTTGTTGGTTGAACCAATGGTTGTATAATTTAAATTAGCTGTTAATCCATAATTTAATATTTGAGCAATTGCATTAACATTGGCAAGCGTTATAAAAAATATTAGTAATTTAAAATTCTTAATCATTCTTTATTTGATTTTGTAGTACAAAGTCAATATTTCTTTTAAATCCGTTGTATTTGGTTCGCTTTACTGCAGAGTTTTTAAAAAGCAATTTAAAAACATCTTCGGTAATTTCATGCCATTGTTTATCACTAAAATTTAATAGTTGTTCTTTGGGTTCAAACAAAGGTTCATTATGTCGGGTTGCAAATCGATTCCAAGGACAAACATCTTGACAAATATCACAACCAAATATCCAGTTTTGCCAGTTTTTATGTACATGTTTTTCAAGTGCCTCTTTTAATTCAATGGTATAGTAGCTTATGCATTTGCTGCCATCAACAACTTGCGGTGCAACAATAGCCTCGGTTGGGCAAGCATCAATACAAGCCTTGCAGGTACCGCAATAATCTTTCACTGGCCCGTCAGGTTCAATTTGTAAATCTGTAATTATTTCGGCCAAAAAGAAAAAACTACCCGATTTTTTATTAATGATATTTCCATTTTTACCCATCCACCCTACTCCGCTTTTTAGTGCCCATGCTTTTTCTAATACAGGTGCCGAATCTACAAATACTCTGGCTTGTATGTTACCTATATGCAGCTGCATGGTTTTTAAAAGATCTTTGAGTTTATGCTTTAAAACAAAATGATAATCGTTTCCGTAAGCATATTTAGATATTAAAAGTTTTGAAGACTGCTTTTTGTTTGTAAAATAATTGAACATTAGTGTAATAACGGTTTTAGCATTGTCTAACAATAAAGTCGGGTTTAGTCTTACATCAAAATAATTTTGCATATAATGCATTTGCCCGTGCATATTTTGTTTAAGCCATTTTTCCAATCGCGGGGCTTCATCTTTTAAAAATTCTGCTTTGCTAAAACCAATATAAGAAAAGCCCAATTTATGGGCTTGTATTTTAATAAACTCCTTATAGTCAGATTTGGCAATCATTAATTATTACCTTGCCAAAAATCAACTTAATAATACGTAAAACAAAAAACTATCTGCGAGAATGCCTTTTTTCTTTTGCTTTTTCTTTCATTTCTCCTCTTATTTTTTCAATTTCTGATTTGTATATAGCTTTTTGATTATCGTTTAAAACTTCCATTATTTTATCATCTGTTTGTTTCATTATTTCTTTTCTTAATGCTGCTTTTTCCTGATTGGTCATATTTGGATTAGCCTGCATTTTTTCTCTAATCTCCTTTCTTTGCAGCATTAAAATATTTTGAATCTTTGTTTTTTGTTCATCCGTAAGGTTAAGTTTTTCTTTGAATTCTTTTGTTAAAAAATCACCATTTTTTTCATGCTTATGTTGCTGTGCTGCAACTTTGTTTACAAATACAGCAACAAATAAAAATGCGTAGATGATTAATTTTTTAGTTTTCATTTTAATTGATTTTTATGTTTGTATGACTACAAAAAAACAGAATGGTTTAACAATGTACTAAATTAAATACACAACATTGTTAACTGTGAGGTAATTAAAAATTTTAAGGTTTTTGTAAACCATACTTTTGAATGGTTTATAGAGTGTAATGCCGCATAAAGTTTTTATAAAATTTTATTTACTGTTTAGTTTGATTCCAATTTTTTCATTGGCTCAGGCAGATAGTTTACCCAAGCTCAAACTGCCGCCAGATATGGCAGCGCAAGTGGTTAATGGCAGCTACAATGTTGATACCATTTTTTTTGATTTAAGCAAAGACCTTTCGGAGCAGTTACTTCCCTTAGATTCATTAATTAATATTGCCATAAAAAATTCTCCTTCAATGATGTTTGAAGATGCAACTATTGAGCGTAATAAACAACACATGCGATACAACCGTTACACTTTTTTAAATGGTGTTTCAGGATTTTACAACTATACACAAGGAGATCAAATAAGTTTGGTTCAAAACGCTGGTGCCGATCCTGCACTCTCTAACGCCTTTGGTATTGGCACACGATATGGATTTAATATAACTTTACCTTTATCGGAGGTTGTTGCAAGACCATATAGAATGAAACAATTGAAACAAGAGATTACAATGGCAAAACACAAAAAAAATGAAATGGCCATTGAAGTGAAAAGACAAGTAATCAGCGACTATTTTAACATGATTGCAGCACAAAGAATATTAAATATTCGCATACAAGATGCTGAAAGCGCAAGGCTTACCGTAGAAATTGCACAGGTTGAAATGAAAAGAGGAAAAATACATCCTCAAGAATTAAGCCGATTAAAGAACCTACATGCCATTGCAGAAGCAAACCTTGAAATGAGCAAAAAAGAATTTATGATTTTCTTTTATCAATTAGAAACCATGTTGGGAGAAAGGCTGCATAATTTAAAAAGAACAAAATGACACTGATAGGTTTTTTTAGATTAATACTTAAAAAGCTAAGGTGGCTTGTTTTGTTTCCGCTAATGCTGGCGGGTGCAGTAATATTTTTTACACGCAACATGCCAAAGGAATATCAAAGTGCAACAACCATTTACACCGGTCTGGCTTCGGGTTATAATATTACTGATGATGGAACGGCACGTATAGATAATTTTGCTGTAAACAATGCTTTTGATAATTTAATTACAACCGTAAAAAGCAGAGAAACCTTAGAAGAAGTTGCCATAAAATTGTTGGCTCAGCACTTGCTGCTTGATATGCCCGATGTGAATATTTTGGGGCAAAAAGGATTTGATAAATTAAACGATTTAGTACCTTTTGAAGAGCGTAACAGGCTTGTTGTTAAAGGCGATTTTGAAAAAACCGTTAAAAACATTTATAAAGTAAAAGACAGTACCATCAGAAATATTGTTCAATATATTTTAAGTAATCCGGGAAGTTTTTATAGTCTATCAACCATACAAGGTTCAATAACTGTAATGCGCAAACAATCTTCTGATATGTTAGAGATAACCTTTAAATCATCAGATCCGGGAGTTTGTTTATATACACTAAAATTTTTGGTTGAAGCATTTAGTTACCGTTATAAAGGTATTAAAGGCGGAGAAACTATAAATGCTGTTAAGTATTTTGAAGAGCAGCTTCAAAAAGCATTTGAACAATTACAAAATTCAGAAAACAGGCTGAAAGATTTTGGAGTAGAAAATAAAATTATTAATTACTACGAACAGGCAAAATTTGTAGCAGAAAGCAAGGAAGATTTAAGCACGGAGTATTACAAAGAAAAAATGAAATACGAAGCTGCTGTAAATGCATTGGCTCGTATTGAAGAAAAAATGACAAACTATAACGAGTTTGTTTCAAATAATGAAGAGTTGGTAAACATAAGGCAGCAAATGGCCAACTTAAGTTACAAAATTACCAATGCCAAAATATATCAAATAAGTAATGATAAGGTAAATGAAATGCAAGACCAGCTTGAAGATTTAAAACTTAAGCTGAAAGAAAAAGCCAGAGATTTTTATAATTTTAATAATAGCATAGAATGGGTTCCGCAAAATACATTATTAAATCAATGGCTTAATAAAGCTATAGAAATTGAAGAATCAAAAGGGCGCTTACAGGTTTTCGAGCAACGATTAAATCAATACGATGGTATTTACAAGCAGTTTGCTCCATTAGGTTCAAACATAAGCAGGCTTGAACGCGAAGTAAGTGTTGCAGAGAAACAATATTTATCGGTACTGCATGGTTTAAATTTGGCAAGACTGAGACAGCAAAGCATTGAATTAAGCAATAATTTAAAAGTTATTGATAATCCTTTTTACCCTATTCAGCCGTTACCATCAAAAAGGGCATTATTAATTGCAGTATCGTTTATAGCAGGATTTATTTTATTGCTTGCCTATTATATCGCACTCGAATTGCTTAATAAATCTATTAGGTATCCTGAAAAAGTGGAGTCGCTAACAGGTTTGCCATTGCTGAGTGCATTGCCCTTCATAGCTTCAAAAAACAAAATGGCAATATCGTTTGAAGAAATTACCCAAAACCTTATTCAACAAATATTAAACAGTGTTTTTATTGAATTAAAAAAAGCTGACCCAAATGCAAAAAATTATATAATTGCTGTATTTAGTACCAAAGGAGATGAAGGAAAAACTTTTTTTGCAGAGCAATTAATAAATAAACTTTGCCGAATTAAAAACAAAGTTCTTTATCTATACCCCAATACCAGTTTAGAACACGGTAAATATATTGATGCCAATAGCCCTAAAATTATAGATTTTGCATACGAGGTAAACGAAAGTGTTATAGATTATCAGGGTATTTTTGATTTTATTGAAAATTCACAAAATTTAATTAAAAACCCGGATGAAGTAAGTTATACGGTTTTAGAATTACCCCGGTTAAATAAATATCCTATACCTGCAAGCTTAATTGCAAAAGCCCATTTTAATATATTGGTTGTACATGCACTAAAAAGCTGGACAGGAGCCGACAAACACTTGTTAAACACTTACAGGCAGATGGCAACAAATTCAATAAAAGTTTTATTAAACCGTGTAAGCCCTGATTTACTTGAAGGCATATATGGAGAAATTCCTAAAAAGAGAAGCAAGATTCGTAAAAAAGTTAAGCAAATTTTGGGTGGAGATTTATATTAATAGTAATTAAAATTGAACCTAAGCAATACCGAAAATAGTTTTGCCAAAGAATTAACAAGCTTTGCAGGATTTGTAATTATTGCAATAATTTTAGGGTATGTATTATCAAAAGGCGAGATTGCTGTTGCTGGTTTTTACATTGCATTACCATTTATTTTTGCCTATCTTTATTTTATTTTTATAGAACCTGCATTAGGTTTAATTACTTCCTTACATCTTTCGTTTTTAGTAAATGGTATTGGCAGATATGTTCCGGTAAACCTTCCTTTCGGATTGTTTATTGATGGTGTTTTGGTTCTTACCATAGTTGCAACCATATTTAAAGTAAAACGCGAAGAAGCAGCATACATGAATCATTTTGTATTTTATGTAATGTTGGTTTGGTTTGCTTATACTTTATTTCAATTGGCAAACCCCGAAGCCAGAAGTAAAGAAGCATGGTTTTATGCTGTACGTGGTGTTTCATTATATCAGATTCAAATAATTGCTTTGGCGCTCATACTTCTTAGAAAAAGAGAAGATATGGAAAAATTTATAAAAATTTGGTTTGTATGGAGTGTTATAAGTGCATTATATGGTTACAAAATGCACTATTTTGGTGTTACCAAAGGAGAACGAGCTTGGCTTGATGCAGGCGGAAGTATTACTCACGAAATACACGGCAGGTTACGCATATTTTCGTTTTACAGTGATGCGGGGCAATTTGGAGCGGCTATGGCTCATACAACGCTTAGCGCTTTAATTTTGGCATTAGGCCCATACCCCAAAAAACAAAAATATTTTTATTGGGCAGTTGTTGTTTTATGTTTTTGGGGTTATGCACTTAGTGGTAGTAGAGGCCCTTTATTTGTTATTGCTGCTGGAGGTTTTTTATATATGTTTTTAATAAGAAATTTTAAGGTTTTGATTACAGGAACCATAATTGGCGGATTAATTTTTTCTATGTTAAAATTTACCAGCATAGGTGCAACAAATTATCAAATTCAACGTATGCGTACTGCTTTAGACCCCGAAGATGCATCATTATTGGTAAGAATAGAAAATCAAAAAAAACTGAAAGCTTATTTGGCATCAAGGCCTTTAGGTGGCGGAATTGGAAGTGGCGGCAGTTGGGGGCAACGATTTACACCCGGAACGTTTTTAGCCGAAACTGCATTGGATAGCTGGTATGTTAAAATTTGGGTTGAAACAGGCATTATTGGTTTGTATTTGCATATTATAACCCTTGTTTTGATATTAATTTATGCCTGTTACAAAGTTTTTAATATAAGAGACGATGATTTAAGGCAAAAAATAATGTCATTAACCTGCGGATACTTTGGCATTATAGTTGCAAGCTATGGCAATCAAATACTTGGACAAATGCCCACAGGAATTATTATTTATCTTTCAATAGTATTTATAGGTATTTGCGAAATTTGGGACACACAAGAACCTGAAAACTCCCCTACCCGATTTGGGCAAAAAAAAGTTACGGTTCATGTGGTTTAAAACCAATAAGCTTTAATATTGATTTAGATATCTGTAACTTCAACTTCGTTTGCAATTAAATCTTCAAAAGTTTCTCTTTTTCGTATTAAATAAGTTTTGCCTTTATATATTAAAACTTCTGCAGGCCTTACCCTTGCATTGTAATTGCTTGCCATGGTAATACCATAAGCACCTGCATTTAAAAAGCAAAGAACATCTCCTTCGCGTACTTCGTTTAATTTTCTGTCCCAGCCAAATGTATCAGTTTCACAAATATTACCTACAACTGTGTAAATGCGTTGTTTACCGCTTGGGTTACTAATATTTACAATATGGTGGTAACTATCATACAACATGGGTCTAATTAAATGGTTCAAGCCGCTGTCAACTCCAACAAAAACGGTTGCAGTAGTTTGTTTTAAAACATTTGCTTTAACCAAAAAATAACCGGCTTCGCTAACCAAAAATTTTCCCGGTTCAAACCAAAGTTCAAGTTGTTTGCCATAATCTTTGCAAAATTCATTAAATCTGTTACCGAGTAATTCTCCAAGTTCTTCAATATCGGTTGTTATATCGTCATCTTTGTAGGCAACTTTAAAACCACTGCCAAAGTCAAGAAACTCCAATTGTTTAAAGTCTTTTGCTGCATCAAATAAAATTTCGGCTCCTTGTAAAAACACACCAGAGTCTAAAATATCGCTGCCAGTGTGCATGTGTAAACCGTTAACATGTATTTGGTAGGTATTTACAACCCTAACAACATGCCTAAGCTGGTAAACAGAAATACCAAACTTTGAATCTATATGTCCTGTTGAAATTTTTGAATTACCACCGGCCAAAATATGTGGGTTTATGCGAATGCAACATGGCACACTGTTTCCGTATATATGACCGAATTGTTCTAGTATTGAGATATTATCAATATTAATATGAACACCAAGCCCAACTGCCTCCTGAATTTCCTCAATGCTTACGCAATTGGGAGTAAAAATTATTTCTTCGGGTTTAAAGCCTGCCCTAAGACCAAGTTTTATTTCGTTTATACTAACGGTATCTAATCCGCTACCTTTATTTTTTAAGATTTTGAGAATTGCTGAATTATTTAAGGCTTTGCAGGCGTATTTTATTTTTATATTGGTACTTTTAAATGCATTAATTAGTTTATCGTATTGTTGTTCAATTTTTTCTCCATCGTAAACGTAAACAGGCAAGCCATATTGGTTTGATATGTCTGATAACCTAATACCACCGACTAAATAGTTGTTTTGTTCTAAAATCATTTTATGAGAAAATATTTTTATTAATTATTTAATTATTTTTTTTGAGTAACTACCGAAAATAATGTATATAAAACAAATAAACCCCAACCGAAAAAATCAATTGGGGTTTATTTGAATTGATTTTGTTTTTAAATAATTCCTGATTCCTTCAATACGCCATTCATTCCTCTAACGGCATCGGCACTCTTTGCAAAAAGTGCTTTTTCATCATCATTTAAGTTGTAGTCAATAATCTCTTCCCAACCGTTTTTACCAATTGTTACAGGCACGCCAAGACAAATGTCTGTTTGGCCGTATTCGCCATTTAAATAAACGCAGCAAGGCATTATACGTTTTTGGTCTCTTACAATACTTTCTACCAGTAAAGCGCTTGCAGCACCAGGTGCATACCAGGCCGAAGTTCCTAAAAGTTTGGTTAAAGTTGCACCACCAACCATAGTTGCATCACTTATTTCTTTTAATTTATCATTGTTTAACCATTTGCTTACCGAAATTCCGTTTAATGTGGCAAGCCTTGTTAATGGAATCATTGTTGTATCGCCATGCCCTCCAATTACGGTAGCATGAATATCGGCTGCGGGTTGGTTCAATGCTAAGCCAAGATAACCTTTAAAACGAGCGCTATCAAGCAATCCACCCATACCAATAATTTTGTTTTTGGGTAAACCGGTTGCTTTAAGTGCAAGATATGTCATGGTATCCATAGGGTTGCTTACAACAACTATTATTGCATTTGGAGAGTGTTTTAATACATTTTCAGAAACACTTTTTACTATATTGGCATTGGTTCCTATAAGCTCTTCGCGAGTCATGCCGGGTTTGCGCGGTATGCCTGAAGTTATAACTACTACATCAGAATTTGCAGTTTTGCTGTAATCGTTTGTTGTGCCCGAAATACGGGTTTTATTGCCCAATAACGAAGTTGTTTGATAAATATCAAGCGCTTTACCTTCGGCAAAACCTTCTTTTACATCTAATAATACTACCTCATCGGCAAGTTCTCTAAAAGCAATTACATCAGCAGTTGTTGCGCCTACTGCACCGGCTCCAATTACAGATACTTTTGTCATGTTTTTTTTTAATTAAAAATTGTGCGAAGCTAATACTTTAACTAAAATTGAAACAAACAATTTTAAGTTTTACTGAATTACTATTTTTTGCGTTTTAGTTGAACCCGATTTGTCAGTCAACTCAACAATGTAAATTCCAGGCAATAAGTCATATATATGGATACTTCCAATATGATTTTGTTTGTATAAAACAACTTCTCCATTTAATTTTATTAGTTTTACTGTTACAGGTTCAAAAATATTTGTTGTAATTTGTTTTAATTCTTGGTTCGCCCAAATTTTTATTTCTTCATTTTTATCGTAAACTACTATTGTATTAGAATAGCTGCTTTTTCCGTCAAAATCAACTTGTTTTATTTTGTAGTAAACTTTTTGATTGTTTAAAGTTTGATGGAAAAAATTATATCTGTTTATTGTATTTGAATTCGATGCACCATCAACTTTTCCTGCATATTGCCAAATTTCGTTATCAAAACTATATTCAATTTCAAAATGGCTGTTGTTTATTTCGGAAGCTGTACTCCAATTTAGTAAAATTCCGTCAGTTAAGAGTTTATAATTAAAGTCTAACCATTTAACAGGTAAAACAGTTGCACTAAATGATTTAAGGTAAATTAAATCACCGCTATTTGCCATATTATTATTATCGGTACTGTTAACAACCACATAAAAAGTAACGCCATTTGTTGCAGTTGACGGGGTAGTGTAATTAAAATTCCAAGTTCTTGAATTGCCGCTTGCAGTTGTTCCAGATGAGTTTGTTCTGGCGTAAGTTCTGTTTCCGGATGTTGCAACGTTAACTGCAGTATTTCCACTATTTAATGCTATTGTTCCTAAGCTTGCAGTTGTTGATGTAGCGTTGCCCGGTAATGCAACTATTTGAAAACCGTATTTTATACTGCCCGGATCAGAAAAGGTTAAACTCATTAAATATGTTGTACTTGGCTGCATTGCGCTTAATGCGACACTTGTAGAAAGCGACATATTGCTCCAAACGGTGCCACTAGTAACTGTAGGCCCGTGGCAACTGCTGCAATTGCTTTCTCCGGGAGCACCCGTTAATGAAAGTGGTGGTTGATTGGTATATGTATAAACCTGGTTGCTGATAAAAGCAATAAAAAGAAGTAATGCTGTGTAAACTATTTTTTTCATATTTATTAAACTAATTTTGAATGGTAAACCAATTATAAAATGATTAAGCAAATATATTTATTTATTGTTTTAATGTTTCTGTTATTCAATATTTTTTGCAACGAGAGAAAAGGAGAGAAAAAAATATATTCTACTGACATTTACAGTTTCGACAGTTTACAGTTTGATACTTTTATTAACGAATGCAGATTTTTATACAGTCGTAAATTTCCGGTTTTTAATATAAACGAAAATTTAAAATTAAGCGACTCACTAAACACTTTTATTCAAACATTTTTGGGGCTGAACCAAAACGATAAATCAATTTCAATTAAACAGGAATTTAAAAACTTTGTATTAAATAATGCCGATATAGCTAATACAAATAACGAGAATGATTATAAAACTGTATTTGAAAACACGGGTTCAATGCAAGTATATTATATAAGTAAAGAATATGTATGCTTAAAATTTGATTTTTATGAATACAGCGGTGGAGCTCACGGCATGTATGGCAGTTTGTTTTTTAACTTTGATAAATCAGGCAAAATGCTTCACCTTAAAGATATAGTAATGAATAATAAAAAGCTAATTGAATGCGGAGAAAAGTATTTTAGAATGAACCAAGGCCTGAGCCATGATGAAAATATTGAAAACGCAGGATATTGGTTTACCGATAATAAATTTCATTTAAACGAAAATGTAGCTCTTTTAGGCGATTCGTTGGAGTTTTGTTTTAATCCTTACGAAATTGCTTCATATGCACAGGGTCAAATATTTATAAAATTACCGATTAGTTGTATAAATTAAATAAACTTAGCTGCTTGTTAAAAATCAATACTTTGATATTAATTAATAAAATTTATTACTTCGTTAAATGAAAAAAATCACTTTAAAACCAAAAAGATTAAGGTTTCTGACAATTTTACTGATAATTTTAACTGTTATTAATGTTACATGTAAAAAGAAATCGGAAGATAAGCCTGAGGAGTTAAAAATACCTAAGTATATTGATATTGTTGGTGCAAAATCGTTGTTTATAGGCAGTAGCAATAGTTTGCAAAAAAATGGAACAAGCAATAGAATATTTAAAATTTTGTTTGATACGGTAGTTGTTGAAGTAAAAGGCACCGATGAAAACGGAAATGATATTACAAATTCTATTCAGCCAACCAATATATGTAATTTAACCAGTGATTACATTACTGCTACCTTTTATTTTCCTTTTGGAACAGCAAACCAACCTGGCGGTTCGCAAACATTTTTAGTCAGAAAATCAGATGGTGCTGTTTTTAAAGGAGAATACCTGATAGAAAGTACCAACAGAGATGGTGGAATAGGGCCATTACAATTAGACTTGATTTACGAAGATAAAGATGGTAACATATACTATCCATACAATATTGCTTTTGGTTCAAGTGATAAAGCTGTTTTTAAGTTGAACATAAAAAACCCTTTGGCGCCAACTGTTCAAAAATATTCTGCCTCTACTGATGCAGCTCAAAACTTTATAGTAAATAAACAAGGGGAACTAATCTATAATATTGGAAATGTTTCAAATCCAATTATTAGATACAGGCATCCCGAAAAAGGTTTTTTTAATATAGATAGAGGTTATTTAATTTTATTATCTGATGTGAACAATGAAAATTTTTATGCAGTTAAAACAAGCTACACCGGAGGTGAAACTAAAACAATGTTAATTTTTGATAATGAAAAAATTGATTTTGTTGAAAGTCCTGACACATCAGGTTTATTATATCCTAAAAATTATTGTAAAATTAAACAACGAAATAAGATTTTGTATTATGGGCAAAATAGAAAGTTGGCTAATGATGAATGCCTATTTGAATTTACAGGTTCTAATCCTATGTGTTCAAAAGTTATTACAACCAATTCTTTGGGTTTATTAAATTATTCATACGAAACAAAACGACCTATTATGCAGATAATTGGCACTAATAATAATTATATTATATTAGGTTTTGATGCAGGTTTAAAAAAAGTTATAGTAAAAGTTGACGGACAAACGCATCAGGTATTACAAAAAAAAGAAGTTGACAAAGAGTTTGATAT
The DNA here is from genome assembly GCA_046296495.1 of Bacteroidia bacterium. Lineage (GTDB taxonomy): Bacteria > Bacteroidota > Bacteroidia > UKL13-3 > UKL13-3 > JBKBLB01. The sequence continues at coordinate 183,105 of JBKBLB010000002.1, forward strand.
TTTACAATTGGTTGCAGGTTTAGATGATGAAATATTATTTTATGGTTTAAGAATGATTGATGGCAAAAAAGTATTGGCATCTCTTGGTTCAAATAATGTTATAAATGTAATTAAAGTTTTTGACGATATGGAAATAAAAACATTGGTAAGAATTAATTAAAGAAATAATTTATATTGAAAAAATTTACATCAATTAACTGCTCATTTCTACCAAATTCTAAATAAAACCTGCCAAATTCTAAATAATATAAAATTGTAATATAAGTATTGTTATTTTTGATCTATTAAATGGGTCAATTAACTAAAGTTATAATTGTATTACTTATTGCTACTTCAATTATAATTGGAGTTTATAAAGCCATTAATTTCATTATTCAAAAAAGGCTGAATGCCTATATAAAACAAAGTGTTTTGGCTGATTTAAGAGCCATTCGTTCTCAAATGAACCCGCATTTTATTTTTAACAGCCTTAATAGCATAAACCGATACATACTTAAAAACGAAACCGAAAAAGCATCTGACTATTTGGGAAGATTTGCCAAACTAATGCGCCTTGTACTCGATAATTCTAACCACGAGCGTATTCCGCTTGCTTCCGAACTTGAAACCATGCAACTTTATGTTGAATTAGAGCAATTGAGATTTGAAAACAGCTTTTCTTACGAACTGAATGTTGATGATACAATAAATCAAAATTTAGTATTGGTTCAGCCATTAATATTTCAACCATGTATTGAAAATGCAATTTGGCATGGTTTAATGCATAAAAAAGAAGGTGATAAAAAATTAAGTTTTGAAATAACACAAAATAATGGAAATTTGATTTGTGAAATTACCGATAATGGAGTAGGCAGACATTATAAACAAACTGGTGAACAACTGGGTAGAAAAAAAAGAAAATCTTATGGTATTAATTTGGTTAAAGACCGCCTGAAACTTATGGATTATAATTCGGAATTAAAGTTTATTGATTTGGTTGACAACAATGAAAAACCTGCCGGCACAAAAGTGATAATGATATTTAAAAAAATAGAAGATTTTAAATTATAAAATTAGTAATAATGAAAGTATATATTTTAGATGATGAACCCAGCAGTATTGAAGTGCTTGAAATTTATATAAACAAGTATTTTAGCAATATTGAAATAATTGGCAAAAACAATAATGCAACAAAAGCAATAAAAGAGATAAATACTTTAAAACCCGATTTACTTTTTATTGATGTGCAAATGCCTGAACTAAATGGTTTTGATGTATTGGAACTTATTGCAAAACCAGCCCCATTGGTTATTTTTTTAACAGCATTTAATCAATATGCTATTGAGGCAATAAAATTCAGCGCTATTTATTACTTAGTAAAACCGCTTAATTTACAAGAACTAAAATCAGCTTTATTGAAAGCAGAAGAAGAAATAAAAAACAAAAATATAAACCAAAATATAGAATTATTGCTTTTTAACGCAAAAAATATAGGCGCATCAAATCCTAAAATTGCTTTAAATCTTAGCGATTGTATTGAATACATTCCGTTAAAAAACATAATCAGATTGGAGTCGGACAGCAATTACACAAAAGTGCATTTAACTGACGGCAGAAAACTAATAATTTCAAAAACTTTAAAAGATTTTGAAATTATGCTCGAAAACAATAATTTCATTAGGGTTCATCAAAGCCATTTAATTAATACCGAGCACTTAAAAAAAATATTAAAAAACGATGGCGGTTTTATTCAAATGACAGATGGAAGTGAAGTGCCTGTTTCAAGATCAAAAAAAGAATTTATTAATAAAAAATTAGAACTAATTTAAATACAAAAAAATATGAAAAAAAATGTAATTCTTTTAACATTTGCAATTGGAATTGCTAATTTAACAAACGCACAAAGATGGTTTGGCCCGTCTGATATTAAAGAGCAAAATCAATTTTTAAATATTAACTACCGAATTGATTCAATATTTAGTATAGCTTTTTTAACCAATTCTGCTTCGGGTGAGCAAGGGCTATTCAATATTGCCAAATACAGTATTGAATGGGAAAACAATTATATAAAAACTTTAAAAAGATACGACCATTCTCTTTACGAAGCAAATGGAACAATAAGTGGAAATATTTACGAGGTAATTATAAAAGACAGAACCCCGTTTGAAGATGAACTTACCATAAAAGCTAAAGAAGTTTGGTATAATGACGGAACCAATGATACCATGATAGTGTTTAACAGGTTTGATACCTCAACCAACAGCTTTTATCCTTATCAAAGAGAAAGATATTACTACAATAACGACAATAAATTGAATAGAAGAATTTATACCTATTCTAATGATAAAGGTATTACCTGGCTCAATTCAACCGATTTTTATTTTATTTATAATTCAAATAATTTATTGGATTCTGTTAAAGGTTATTTATTTGATCAAACATCACAATCTTATGGTTTATATTATTATGAAAAATATTATTATACCGGATCGTCAATTGATTCTACCATTGTTTTCAGAGGTTCGGCAACAACGGGTATTTATGAAGCCCGATTTAAAAACATCATTCATAAAAAGAATACAGATGGTTCGGTACAAGAATATATTACATACAGCCGTCCAAGTGGCGGTAGTGTTTTTTCGCCAAACAGCGGTTACAGCTTTAATAAACAAACCAGATTTTATGTTTTTGTAAATGAAGCCGTAAAAGACAATTTAATCAATATATATCCAAATCCCGCAACCGATAAAATAAATATTCAAACCGATTTGGCATTACGCAATACAACTTATAAAATATTTTCAATAAGCGGTAGTTGTATAAATAGCGGTTTGGTAAATTTTGACCGTTCTGTTGATATTGGAATTTTAAATAATGGCATCTATTTTTTACATATTGAAGATGCCGAAACAGGAAAAACCTACATTAAAAAATTTATCAAAAATTAATTATTCGTAAGTTGGTATTAATTAATAATATTTCCACTTTCGTCAATATTTATTAAACATATATCCAATTCATTTAAACCATTACCAAATAGCCTTGTACCAAAAGCAAGGCTATATTTATTATAGCCGGTTTTAATTATTACAGGTTTACCTCCGGCTGCATCTCCTCCATAATGTTTAATCCACTTTAAATTAAAATCTTTATCTATTTTTAAAACAAAAGTTACAAATTTATCAGACACAATACTCTTGGTAATTCCGGCAATTAAAAAATTTCCGTCACCCATAGCGCAAACACTGTTTGGTATATCTTCATCGGGCAAAACCAATACTTTCGATTTTATGGTATCTGCATCTTTATTAATTAAAAACAACCAAATATCCGATTTTCCCTGTATTGCATTGCCCGTTGTTTTTGCAAGGCCAACCGAAGTTTCATCATCAAAATCAGCAATATCATAACCAACTTCAAAATTACCTTCTTTACCATACCTGCTTTGATTGTTTCCGAATTTTATTTCACCATTAGAAAAAATATTATTTAATACAATTCGGGTTGTTGGTTCGTTCACTTTTAAATCATCTTCAGAAACGGTTGAACCACATAGATTAATATTGCCGTTTGATTTTAAAATTCCTTTTGTTGCAGCACTTTGCGGGTACGACCATTCCAAAACTTGTTTATTTCCATTTTCAATAAAATTCAAATTCAAATCGCACTTATATATGGTTGGACAATATAATCTTGTAAATGCATGTGTTGTATGAACCAGGCCTATTACTGTTAATTCGCCATTTTTTATTTCAATAATTGAACCGATTCGCTGGTAATTATATCGGTAAACTGAGTTGTTTGGGTGAATATATTTAACTGTAATTTTATTAACGAATCTTAAGTTTTCATCAAAATGCCAGAGTTGACAGGAGTCAAAATCAGTTTTAAATTTATGGTAAGTGGTAAAATAATAATGTTTGTTACTTGCTTTAAAAATATCTTTTACAATGGTATTTTCACCAAAATTTTCCGACAAATCTTTTATAATTTTAAAATTATAACTCAGTAAAAGTACCCTGGCGTTTCTTAAAGTATTAAAGGCTAAAAAAAGTTCATTATCTGAAGTTTTTTTAAAAACATCTAATTGCTGATCTCCGGGTATTGCCAATGTTTCAATATTACTTAAATCATTAAGCTCTGATTGTTCAGATTTATTGCAAGCAATAACAATTGTAATTAAAATTATTAAAACACTTTTATTTATTTTCATTTATAAATTCTCCTGTATTACTGAATCGTACAATAAAAATATTGTCTTTATTAAATAAACTTGAATTGCCAAAACATGTAAAGCCTTTATCATTCTTAATAATATTGGTTAGCTCACCGGTACCGTTAAAATTTATTAATTTACTCCAGTTTGTTATATAATTATCAATCTGCTTCGATTCAATAAATGGTTTTTTTGAGCTGTTTAATAAATAATCGTTTTGTGCACTTCCACAAAATATTATGTTATCATTTACCGGCACAATATCTTTTACATAAACAAATTCTTCCGAAAAATTAATTGTATCGTTTTTCAATAATTCTCCATTAAAACTAAATGAATAATTGATGTATAAAAACCTGCTATTGTTTAAAAATGCAGTAAAAACATTTATATTGTCAAAACCTTTCCACATCTTGTGGTATATGGTTTTATTGGTAAAATTCATATCTATTCTTTTTTGAACCAAAAGAGTGTCGTTATAGTTTTGATTTAAAAAAGTTAAGTAATAACTGTTATTAGGTAGCGATTCGCTAAAAACAACCGAAGTATTATCAGTTAGTTTTATCATATTTTTACCTTCATCATTTTGCAAGTTTAAGGTTGTTGTGTTAAACTGTTTATGTACGTTTCCCGAATTTGTAATATTTACAAACCATGTATCACCTAAATAAATAAAACTTGGCTCAAGAATATTTTCTGTATAACCAACAAGCCATGCAACCGTATCATTCAATAAAACATCATTAAATCTGTCTGCATTTATTCCATTTACAGAATTTTGAGGATATATAAATTGTTGCGATTTCATATTACCTGATTTATCTGTGAATACAACAAATCCGTCTTCAAGCAAATCGGGTTTATCTTTTCCGGGTTTTGTATAAGAAAAACTGCCTCCTGCTGCAACAATTCCATGTTCATTTACATCAATACATTTAAACCAATCGTTATTTAAACCACCATAATTATTATACCATTTAAGTTTAAAATTTTCATTTAAGCATAAAATAAGTCCATCGTTTAAGTTTTTTTTAGAAGTATTGTAAATACTGCCGGCAATAAAATACTCATTATTTACCTTTTTTACACAATAAGCTTTTGCAGGATAAGGCAGGTTTATAAATGTTATCCCAGTATTGGTTTCAACTAATTGAGATTGTTTTTTACAACTAATAAGCAATAAAAATAATAAAATACAAAAAAGCTTAAATGCTGCACTCTCCCAAACTGTTAAAGTAATATTCATGGTTTTTTAATGCGGTTTTGTAAAACAATTCTGTAATAAAAATTAATAAATATGTTTTGAAGTTTTACATCATCATGCACATATTGATTATTGAAAATAAAATTTAAATCGTTCATGCGTTTATCTTCAATAATGGTGTTTTGAAAATAAGGATGATATTGCATATTAATTCCAAAGTAGCCATTGCCAAGCGCATACTCGAGACCTAAGTTTAACATTCCGTGCCATTGATTTATTTTTCGTTCATCATAAGCGTTTTTGGTTGATAGTTGTTTGCTTCCATTTTCTTTATTTTTACTTTCCAAAAAAACATAGGCAGAATGAATGCGTTGCAGGCCAATACCAATGCCGCTAAGTGCTTTTAGTTTATAAGGCAAATCTATTTCAACATTTGCCGAAGTATTGATATTTCTTGTGCCAAAAGTTTCTGTCATGCTTTGCTCCCACCCTCCTGCATTGTTAATATAATGATTAAACTGAATTCTGCTTAAGCCAATTAAAGTTCTTGCAAAAAATTTTTTAAAAATATAATAGTCGGCAAATGCACCAACCTGATAGCCAGTTTTTGGTTTGTATAACTGATCGGCTGCGTAAGCCGAATAACTTTTTTCAAGAATAACTCCATTGATGTTAAATCCTGTAAACACACCTGCATAAATAACCGGTTCAACTTTATAAGTATTTACTTTTTTAGTAAATTCAACAGGGTCAATATTTGGGTATTTTTGGTAATCGGGATTTACTTTTAGCATGTTTCGTATATGTTCATCGGTTTTACTTTCGTTGGCTAAAGCCTGGTAACATAGAGCCAAAATACGATATGCATCAAATAAGTCTTCTTTTAAAATGCCGTTTATTAAACATGGTTCAATTAATGCAACGGCTTCATTAAAATTGGCTTTATTGTATAGTCGGTCGGCTTCATAAACAGTATTTAAACAATTACTTTGCGCATTTAATTTTACAACTTTTATTATAATTATCAATATAAAAATAAGTTTTTTCATTGCATTTATTTTCTTTCAACCTTGTAATTTAAAATAAAATTATATCCAACACTTATGGCCAAATTATTAAGCTTTAAGTCATCATCTAAATAATAAAATGAATATAAAATATCATTATTATCATACCTTGTTTCAGGTTTGTTTAATTTATTTATTGCGCCAAAATAATTTGCCTGTATAAATGTAAAACCGTTTTTAAGTTTATAAGAAATGCCGGCTCCCGTAACATATCCAAAGCTAAAAGCATTACGTCTTTCTGTCGAATTTATTTTTTCTAAATTGTACTTTTGATTGAGCGGTTTAAATTCGGCATAAAAGCTATTTTCGGCAAAAAGCAAATAGCCACCGTAAAAACCTGCTTGTATATATGGTCTTAACCTGTTTGTAGTAAGAAAAAAATATTTAAGTTGTATTGGAATATCAAAATAAGTAAGGCGTTCGTTTGTTTTAAGGTTCCAGTTTTCCATATTGTAATCAATGGTATATTCCTTTTGTGTACCTAAAAAATTAACTTCAACTGCAATTTGAGAACTTACATAATAGGCAGTTGATGCTCCAATTTGAAAACCATTTTGTACCGAATATTTTTTTGTATAATCCGATACCAAATAATAGGTACTTATTTGAGGAAAGGTGGAATTAGTTCCTAGCGAAAATGCTAACCCAAGACTGAATTTTGGAATAACGGTAATACTCTTAATTAATTTAACCAATTCTGCCGGGTCTTTTATATTACTGGCCTTGTAAGTGGGGTTTAATTCAAGCAAATTTTCAACTGCTTTTTTTGCATCGTTTATTTTACCATCGGCCAGGTAGCTTAGCGCTTGCAATCGGTAGGCCTGCCATTTACAACTTGTAATTAAATTTTTATCAGATAATACCAAATTTGTTTGTGTCAAAACCTCATTAAAGTTTCCTCGCTCATAAGCTGTATTGGCTTTACTAATGGTTTCAAGGCAATCATCGGTTTGTGCTTTTACCAAAAGTGTGCAACAGATTAAACTAAATATTATTAATAATTTCATTTTCTTCATTATCAACTCAACTGCATTTTATTTTTCATTTTGTTATAACAATTAAAATATTTTAAGGAAGATAGGTAATGGTTTTTTCGAAGGGTACATCATTTCCTACAAAATACAACCATTCGGCAAGTGTAAAATTGCGTTTTGTTTTATCTTCAATGGCTTTAACTACATCGTTTGTATTCAAAATATTTAGTTTTACGGTTTTATCTCTGCTACCGCTTATTATGGTATGTCCGGTATTGCTGTAGGCCATCGAAAAAATCCAGTTTTCGTGGTCTTTTAAAATCAATGGTGCATCCTGCAAATAATCGGTATGCCAAATTTTTATGGCAGCATCAAGGCTGGCGCTGGCAATCAGGTTATCATTGCCACAGGTTGTTAATTTTGTTACAGCGGCTGTATGTGCATTCAAAACCATTTCATCATAAAGTTTTGGTTCGGCAAGCAAATTGCCGTTATTTAATTTTTGGCTTATTTTATAAATATATATTTTTCCGTTCGAACATCCTGCCGCAATCAATTTATGATGGTTGGCAAGTGTTATCGAATTTATTTTATCGTTGGTATGTTTGTTAAGTTCTTCAAATTTATTTGTAATCAAATCATAAAAAACAAACCTGCCGTTTTCCATTCCAAATAAAAGCGATTGTTCAGAATATGGTATTACACAACCTGCTATTCCGTTTAGTTTTACGGTTGAAATTATTTTAAACGAATTTTCATCAATAATTAAAACAGTTCCATCTAAATGTGTGGTTATTATTTTATTTCCTAAAACCAAACAGTTGTTTATTAAGGCCTGTGTGTTTGTTTTTATTACTTTTGGCTGAACCAAAGGCATTGCAACATCAAAAACAAGTAAATGCAACTGATCGGCTGTACAAATAAGCTTATCACCATTTTCATTAAATTCAATATTTCTAAGTATATGTGGTTGTTTAGGTAATTTTATATACTTAGGTAAATTGTTTAAATTATTTAATACAATTTGTCCATCATCAGAACAAGTGGCAAACATGCCGTTTTTAGTTGTTGCTACACCAAGCACCGAACCATCGTGGTATTTTAATGTAAGCTTATCGGCAAAATGATATTTGTATGCATGCATCAAAGCATTTAAAATATCGGTATCAAAAGTTTTGCCTTTATATGTTTCGTTAAATTTATATGCCTGTAAAGCAAGCAGTTCTTTTACATCATCGCTGTAAGTGCCTTTTATAGCCTGAACAGATTTAATGGCCATGTTTTGAGCGATTGAAAGCAAACGTAATCGGTAAGCATTGGCAGTAGAAGTTTCGGCTATTGTTTTTAAGCTGTCTGAAATTTGTTTTTGCAATATGGCAATTTGTTTATCAAGCTCTGCACGTTTTCTTGCCTGCGTTGCTGCAAGCGAAGCTTGCTCGGCTTTAAGTTTTTGCAATTTGGCTTCTTCGGCTTTTATTATTGCAAACTTTCTTTGTTTTTCGGCCTCCAGCTTTTGCTCATCGGCTTTGTTTTTTTCGTTTTTTGCCTGTATGGCCATTTGTTTGGCCAATTCACTTTGCTCTTCAGCTTTTTGCTTTTCATTTAATGCCTCAATGGCTTTATTTTTTGCATTGTTTCTTTCATTAAATGCCCATAAGCTCAAAATACTTAAAGCAACTATAAAAAACGCTAAAACAGTTCTTATTAAATTTCGCCTGCGTTTTTTTTCAAGTAGCAAAAATTTCTTATTATCAACACTGGCTTCAATAAATTTCATTACTGTGCCAAATTCCGAATTATACTGCTGCGACCATGCTTTATTGGGTTGTTGTTTTTCAATCCATTCTACGGCAAGTTGCAAATCGGGGTCGCGCCAAAGACCGGTTTTGCCTTGCTGATAAAGCAATGCGCTTTCGGTAATTCTTTTATACAAATCTGCTGTTTCGGCTTCTTCATCAACCCAGGTTTTTAGCCTTTGCCAAACACGCATCAAACTTTCGTGCGAAATATCAAGTACAGTAAATTCATTTATCGTTACCGTTTCGTCAGGCATTATAAAGCCTCTTTTTTTAACCCTGAAAACATCTACAATTTCAATAATTTTTCTTAAATCGGTTTCGGTAATTTCAATTAATTTATATATGGGTGTAGGTCTTCTTATTCCCCTGTTATCGGGCCCTTTTACGGTAATTGATTTAAAAATTTTTTCGGCCAGTTTTTTATTTTCATCCGAACCAAGTTCATTAAAAGCTTCTTCGGCATGGTTTGAAAGTGCATTTTTAATGGTTCCTGTTTTCAAATAGTGTTCAATATCTATTGGCTTTCCGCTTTCTTTTTCAGGCAACCAAACATCCCATGTACGCATTAAGGCATGTTGCAATACCGGCAACTGGTCGGGGTTTCTGGCTACTTCATTTATCAATGCCTGAACCAATCTTGGAGATATTTTTCCATCTGCAAGCTCAACCGGCCCCGTTATACACATTTGCAATTCTTCTTTGTTCATGCGCGGTATTAAAAACTGCCCGTCATTTATGGCTTCGGGCAATCCGGCAAACTGCTCACAATCTCCTAAAAAATCAGAGCGTATTGTCATCATTACATAAATGGATACTTCTTTTTGTTCGGCTGCTGACAGCAAAAGGCTTACAAATTGTTCCGATTGGTCTTCAAGCGATGCCGATGCCACCGTTTCTCTGTACCTGAAAAGTTCTTCAAACTGATCAACCAAAATCAATATTTTTTTTTCTTTTGGCATCAGCGTTCTTACCAATTGTATTAATCCAAGATGGCTCTTTTTTAATATTACCATTGGCTCTCTTTCATCAAAATCAAGATTATTCAGGCAGGTTTTATAAATAGCTTTACATAGTGAATATATAGGCTCGTTGCCTGGTCTGAATACTGCAACCATTAAGTTTTCATCATTTTGTTGCAAATGCGGCAAAATGCCCGCTTTTACAAGTGATGATTTTCCACTACCCGAGTTGCCAACTATGGATACAAAACGATATTTACTTAACTTTTCCGATACCTGTTTGATATGATTGTGTCTGCCAAAAAATAAGTGAGATTCGTTGGCTGAAAATGCCCTTAAACCCGGAAATGGATTTTTAATTTTCATGATTGGTTTTATACATGATGCAATAAATAAATAAACTCTTGAATTTGTATGCTAAGTTAGTATTTAAATAAAGTTTTTTAGCATTTGGTAGTTTTTGTTTAGTATTTGGTTGTTATTGCTGTTTTTATTTTGTATAATATTGAAAAAAAATGTTATGATGATTTTATTAGTTTCGGTTATTATATCTTTAACCTTTGCTTTTGTAATTTTTTTTGTTTACACCTATCAGCTAAATAAACTCAAAGAGCTTAGCTTTAAAATAAACAAATCGGTAAACAATAACGAGTATTTTAAGGTAGAATTTAAAAACGGTAAATACTTAAATGATATTGCCAATCAATACAACAACCTTATCAATCAATTAAGTTCTCTTAAACAACAAACTCATCAATTTGCTCTTATTGGTTCAAAAAATAATGAGTTGAATGAAAAGATTAAAAACTTTGAACACGCATTATCAAACCTAAACCTGCTTACCGATATAGGTAAACAAATTACATCAAGCCTAACGCTTAACAGCATTGCACAAAAAGTTTTTCATTATATAAACTCCAGTATGGTAGCCGATGAGGTAAACATGCTTATTTATATAAATAATGAACCCAAATATTTCAGTATTCATGGTAAAAATATAGAACTTATTAAAAACGAAAACTGGATAACAGACGATGACAATGTTTTAAACTGGTGTAACCGAAATAATAAAGAAGCCTTTTTAACAGATGCCGAAAACGATTTTGGCCAATATTTTTTTAAACAACCCCAAATGGTTGCCGGCAACAAATCATTATCGGTTATTGGAATGCCTCTGCAATTAGCCGAAAAAAAAATTGGAGCCATTGCGGTAATGAGTAAATACAAAAATGCTTTTGAGGTTTTTCATTTAGATTTTATGCGAACCATTGGCAGCTACTTATCGGTAGCAATTGAAAATGCCAACCTTTACGAAGAGCTTGACCTTGAAAAACACAAAAATGAAAGTCTTTTGCTGAATATTTTGCCCAAACAAACAGCTAGAGAACTCTTAGAAACCGGAACCACTAAGCCCCGCTACCTCGATAATATTAGCGTAATGTTTACCGATTTTAAAGATTTTACCCGTAAATCAGAAAAAATGCCTCCACAAATGCTGGTTAAAGAAATTGATTATTGTTTCAGCAATTTCGACCGTATTGTAAAAAAGCATGGCGTAGAAAAAATAAAAACCATTGGCGATGCCTATATGTGTGCTGCCGGTTTGCCTGAACCAAATAATACTCATGCACACGATATTGTAAACGCAGCAATTGAAATTGCAAAGTTTATGGAAGATTACAAGCAACATAAAATAAAAAACAACGAAGAGTTTTTTGAAATACGCATTGGTATAAACAGCGGCCCTGTTGTGGCCGGAGTGGTGGGCAAAAGCAAATTTGCCTACGATATTTGGGGCGATACGGTAAATGTAGCTGCCCGAATGGAAAGCGCCAGCGAACCCGGTAAAATCAATATCTCCGAAACAACTTATAATATGGTAAAAGATTCTTTTAATTGTAAGTACAGAGGAAAATTTACAGCCAAAAATAAAGGCGACATTGATATGTATTTTGTAACAACTTAAAACACATGAATGCAATATTGAAAGTAAGTATCTTTTGCGGTGTATGGCTGGCGCTCACCCACGTTTTACACGCACAGCAGTATGAGTACATAGAGCGCAATTTCGACAGCCTGGTGCGGGCCAACGACCGCTATACCAAACAAGACGAAACCAGGCTGAAAATGCTCAATACCATTACCAAAGGCTATGAACCCGTAAACCCCGCCAAAGGCATTGAAACCGGAGAACAGGCCGTAGCACTGGCGCAATTGCTCAATAAACCCCTGCTGCTTGCCGAAGCCTACAACAACAAAGGCATGAACCACAGCGCCAAAGGCGAATACGCGACTGCCATGGAATTGTTTGAAAAAGCGCTGCCCATAAACCAACAATACAACAACCGCTACGGCATGGCCCACAACAAGCTGAACATGGGAAATATTTACCGGCAAAAGGGAGACAGTAAAAAAGCCAAAGAGTTGTTTGATGAATCGCTGCTATTATTTGCAGAAATTAAAAACCTGGACGGTATAGCCAAAGCGTACAGAGGTATCGGAATTGTTTACTACAACTTATCCGACTACCCCAAGGCCCTGGAGTATTACCAAAAAGCCCTGGGCATCAATGAGCAATTGGGCAATAAAAGCGGCATGGCTGCCAATTTGACCGGTATCGGAAATGTTTACTCCAACTTATCCGACTACCCCAAGGCCTTAGAGTATTACCAAAAAGCCCTGGGCATCAACGAGCAATTGGGCAATAAAAGCGGCATGGCTGCTAATTTGGGCAATATCGGAATTGTTTACAGCGACTTATCCGACTACCCCAAAGCCCTGGAGTATTACCAAAAAGCCCTGGGCATCAATGAGCAATTGGGCAATAAAAGCGGCATGGCTGCCAATTTGACCGGTATCGGAAATGTTTACTGGAGCCTATCCGACTACCCCAAAGCCCTGGAGTATTACCAAAAATCTCTGGGCATCCACGAGCAATTGGGCGATAAAAGCGGCATGGCTGCCAATTTGACCGGTATCGGAAATGTTTACTGGAGCTTATCCGACTACCCCAAAGCCCTGGAGTATTACCAAAAAGCCCTGGGCATCAACGAGCAATTGGGCCATAAAAGCGGCATGGCTCTTAATTTGGGCAATATCGGAATTGTTTACAGCGACTTATCCGACTACCCCAAGGCCCTGGAGTATTACCAAAAAGCCCTGGGCATCAACG
>JBKBLB010000003.1:0-192744 GCA_046296495.1 Bacteroidia bacterium
CATACGAACTTAAATCCAGCATGTTGGCATAATCTCCAAAGCCTACCTTACGCTTAAAGCTGATAAAATCTGTCTTCGGTACCCTGCTCGGGGTATCTACATACACAAATCTTACTACACTATCCCTTAAACTGTCTATTTTTAAATAGTTTACTGCCAATAACCTTACCGGATGAAAACCCCTCTGGTTAAAGGTATAGGTAAACGTACGATTGTATTTCAATGTATCTATATACTGTTGTGTGGTGAATGGTAAACTTTGCCTGAAATATGGAAATGGTAAGTTGGTTACATTGGGTAAATCCCAATAGGTGCGAGAAGAACTTTGACTTGTACTAACAAGTGTATAAGGACTATTTAACCATACAGTATCAACTATAGGGGCGTTTACATTTGCCATACTTGGAAAAAAGTTGGCTATTGGTGGCAATTGAGGACCCGAAGGTGGGGCAGGCCAACCAAATTCTAAAGTAATAGTTTGTGTTGGAGCGCTACAAGTTGCTCCAGCATGGCCACCCCAGTTGAGGTTGTTAATGCATGGCCTAACACAACTATTATTTGTTCCTGTTCCGCATAAGCAGTTTCCACCATTATTTACAGAAACTTCCAAACCACCTCCACAAGTACCAATATTCCAAGCATTTGGACCACTTGTTAAGGTTGTTGCAACACCATTTCTTAAATTATTGGCAAACAACATTACATCTGTTGGGTTGGTCATTTCTATAACAATGGATGCAATTGTTGACCGCATGCGTACTATTTGATAATCTGTTCGTGTAAGTGTTGCCCTCCATGTATTAAATGCGTCACAATCAGCAGTGGTTGAAGAAACACCATTTGTAAATGTTCTTTCATATTGGGTAAATATGAATTGCTGGGCATTTAACTGGAAAGGCAAAGTTGTAATTACTAAAAGAACCACAGCGCATAAAATCTTTGCGATTTTTTGATTGATGGAGCATATTCCATCAGAGCAAACATTTTGAAATAGTCTGCAAATAGAGTTTTGATAATGTAACGTTTTATTCATAGTTATATATTTTTTATTTCAATTTTGCTTGTTCAAAATCAGTTTGGAAATAACGAACTTATTTTTCTAAAAATCAATAGAGCAAAAAAAAGTTATTAAAGTTGCATCTCTTTTTTTGTTTAAATATCACTAGTGAAATTGAATAAAATTCATCAAACGTGCTGAATATCAAATCTTAAAAATTAAATATCTAAGAAAATGCATTATGCTAAAAACAAGTAAAAAAAATAAAACAATGCCAACACTGCAGCAATTTTGGCTATGTTAATTAAAGATTTTACAATCATAGCTAAGTAAATTAGCGTAGTTAAAGCTAAGAAAATTAAGCCAATGTATAACATTTCGGTTTTATAATCAGACAGATATTGCGAACCTTGATTTTGTATAACTTTTGTTATAGCTGAACCAAACGGATAAGTCGGTTTCTTATTTAAATATTCAATTTGAAAATACTCGTATAAAGCTTTAAAGCTTATTATTGGAGAAGCTATCACCATTAAAAACCATAAAAATTTTAGTAAAAGCCTTAACATATTAGTTTTTAACTTAATGCTTTTTCAACCAATTCCAAAAGCTCATCAGCTTTTTTATGATTTTGAGCTAAAAGGTTTTTAGCATCTGATGTTATTTTATTTGCAAATTCTTTATCGTTTAAACTTTGGGCATTAACCAAAACATTGAAGTAAGCACCCCTAACAGCTGTTTTAACGCATAATACGCCAACGCCTGCATCGGTAATTGAGTTAGGATTACCTTCTTTTATCATTTGTTCTAACAATTGTAATGTATTATATGAGGTTTGCATTACATTGTATGGAACTTCGCATGCGTATTTTGTAGCTTCTTCAATGGCATTTTTTCTATACTTTTTCTCTTCATCGGTATTTTTTGGTAAACCAAATGACTGAATTATTTTATTAAAAGCGTTTGTGTCTTCATCAACCAATTGTAATAATTTATCTTTGATTTGCTGACCGGTTTCAGCCCAATTACTAAAATCATTTAGTTTGTCTTCCCAACCACGTTTTCCGGCACTTAAATTGGCAACCATTGAACCAAGTGCAGCTCCTAATGAACCAACGTAAGCACTAATTGAACCACCTCCCGGAGCAGGGCTTTCGCTGGCTGTTTCGTTTGCAAATGCTTTTAAAGTCATTTTTACCAACTTTTCGCTTTGAGCGTTTCTTAATTTATATTCAATTATTTTTTTACTTGGTTCAAACGGTACTAATTCATCAAGCCCAAGAGATTTTACTGCTATAAAAATTAATTCTTCTTCGCTTACACCTACCGATCGTCCTTGTTTTTGTAAAAAATATTTACCTGCTTCAAGCATGGCATCAAGCGGAATAAGACCAACCAGTTCGCTGCCTGTTACCCTAAGACCTCTTTTTTCGGCACTCTTACAAACCTCATCAAATGCAATATGAACAGGAGTAACTTTGTAGTTTGTTAGGTTCATACTTATTTGTGCAACTCCATATTCTTCAATATACCAGCCAATGGCTTTGCAATGTTTAAGTATTCCGGGAATTCTAACATCGTTACCATGTTCGTCTTTAACTACTTTACCTGTAATTGGGTCACCTTCGCGTTTTACCCGCCCTGCTTCTCTTACATCAAATGCTACCGAATTTGCTTTTCGTACCGATTTTGTATTTAAGTTGATATTGTATGCAATTAAAAAATCTCTTGCTCCAATTACGGTTGCACCGGCTTTTTCATTCATTACAGCTGGGCCAAAATCGGGTTTCCATTCGGGTAATTTTATTTTATCAAAAAAACCTTCGTATTCTCCCTGTCTTATTACCGATAGGTTTTTTCTCGATTCGTTTTTTTGAGCGTATTCGTATAAATAAATCGGTATGTTTAATTCTGATCCAACTTTTTGAGCAAGATTTACAGCCCACTCGGCTGTTTCTTCCATTGAAATTCCACTAATTGGTATTAACGGACAAACATCAGTAGCACCCATTCGAGGATGTTCGCCTTTATGTTTGCTCATGTCTATAATTTCTGATGCTTTTTTAATTGCCTTAAAAGCTGCGTCAACTACCTGCTTTGGTGCTCCTACAAAAGTTACCACTGTTCGGTTTGTTGCTTTACCGGGGTCAACATCAAGCAGCATTACCCCTTCTGTGCTTTCAATTTCATCAGTTATTTGCTTTATTATATTTAAATCGCAGCCTTCGCTAAAATTTGGTACACATTCAATAAGTTGATTCATTGGTTTTAAAATTTTCGGCAAAACTATTATTTAAATTTACAACTGTTACTAAAATTTAGGTGTGTTAAATTTTGTTGAAGTGAAGTGATAAAATTCATACCGATACATGATTTTTATCATATTTTAAAAAAATCAACAACATTATGTTTGAACCGTAATTATGGTTAGGAATATGCTTTTATTGATGGACGGTACAAAAGAATCGGAAGATTTATTGGATTGCTCTGTCAGAATTTTTGATAATAACGAAAACCATTACAACTGTGCATTTGTAGAAGGCGTTAGCAGCGATAATTTAAACGAAGTTTTTAGTAGTTCTTTATTAAAAGAAAATCAATACACACGTAGCGAAATAATTGGAAAAATTCTTCATACCAAACCCGAAAATTCTGATGAATTTATCAATCGATTTATAAAAAAATGCGATGATTTAAATTTAAAAACCAAAGTATATTTAACAGCACAAGATGTAAACAAACAATTTGCTGAAGAAGGTATTTACAACGATATTTTTCTTATAAGTAAAAGTGTTTTCTTTAAGTCAAACTTTGATAAGCATTTGTTTAAAAATCTTGAGAGTGTTTTATATCACTCAAAATGCCCGCTTTTAATTTTAGATTGTAACCAAAAACGCTTTGAGAACATTGTACTTATTTACGATGGCAGCAAAAGAAGTTTTGATGCCATAAAAATGTTTTCTTATTTGCTTGATAACCTATTGGCAAACAACAAAATTAATTTGCTGCTTGTGTCTGTTGTTAACGAAAACAGCATAGAAAACGAAAAAAATGTTATGAGTTACATCAAACAAACGAGGTTAAATTTTGCGGTTCAACATGTATATCCTGACAACTATTATGCAACCTTGCTTGATACATTAAAAAAATTAAAAAATTTTATTTTGGTTTCAGGTGTAAACCGAAATGAGATAATTGAAGATATGGCTTTTAACAAAGACAAGAGTTTGTTTTTAAATTTACCTTGTTCAATTTTTCTAACATAGCGTGAAAGAACAAGTAAATACAACTACAAGTTGTTTTCATTGCGGTGATGAAATAAATGCTGAACCGATTATTTACAATAATCATTTTTTTTGTTGTGCAGGATGTAAAAGCGTTTACAAAATATTAGAAGAAAACAATCTTTGCAACTACTACAGTTTAGAGCCTGGCAAAGGCATAAGTATAAAACATGAAATAAACAGCATTAAATTTGATTATCTGGATGACGAGGAAATTAAACGTCAGCTAATTGATTTTAGCAATAGCCAAATTACAAAAATTACTTTTCATATTCCAACCATGCATTGCATTAGCTGTGTATGGCTGCTTGAACACTTATATAAACTAAATAAAGGAGTTTTAAACAGCAGGGTAGATTTTTTAAAAAAACAACTTAACGTAACATTTAATCACAATGAAATTAGTTTAAAAGAACTGGTAACATTGCTAGCCGAAATTGGTTACGAACCCGCTATAAACCTAAATGCCGCTACCGAAAAAAAGAATAAGAAAAACAGCAATCGTTTCAGTTATCAATTGGGTGTTGCCGGATTTTGTTTCGGTAATATTATGCTTATCAGTTTTCCTGAGTATCTTGGGCTCGATGAATTTAGTAAAAATTATCTTTCTCCGCTTTTTGGCTACTTAAATCTGGCACTTGCATTACCAGTATTTTTTTATAGTGCTCAAGATTATTTTATATCGGCATACAAAAGCCTAAAAGCTAAAATTATAAATATAGATTTTCCGCTTGCTTTAGGTATTTTGGTAATGTTTGTAAGAAGCACTTACGAAGTTGTATCGCATACAGGAATTGGTTTTTTTGATACGCTTGCAGGCTTGGTTTTTTTATTACTTGTTGGCAAATGGGCTCAACAATACACTATAAACAAATATTCGTTTGAACGCGATTACAAATCTTACTTTCCAATTGCCATAACTACAATTAATACAGATAATACAAAAACTACAAAACCTGTTAACAAGTTAAGCATTGGAGACAGAATTTTAGTTCATCACAACGAAATTATTCCTGCCGACTCCATTTTACTTAAAGGCGAAGCACAGGTTGATTTTAGCTTTGTAACCGGAGAAAGCACACCCGTAAAAAAAGTATTGGGCGAAATTGTTTATGCTGGAGGAAGACAAACCGGTAGTACCATTGAATTAGAAGTAAGTAAAACAGTTTCTCAAAGCTATTTAACACAACTTTGGAACAGCAATCAATATAAAAAAGCCGAGGAAAATATTTTTAAAAGTTTTCAATCTAAAGTAAGCAAATATTTTACAATAATTCTTTTAGCCATTGCTATAAGTAGTGCAATTTTTTGGCTTGTGTTTGATCCAAGTAAATTATTCCCTGCTTTTACGGCCGTTTTAATAATTGCCTGCCCTTGTGCGTTGGCAATTTCATCGCCATTTGCACTTGGCAATGCCATGCGAATGCTTGGCCGAAGTAGATTTTACATAAAAACAGCTCAAGTTGTTGAGCAAATGGCTCACATCAACTCAATAGTTTTTGATAAAACAGGAACCATTACTCAACCATCAGCCGGTAAAATATTTTTTGAGGGCAACGAATTATCAACTCAAGAAAAAGAAATAATTTATGCTGTTACATCTCATTCGGTTCACCCGCTAAGTAAAAAAATCAGCAGTTATTTGCAAGCAAACAAAAACGATTTATTGGTTGAAAATTACAACGAAATTTCGGGCAAAGGAATATCAGCAACCGTTCGTGATAATATTGTAAAAATAGGTTCAAAAAAATACCTGCAAATAAACAATGAAAATACGACCTCAGAATTATACAGCGATGTGTATGTAAGCATAAATAATTATATTACAGGCAGGTTTATAATTTCACATAATTATCGCAGCAATCTTAAACACGTTATATCACGACTTAAAACCTTTGCCGAAGTAAATTTATTAAGTGGAGATAACGAATCAGAAAAAGTTGCACTTGAACCAGTATTTGATAAAAATATGCATTTTAACCAAAGCCCTGCCGATAAAATGCTTTTTATTGATGAACTAAAAAACAAAGGGAAAAAAGTAGCCATGATTGGAGATGGCCTTAACGATGCAGGCGCTTTAAAAGTGGCCGATATTGGTATTAGTATAACCGAAAACACTGCACATTTTACACCGGGAAGCGATGTAATAATGGCTGCCGAAGAATTTGATAAACTGCCAAACTTTTTTAATTATGGTAAAAAAACACTTCATGTAATTAAAGCAAGTTTTGTAATGAGTTTAATTTATAATGTGGTGGGTTTAACCATTGCAGTTCAAGGAACATTATCGCCACTTTTTGCTGCCATTTTAATGCCAATAAGTTCAATAAGCGTAATAGTATTTACAACCGGTGCTACTTACTTATTGGCAAAACAGTGTAAAATAATTTAATACCTTAAAGTTATGCAAATAATGTATTTATTAATTGGAGTTAGTATTCTGCTGGCAAGCGGGTTTTTAATGGCATTTATTTGGAGTGTAAAAAGTGGCCAAATGGAAGATGAATATACACCCGGATTAAGAATTTTATTTGATGATGATTTAAAAACACCAAAAACCGAATCAGAGAATACGGAAAATAAACCTATTGAAAAAAACTGATAAAAATCATATAAATAACTGCTTTTTGTCATTTTTATGTAATTAAACACTACATTAATTTGAACCAATAAAACCAAAAATAAGCGCTATGCAATTAGAACAATTTAACTACGACAACAAAACACCACGAAACTTTATGATTGCCTCTATTGTATTTGGAGTAGTGGGTATGTTGGTAGGTGTTATTGCAGCTATTCAGTTGTATTACCCTGCATTAAACTTTAATTTACCTTACACCTCATTTGGGCGCATTAGGCCATTGCACACCAATGCAGTAATTTTTGCATTTGTAGGTAATGCAATTTTTTCTGGTGTTTACTATTCGTTACAACGCTTGTGTAAAGCAAGAATGTATAGCGATTTTTTAAGTAACTTACACTTTTGGGGTTGGCAATTAATTATAGTTGCAGCAGCTATAACACTTCCATTAGGTATAACAACCAGCAAAGAATATGCAGAACTTGAATGGCCCATTGATATTGCCATAGCTTTAATTTGGGTTGTTTTTGGCATTAACATGATTGGCACCATTATAAAAAGACGCGAGCGCCATATGTATGTTGCCATATGGTTTTATATTGCAACTTTTGTAACTGTTGCAGTATTACATATATTCAACTCTTTCGAATTGCCTGTAGCAATGTTTAAAAGTTACATGGTTTATGCAGGTGTTCAAGATGCTTTGGTACAATGGTGGTATGGACACAATGCGGTTGCATTCTTTTTAACAACACCATATTTAGGTTTAATGTATTACTATTTACCAAAAGCTGTAAACAGGCCGGTTTATTCATACAAATTATCTATACTTCACTTTTGGACTTTGATTTTTATTTACATTTGGGCAGGCCCTCACCACTTGTTATATTCTTCTTTACCTAACTGGGCACAATCACTGGGAGTTGTATTCTCTATCATGCTTATTGCACCATCATGGGGTGGTATGATAAACGGTTTATTAACTTTACGCGGTGCATGGGACAGGGTAAGAGATGAGCCTGTACTTAAGTTTTTTGCAGTTGGTGTAACTGCCTATGGTATGGCAACATTCGAAGGCCCAATGCTATCGCTTAAAAATATTAATGCTATTGCCCACTTTACCGACTGGATTGTAGCACACGTACATACAGGAGCTTTAGGCTGGAATGGCTTAATGACCTTTGGTATGTTTTACTGGATGGTACCAAGAATGTACGGTGTAAAACTATACTCAAAATCACTTGCAAACACACATTTTTGGATTTCGACACTTGGTATTTTATTTTATGCAATACCAATGTACTGGAGCGGATTTACTCAAGGTATGATGTGGAAGGAATTTTTGCCTGAAGGCATGTTAAAATATCCTAACTTTTTAGAAACAACCTTGCAGTTATTACCATTACACGTAATGCGTTCTATTGGTGGTACCCTTTATTTATCGGGTGTTTTTGTAATGATTTATAACTTGGTAAAAACAGCCAAACAAGGTAAGTTTATTGCCAACGAAGCTGCAGAAGCACCTGCTCTTGAACCAAATTATGTTCCTGAAGGAGCTAATAAATACTGGCACAAAATTTTTGAACGCAAACCGCTTACTTTAACTTTCGTATCGTTAATTGTAATTTTAGTTGGTGGATTGGTTGAGATAATTCCAATGCTAACGGTAAAATCAAACATACCAACCATCACCAGTGTAAAACCATATACTCCTCTTGAACTGGAGGGTAGAGATATTTACATAAGAGAAGGATGTGTTGGTTGCCACTCACAAATGATAAGACCTTTTAGAAGCGAAACTGAACGATATGGCGAATATGCAAAAGTTGGAGAGTTTGTTTACGATCATCCATTCTTATGGGGTAGTAAGCGCACCGGACCTGATTTGTTGCGTGTTGGTGGAAAATATCCGCATAGTTGGCACTATAACCACATGGTTGAGCCCAGTTCAATGTCTCCCGGTTCAATTATGCCTGCTTATCCATGGTTGGCTGAAAATGAACTAAATACTTCAAATACAGCTGGCAAAATAAAAGCAATGCAACAACTTGGCGTACCTTATGCAAAAGGCTATGAAGAAATTGCAGTAAAAGACTTGGAAAAACAAGCTCAGCAGATAGCTGATGAATTGAAAAAAGATAAAATTGAAGTATCGCCAAATACTGAAATGATAGCAATGATTGCTTATTTACAACGTTTGGGTACAGATATAAAACTTAATAAAACAGCATCAAAATAAATTAATCACTCATACCGGTTTTGAACCGATGTAATAGTCGGTTCAAAACCAATTAAAAAATTTACGACTATGTTTAAACAACACTTACAAAACATTCAGATAGCAGATGGTTACTTAATCTTCTCTATGCTGGTATTTATTATCTTTTTTATTGGCATTGTAATATGGCTTGCCAAAATGGATAGCAAATACATTAATAACATGAAAAATAAACCACTAGAATAAAAACAAACAATTATGAATAAAAAATTAATGCTCACAGCAGGCATAGGCTTGTTATCGCTAATGGTACAGGCTCAAGAAACCGAAAGCGCCATAGGTTTTGGACAGGTAATGCTTATAATAAATATTGTTTTATTGGTTGTTGCTTTAATTCTGATAAACTTATTAAGCTACTCCATAAAACAAATAAAACAGGGTGTAAAACCGGGTCAGGTTTATATTAGTTGGTGGGAAAGATTTGCTGCTCTTAAATCAGAAAAAACTGAAGAGGAGCTTGATTTACATGAAGACTATGATGGCATTCGCGAGCTTGATAACCCTACACCACCTTGGTTTAATTTTATATTTTATACAACCATTATTTTTGCAGTTATTTATTTAATAAATTATCATGTAATTGGCTACAGCAGCCTACAAGAAAAAGAATATGACGAAGAAGTTGCCGAAGCAAAAATTGCAAAAGAAAATTACCTTAAAAAAGTTGGAAATCTAATTGATGAAAATTCGGTAACTTACCTTACTGATAATGCAACAATTGATGAAGGAAAAAAAGTTTATATGCAAAATTGTAAAGTATGCCATGGCGAATTTGGCGAAGGTTTGGTAGGACCAAATCTTACCGATGATTATTGGCTGCATGGTAATACCATAAATGATATTTTTAAAACCATTAAATATGGTGTACCACAAAAAGGTATGGTAGCATGGCAAAACAGCCTCACACCGGTTCAAATACAACAGGTTTCATCGTTTATTTTAACACTAAAAGGAACTAATCCTGCAAATGCTAAAGAACCTCAAGGTGTTAAAGTTGAAAGTAATGATGCAACTGCTGACACAACTGCCAATAATGCTATTGCATTAAAATAATTTTGCTTAAAATAAATTAATATTAACCAAGGCTGTTTGTTGGTTTAATAACCAAACAGGCAGCCTTTAATTTTTTAAGAAATATGGTACTAAAATCAACCGATGAACTTTACAAAGACGAAGAAGAATTTCGCGATCACCTTGCCAACGTAGATAAAAAAGGTAAACGTCTTTGGATTTATGCCAAAAAACCTAAAGGTAAATTATATAATTACCGCTCTAGGTTTAGCTGGTTTTTGATGGCATTGATGTTTTCGGGGCCATTTATAAAACTTAATGGAAAGCCTTTATTAATGCTGAATGTTCTTGAACGCAAGTTCATAATATTCGGAATGGTGTTTTGGCCTCAGGACTTAAATATTTTTGCGTTGCTAATGCTTACCTTTATCATTTTTATTGTATTGTTTACAGTAGTATTTGGGAGAGTTTGGTGTGGTTGGGCCTGCCCGCAAACAATTTTTATGGAAATGCTTTTCAGAAAAATTGAATACTTGATTGAAGGAGATGCCTCGGCTCAAAGAAAACTTGATAAGCAAGAGTGGAATACTGAAAAAATAATTAAAAAAACAGCAAAGCATCTTGTATTTTGGATACTCTCTTTCATAATTGCCAATACATTTTTAGCATACATTATTAGTTGGGATGAATTGAAACTAATGATTTCTGAAGGCCCTGCTGCTCACTTGGGTAAACTTATTGCGCTAAGTATTTTTACTACTGTTTTTTATTTTGTATTTGCCAAACTAAGAGATTTGGTATGTATATTTATTTGTCCTTATGGTCGTTTACAAGGATTAATGCTCGACAAGGACTCGATTGTTGTTGCCTATGATTTTATTAGGGGTGAACCAAGGGGGAGATTGAAAAAAGAGGAAGAACACACCAACAAAGGCGATTGTATTGATTGCCATTTGTGTGTGCAGGTTTGCCCTACGGGTATTGATATTCGCAACGGCACCCAACTTGAATGTATAAACTGTACAGCTTGTATTGATGCCTGCGATGACGTGATGACCAAAATAAATAAGCCAAAAGGATTGATTCGTTTTGCATCGCTAAATGGTATTACCAAAGGCGAAAAACTAAGACTAACACCTCGAAATGTGGCTTACTCGGTTGTTTTGGTAATATTGTTAAGTGTATTGGTAACTTTACTTGCAACGCGAAAACAAGTAGAAACAACAGTATTAAGAACTCCGGGAATGCTATATCAGGAGCAGGGTGAAAATATTAGCAACCTATATAATATTGAGTTTGTAAACAAAACTTTTAAAGAGTTACCCATTCAACTTGAACTCGTTGATGTTAAAGGCGAAATTAAATTGGTTCAGCAAGAGGGAATAACCGTGCATAAAGAAGATGTTGCCAAAACTTCGTTTTTTGTTTTAATGGACAGACAGGAAATTAAAAAGGCCTCAACACCAATAAAAATAAGGGTAAAAAGCAATGATAAAGTTATAGAAGAAGTAAAAACAAAATTTATGGGACCGGTTTATAAACCATAGATTTTTTGTATTTGTATATTATTCGTTGCAATTTGCATAACTAATTTTTAAACTAAATGAAATTAAACTTTGGTACAGGCTTGTTTATTGGAGCTGTTATGTTTATGATATTTGTTGTAGTGATGGTAGTAAAAATAATGCAAGCCGATGTTCCTTTGGTAGAAGACAATTATTACGAAAAAGGAATAAAATATCAGCAGACTATAGATAACAGTTTTTATGATGATAAATTAAATATCAAATTAACTGAAGAAAAATTTAAGAATTCAGTAAAAAAACTACTATTATTCAATAAATCAACAAAAGGTGATACCATTTTTGCCAAAGCCAAATTTTACAGGCCGTCTGATAAAAATAAAGACTTTAGCATTGATGTAATGCTGGCCGATACAATTTACTTTCCGTTTGATGTATCAAAGTTTGAAAAAGGCTTATGGAGGGTTAAATTATTTTACAATACAGCCGATAACAAAGAATACTTTAACCAACAGGAATTTATTTTTTAAATGCTTTATTTAAGTGCTTTTTTAACCGGTTTATTCAGCAGTTTGCATTGTGTAGGCATGTGTGGGCCTATTGCTTTTGCACTGCCTAAAAAGCCACATAGCATAAATAAAATAATTACAGGGCGACTTATTTATAATTTTGGTAGAATTATAACCTATTCGCTGCTTGGACTTGTATTTGGCCTGTTTGGTTTAGGTTTAAAATTAGCAGGTTTTCAACAATCAGTAAGCATAATAGCAGGAGTTATAATATTTATTTCAGCCATTACATCAATTGTTACTAAAAAAGTAATAGGTTCAACAAGTATTTTCAGCTTTTTTAATTCAACTTTTATTAAAAAACTATTTGGTAATGCAAGCCATCAATCAATGCTGGCCGTAGGCATTATTAATGGCTTTTTACCATGCGGATTTGTTTATATTGCATTAATTGGCTCAAGCGTAACACAACATGCAGTAAGCGGTATGTTGTTTATGATGTTATTTG
This sequence comes from Bacteroidia bacterium, assembly GCA_046296495.1. GTDB lineage: Bacteria > Bacteroidota > Bacteroidia > UKL13-3 > UKL13-3 > JBKBLB01. The sequence continues at coordinate 12,692 of JBKBLB010000003.1, forward strand.
GTTTGGGCACATTGCCACTTATGTTTGGCGTTTCGATGTTTGGCCAGTTTGTTTCACAAAAAATAAGAAATTACTTTAGCAAAGCAACTCCTTATTTAGCCATTTTAATTGCATTATTGTTTGTTTTAAGGGGTTTAAACCTTGGCATTCCTTATGTTAGTCCAAAAATAAATACCGTAACACAACAAACAGAAATTTGCCATTAAATATGAATCTTGAAATGTTGAGAAATTTTTGTTTGAACCTAAGCGGAACAGAAGAAAGTTTGCCTTTTGATGAAAATACGCTTGTATTTAAGGTTGCAGGAAAAATGTATTGTGCAACGTCAATTAAAAATGCTGTAAGTTGTAATGTAAAATGCAATCCCGAAGAAGCTATTGAACTGAGAGAAAGATTTGAAGCAGTAAAACCAGGCTTCCACATGAATAAAAAACATTGGAATACCATAATGTTTAATATGGATATGCCTGATAAAGAAATTCTACAACAAATTCAAAATTCATATAATCTTGTTATTCTCTCTTTACCCAAAAAACTGCAAAACCTTATTATTTAATTTCTATATAAAAACGCACAATAGATATCAATTTTAATATTTTGTTTTCATCATTTAATGCATTAGTTTTCAGTGTTCTACTTTATTTAAAACCTTTATAGGGTTAAAACGTTTGTTAATTTACGATAAGGCAATTTGCCACAAATTTTTTTGCAATTATATTTGAACCCTAAACTATAAAAACTATGGCATTTGAATTACCAAAACTAAATTATGAATATGCAGCATTAGAACCACATATTGATGCTCGCACAATGGAAATACATCATACTAAGCACCACAATGCTTATGTAACAAACCTAAACAATGCTATTGCAGGTAGCGATGCAGAACAACTAAGCATAGAAGATATTTGCAAAAACATAAGCAAATACAGCATGGCTGTTCGCAACAATGGTGGCGGCCACTACAACCACACTCTTTTTTGGCAGGTTATTGGCCCAAATAAAGGCGGTCAACCTTCAGGTAAATTAATGGATGCCATAAACAATGAATTAGGTGGTTGGGATAAGTTTAAAGAAACCTTCAATCAAGCTGCAGCAACAAGATTTGGTAGTGGTTGGGCATGGCTTTGTGTTGATGCAAATAAAAAACTTTGTGTATGCAGTACTCCAAACCAAGACAATCCTTTGATGGATATAGCTGAATGTAAAGGAACACCAATTTTGGGCCTTGATGTGTGGGAACATGCATATTATTTGCATTACCAAAACCGCAGACCCGATTATATTGCGGCATTCTGGAATGTAATAAACTGGGATGAAGTATCAGCACGTTACGAAAAAGCATTATAAATAAAACAAAGGGCTGTAAACAATTACAAGTTTACAGCCTCTTTAATAACTTAAATAAATGAGCGACTATCTGTTAAGTAATTTTAGGCTTATACCAACTGAAAGTGATGATATATTAAAAAACATCACCTTATCAGACAATGATGTATTAACAAGACCCGAAGACCAAAGAGTAAGATTAACCAATTTATCGAAAGCAATATCACTTGCTAAAAGCAAAAAGGTTAAAACTTTTATTACCATTAAAGATAATAATGGCCAACTTCATAAATTCAACCTCAATATTTCAGGCTTCAATACACAAAACGCTATTACCAATAAAGGATATCAAATACCGCTAAAATGTATTTTTAGTGTTGATTTTTTATAGCAGCTAATCTTTCTACTTATTTAAAAAGTTGCTAAATCAATGGTACAACAAATCATTTTATGATCGCTAAAATTCAGCTCGTGAGTTCTGTAATTATAGCTTTTAAATTTGTTGTCGTGTAAAATATAATCAATTCTAAATGATGGCATTCGCCCTATATAAGTTCGGCTCATACCTATACCCGATTGCCTGAAAGCATCCTTTAAATCTCCTTTTACGGTAGTGTAAGCATAACTTGTTGGCGAATCGTTAAAATCTCCGCAAACAATTAGCGGATATGGACTTTGATTTAGCTTTTGCCTTAAAGCTTCAGCTTGTTTTGCTCTGCGTTCAAAAGCATATCTCATTTTAGAAGCTACCATTTTCATAGACGAAATGCTTGCTTTTTTTTCTTTTAAACCTTCAACTGCAATATAATCTTCGGGCTGAAAACTTATTGATCGCAAGTGTGTATTTACAACCCTAATTATTTGCCCGTTCACATCTACATCGGCATACAAACTTAGGTTAGCGCTTCGGTTCACTTGCTCTAAAAAGCCATGCTGCACAACCGGATATTTACTAAAAATACAAACGCCATAACCTGTTGGATATACCTCGCTGTACTTATCGGCATTTACGCTGTAAAAATGCTGGTATTTCTGAAAAAATTTCACAAACATTCTATGATCGAAACTACCGCTTTGGTTTGCAAATTCCTGAAAGCAGATAATATCTGGATCTATCTCTTTTAGGGTATTAAAAAATAAAAGTGTATCGTTGTTTTTCTTATCAAAAGCGCCCATAAAATGGGTGTTAAATTGTACTACATTTATCATGCTTGGCTTTTTTTCGGTTCGCTTGGCATTAAATTGTATGTAATGCACTACATGGTTTGAACCAATAAGCAATACTGTCAATGAAAGCGTAAATCGAATATTTAACATTACGATCCATGCCAAAATAAACAGAATATTTATTGGAGCTAAAAATGGATATGCAAGAGCTAAAAAAGCGAGAGGCCAAAAATCGTTGGGGCTTACATAAGGCGATAAATAACTGAGCAATAAAACGCCTGCAAAAAAAATGTTTATATAAAAAAATATGAGCTTAAACAGCTTAAATGTTTTCATTAATTAACTTTTGCTTGCTTTAAATAGTTGTTCTTTTTCTTTGCTGCTTAAACTGTTGTAGCCGTTTTTACTAATTTTATCAAGTATAGCATCTATTTCTTCCTGAGTGGGTTTTTCAAAAGTATCTACGCGCATGTAAGTTGTTTTATAATGCACTTTAAGCTTTGGTTTGCGCTTAAAGTTAAAGTATTTGCCCTCAAAAAGGTTATCTAAAAAAGTTGGATTATAATTTTTATTGTAAATAAGTTTTATAAACAAATAACCAAACAATGCACCACCAAGATGAGCAATATGGCCTCCCGGATTTTGATTTGGTATGCTGAGCAAATCGAAGAGTACGGTAGCAAGAGCAATATATTTTAACCTTACTGCGCCAAGTATAAACAACATTATTTGATAATCGGGTAAAAGGGTTGCCGTAGCAACTACAACGCTAAGCACACCTGCCGAAGCGCCAATGGCATAACTTGAGCTAACCCACTGGCTAAATGCAGGAAAAATATTATATGCAAGCATGTAAACAAAGCCACCAAAAATACCACCCAAAAAATATGCCTGGTAGGTTTTGGTATTACCTAAAAATTGTTGCAATAGTTGGCCTATCCAATAAAGCCATAGCATATTAAACAAAATATGAAAAAAGCCTGCATGTAAAAACATATAGCTTATTATACTCCAAGGCCTGAAAATAAAATTATAAAACGATGCAGGTAATTTTAAATAATCCTTTACACCTGTAATCCAATCTGAAGCATTAAATAAAAATAAAAACACATACGATAATGAAAAAAACAAGTAAACAATCGCATTTACCAATATAATTTTTGTAATGGCATTGTTTTGGCTGAACCTGTATTTTAAATCATCAATTATTGACATTTATTTAAGTTAGCAATAAATTTTGGTTCAAACATAATGCAAACCTTTACATTGTAAAAGTGCTATTTATTGTCTTCAATAACCTTATTAAGTACTTGTAAAAAGGTTGGTGCATCGCGGTAGCCCGGGTCAAGCATTACGCTTTTCTTTTGTGTATTTATAAAATATGTTGTTGGGTAACCTGTACGTTCGCCCCGGCTCAATTGTGCATGTAATTCGTTTGGCGTAAAAGCAAAACTATCAACGTAATAAGTGCCCGGTTTTTCGGGATTAAATTTTACAGGGATAAAATGCTTGTTTATTTTTTTTATTACTTCTTCGTTGGCATAAGTATCTCTGTCCATTCGCTTGCACCAACCGCACCAATCGGTATAGGTGTCTATTAACAAAATCTTTCCTGTGCTTATAGCCAAAGGGTAACCTTCGTTCCAACTTAGCCAGTTTAGCTCGCTATTGCTTTTGTTTTGAGCACTAAGTGAAAGTGAAGAGATAATTATTACAAGAATAAAAACAATTTTTTTCATGGGTATATAGGTTTCAAAAATTGTACCGAATATATAAAAATTAGTTATGGGTAAAAATAACTTCCAAAACCGTTTGGCCAACTGCAAGTAATGTATTTTTGCTAATAACGTTTAAATTATCGTTTACGGTATGCCAATGTGGGGCAAAACCACTTGGCGAACCATCTTGAGTATTGATGATATCAATGGTTGGAATGCCTGAAATTTTGTTTATGTAATAATGGTCATCAGTAATACCGCCTCGCCTCGCATAAATAAAATAATTGCCAAAATTTAACTTTTGTGCTGTTTCCCAAACTTTGCGAAGTATGGGTTCGGCATATCTAAAGCTAACATCTTCCCAAACAAAGCGTGCACCATGTGCACCAACCATATCGAGCAAAATGCCAAATTTGGCTTTATAGCCCGGCACGTGTGGGTTTGCACTCCAGTATTGGCTGCCAAGGCAATACGAATCTTCATACTCTGATTTACCTAGATCTTCAGCATCAAAACAAATAAAATCAACCCCAATGCTTAGGTTGCTTGCTGCAATATGCCTTGCCATTTCGAGCATTACCGCTACACCGCTTGCTCCGTCATCGGCTGCTAAAACAGGAGTGTTGTGGTTGGCTGTATTAGGGTCGTTATCGGCATAGGGCCTGCTGTCCCAATGTGCGCATATCATTATTCTTTGTGATGCGCCCGGATTATATGATGCTACAATATTTCTAACATTTATGCTGCGTTTATCCCAATTTGTAACCTGCGCTTTTTGTTCGGTAACGCTTAGGCCAAATTGTTTAAACTTTTTTACAATCCAATCACCACAAGCTTTGTGTTCTTTAGAATTTGGTATTCGAGGACCAAAAGAAATTTGTTTTTCTAGAAAATTAAATGCGCTGTCAGCATTAAAATCGGGTGATAGTTTTGTATAAACAGGAAGGGATTCTTTTTGCTCAGTTTTGGTTTGTTTTTTGGGTTCATCTTTACAAGAGTCAATAAAAAACATGGCTAAAAGCATTATAAAAGTTGTATAAATATAACTGTTATTTTTCATAAACTAAATAATGGTATAGGTAGTACCTTCTTTTCCGTCTTTTATTTCAAAACCCAATTGTTTTAAGCGGTCGCGAATGGCATCGCTTGCTGCAAAATCTTTTCTTTCTTTGGCAGCTTTTCTTTGCTCAAGCACCAATTGCATCAGGCCATCTAACTTCTCGGAATTATCAGCTTGGGTTTCATCTTTTAAACCAAAAACATCATACACAAAGGAATTACACAAGTTTTGTAAATCGTTTTTATCTGTTTCGGTTATTGTTTCTTTACCATCATGTATCAGGTTTATATATTTTACTCCTTCAAACAAAGCGGCTATGGCTATGGGCGTATTAAAGTCATCATTCAAGGCATCATACAATTTTTCTTTTAGTTGTTTTATATCAACGGTTGATGCTGATGATGTTTTTAAATTAGGAATAAGTTTTAGTGCGTTAAATAATCTTTGTAAACCTTTTTCAGCAGCCATCAACGCTTCGTTACTAAAATCGAGTGTGCTGCGGTAATGAGCCTGTAACATAAAAAACCTTACACTCATAGGGGTATAGCCTTTTTGCAGTAATTTATGATTGCCCGAAAACAACTCGTGTGGCAAAAATGAATTTCCTAAACTTTTACTCATTTTTTGGCCATTTACGGTTAGCATATTGGTATGAATCCAATAGCGTGCGGGTTGTTTGTTGTTGCAAGCAAGATTTTGTGCAATTTCGTTGGTATGATGGGTTGGAATTAAATCCATACCACCCCCATGTATATCAAACTCATGGCCAAGGTATTTATTGCTCATTGCCGAGCACTCGAGGTGCCAGCCCGGAAAACCTTCTCCCCAGGGACTTGGCCAACGCATAATATGTTCGGGTTTGGCTTTAATCCAAAGTGCAAAATCAAGTCGGCCACGTTTTTCATCTTGCCCGTCAAGCTCGCGGGTGTTGTTTAATAATTCATCAAGATTTCGACCGCTAAGCATGGTATAATTATGCTGTTGAGCAAATTTTTCAACATCAAAGTAAACTGTTCCGTTTACCTCGTAAGCAAAACCATTTGCCAAAATTTGTTTGGTCATTTCAATCTGCTCAATTATATGACCTGTGGCAGTTGGTTCAATGCTTGGCGGCAAAACATTAAATTTTTGCATTACATCATGAAAATCTATGGTGTATCGCTGCACAATTTCCATAGGTTCAAGCTGCTCTAACTTGGCTTTTTTGCTTATTTTATCTTCGCCTTCGTCTGCATCGCTTTCTAAATGGCCTGCATCAGTAATATTTCGTACGTATCGAACTTTATAGCCCAAATGCAAAAAGTACCTGAAAATAATATCGAAACTTACAAATGTGCGGGCATTGCCCAAATGGGCATTGTTGTAAACGGTAGGGCCGCAAACATACATGCCAACATGGTTTGGCAAAAGCGGTTTAAATGCTTCGGTTTTTCGTGTTAAAGTATTGTAAATGCTAAGTGTTGAACCCATTTTAATTTGGTGGCAAATATGATAAATAAATTATGGTTTTGTTGTTTGTAGTGAATAACTAGAAATTTAAATTTTACTTAAAAACTTATAGAAATTGTTTTTTCTTGGGTTAGTGTAAATGAGTTGCTGTAATCAAAAAGTAAACTATGCTGTTATAACTTTCCTCATTAAAAATTAACCTCTGTATTCTCCAAACTCTTTTCTTAGCTCATCGGCAATTTCGCCAAGTGTGGCATAGTTTTCTACACATTCTATTATAACAGGCATCAGGTTTTTATCGCTTTTGGCAGTTTCAGCAAGTAGGTTCAAACAGCGGTTTACTTCATTGTTATTTCTGCTGCTTTTTAGTTTGACAAGTTTTTGAATCTGCATTTCTCTTATGCTGTCATCAACCCTAAAAATTGGTGTGTTATTTTCTTCGTTTGTAGTAAATTTATTAACGCCAACAATTATTTTTTCATTACGCTCAACAGCGGTTTGAAAACGGTAACTGCTATCGGCAATTTCTTTTTGCATATAACCCTGTTCTATGGCAGCAACAGCTCCGCCAAGGCTGTCAATTTTTTCTATGTATGCGTTTGCTTCTTCTTCTACCCTATTGGTTAATTCTTCAATAAAATAACTGCCTCCAAGCGGGTCAACCGTATCGGTAACTCCGCTTTCGTAAGCAATAATTTGTTGTGTGCGCAAAGCTAGTTTTGCAGCATGTTCTGTTGGCAAACTCAAGGCTTCATCATATCCATTGGTATGTAAACTTTGTGTTCCGCCTAAAACAGCAGCCAGGGCTTGAATGGTTACGCGAGTTATATTGTTTTGTGGCTGTAAAGCTTGTAGCGTAGATCCCCCGGTTTGTGTATGAAAACGCAACATCATGGCTTTGGGGTTGGTTGCACCCAGCTCTTTGGCCATTTTTGCCCACATACGCCTTGCTGCCCTAAACTTGGCAATTTCTTCAAAAAAATTGTTGTGAGCATTAAAGAAAAAACTTAATCGCTGACCAAAAACATTTATATCAAGACCTTTTGCAATGGCAGCCTGTGCATAAGCTTTGGCATTTGATAGGGTAAAAGCAATTTCCTGCACTGCCGTAGAGCCTGCTTCGCGTATATGGTATCCGCTTATTGAAATGGTATTCCATTTGGGGACTTCTTTGCTGCAATATTCAAAAATATCGGTAATTATGCGCATGCTAGGCTTTGGCGGATATATGTAAGTGCCTCGAGCTGCGTATTCTTTTAAAATATCGTTTTGTATGGTTCCTGAAATTTTGCTTAAATCGGCACCTTGTTTTTTGGCAAGTGCTATGTAAAGCGCCAGCAAGGTTGAAGCCGTAGCATTTATGGTCATGCTGGTGGTTATGTCTTGCAGTTTTATGCCTTCAAACAAAATTTCCATATCGGCAAGCGAATCTATTGCAACGCCAACTTTGCCAACCTCACCTTCGGCCATTGGGTGATCGCTGTTGTAGCCTATTTGAGTAGGCAAGTCAAAGGCAACACTAAGCCCAGTTGTACCGTTTGCCAAAAGGTATTTATAGCGTTTGTTACTTTCTTCGGCAGTGCTAAATCCGGCATATTGTCTCATAGTCCAAAGGCGGCCTCGGTACATATCAGGCTGTATGCCTCTTGTAAATGGAAATTCACCGGGCATTTCGTTTTGTGGTATAGGTTCTGTGTAAACCTGCTTTATTTCAATGCCTGAGTCGGTTACTTTTTTATCGTTGCTCATAATTTAGGGTCAAAAAAAATTTGTATAAAAATATTAACCGAATACCAAATCGAATTCGCGCTTTAAGAAGTTTAAGGCTTTTTGTGTTGGCAATGCCTCCATTTGCATGGCTCGGTTAAAAATGGCTTTGCTTAAATCTATTCCAACCGCATTAGCTCCCAACTCCTGATACGATATGTTAATTAAGTTTATCATTTCTTCTTTGGTTACTTTTATTACCTGCCACGCCTGGTGAGAAACATACAACTGTTGAGATAAATTATGATTAAACTCGTTGTTTATATCGGTAATTAAATCGCTTTTCATTTGTGTAGCCGTAACACCGGGCTTGTGCACGCGTATTACAAGACTTTCAGGACTCATTCGCTCCATTAGCAACACCAACCTTTCGTATGCTTGCAGCTTTAATGGTTGCATTGTTTTTTGCTGATCCTGCTTTAAATCAATCATGCGTTTTTGGTATTCGGTATCAAAAAAAACTTTAAACTGGTAGTAAGTAATTACAAACACAATTAATGCCGGAATTAGGTACTTGGTAATTTCTAAAAATAGGACTAAAACTTCGTTCATTGCTAATGCTTTTTATTTTTTTAACGGGCGAAAATAGTGTTTTATTTGTTGCAATGAGTAAAACATTATTTATAGCATTTGAGGGTATTGATGGCAGCGGTAAAAGCACACAAAGCAAATTATTGTACGAAAAAATGCTTAATAACAACCACAAAGTTTTTTTAACGGCTGAACCAACCGACCGTGTCATAGGCAAACTAATTAGAGATATTTTTAAAGGCAACATAAATGCAAGCCAAGAAACCATTGCCGCTCTTTTTGCAGCCGACCGGCTTGACCACCTGATGAATGAAGAAAACGGTATGTTGAAAATGAAGCAAAACGGAAATCATGTTATTACAGATCGTTATTACTTTTCGTCTTATGCCTATCATGGCACACACGTAAATATGGATTGGGTTATACAATGCAATACACTTGCTGCAAATATGCTTAAACCCGATTTAACAATTTTTATTGATGTTGAACCTGATGTATGCATGGAAAGAATTAGCCAAAGCCGCGTCAATACCGAACTGTACGAAACACTTGATAACCTTAAAAATGTTCGCAACAAATATTTTGAAGCTTTTGAAAAATTAAAACTAAGCGAAAATATTTTTATTACTAACGGAAACCTATCTGAAAGCCAGGTTGCAGAAAACGTATGGAATGAACTAAGTAAATTAATTTAGCTTAGTGTTACAAGTTTATTTTATAAAGTTGTCCAAAAAATTAGATTTTAACTTTTAATATGTGAATAGAATTAAATACCCTAAACCATCGTTAGGAATTTATTACTATAATTTTGAAAGATTAATGGTAAAAGGGGCAGAAAAAAATAGGATTTTCTTTGGCACTACAGCCATAAAAGATTTTGATAAAAAGGAAACAGAAAAGCCTGCTAAAAAATCAAAAGATAAAAAGTTTTTTAAGTTTTTGGCCGATGAGCGATTTATAAAAACCTCAGGTGTTTTTTTTATTGTGCTTTCTTTATTTATTTTACTTTCGTGTATTAGTTTTTTTGGCAGCTGGCAAGCCAATCAAAGCATTGTACAAAATATTGGTTTTTACGATTTAATAACCATAAAACCTGATGCTGCCAAAGGCTTTATGGGCCTTATTGGCGCATGGGTAGCATTTATTTTTGTTTACAAAGGTTTTGGCATTGCATCTGTTGCAATAGTTCCGGTACTATTTGCCATTGGAGTTTTACTGGCAACTTCGGTTCAGCCAATACCCATTGGTAAAACACTTAAGTACAGTTTTTTTGCGGCAGTTTGGGTAAGTATAGCTACAGGCTTTTTTGTCAAAAGTAATTATGCGGTTTTTGCCGGTAGTTTTGGATATTTTGGCAGTTTATACCTAATAACTCTTTTTGGCAAAGTTGGAACCTTTTTACTTTTAACAGCTTATGCCATTGCTTATCTAATAATTGGTTTCAATGCAAAATTGTTAATTCCTAATTTTAGCTTTTTAAAATTTGGTAAAAGCAATGCAGAAGAGCAAATTTCAGAAAATAATATAGAAGAAATCACCACCGAAAACCCAACCGGTGTTGCCGAATTAAACCCTGATGAATTTATTTTAAGTGAAAAACAACCTGAAATTACAATTGCAAAAAGTATTGAGCCAAAACCACATGATATAACATTACCGGTAATTGAACCTATTGAAGAAGACCATACAACGGTTGTAACTACCGAACCTGCTGTAACCGAAAAACTAAATACAGAAAGCGGATTGATTTTAGAAATACAGGAAACACCTGAAGAAGAACCTGAAACCAATTCTATTTCTCCTGCTTATGGCACCCTTGATTCGGAATACGACCCTACATTAGATTACAGCAACTACCAATACCCAACCATAGAATTACTAAACGATTACGGTGAAAATAAGGCCAAAGTAGAAAATGCCGAACTAAGCGAAAAAACCCGTATGATTGAGGATACACTTAAAAACTACGGTATTGGTATTAAACGCATTTCGGCAACTATAGGCCCAACTGTTACACTTTATGAAATTATACCACAAGACGGAGTAAGAATTGCAAAAATAAAAAACCTGGAAGACGATATTGCGCTTAGCCTTGCAGCCCTTGGTATAAGAATAATTGCACCTATACCCGGCCGCGGTACCATTGGTATTGAAGTACCAAACCAAAAACCTGCAATGGTATCTATCAGGTCGGTGCTTTCATCGCCCAAGTTTGTAAATGCCGATATGGATTTGCCCATAGCTTTTGGCAAAACCATAAGCAACGAAGTTTTTGTAACCGACCTTGCCAAAATGCCTCACTTACTTATGGCAGGTGCAACAGGCCAGGGTAAATCGGTTGGTTTAAATGTGGTATTGGCAAGTCTTTTATACAAAAAACACCCAAGTCAAATTAAATTTGTTTTGGTTGACCCTAAGAAAGTAGAATTAAACATATACAAAACCATCGAAAGACATTTTCTGGCAAAAATACCGGGCGATCAGGAAGCAATTATTACCGATACAAAACTTGTAATACATACACTTAATTCATTATGTAAAGAAATGGACGAAAGGTATGATTTACTAAAAGATGCTCAGGTTAGAAATTTAAAAGAATATAATGCCAAATTTATAAGCCGCAAACTTCCGCCAAACGATAAATACAATCATCGCTTTTTACCATACATAGTTGTTGTAATTGATGAGTTGGCAGACCTGATGATGACTGCAGGAAAAGAGGTAGAGCACCCTATTGGCCGACTTGCACAGCTTGCCAGGGCAATTGGCATTCACTTAATTTTAGCTACACAAAGGCCAAGCGTAAATATTATTACCGGTACCATTAAGGCAAACTTTCCAGCAAGGGTAGCATTTAGGGTTTCGCAAAAAATTGACTCGCGAACCATTTTAGATGCAAATGGTGCAGACCAACTGATTGGAAAAGGTGATATGCTTTTTAGCAATGGCAACGATTTAATCAGGTTGCAATGCGCTTTTGTAGATACACCCGAAGTGGAGCGAATTGCCGAATTTATAGGAAGCCAACAAGGCAAAGAACCTTATGAACTACCGGAGGCAAGTGGTGGTGATGATGAAGGGTTTGAAAAAAGCGAAGGATTTGACATCAGCAACCGCGATGATTTGTTTGAAGAAGCAGCCCGAATGATTGTTGTACATCAGCAAGGCAGTACAAGCTTGTTGCAACGCAGGTTAAACCTTGGCTACAACCGTGCCGGCCGATTAATTGACCAACTTGAAAAAGCGGGAATTGTTGGCCCTTTTAAAGGAAGCAAAGCCCGCGAAGTAATAGTAAAAACTGAGGCAGAGCTTGAAGAAGTATTAAAAAATTTGTAAAATATCAACTATAATATAGCTTAAGCTATTCTTTGTAAAATCCGTTTTCAACAATCAACTTCTCAACATTTTCGGTTACCAGGTATTTTATTGATTTACCTGCTTTGATAGACTCGCGAATGTATGTTGAAGATATATTTAACAATGGCACTTCGAACAATTTTATATTTGGATGATTGGCCAGTAAGGGCATTTCAACAATACCTGTTCGTGCATATACATATACTTCGTGGTTGTTTAATATATTCTCATAATTTTTCCATTTATTAAACGATTGCAAGTTATCGCCACCAATAATGAGTATAAATGTATGTTGAGTGTATGTTTCTCTTAAATGTGTTAAAGTGTAATCGGTGTACGAAGGGCGTTGTAAATAAAACTCTACATCGCATGCTTTAAATTTTGGGTTATCATCAATGGCAGCTTGAACCATAGCGTAACGGTGTTTTTCGTGTAATAATTCTTCGTTTGTTTTAAATGGATTTTGAGGCGACACCACAAACCATACTTCGTCAATTTTGGTATAATCAACCATGTAGTTGGCTATAATTAAATGGCCTGTGTGTATAGGATTAAACGAACCGAAAAACAAACCTATATTCATTGATTTAAAAATTCTTTTACAGCTTGTTCGGCTTCTTGTAAAGCGTGATCAAGTGTATCGTTTAATATTACTTTATCAAATCTGTTTTCGTATTGCAGTTCATGTATGGCTTTTTCAATACGCATTTGTAAAGTTTCGGGTGTTTCTGAATTGCGTTCAACCAAACGTTGTTTTAATATATCTATTCCCGGAGGTTTAACAAAAACTGCCAAAGCCTTTTCTTTAAAATAATTTTTAAGGTTAAGTCCGCCTTCTACGTCCACATCAAAAACAACAACTTTATTTAAACTCCAAATTCGTTGAATTTCGCTTTTTAATGTGCCGTAAAAATTGCCGCCATATACTTCTTCATATTCTAAAAACTCGTTGTTTTGAATTTTTTTCTTAAAAGTTTCAACCGATAAAAAATAGTAGTCAACTCCATCGGTTTCGTTTGCTCTTTTTTGCCTTGTACATGCGCTAATGCTAAACATAAGCAAAGTATTGTGTTGCAGCAAATGTTTTACAATGGTTGTTTTACCGCTTCCACTGGGTGCACAAAATATAATGGCCTTATTCATTTACTTACAGCACGTTGTTTAATTGTTCTTTTATTTTTTCAAGTTCGTCTTTCATTTCAACTACTTTACGCTGCATATCGGCATTGTAGCTTTTTGAACCAATGGTGTTTATTTCGCGCCCCATTTCCTGGGCTATAAATCCAAGTTTTTTACCGTTTGATGGCTGGCGTATGGTTTCAGTAAAATAAGTGCAATGTTGGTTTAGCCTTTGTTTTTCTTCGCTTATATCAAGTTTTTCAAGGTAATATATCAATTCCTGTTCAAAGCGATTTTTATCGGCAATATCGTTTTTAAGCTGCTCTAACTCTTTCAGTAATTTTATTTTTATGTTTTCAAGCCTGTTTGGTTCAAGCAAAATTAACTCTTCGTTTTTTTGGTTTATGCTGTTACAGTATTTTAATAGTTCTTCTTCAAGCTGTTTGCCTTCAATGGTGCGATACTCATCAAAAGCTTTACAGGCTTGTAAAATGGTTTGATGTATAAATTGCCATTCGCCTTCATCGGTAGTTTCTTCGGTTTGGTTAATAATGTTTGGAAACTCAAAAACCGAGCGAAACAAATACTTTACATCTGTATTGTTTTCGTTGGCTATTTGTGTAAGTTGGTTAATATAATAGCTTGCAACCTGTTTGTTTAAAGGAAATGTCAAATCATTTATTTGCTTGTATTGAACCGAAACCGTTAGCACAACCGTACCACGTTCTATTGTTTTGGTAAGTTGCCTACGTAAATCTGTTTCTTTGCTTTGCCATTGTTTTGGTAAGCGAATATTTATTTCTAAAAATTTATTGTTTACCGACTTTATTTCGGCCTTGCAGGTAAGCTTCTCGCTTTCGTTTACAGCCTGGCCAAAGCCGGTCATTGATTTTATCATAAGTTGCCAAATATAGTATTTAGCTGTTTTTTTTGTATGCTGCAATTATAACTCCTGCAAATACCAGTAATCCAAAGCCTACTTTTTCGAGTGTTAGATTATCTTTTCCTAAAATTATGGCAATAATGGTTGCCAAAACTGGTTGCAGGTATATGTATGAACCAACCAATGATGAAGAAGCATGTTTTAAAGCAAATGCATTTAAAACATATGTAATAAATGTTGAACCAACAGTTACAAATAAAATACATAACCAAATATTTAACGGAAGGCTTAAAAAATCAATCTCAAAGGTTTGGTTCAGGCCAAATGGGAGCACCAGAAAAAAACCAATAAAAAAAGAATATAATGTAACAGTAAGCGGATGATAAGTTTGCATAAGTCTTTTGGCATATACCAAATAAAATGCATAAATAATGGCATTTAAGGTTATGTATAAGTCGCCAAGTGCAGTTTCGCTGTTAAAACTTAAACGAGTTCCTCCAACTAAAAATAATGCACCTATAGCTGCCATTAAAATACCGCTTACTTTTTTTACGGTAAGTTTTTCGCCAAGCATAATGGCTGCAAAAACAATTACAAAAATGGGAGTGTTAAGCATAAGAACTGCGCCATTAATGGGCGTAGTAATACTTAAGCCTTTAAAAAAAAGCAGCATATTTGCCGCCACACCAAAAATAGCCGATACCACCAAAGGCCAAAAATCTTTTTTAAGGTTTATACTTCCTTTTACGTAAAGGCGATGAAAAAGAAAAATACAAACAGTAGCCACACTTACACGCATTAAAATAAAAGCATAAGGTTTAACATATATAGGCATTACAATTTTTGCTATTGAAAAAGTGCCAGCATAAATTAAGGCAACCGTAAACAATGCCAGATGTATTTTAAGTTTCAGGCTCATTGGTAAAATTAAAAACATTGATGCTTTTGCTAAGTTTAAAAAAGCGAATAGTAAGCAATAATGCACTTATGCTTAACCCCAAAAGCAATGCATACCAAATACCATACATGCCCAAATTATATTTAAAGGCAAACAAATAACCAAGTGGCAGACCTATTATCCAATATGCTATAATGGTAATTACTGTTGGTATTTTTGTATCGTGTATTCCACGCAATATGCCAAGCGCCACACATTGTAAACCATCGCTAAGCTGAAAAAGTGCAGCAATAAACAACAAACCGGCTGCCATTTGGGCAACATAAGTATCGCTAACATAAGCGGCTGCTATTAAATTATTAAACAATGCAAAAATTATGGCAGTAAAACCCATAAATGCCGAGCCGAGAATCAATGATGCTTTTCCGCTTCGACTTATATCCGATTTATTTTTTCTGCCGTATGCATCGCCAACGGCAATACTGCCTGCAGCCGATATTCCCAATGCTATCATATAAGTTGTACTGGCTGCGTTTATGGCAATTTGGTGTGCCGCCTGATGTTCTTTGCTAATCCATCCAATAATAATAGCAGCGCCAGCAAAAGCACCTACCTCAAAAAAGTATTGAAACCCGCTTGGTAAACCAATTTTAAATATTTTTATTAAAAAATGTGGGTTTACACTGCGGTCTTTAATTTTTAGGTAATTATGATAAATATTTGCCTTTCTGATGTATAAAAACATGGCAAATGCCATTAAAAATCTACAAAGCGTAGTAGCTATTCCGGCACCAAAAAGTCCCATAGGTTCAAAACCCCAATTACCGTAAATAAAAAGCCAGTTAAATAAAATATTTAGTGCAACGGCAGCCAAAGTAATTATTGCACTTGGTTTAGTTAATGACAGGCCATCGCTGTATTGTTTTAATGCCAAAAAACCAAACAATGCAACCGTACCTAAATTTAGTATGTGCATGTAATTTTTGGTAAGCATCTCTACTTCTACATCTTGTTTGAACCAATGTAGGTTAAATGTTAAAAACAAAATGATTATAGTTACAAAAAATGCAAGTATGAGCGATGCATAAAACCCTTGCCTAAAAAGAATTGCACAATCGTTGTTATGACCTTCGGCTTTGGCCTTTGCCACCAATGGCGAAATTGCAGTAAGTGTACCTATACCTAATATACCTATAAAAAAATAAACAGCATTTGCCAACGAAGCTGCTGCAAGATTTACAGGGGGTAACTTACCAATCATTACCACATCTGCTACACCCATTAAAACAACGCCAAGTTGACCAATAATTATGGGATAACTAAGATTAATGATGTGCTTAAAATAAGGCTTATATATGCTAAAGTATAATCGCAAAACGGGCTGCGAAGGTAAAGTTTTTAACGTAAGATTAATGTTATTTAATACTTATAAAATTGTATAGCAAAAAGCAAAATTAGCTACACAAGCATTAACACAGGATTTTCGAGTGTTTTCTTTAATGTTTGCAAAAATGCCGAACCTGTAGCTCCATCTACTACCCTATGATCGCAGCTAAGTGTTACTTTCATTACCTGAGATATTTTCATTTGTCCGTTTTCGGCAACAACTGTTTCTTTTGCTGAGCCAACTGCTAAAATACATGCATCAGGAGGATTGATGATGGCTGTAAACTCATCAATACCAAACATACCTAGGTTGCTTATTGTAAATGTATTTCCCTCAAATTCGTGAGGTTGCAGCTTTTTGTTTTTGGCTTTATCTGCAAGTAGCTTTATTTCGGAACTTATGTGTGAAATGGTTTTGTTGTCGGCAAATTTTACAACGGGCACAATCAATCCATCTTCAATGGCTACGGCAACACCAATATGTATATGGTTATTGTATCTAATTTTGTCGCCAAGCCAACTTGAGTTTACATGAGGATGTTTTCTTAACGAAGAAGCAACAGCTTTAACAATTAAGTCGTTCATGCTTACTTTAATTTCGCTGTTATTGTTTATTTGAGCACGAGCAGCAATGGCATTATCCATATTTATGCTCATGGTAAGATAAAAATGCGGTGCCGAATTTTTGCTTTCGCTTAATCTGCGGGCAATGGCTTTACGCATTTGGCTTACATTAACTTCGCTAAAACTTTCGGTTGCTACTATTTGTGGCAGTACAACTTCGGTTTTTGTTTGAACCGATGACTGTATTGTACTTGGGGTATATGTTTCAACATCACGCTTTACAATACGTCCGTTATCTCCGCTTCCTTGAATAGCAGTTAGGTCAATGCCTTTTTCTTTTGCTAATTTTTTTGCTAACGGTGATGCTTTTATTCTGCTGTCATCACCATCCGATTTATTTGTTTTGTTATTAGTTTCTACACGATTTAAATCACTGCTTTCGGCCAATTTTGTTTCTTTGGTTTCAGTATTATAGCTTTTTTGTTCTCCGGCAAGTAAAGCAGAAATATCTTCACCTTTTTGGCCAACAATGGCAATAATGGCATCAACAGGAACCGTTCCTCCATCGGGTACACCAATATGCAAGAGGGTACCTTTTACAAAGTTTTCTAATTCCATGGTGGCCTTGTCGGTTTCTACCTCAGCCAAAATATCTCCCGGTTTTATGTCATCGCCCACTTTTTTCAACCAAGACTGTATTACACCTTCGGTCATGGTATCGCTCATTTTGGGCATGCGTAT
Source organism: Bacteroidia bacterium (assembly GCA_046296495.1). Lineage (GTDB taxonomy): Bacteria > Bacteroidota > Bacteroidia > UKL13-3 > UKL13-3 > JBKBLB01. The sequence goes on from JBKBLB010000003.1 coordinate 30,661, forward strand.
AATTTCTGCCATAGTTTAAAATTAAAAGTTTGCAAAAATATTGTTTTGGTTCACAAATACACATAATTGTTTTGTTGCTAAAGTGTTTGCTTTGTTGAAATAATATGTAAAACATTTCGGTTTTTAGCAGTTGTTTTGTTTTATGAACCAATATGAGCAGTTATTAAAACATATTTACGAAAATGGAGATTATAAAACCGATCGTACAGGAATAGGCACTAAAAGTATTTTTGGAGCTCAGCTTAGGTTCAACCTAAATGATGGTTTTCCCTTAGTTACAACTAAAAAAGTTCACCTAAAAAGCATTATTTACGAGTTGCTTTGGTTTATAAAAGGCCAAACAAATATTAAATATTTAAAAGATAACGGTGTAAGCATTTGGGACGAATGGGCCGATGTGGATGGAAATCTTGGCCCGGTATATGGCTATCAATGGCGCAGTTGGCCAACACCTGATGGAAAATATATTGACCAACTTAGCGAAGTGGTTAAAACCATTAAAAATAATCCCGACTCGCGCAGAATGATTGTTAGCGCATGGAATGTTGCTGACTTACCTAAAATGGCTTTAATGCCATGCCACGCATTTTTTCAGTTTTACGTTGCAAACGGTAAATTAAGTTGCCAATTATACCAACGAAGTGCTGATATGTTTTTAGGCGTACCTTTTAATATTGCGTCTTATGCATTGCTTACATTAATGATAGCGCAGGTTTGCAACCTTCAACCCGGTGATTTTGTACATACTTTTGGCGATGCCCATATTTACTCCAACCATTTTGAGCAGGTAGCACTTCAACTAAGTCGCGACCCAAGACCATATCCAACCATCAAGTTGAACCCGGATATACATTCAGTTTTTGATTTTGATTATACCGACTTTACTCTTGAAAATTACAACCCTCACCCTGCAATAAAAGCACCTGTTGCTGTATAATTACACAAAAAAAGCCGGATTCTACCGGCTTTAATTTTTTTTAGTTTTACTTTTTATTAAAATGGTATTTAGTGTAACTGTCATCACCTTCTCTAACTGCTTTTTCTCTGTCGTTCCAAATAAGTTGAGTTGAGGTTAACTTCTCAATTTGCATCGTATCGGCACTTTCATCAGGTACTTTCATTACTAAATAGGTTTTGCTGTTTGCATTAAACATAGAATATGTTCCTGAGTCATCATTAGTTAATACTTTGCCACTAAAAGTATTGTTGGCATTAAAAGTTAATTGAAACAATTTAGCAAAAACTGTATCCGTTTCAACTAACCTGTCGTTAGGTAACGAGTACTCTTCAATTTTAGTTCCATTCCAAGAACCAACAATACTTGCGGTTGGAGTTGGATTGTTATTGTTGTCAGTTTTGCTGTCATCTTTTTTGCAGCTCGAAACAATGGTGGTAGTAGTTAATACTACAATAGCAGAATAGAATAGTTTTTTCATTATATTGTTGTTTTAGATATGTTAGATTTCTTTACAATAATCATGCCATTTATTTAAGTTTTATAATTTAAATTTTTTATATTTTAATTATCAAATAATTACATTTATTTATAATTTACTTTCAAAATTAATCAATTCTTGTTCTTAAGAGGTTATTTTTTCATTAAAAATTGTTAAATTTATCAAAACTGAAGGAGGATAAAATTAAAAAAACGAATTATTTCCATTTAAAAGCGTTTTCTTAAAATCAAATTTGATCCAAACATATAAGGCAATTCGATATACCAGTTTTTATTTTTTACCATATTGTTTAAAGATGATTTACCGGCAACTTCAAGCCCGAGAGAAATAGTATTGCTAAATTGATACATTAGTCCGGCACCACCGAATATAAAAATTATATTTCTATACTCAGGAAATTGGTTTTTATCGGCTATTTGAAGCAGTCCAACACATGATGCATCGGGAACATAGGTATTTATTGATGTTAAGAATGCATAACTAAAACCACTGTTTGCTGTAAATTTTAATTTACTGTTATTAGAAATTAATAGGTATGTAAGCCTAAATGGTAATTCGGTAAAACTAAATGTATTTTGTAAACTTCGGGTTGTTCCACTTACCACACTATCTGCGCTATGTAAATAAGCATAACCGGGTTGAACCCTAAGGCTATCGTTATTTCCTGATGGATTTGCAAGGTTATATGTTAATCCTGTTCTTGCATTGTTTATTAATATGCCGCTAGAAATAATTAATTTCTCATTTACATAATAATCGGCTAAAAAACCTCCTGTCCAATCGGCTGAAGCCTTTTCCATACTTTTTCTTAAGTTGTATGCTTTTTCAAGGTTTTTGTTTTCTGTTATACCAATGCTAATTCCTGTAAACTGATAGCCAGCCAATACTGTAATACCAAATTTTGTTAGTATTTCATCAGGACTTGAATATACATTTACATTACTTGCTGGCTTTGCTTGAGACAATGAATCGTAATTTTTTAAAACAATAGCTGAGTTTATAGATGGTAGTTCAGTTACACTTTTATTAATTAAATCATTTTTATTTGATTCGTTTGAATTAAAATTCACTTGTGTTTCCGAATTATTTAATTCATTGCTTTCATCTTTCATTACTTTATTCTCATAAGAAACAACATTTTGATTTTGTGTTGTTGACTTTAAGTTATCAATTAAATAAGGTTCAAGCAATAAACTAACGTTTTTAATATTGCTGCTATTTTTATAATTAATACTATCAACCTTTTTATTTACTATACCTTCATTTTTTGCGTTAAATAATTTATACTTATTAGCCTGAGCCGATTTTTTACTATTTGAATTTTTAGCTAATACATTTTCAATTGATTCTGGGTTGTTATTTTGGGTTATTATTTCGTTTTTTAAGCTTATTTTTTCTTCATTCTGTTTAAAAAAATAAAAACCGGTAGTAAAAGTTATACCCAACAAAAATCCAAACAATGTAAAATATATAATTCTTCTTTTTTTATAGTTGGTTTCGGGCAATTTACTTTCAATATTAAGCCAAGTTTTGTCAGTTGGGTTTACTGTAAAACCTTCAAGTTTGTTTTGTATGGTATTTTCAAAATTTTTATCCGCCAAATTGCTTTCAATTTTATCCCATAAAAATTCCGAGGGCTTTACTTCAAAATCTTCAAAGCGCTGTTTAAGTTTGTTTTCTATGTTTTTGTTATTCTTCAAAATTATTTCGCTTCCTCAAAAGGTTGATTTAATATTTGATAATGTTTAGCCAACATTTTTTGCATTAATTGTTTAGCTCTTGAATATTGACTTTTACTTGTACCAATGGCAATACCAAGTTGTTCGCCAATTTCTTTGTGTGTATAACCTTCTATTGCATAAAGGTTAAAAACCAAGCGATAGCCTTCGGGTAAATTTTGTATAAGTGCTAAAATTTCTTTTACCGAAATTTTATCAATAATATCATCGCTGTATGGTGCATCGTATTCGATAACATCTAAATCCTCTTTAAAGGTTCTAATCCTGTGTTTATATAAATTTATGGCATTATAAACCATAATTTTTCTAATCCATCCCTCAAAACTACCCTCTCCTTTATATTTGCTTATACTCTGAAAAACCTTTAAAAAACCTTCCTGCAACATGTCTTCTGCTTCTGCACGATCTTTAGCATAGCGCATACAAACTGCCAACATTTTTCCTGCAAAGTGTTGGTACAATTGCTTTTGGCATTTTCTGTCACCTTCAATACAACCTTTTATTATATCGGTTTCGTTAATTGTCAAAATCAATTATTAGTTGCCTGTAAGTCAAAAATTATGGTGTATATGGTTGTATATGCTGCAAAAATACCATTTTTTTAGTGCATTTATTGCCAAATTTTCTATCCTATTTGAACCAAAAATGAAATTGTGTCAGCATTTTAACATTGGCACAAGTTGTGATTATTGAAGTTTATAAACTCTAAAATAACATTAAATCATATAAAACTATGTCAGTTAAATTACAACCATTAGCAGACAGGGTTCTGGTAGAGCCCGCTGCAGCAGAAACTAAAACCGCAGGCGGTATCATTATTCCTGATACAGCAAAAGAAAAACCACAAAAAGGCACTGTAATTGCAGTAGGTGGCGGCAAAAAAGATGAACCAATGACCGTAAAAGCTGGCGATACAGTTCTTTATGGTAAATATGCCGGAACAGAAATTAACATTGAAGGCAAAGACTACCTCATTATGCGCGAGTCTGACATTTTTGCAATTATTTAATTAACTGTTAAACCCATTAAATTTTAAAAACTTATGACAAAAAAAATTCAATATAGTGTAGATGCCCGCGAAGGTTTAAAACGCGGTGTTGATGCGTTGGCAAACGCAGTAAAAGTAACCCTTGGACCAAAAGGCCGTAATGTGGTTATTGACAAAAAATTTGGTTCTCCGGCCGTTACTAAAGACGGTGTAAGTGTAGCCAAAGAAATAGAGTTAAAAGACCCAATTGAAAACATGGGCGCTCAAATGGTAAAAGAAGTAGCCAGCAAAACTGCTGATATTGCTGGAGATGGAACTACAACTGCTACCGTTTTGGCTCAGGCAATTGTTACTGCAGGTTTAAAAAATGTTGCCGCAGGCGCCAACCCAATGGATTTAAAACGCGGTATTGACAAAGCTGTTGAAGCTGTAGTTGAAAACCTAAAAAAACAAAGCCAAAAAGTTGGTGACGACAACAAAAAAATTCAACAAGTTGCAGCTATTTCAGCCAACAACGATGAAATTATTGGTAAATTAATAGCTGATGCAATGGCAAAAGTTGGCAAAGAAGGTGTAATTACTGTTGAAGAAGCCAAAGGTACCGAAACAGAAGTAAAAACTGTAGAAGGTATGCAGTTTGACCGCGGTTACCTTAGCCCTTACTTTGTAACCAATGCCGATAAAATGGAAGCTGAATTAGACAATCCTTTTATTTTGATTTACGACAAAAAAGTAAGCAACATGAAAGAATTGCTTCCGATTTTGGAGCAAGTTGTTCAAACAGGCAAACCACTTTTAATTATAGCCGAAGATGTTGAAGGCGAAGCTTTAGCTACTTTGGTAGTAAATAAAATTCGCGGCTCATTAAAAATTGCAGCCGTAAAAGCTCCGGGCTTTGGCGACAGAAGAAAAGCTATGCTTGAAGATATTGCTATTTTAACCGGTGGTACCGTTATTAGCGAAGAGCGTGGTTTTAAACTAGAAAATGCAGACCTTACCTACCTTGGAAAAGCCGAAAAAATTACTATTGATAAAGACAACACAACCATCATCAATGGTTCAGGCAAAAAAGAAGATATAACAGCACGTGTTAATCAAATTAAAGCTCAAATAGAAACCACAACAAGCGATTACGATAAAGAAAAACTACAAGAGCGCTTGGCTAAATTGGCTGGTGGTGTTGCTGTACTTTACATTGGTGCCGCTACCGAGGTTGAAATGAAAGAGAAAAAAGACCGTGTAGATGACGCTTTACATGCTACCCGCGCAGCTGTTGAAGAAGGTATAGTTGCCGGTGGTGGCGTAGCTTATATTCGCGCTATTGAAGCTTTAGATAAATTAAAAGGCGACAATGATGACGAAGCTACCGGAATAGCAATTATAAGAAGGGCTTTAGAAGAACCTCTACGCCAAATTGTTGCCAATGCTGGTGGCGAAGGTAGCGTAGTTGTAAACAAAGTACGCGAAGGAAAAGCTGATTATGGTTACAATGCACGTACCGAAACATACGAAAATTTAATTTCGGCTGGTGTTATTGACCCAACCAAAGTAAGCCGCGTAGCTTTACAAAACGCAGCTTCGGTTGCTTCAATGATTTTAACTACCGAGTGCATATTGGCAGAAGAGAAAGAAGAAAAAGCTCCAGCTATGCCAGGTGGAATGGGTGGCGGAATGGACGGAATGTACTAATTCCAAAACATACTCTATAAATCAAAAATCCGTGTTTGCAATAAGCAGGCACGGATTTTTTTTGTTATCTAATACGATTAATAAATGTTTTTATAGAATTTTTAAATTAATACTTGTCGGAATGGCGGGATTTGAACCCACGACCTCTTGCACCCCAAGCAAGCGCGCTACCGGGCTGCGCCACATCCCGAAATACAAGCTGAAATTTTAAAGAACCGTTTAGATAAAAATTTGTCGGGGTGGCAGGATTTGAACCTACGACCTCCACATCCCAAATGTGGCGCGATACCAGGCTACGCTACACCCCGATTGCGTTTTTTTTATACTAGAGATGGCGCGATACCACCCCGATAGCTTTCGGGGTACGCTACACCCCACGTTTCTTGTTTTGTTTATTGCGGAGAGAGAGGGATTCGAACCCTCGATACACCTAAATCAGCGTATGACGGTTTAGCAAACCGTTGGTTTCAGCCACTCACCCATCTCTCCTGCTGAAACATTACAAGGACTGCAAATGTATTATTAGTTGATAAATATGCCAAAATTGTTTTAAAAAAATTAACTTTTTGTAAAAATTGTATTCAAAAACAGCCTTTTAAACATTAAAATAGTCTTGGTTTATAAAAAATTAAAAGTTTGTTTTAAAATGCCCAACAAATACTTTTAGCATTGTTTTTGCAGTTATAAAATTTTAAACCTAGAGGCACCATGGCAATAGATAATATGTTGAAATATAAATTCAGAGACCTAAAAATATTTGGTTCTACTGAATGGCTGGCAAATAACGAGAAAAAATACCGCCTGGTTTATGATGAATATGAGTGTTCGTTTATTTATGCCGAGTTATCGTTTTTTAATAAATTATTTGACGAAGAAGATTGGAATGTTCGTATAAATCTTAAATGCGTAAACAACGATACCAATGAAGAAATATGTAACCTTAGTGCTGATAGAACCATAAAAAAAGAAGAAAACATTGTTTATGTGCGCGAAGGATGGGGCGTAAAATCAATTGGTAACTATTGGAAGAAGGGAAATTACCGATGGGAGGCTTGGATTGATAGTGTTTTTGTTGCTGAAAAGATATTTCATATACTTGATTTTGGATTGGTAACAGAAACTGTAAATCCTTATTTTAGTATAAACAGCATTAGATTTTATGAAGGTCCGGATGCAAATTTGCCCGAAAGCGAAAGACATTATTTATCTCAATTTAACGCTAAAGAAACCCGTTATGTATGGGTTGAATTAAAAGCGCAAAACGATGTAAAGGCAAGCGAATCGTGGCCCTGCGAGCTAATTTTTAATTTTAAAACACATACCGGGCAACTAAAAGGCAGTATTACCAAACTTTTTTGGGTTGAACCAACAGATAGTGCTTTTGAATGTGCCATTGGTTGGGGTAGCGATACTAAAGGAACCTGGGGCAGTGATGAATATACTGTTGAAATTATTTTTATGGATCAAATCATCATTTCTACCCCTTTTGAAGTTGGTGAAGAATTTATTGAAGAGGGAAGAACAATTATAAAAGAACCTAAAATAAAATCGGTTCAGGCAAAAACCAAAACTCCCACTAATGTTGATGAAGTGCTTAAAGAACTTGATGCACTTATCGGTCTTGATTCGATAAAAAAGAAAGTAAAAGAATATACTACCTACCTTAACTTTTTAAATTTAAGAAGACTAAAAGGCTTTGAGGATAATGATAAAATAAACCTTCATGCAGTATTTACCGGAAACCCCGGCACGGGCAAAACTACTGTTGCAAAAATGCTTGGCTTAATATACCAGCAACTTGGTTTACTTAGCAAAGGCCATGTTTTAGAAGTTGATAGAAGCGATCTTGTTGCAGAGTATATCGGGCAAACAGCACCAAAAACCAAAGAAGTAATAAAAAAGGCCAAAGGCGGAATTTTGTTTATTGATGAAGCTTATGCACTTGCCCGCAAAAATGATGACAGCAAAGATTTTGGCAAAGAAGCCATAGAAATTTTATTAAAAGAAATGAGCGATGGCGATGGCGATTTGGCGGTAATTGCGGCCGGTTATCCTGAAGAAATGAATAATTTCCTCGAATCGAATCCGGGAATGAAATCGAGGTTTAATATGTATTACGACTTTCCGGATTATACACCGCAAGAGTTAATGCAAATTGCTCATTATACTGTTGCAAAACGTAATGTTTCATTTAGTAAAGAAGCAGAAGATGTTTTGTATAAACGTATTGTTGAAGCTTACAGAAACCGTGATAAAACTTTTGGCAATGCCCGATATATTAATTACTTGATTGATGAAGCCAAAATGAATATGGGTTTACGTATTATGCAAAACGCAAACCCTGCAACACTGTCAAATGAACAACTTTCTACCATAGAACCACAAGATATTGTAAGAATATTTGCCGGAAAAATTAAAAATATTGCCGATATACCAATAGATGAAGACCTGCTTAAGCATGCATTAGCAGCATTACATAACTTAATAGGTTTAAATAATGTAAAAAACGAAATTGATGAACTGGTAAAACTTGTTAGATTTTACAAAGAAATTGGCAAAGATGTAAGACAATCATTCAGTTTACATGCTGTTTTTACCGGTAATCCAGGAACGGGTAAAACAACAATTGCAAGAATTTTGGCTCAAATATTTAAAGCGCTTGGAATTCTTGAAAGAGGAAATTTGGTTGAGTGCGACCGCCAATCGCTTGTGGGTGGTTATGTAGGGCAAACTGCATTAAAAACCACCGAAGTAATAAACCGCGCAATGGGTGGTGTTTTATTTGTTGATGAAGCTTATGCCCTAACCGAAGGCGGAGAAAACGATTTTGGAAAAGAAGCGATTGAAACCATACTTAAAAGAATGGAAGACAACCGTGGCGATTTTATTGTAATTGTTGCAGGTTATACTGATAATATGAAACGTTTTGTAGAATCAAATCCCGGGCTAAAATCTCGTTTCGACAGGGAGTTTCATTTTGATGATTACAATGTAGAACAGCTAACTGATATTGCTGTAAAAATGTTTGCAGCCAACAGTATTACAGCAAGTGCTGATGCCATTGCACACCTTAAAAACTATTTTACCGATTTATATGCAGCAAGGGATAAGTTTTTTGGCAATGCCCGAAATGTACGTAAAGTAGTAGAAGAAGCCATAAAAAACCAACATTTGCGTTTGGCCAAAATTGATGCAGCCGACCGTAAAAAAGAAATGATACACGAGATTATTCTTGAAGATGTTATAGGCTTTAAGTTTGAACCTGCAGCTTCAGCCAAACCAAGTATTGGCTTTAAAAAGAGCAATTAAAAAATCTGTAATAATTAATATTTCTGCTGTTTTAAGGCTTTCTGTTTATGTAATCAGCTACACAGCTATCATCAATAAAATGTAGTTCGTGGTGACGGTTGTTTACTTTAAATTTCATAAAAGTTAGCCCATCGGTATTAACTTCGTACACCTGAGCATCAGGCCATTCATAAATCATGTGCATTATTACCGAAAATCTTTTACCCAAGAAATCTTCGCTGGGTTGTCTTCTGTAATTTGTAGGATTATAATTCTGGTAAGGTATATCGGCATCAGGATTACCGCTTCCATTCATTTGCAGTGTTGTACTATCAATTACAAATTTTGCATGTGGTATTTCGTTTCTGTCTCTGCTTAAATAAATAAGTATGGTTAATCCTATTAAGCCAATTATTATCCAAATCCAATTTTTCATTATTGTTACAATAAAGTGAGTTTTGCTTTAACAAATATAAATTTAGTGCTTACAGAAACAAAAAATGGTTTATTGAAGTATGCGCATTCTCATGCGAACATCTTGTAATGGCCTATCGGCTGAACCTGTTTGTACCTCTGCGATTTTATCAAGTACATCAAGGCCTATAATAACTTCTCCAAATACTGTATATTCTCCATCCAGGTGCGGTGCACCTCCTTCTTTCATGTAAATTTCAATTTCTTTAGGGGTGTAAACAACAGGGTTAGATGCCTGATACATGGCTTCCACCACATTCATCATTTCATCAAAATATTTTCTAAGGCCTTCTTTATCTTCGTTGTGTTGATAAGTGGCTAACTTTGTTTTTACGCTGTCAACTTGCGTGTATTTATAAAACAACTCTTGCTTGCGGTTTAGGTTTCTGTTATTCATGGCTTTTTCAAGTTCATCTAATGTAAATTTTCGACCTTGAACAATGTAAAACTGACAACCGCTGCTTTGTTTTAAGGGGTTGTTATCTCTAGCGGCTGCAAGTGCACCTCGCTTATGAATTTTTTCTCTTACAAACTCTGCATCAATTTTATAACCAATGTCGCCACTACCAAGCATTTGCTCACTACCAGCATTTTTAGATTGAGGATCGCCACCCTGAATCATAAATTCTTTTATTACGCGATGAAATAGTAAACTATCGTAAAATTTTTGCTGAACCAGTTTTATAAAATTATCGCGGTGTTTGGGGGTTTCGTTATACAATACAACCACAATAGAACCATAATCAGTAATAATTTCAACCACACGTTCCTTACCATCGGTTACGGTTTTTTTTTCTTGTTTTGGTTGTGGTTTTGTGGTTTGTTTTTTTTGCTGAGCCGAAGTTTCTTGGTTCAAACAGAAAAATAGGATTGTTGATATAAATATAATTTTTTTCATGTTTTGTTGTTTAGTCAATAATACCATTTTCTATAAAATACCTAACAACTAATTTTTTAAGTAAATTTTCTTGTGATGTTAATTCTACAAATGGGGGCTTTTGTTTAAGCGTATAATGCGGCCATCCATCAGCATCGTGATGCGTTAGAGCATAGTAACCATCGTAACTAAGTAGCTTGCATGTGGCAATATGCATAAGTTCGGTTTTTTCCTGTTTATTAAAGGGACCTTTTTTCCCAATTTCGTTAACCCCTATTATAAATAAAAGTCCGTTTAAATCAGGTTTCTTGCCAAATTGTTTTTTTAGTTCAAACACAATTCTATACCATTTAGCTTTGGTTATATCATCTAATAAAATTGGTTGATCTACACTTTCCATGCTAATTGTGTTAAGACTAAAAAATAGTAACTAAAGATGTATGAAGAGAAATAAATTATTGACCCTGAGCGAGGCTGTAGCCAATCTTATCACCATATTTTCTAAGCATTTCAACGCTTGTAATATATATATCGTTCGATACGTTTTTACTTAATTCGAGCAACTCTGCCAAAGAAGTTTGATAGCCTTGCTCTGCTTCTATTCTAACGCGATAGTGGTCAACACACTCGGTAAAAACGCTACCTGTAGGCCAAACTTGCGTGCCTCGGTTGCTAATCATAACTAGTTTTAAACCTTGTTTTAAATGTTTTTGAAAAACGGGAGCTATTTGTTCGGCTGATTGTTGGCTCTCTACAAATAAATCAACACCTACAACAGTTTCTGTATCGTTTGCGCTGCGTGGTGTTACCATCATTTTCTGGGTATTGGTTTTTACCGGCAATTTGTGTGTATATTGTGATACACCTACTCGAGCCTTATTTTCTTTAGGTTCTTTTCCAAGGTTATCAATAATTGCCTGAGCAAACTCGGTAGTATCATAGTTTTTTGTATTACGGTCGCCAAAATCGCCTGTATGAACACCTTGCTCGAGAGTATATAGCAAAGCATTTTCAATTTTTGCGGCATGTTCCATTAAGCCTAAGTGTTTAAGCATCATTAAGCCGCTAAGCAATAAAGCTGTTGGGTTTGCAATATTTTTACCGGTAATATCGGGGGCTGTGCCATGTACTGCTTCAAAAATGCTTATATTTTCTCCAATATTAGCGCTTGGTGCAAAACCAAGTCCGCCAACCAGTCCGGCACATAAATCGCTCATTATATCGCCTTGTAAATTAGTAAGAACAACTACTTCGAACAATTGAGGCTTTGCTACCAGTTTCATGGCAAGGTCGTCAACTATAATATCATTGGCTTCAATTTCGGGATATTCTTTTGCAACTTCGTAAAACACTTCCAAAAACAAACCATCTGTAATTTTCATAATGTTTGCCTTGTGTGCACAGGTTACTTTTTTAAAACCTTCTTTTTTAGCCATTTCAAACGCAAAACGATGAACCTGTTCGCTACCCGGGCGTGTTATAAATCTACGGCAAAGAGCAACATCGTGTGTTAGTAAATGCTCAATACCTCCATAAGTTCCTTCTATATTTTCGCGAACTATAGTTATATCAACCGGAATTCCTGCTTTGCTAAATACTGTTTCTACACCATTTAAACTTCTAAAATGCCTGCGATTTGCAAAAGTACTCCATGTTTTACGGGCAGTTACGTTTATACTTTTTACGCCTTTGCCTTTTGGTGTTTCCATTGGGCCTTTAAATAAAATGCCATTAGTTTCTACACTTTCTTTTGCCTGTGGGGTCATACCTGTGCTAAAGCCTTTATCGTAAATGCTTTTACCCATATCAATAAACTCGTAGTTTAGTGGAACCTGAGCAGCATTAAAAATTGATAATACGGCATCCATTATTTCGGGGCCTATGCCATCGCCTTTGGCTACAGATATGTTAATTGGGTTATTCATCAGCTAAATTTTAAGTGGCGCGAATGTAGCCTTTTTATTGCTAATTTAATACTGTAAGTAATGTATTGACAATGTATTAACAAAAAAGGCTAAACTGTTAATGACAGCTTAGCCTTTCGTTTTACTTATTAAATTTTTGATTATGCTTTTTCTTCGTTTTTATGTTTTGTAAGCACATCATCAATCATTCCGTATTCTTTGGCTTCAAAAGCAGTCATCCAATAATCTCTGTCGCTATCGGCTTCAACTTTGCTAAACTCTTGTTTGCTGTGTTTACTTATAATTTCGTACAATTCTTTTTTTAGTTTTTGAATTTCGCGGGCTGTAATTTCAATATCGCTTGCCTGGCCTTGAGCGCCACCCAACGGTTGGTGAATCATAACCCTTGCGTGAGGCAATGCACTGCGTTTACCATCGGCACCGGCACATAGTAAAACAGCGCCCATGCTGGCTGCAAGACCTGTACAGATAGTTGCAACATGCGGATTTACCCATTGCATGGTATCGTAAATACCCAAGCCGGCATATACGCTACCACCCGGTGAGTTAATGTACATTTGTATATCTCTTCTCGAATCCATACTATCTAAAAACAACAACTGTGCCTGAACAATATTAGCCACATAATCATCAATAGGCATACCCATAAATATAATACGATCGGCCATTAGACGCGAAAACACATCAATTTCTCTAAAATTCATAGGCCTTTCTTCAATTACGGTTCTGGTCATTCCTTCAATTGAACTTTCAATGTATGCATCTACTTTCATGCTGCTAATGCCTTTGTGTTTTACGGCATAGCTTTTAAATTCTCTTCCAAAATTCATGATTCTGATTTTTTTGATTTTTCAAATATAATAAGATAGCTAATGTGTACAACCTTCGTGCCTATTTGCAAAACTGACAAATATGCCTTTTTACATTTGGCTCAAACAAAAAAGGGCGAACACTTGGCCGCCCTTAAAAAATATTAATCAAAAAATTTTACTTCACATCCATTAATTCTACATCAAAAATAAGTGTTGCATTTGGCGGAATTACTCCTCCTGCCCCACGCTCGCCATACCCCAATTCGCTTGGAATAATTAAACGCATTTTATCGCCAACTTTCATTAAGGCTATACCTTCTTCCCATCCGCGAATTACCATTCCCTGCCCTAATGGAAACTGAATAGGTTCTTCGCGTTCAACACTGCTGTCAAATTTTCTTCCATCGAGTAAATATCCGGTATAGTGTACGCTAACCGTTTTGCCATTTTGTGCTTGCGTGCCGCTACCTTTATTTACGTAAATGTATTTAAGTCCGCTTGCTGTTTTTAGCGTGTCTTTTCCTGCAACATCAAAAGGTTTTGCGCTTACGCTTTGTTTTGCATCAAGAACTTCAATATCAAAAATAAGTGTGCTGTTTGCTGGTATTGAACCCATATCAGACATGCCATAACCAAGAGATGGAGGAATGGTAAGTGTTGCTTTATCGCCAACGTTTAGCAAAGCAAGCCCTTCATCCCAACCGCGAATAACCTGACCGCTACCAACTTTAAAGCTAAAGGGCTGCTGGCGATCTAAACTGCTATCGAATTTAAAGCCATTGGTAAGTTTACCGGTGTAGTGAACGGTTACTTTATCGCCAACTTCTATTTTACGGCCTGAACCTGCTTCGGTAATTTTGTATTTAAGGCCACTTGGTGTTGTTATTTCAGTATTCAATTTACGTGTGTTTTGTGTTGTTGTATTTTCGTTTTTTGATTTTTGCTTTTGAGCTAAAAGCCCTGTGCTTAAAAGGCTTAACGCAATTAAAGAAAGTGTTTTTATCATAGTTAGTTTACTTTTATGAGTTCAATATTAAATACCAACGATGAAAACTGTGGAATAGGACCCATGCCTCTGTCGCCATAAGCCAAACGCCAAGGTATTACCGTTTGTATTTCTTCGCCTTCCTGCATTAATGCCACAACTTCGTCCCACCCTTGTATTACCTGGCCTAAGCCAAGGTTAAACGTAAAATCAGGTTGGCCTTCTTTGGTTTCATCAAAAACAGTACCATCAAGCAACATACCTTTGTATTTTACTTGTACTTTTTGGCCTTTTACCGGTTTTTTACCTTTACCTGGTTTTATTGTTTTATAGAAAATTCCTGATGCTGTTTGCTTTACATCTGTCATTTTTGAAACATAATCAGCCATTGCAACTGAGTCTTTTTCTATAAAAGCCATGTTTTGTCTGTCAATTTCCTGTTGTAACTCTGTTTGGTTGTATAGGTTTACCAGCTTTAAGTAAAAAACCAGGTTTTCACCTTCTTTAATAAAAGGTGGTCGTGGCGAGCCAAAACTTTTATTGTATAGCGAATCGGCACTAACCTTAAACATGGCGCTATCGTTTTTGTGTAAAAGCGCCAACATACTTTTTAAAGTAGGTTCTTCAGCCGGAATGTAAAAAGGTTTGTTGTTTTTGTACGAATCAAAAATTACCGAATCTCCGTCTTCGGTTTTGCCAATCATGTGTATTTGAAGCATGTCTCCTTTTTGAACTGCTCTTTCATCTTCATTAGAAACAAAAATTTTGTAGCTAATTCCTTCTTCAGTTGTTTTTAATTTGTTGCAAGCGGCTATAACCATCACGCCCGCAAGCACATACAGTATAAATAGTTTTTTCATAAGGGCTTCAAACATACGCTTAATTAAGCAAATGAGCGTAATCTTTAATGGCTTGTTTAAATTTTATTTCAACCTCTTCAATGGTATCGGTGCTTTCGCCACCTGCAGCATTAAAATGGCCTCCACCGTTAAAATATTTTCTTGCAAGTTCGTTGGCAGGAAAATCGCCTTTTGAGCGAAAACTCATTTTGCGCAGTACAGTTCGGTCAATTATAAGCACACTTAATTTTATTCCTTTAATTCCTAAACCGAAATTTACCAGCCCCTCTGTATCACCGGTTACTATGTTATATTTTTTAAGTTCTTCGGCAGTAACGCATATTAATGCCGTTTTGTATTGAGGTAATATCTGAAGTTTTTGGTTCAAACAATAACCAATAAAACGGGTACGGTTTTCCGAATAATTATCGTAAATGTTCTCGTAGATACTTGTACTTTGAGCACCTTTTTCGAGTAAAACAGCTGCAACCCTGTGTGTGGTAGGGGTAGTTGAGGGATGTTTAAATGATGCCGTATCGGTCATTATTCCCGTGTAAAGACATGTTGCGATGTCTTTATTTATTAAGTGAACCATGCCCATTATTTCTATGAGCCAAAAAATTAACTCGCAGGTACTGCTTGCTTTAGGTGTCCAAAGTCGGTAGTTTTCAAATCCTTCAGGCTCAAGGTGATGATCTATTAAAACGGTTTTTGCATTTGTTGATTTTACCAATTCGCCCATTTTATTAATTCGTTTTAGGGCATTAAAATCAAGACAAAAAACGTATTCGGCTTTATTTAACTTTAGTGTGGCTAGTTGCTCGTTTTGCTCGAAGTTTATAATTTGATTTTCACCGGGCAGCCATTTTAAAAAATCTCCATAATCTGTTGGTGATATGATGGTTGCATGAATACCAAGTAATTTAAAAAAATGATAAAGCCCAAGCGATGAACCAAGTGCATCAGCATCGGGTTTATGGTGTGTAGTAATAACTATTTCAGGCTTAGGAAATCCTGTTAAAACAGGTTTTAGTAATTCTATATTGTTGTATAGTTCTTTTTGTAAGCTCACAAATATTTTTTCTTTGTTGCAAATGTGCTAAATGTGTGGCAGATTTTAAAAGTAATTTATTTTTTGAAAGAAATAGCTTTATTATACAAATTCTCATTTTTTGCTGCCGACTCTTCTAAATCAACAATGGGAGAATAATAATTAATACCGTAATTTTTCGGTTGGTGTGCTTTAAATCCTTCTACCTGAGCTAATTCTGGTATCCAAAGTCTAATATAATCACCATTTGGGTCGTATTGAAGGGCTTGCTTATATATATTAAAATACCTGAAACCTCTTGCATCGTTTCCAATGCCGGCAGCATAGTTCCAGTTTCCATAATTGCTGCTCACATCATAGTCAACCAAGTGGTGTTCAAACCAAAATGCGCCCCACTGCCAATTTATACCTAAATTTTTGGTTAAAAAACTTGCTACTATTTGGCGGCCTCGATTACTCATAAATCCGGTTTGTCGCAATTCGTTCATATTGGCATCTACCAAAGGATAGCCGGTTTTTCCATAGGCCCATATAAAAAACAATTCTTCATCTTCTGTCCATTTAATTTTATGGTTTTGTATGCCCCCGGTTTTAAAAAGTTTATTGCCGTGTTTGAGCATGATAAGTTTAAAATAGTCTCTCCAAAGCAATTCAAATATTAACCAATAAGTTGATTGATTGGCTATTACTTCATTTTCAAAGCGTTTTACTTCAGCAAATATTTGCCTTACACTAATGCTTCCATTAGCAAGCCATGGGCTTAGTTTGCTGCTGTATTCATTTCCAATAAGTCCATTGCGGGTTTCTTTGTATGTTTTAATGTATTGTTGTTTATCCCAAATATATTCTTGCAAATGAGCTATTGCAGCATCTTCTCCACCATTTTTTTTAAATGCTGCGTATTTTGGAATTTCCGGTTTTTTAGGTACATTTTGTAAAAAAACTTCGTCTTCAGCTACTTCTATTCCTTCTATTTTTTGGGGTATTGAAGCCAAATTACCAAATGCATTAAATTTTTCTACCTTTTTTCTGAATGAAGTAAACAATTCAGGTGTTTGGGTTACAGCAAATGGCAACTCATCAAAATTACAAAGTAAATCGGGTTTGTGTAAAACAGCTTTTACTGATTTGGAATTGCATAGTTTTAATACACTCTGTTCTTCAAGCTGTTCGTAATAACCGGGTTCTTGCGTAAAATGTATTTCGTGTATATTGTATTTTTCGATTATAAAACCTATTTCAACTTCAGGTAAGCCTTTTTTAACCAAAAGTGTAACACCAATTTTTTTTAAGTTTTGTTTTAGATTTTGCAAAGATTGAAACAAAAAATAATACCTGTATTGACCTATTGATTGAAGGCCAAAAAGTTTTGGTTCAAACAAATTTTGGTTCAAAACAAATACGGCCAATACTTTACCGTTTTTGGCTGCTTGGGTTAAAGCAATATTATCATTAATTCTTAGGTTGTTTCTAAACCAAAGCAAAACATTTTTATGCATTATAAATTAACAAATAGCCGATTGAATTGATTTTTGTAAATAGCTGCTAGCTTTGTTTAACATATTTTATTAATTGGCTTTACCTTTTATACTTATCTTTGCAAACTTTTTATGATGATTTTAGATAAGTTAGAAGCCATACACAACCGCTTAAAACAAGTAGAAGATATGCTTAGCCAGCCCGATATATTGGCTGATATGAAGCGTTTTACAGAGCTTAACCGCGAGTATAAAAACCTGCAACCCATTGTAAACAAATATTTTGAGTATAAAAACCTGCTGGGCAACATTGCAAATGCTAAAGAACTGCTTAAAACCGAAAAAGATGAAGAAATGAGAGAAATGGCAAAAGCAGAGCTTGAAGAAATGGAGCCTTTGGTTGAACCCATGGAAGAAGAAATTCGCGTATTATTAATTCCGAAAGACCCGGAGGACTCTAAAAATGCCATACTTGAAATACGTGCCGGAACAGGTGGAGACGAAGCGAGTATTTTTGCCGGAGACCTTTACCGAATGTACATGTATTATTGCGAAAAACGTGGCTGGAAAACTGAAGTTATTGACTATACTGACGGAACGGCAGGAGGCTATAAAGAGATAATTGTTGAAGTAAAAGGCGAAGATGTTTACGGCATATTAAAATATGAAAGTGGGGTTCACCGAGTGCAGCGAGTTCCAGATACCGAAACACAAGGTAGAGTTCATACAAGTGCTGCATCTGTTGTTGTTTTACCCGAAGCCGAAGATGTTGATATTGAAATAAATCCTGCTGATATTGAAATGCAAACTGCCCGAAGCGGAGGTGCAGGCGGCCAAAATGTAAATAAAGTTGAAAGTAAGGTAATGCTAACCCATAAACCAACCGGAATTGTTGTTGTGTGCCAGGTAGAACGTACACAAAATGCAAACCGAGAGCGTGCCATGCAAATGCTAAAAAGCAAATTGTACGAAATTGAATTGCAAAAACACAACGAAAGTATTGCCAGCAAGCGCAAAACCATGGTAAGCACAGGCGATAGAAGTGCAAAAATTCGTACCTACAACTATCCTCAAAGTCGTGTTACCGACCATAGGATAAATTACACGGTATATAACTTAACCGAAGTAATGAATGGTGAAATTCAGGATTTTATTGACAAATTGCAAATAGCAGAAAATGCAGAAAAACTTAAAGAAGGAATTTCTTAAACAGTAAGGTAGTTATAGCTTTCCTCCAAAATTATTTTAAACCAACTTGTATAATTATTTGGGTTGTTATTCACATCTTCAAGTAAATAATCTAACCCAACCCATTTGTAATTGCTTACCTCATTAGTGTTTAGTTTAGGTTCAACCGAACTTATACCTGTAACAATATAATCAAGTTCATGTTCAGTAAGTCCATTTTCAAAAGGGGTGCAATAAATAAATTTATGTTTTATTGATAGTTGACACTCAATACCCATTTCTTCTTTTAACCTTCGATTTGCAGCTTGCAGTATTGTTTCATTTTCTCGCGGATGACTGCAACAGGTATTTGTCCATAACCCAGCGCTATGATATTTGTTTAATGATCGTTGTTGTAAAAGTAACTGGTTATTTTTATTAAAAATAAATACCGAGAAAGCTCTGTGTAAAAGGCCTTTTTGGTGAGCTTCCATTTTTTCCATCACCCCAAGTTCGTTATCGTGCTCATCAACCAAAATTACTTGTTCAATGCTCATTTTTTTGTTTTGGTTAAATAGCTTTCAATCAATTTTCCAAGCTCTATATCTTTGGTTACAAGCACAAATTTCTCAAGCATTTTTCTGTCATTGGTAATATTGTTGTTGTAATGCAAAAATGCAGGGGTATTTGTTTGTATAGTGTATCTAAGGTAAATAAGTTCTGCATTGTTTGGCTCAAGCGAAATTGCTTTTTCTAAGTTTTCTTTGCCTTGTGTAAATATACTAAGCTTATCCCAAGGCAAAAAATAATGTTGCGCCATTATCATTTGGGTTGAACCCAAATAGCCTAATTCTATTGGACTTATGCTTTCTTTAACTGATAATGTATTGATTAGTTCTTTGGCAGTTTTGCTACTCTTTATAGCGTTTTCGTAGTGCTTGCGCAAATCGGCAATTCCCGAAATTTGTAATAATGTTTGAACCAAAACTGTAGTTAAAAAAATCATTACAGCAAATTTAAACTATGCCTTACGTAACTTCCGAAAAACAAGGCGTATTTTTGATTATTGGGTATTCTAATTCTTTTAGATTCGATGACACTTGCCGGTGTGTTTACAATTTTTTGCAGCAATCTGCTGTAATACACATAAGCCAAATAAACACCAAAACGGGCATTTTTAGGCAGCATTTTTATGCCTTCATATCCTTTATTAAAATCTTTTAAAATATCGGCTTCTATTTGTTTTTTTACTTGTTCGGTAAAGGTTTTGTTTTGTAATTCAGGAAAGTAGGTTCTGCCAAGATTTTTTACATCTGCTTGATAATCGCGAAGGAAATTTATTTTTTGAAATGCCGAACCCAGTTTCATGGCATAAGGTTTTAATTTAATATAAAGTTGGTTGTCTCCTTCGGTAAAAACGCGTAAACACATTAAGCCAACCACTTCTGCGCTACCCAATATATATTCTTCGTACTTATTGTTATCGCAGCCGGTAAGTTCCAAATCCATTTCCATACTACGTAAAAAAGTATCAATTAACTCATTTTCAATATTATATTGATGAACAACTTCCTGAAAATGATTTAAAACCGGATTTAAACTTATTTTTTGATTGATTGCTTTATAGGTATCGTTTTTAAAATCAGCAAGTAAAACTTGTTTATTGTAATCATGAAAGGTATCAACAATTTCATCGGCAAGCCTTACAAAGCCATATATTCCATAAATAGGGTTTTGAAATTTTTTAGCCAAGAGCTTTATGCCCATCGAAAAAGATGTACTGTAAGCAAGGGTAATGTTTTTTGATGTTTGCTTCGATACGTTGTCGTATAAAACTTTCATAAGCATTAGTTTTACCTTATTAAAAAGGAATTTAATTTAAATTTGTTTTTATTTATATAACAAGATTTGTTGTTTAAGGCAAGTAAAAGCTAATTTTGTATTTTATGTACAAAAGCTCAAGGCTATTGTTTTTTATATTATTGCTTAAAAGCACGGTAGTTTTTAGCCAATTTCAAAGCGGAATTTTTTCAAGTAATTTCTCGGGCATTATGGGTGTTCATGTAAATCCTGCCGGTACAAGTTGGTTAAGCGATGGTGCTGATTTTTTACCCTTGGCTTTTGGAATTGAAGCATTAAATAATGGTTTTTATTTAGATGCAAAACCTATAACTCATTATTTAAATAGAAGTCTTGCTGATATTGCTAACGATACATTGATAGACAATGCCATTAATAATTTAAAATCAAGATATAGGCTTAAAAAAAATTTACAGCCTGATGGCTATGCAAGAATTCATGGAGTTGTTTTTGGACCATCTTTACTGATAAATCACCGAAAACGCTCTTTTGGCTTTATTACTTCACTTAAAACTTACACAAGTGGAGTAAATATGCCGCCCGAAATGATTTCGTTTATTTTTGATGCTGGTGAGCCAAGCAGCATAAATTTAAATAAACCTTTTTCAACATCGGGCTTTAATTTTGCTTCAGCCAATTTTTTAGATTTAGGTTATACAAATTCTAATCTGGTTTTTAACAGTGCTTTCGATCAGGTTAGGTTTGGGTTTAATGCACGTTTTCTTATTGGCATAACATCATTTTTCTTCAACGATTTTGGATCAACCTATACTATAAATAGTGACACAAGTATTACATTTAAAGATGCAGGTTTTAAATACGGATATGCTGCACATAGGCCCTCGCTAAAAGAAAAGTTATTAACGCCAAGAGCAGGCGGTACGGCTTTAGATATAGGAGTTTTGTACGTTCGTAAAAAATATCCATCACCAACAAGGGTCAAGAAAAAATGCCCCAATATTTACGGTTATTACCGCGATTATCAAACATATAAATGGAGGTTTGGCGCTTCAGTAACCGATATAGGTTCATTGTTTTTCTTTAATCAAACATATTACAGAAAAGTTGAAAATATAAATTACAATTATAAAGGAGCTGATTCTTTGGTCCTTTCAGCAATATCAAAATTTGATGTTAATGTAAAAAGTAGAATAGCCGCTCAATCTGGTGTTACTTATAATGAAAGAAGTAGTTTTAATATGGTAATGCCAACAAGATTAAATCTTCAGTTTGATGCTCATTTAAAAAACCACTGGTATGCAGGTTTTTTATTGAGCCAAAGAATTTCAATACCGGGTTTAATTGCCATACGATCTGCAAATATTATAACCTCTAGTTTGAGATACGAAACACAATATTTTGAATTCGCTTTGCCTGTAAGTGTTATTGAGTACAATTACCCAACAGCAGGATTATATGCTCGTATTGGCTTTTTATTTTTTGGGACAAACACGCTACCCGAACTAATTGGCGTAAGAAACATTAAAAACCTTGATTTTTATATGGGTATAAAAGTAAACCTTGGCTTTGTTGGAAGCCGTTTTGGAATGGGTTTTTAAATTATTGTTTCATAATTTCATAAAGCAAATCCTGAATTTCGGTTCGTATATTCATTTGAGCCAATTTATTATTTTCGGCTGAAGGATATACCCTATTGCTAAGAAAAACATAAACAAGATTATTTTTAGGATCGGCCCAGGTACATGTACCTGTAAAACCGGTATGGCCAAAAGTTAAAGGGCTGCAATTTTTTCCTGTAGGAGATGGCAGGTTTGGTTGTGTTTCAGGTTTATCAAAGCCCAAACCCCTGCGACCTGTTTTGGACTGCTTTTTAGTAAATATTTCGACTGTTGAAGGCTTAAAAATTCTAACATTGCCATACTCTCCGCCATTTAAAAGCATTTGCATTATTACTGCTACATCGTTGGCATTGGCAAATAAACCCGCATGGCCGCTAACACCACCAATCATTGCAGCTGTTTGATCGTGCACATAACCTCTTAGCAATTGCTGCCTAAAATAGTTGTCGCTCTCAGTTGGTGCAATCATGTTTTTTGATATGCCTTTTTCAAGCGGATTATACGTTGTATTGGCTAAATTAAGCGGTTTGTAAAAGTTTTCATCAACATACTTTTCAAATGGTGTATTGGTTATTACTTCAACTACCTTTTTAAGCAAAATAAAACCTAAATCGGTGTATGTGTATTGCCCCTGATTATTTAATTCGCTTTGTGCAATATTTTTAATTACATAATCATAAATATTTGAAACTGCATACAAACTATCTGCAACTTTTAAATTAAATTTTTCAGAATAAGTTTTGCTGTAAAAAAGGGTGTCTGGTTTGTTTTTAGTTAGTGTGTTTTTGTAAAATGGAATATAAGGCACAAAACCTGCCTGATGCAGTAGAACATCTTTTATGGCAATTCTATCTTTTGCAGTGCCCCTCAACTCAGGCAAATAAAGACCAAGTTTATCACTAAGTTTTAGTTTTCCTTCTTCAAACAATTTCATTACCGCTAGTGTAGTGGCAAGTATTTTTGTTAACGAAGCCAAATCATAAATATGATAATTTTGCACATCCTGCGATAATGAATCGTAAGTAAATTTACCAAACGACTTGTTATAAACTACTTTTCCGTTTTTAGCAACTACTATTTGGCAACCGGGCATGGCTTTGTTTTTTATTCCTTTTTGAACCAAAGAATCAATTAATGCAAAAGGCACATGATTGTAACCAACTTCTTCGGGCATTACATATTCAAAACGGTTTAGGGTTTGAGTTTTTATACCGCTTGCCAATGGATACGCATCGGTAACCGAAACTGGCATTTGGCCTTTGGCAGGAATAGCCCCCATTAAAACCTGTGCAGCAAGTTGGTTGTAAACGGGTAAATCTTCGTATGCCAAAACAACATTACGTGCATCTTTAAAATGTTGTAAAATGTATGGATTTCCATGGTTTACCAATATACATTTATTTGATGTTAAAACACGTTTTACAAATTCTATTTGGTTTTGGGTCAACCCTAATTTTCTACTAACAAAACGGCTTGTGCTATGCAGGCTTAAAATTATCAGGTTGTAATATTGGGTTTTAATAAATAATGAGTCGAATTTTTCTTTACTTTCATTTTTATCAATACTTAAATAATCTGCCTTTAAATAATTGTTGAGCATTTGTTGAAAATCGGTAAACTTACTATTTCCAACAGCTAGGCTTAACACTTTATATTCATTAGGTTCAGCAAAGGGTATTAAATTATCTTGATTTTTAGCTACAACAATGGCATTTTTAATAACTTTTTTTATCATTAAATCAGTGCTGCAGCAATTAAGGTCGTCATAAAGATTTACTAGATCAATTGGTTTATAATTATTTAAGCCACACCAATACTTTGCCATTAATATTTTTTTGCAGGAGTTATTTAGCTGCTCCATAGAAATTTTACCACTATTTATGTATTCCTTAATACATTTAATACCATCAGGCACATCTTCTACAAACAACAATAAATCGTTTCCTGCTTCAAGTGCTTTTGCACAAACCTCTCCGGGTCCTACATAGTTAGCTACACCTTTCATGTTAAGCCCATCTGTTACTATAAGTCCATCAAAGCCAAGCTCTTTTTTTAATAAGCCTGTAACGGCATTTTTGCTTATGCTGGTTGCAATATTACCAACACTGTCAATAGCCGGAACATACAAATGACCCACCATAATTGAAGCAACTTTATTATCAATAAGTTCTCTAAAAGGATAAAGTTCTAGAGAATCTAAACGCTTAAAATTATACGGTATAAATGGCAAAGCATGGTGAGAATCAGTTTCAGTATCGCCATGCCCGGGAAAGTGTTTTGCACAGGCAATCACTTTGTTTTCCTGAAGGCCTTTTGCGTATGCAATTCCATGTTTTGCAACTATGTATTTGTTTTCGCCAAAACTACGGTCGTTTATTACAGGATTTGCTGCATTGTTATTTATATCAACCACCGGAGCAAAATTTACATGAATACCCATACGGTTGCAATGCTTGGCAATTTCAGCAGCCATTTGCCGTGTAAGTTCGGTATTATTTGCTGCGCCAAGTACCATCTGTCTTGGAAATGTTGGTGTACTGTCAAGTCTCATGCTCAATCCCCATTCGCCATCAATACTTACAAGCAGGGGTACTTTTGCCAATTTTTGAAACCTGTTAGTAAGCACAGCTTGTTTATGTGGCGTGCCTTTCATAAACATAACACCACCTATTTTATAATCGGCAACCAGTTTGTCAACTTCTTTAAAGTAGTTGGAGTCTCTTTGGGTCCAAACAGCAATGGTCATTAATTGGGCTATTTTTTCATCAAGGCTAAGTTTATTAAAAATACTGTCAACCCATTTGTTGGATTTATTAAAATTTATGTATCCGGTTTGCGCTTTACCAAAAAACGAAAAACTTATGAGTATAAAGGTTAAAAAGATTTTGTTTTGCATGAAATATTTGGCCAAAGGTCTAAAAGTTGGTTCAAACAGCATAATAAAAATTTAAACAATGGTTGTAAAAGCAAAATTTTTGCACAAGCATTAATATAACGATAAAATATGTGGTTTTTTGCATGAACCAAAAATGCCAGATGTAATAAAACTTTTACCCGACCATGTTGCCAACCAAATAGCTGCCGGAGAAGTAATACAACGCCCTGCTAGTGTTGTAAAAGAGTTGCTTGATAATGCCGTTGATGCAAAAAGCACAAAAATTCAACTAATAGTGGAAGATGCAGGCAAAACCTTAATACAAGTTATTGATAATGGCGTTGGAATGAGCGATACCGATGCCCGACTTTGTTGGGAAAGACACGCAACATCGAAAATAAATGCCGTAGAAGACCTTTTTAAACTTAACACCATGGGCTTTAGAGGCGAGGCCCTAGCTAGTATTGCATCGGTTGCGCAGGTTGAAATGAAAACCAAAAGACCAACCGATGAAATTGGAACTTACATTTTAATTGAGGCAAGCAATGTATTAAAACAAGAAAATACATCAACAGCTGTTGGAACCAGCATTGCCGTAAAAAATTTATTTTACAATATACCTGCACGTAGAAATTTTTTAAAAAGCAACATAGTTGAATTTAAGCACATAGTTGAAGAATTTACAAGATGCGCTCTGGCAAATCCACAGATACATCTTACACTTATTAATGAAAACGAAGTTTATATTGATTTAGCTGAAGCAAATCTTAAACAACGCATTTTACAACTTTTTAAAGATAAAAAACAAGATGATTTACTTGCTGTTAACGAACAAACACTTCATGTTACAATAAATGGTTTTATAGGTTTGCCCCAACAAGCAAAAAAAATGCGAGGCGAGCAATACCTTTTTGTAAACAATCGTTTTATTAAAGATGCTTATCTAAATCATGCCATAAATGCTGCCTTCGAAGGCTTAATAACAAAGGAGCAATTTCCGTTTTACATCATTAAAATAAGTATTGAACCATCAATGATTGATGTAAACATACACCCAACTAAAACTGAAATAAAATTTGAAGATGATAAAAACATCTATCAGATTATGCGGGCAGTTGTAAAAAAAGCATTAGGCGGATTTATGCAAATAAGCGATGATGCCATTTTTGACGATAACCGGTTTATGAAACAACAACTTGATGGAATTACTCAAACAGAATTTCAAAAAACAATAGAAACCGTTGGAAATGCAGGAAAATCTTCAAACAATTTTAAAGATGTTTATAGCCAAAGTAGGCAAAAGCAAAGCAATTGGGATATTTTATTTAAAGGAATAGAACAAACCAAAAAACAAGGATTACCCGAAACGCTGAATTTAACAGAAACTGAAATCGAAGTAAAAAAATACTTTCAGCTTAATAATGCCTACATAGTTACCCAAATAAAAAGCGGTTTAATGCTTATTGACCAACAAAG
Organism: Bacteroidia bacterium; assembly: GCA_046296495.1. Taxonomy (GTDB): domain Bacteria; phylum Bacteroidota; class Bacteroidia; order UKL13-3; family UKL13-3; genus JBKBLB01. The sequence goes on from JBKBLB010000003.1 coordinate 57,221, forward strand.
GGCACACGAGCGAATTTTGTTTGAACGCTACTTGCATGCACTTGATAAATCGCCTGTTGCAAGTCAGCAATTACTTTTTCCAAAAGCGGTTGTTCTACACCCGGCAGATGAACAAATTTTACTAGAAATTTTACCTCAAATAAACACCATGGGTTTTAACATAAATGCATTTGGCAAACAAACCTATGTTATAAACGGTTTACCGGCAGAACTAAACAGTAAAGGAAACGAAAAAAATTTGCTCGAAGAATTAATTGAAACTTATAAACAAACACAAAAAGCAGAGTCTGATAAAAATAAAAATCTGGCTAAAGTACTTGCAAGACAAGCTGCAATAAAAAGAGGCACAAAACTAAACGCTGATGAAATGCAAAAACTGATAGATGAACTATTTGCATGTATAGAACCAAAGATTGCCCCAGATGGTAAACCGTGTGTTAAAACAATTTTAAATACTGATATTGAAGCAATGTTTTAATTAAGTATTTCATCAACAATTGCAGCAACTTCAAAAGGTTTTATCTCATTAATATTTGTTTTGTAATTCCAGTTATACACTTTTTTTGATTTTATAAAGCTGCCCGGATATACCAAACACACATTTTTGTATAAGTTTGGATATGGAAAAAAACGCATATATCTGTTGCCATTTGCTAAAACAATTGTTTTTACATTTTGCAATGCAGCCATGTGAGCTGCTCCTGTATCGTTTCCAATAAAAAGTGTTGAATTTTTGCAAACTGTCATCAATTCGGTAAGTGTAGTTTTACCGCATAGGTTAATTGATTTTGTTTGATTTTTTAAAATAATATCTCCAGCATTTTTATCGTTGTTTGAGCCAATACAAACAAAAGCAAAATCGGAAAATTTTTTGTTTAAAATTTTTACAAGTTGAGCGTATTTATTTGCACTATACCGCTTGCTTTTTTGGTTGCCTCCCGGGCAAATAATAATGTATTTATCAGGTAGTTTTAAGTGTGAAATATCGTTGTCAAAATCAATAAAATTGTTTGTTCTTAAATCTTTTCTAAGATATTTTTCGAAAAACAATTTATTTATCTCGGTTTCGTGCAATGGTTCATTAAATAAATCAAATAAATTGTCAGCAATGTTTAAATAGTTAATAGCCTCTATACTTTCTCCTCGTTCAGCAACTCTTTTCCATGCATAAATTTTTTTTGGATCAAACAATAGTTGTAAAATACCTTCAAGCATTGGTACTCTGGTAAACGATGGAAATAAAACTTTATTTGGATTTATTATTAATAAGCTCTCTGCGATTTGCTGTTTATAGGTATTTTTGTTAAACCAGTTGTGCTTATTGAACTCAATAATGCTAACACTATCTGGTAAAAGCTTTTTTGCAAGTTCAATGCATACTTCGTTTAACAGTAAATAAATTTTTTTATTTGGCTGCAATTTTAAAAACTCAATAAAGGCATTAACAAATAATAAAAAATCGCCTATATCATCAACTTTAATTACTAATAAATTATTTCTATTGGCTTCAATTTCTGCTTTTAAATGTAAAAGTTGTTGTTTGGCATTTATATAATTGCTTAGTTGTTTTTTTGCATTTTTTGGTTCAGCAAAATATTTATTAAAATAACTACTTAAGCGTTGCTGTATTTTATATAACATGCTCTATCCTTCGAGTAGTTGTTGCATATTGTGCAACTGTTTGTACAATCCATCTTCTTTTATTAATTGTTGGTGTGTACCTGTTTGAACGATACGACCTTTTTCAAGCACAACAATCATATCGGCTTTGTGTATGGTACTTAATCTGTGTGCTATTACAATGGTAGTGCGGCCTTTCATTACATTATTTAGCGCTTCTTGCACAGCTCGTTCGCTTGCCGTATCAAGTGCAGAAGTAGCTTCGTCAAGAATTAATATTTCAGGGTTTGCATTAATGGCACGAGCAATACTTATGCGCTGCCTTTGGCCACCGCTAAGTTTGCTGCCTCTATCGCCAATATTGGTTTGGTAGCCATTTTCGGTTTGCATAATAAAATCGTGCGCATTGGCTGTTTTTGCTGCATTTTCAATATCGGTTTTACTTACATTGTTTTTTCCAAAAGCAATATTGTTGTAAATACTGTCATTAAACAAAATACTTTCCTGAGTTACTATACCCATTAATGCCCTTAACTCTAAAATTTTGTAATCTTTTATATTTATTCCGTCAATAAGCACTTCTCCTTCAGTGGGGTCATAAAACCGGGGCACCAAATCGGTTAGTGTGCTTTTTCCACTTCCCGATGGACCAACAAGTGCAACCGTTGCCCCTTTGGGAATTATTAGGTTTACGTTTTTTAAAACAAATTCATCGGTATATTTAAACCACACATTTTTAAATTCTATTTGCTTATTAAATGTTGTAATTGAAATGGCATTTGGTTTTTCGGTAATTACTTCTTCGCTTTGCATAACTTCATCAATTCTTGCAAGCGATGCAAGCCCTTTTTGCATATTACTGTATGCTGTAGAAAATGATTTTGCCGGAGGCAACAACTGAGAAAAAACTGCAATAAAAGCTATAAACGTTTCAGCTGTAAGTGTACTTTGGTTGCCCAATACCATTTTGCCGCCAAACCAAAGTATAAAAGCAAGCACCGTAACACTTAAAGTTTCGCTTATGGGCGATGCTGCATCTCCGGTTCGGTTTGATGCAATATTTATACGAGTATAAAGTTGGTTTTGCGTTTTGAACCTACGCTTAAAAAACTCCTGTGAGTTGAATGCTTTTATAATTCTTGCTCCCATCAAAGTTTCTTCAAACAAACTAACTAATTCGCCAAGTTTACTTTGCCCACGCATGGAGTATTGTTTTAATAATCGGCCTATTCTGCCAATTAAAAAACCCATTATTGGTAAGGTTATAAAAACAAGCAGGGTTAGCTGCGGACTCATCCAAATTAAAAATGTAAGGTAAACAATAATGGTTAAAGGTTCTTTAAACAGCGACTCAAGCGAGCTCATAATGGCTATTTCTACCTGCAATACATCATTACTCATGCGGCTTATTAAATCGCCTTTACGCTCTTCGCTAAAATATGATAAGGGTAAAATTAATATGCGGTTGTAAAGGTTATCACGCAAATCGCAAACTACCATATTGCGAATACTTACCATAAAATATAATGCCAAGTAGCGAAATAAATTTTTAAAAAAAATAGCCCCTACCAAAATGCCGCATATTGCAAGCAATGCATAATCGTGGCCATAATTTTTTATAAGATAACTAAGGTAATATGTAAAATTTTCTACAATAGAGTCGGCTGTTAATTTAAATTTTTCGGGTTTTTGAAGCACCAATTGTGTTTTACCGAAAAGCACATTTAAAAATGGAATTATTAAAGCAATTGAAAATAAACCAAAAACAATAGAAAGCAGATTAAACAATACATTTAAAGCAGCCTTTGGCTTGTATGGAAATACAAATTTTATAAACCTAAAATATCCTTTCATTAACCGTTTAAAGCTAACAAATATCATAAAATTAGGCTCAAACCTGCTTTATTTGTAAAAAAACATTTTTAATAATGCTGGTAAGAACCTATGGAAGCGCTGTATATGGCGTAAATGCCGTTAGAATAACCATTGAAGTAAATATTACCGAAGGCGTTGGTTACTTTTTGGTTGGCTTACCTGATAATGCAGTAAAAGAAAGCCAACAACGAATTGAAAGCGCACTTAAATTTAACAATTACAAAATGCCTCGTAAAAAAGTGGTAATAAATATGGCTCCGGCTGATATTAGAAAAGAAGGCAGCGCTTACGATTTACCATTGGCTATTGGTTTTTTGGCAGGAAGCGAACAAATTGAGAATATTGATAAGCTTGAACGCTATGTAATTATGGGCGAATTGGCGCTTGATGGAACTTTAAAACCCATTAAAGGTGCTTTACCTATTGCTATTCAGGCTCGTAAAGAAGAATTTGAAGGGCTTATTGTTCCTGTTCAAAATGCCCGCGAAGCAGCAATTGTAAACAATCTTAAAGTTTTTGGAGCTGAAAACATTACGCAGGTTTTTGATTTTTTTAATAATAAAACCGATGCTTTACAACAGTTTGAAGTTGATACCAGAAAAGAATTTGAAAACAGCCAGTTTGGCATTGCCGATGATTTTGCCGATGTACGCGGACAGGAAAATATAAAGCGTGCTATGGAAATTGCTGCAGCAGGAGGCCACAATGTAATTTTAATTGGCCCGCCAGGTGCCGGTAAAACCATGCTTGCAAAAAGACTACCGGGAATTTTACCTCCATTAACATTGCAAGAAGCATTAGAAACTACTAAAATTCATTCGGTGGCAGGTAAATTACCAAAAGAAGCATCATTGTTGTTTTCAAGGCCTTTTCGCTCTCCGCACCACACCATTAGCGATGTAGCCCTTGTTGGTGGAGGCAACAATCCACAGCCGGGCGAAATAAGTTTGGCACACAATGGTGTTTTATTTTTAGACGAACTACCTGAGTTTAAACGCACCGTTTTAGAGGTTATGCGCCAACCTCTCGAAGAAAGAAAAGTTACCATTAGCCGTGCAAAATTTTCAATCGAATATCCGGCAAGTTTTATGCTAATAGCAAGTATGAACCCTTGCCCTTGCGGGTATTTTAATCACCCAACAAAAGAATGTGTTTGCGCACCGGGTGTGGTTCAAAAATATTTAAGTAAAATAAGCGGCCCATTGCTCGATAGAATTGATATTCATATTGAAGTAACTCCTGTAAATTTTGATGAATTATCTTCGTTTAGAAAAGCAGAAAGCAGCAAAGACATTCGAGAGCGTGTAGTTAAAGCAAGAGACATACAAAACAACCGCTACAAAGACTTACCAGGTATTTATGCAAATGCACAAATAAGTAGTACCATGGCTCGCGAGTATTGTGTTTTAAATAGTGTTGGACAAAATCTTTTAAAAACTGCCATGAATAAACTTCAGCTTTCGGCTCGTGCTTATGATAGAATTCTGAAAGTTGCCCGCACAATTGCTGATTTGGCTCAAAGCGATGAAATAAAAACAGAACATATTGCTGAAGCCATTCAATATAGAAGTTTAGATAGAGAAAGTTGGGGCGCAGCTTAACTTATTTACCTTTTTCGCGTATTGATTTGTAAATTTTTATTGCACTCATTAATAAAATTACAAACAACACTAACCCAACCATGCCATAAACAATACTCATGTTTTGCTTAACAACCACAAGCATTACAATGGCAACTAAAAATATGGTAGGCACTTCATTCCAAACTCTTAATTGGTTTCCGGTATATTTAAATATTCCTTTTTTGTGTTGAGCGTATATTACATGTAGTGTGTAATGATACACAAACAATAAAAAAACCAAACCCAATTTTATATGCAGCCAAACAGGTATAGTTGGGTATAAAAATAAAAGCCACAGCCCCAAAATAAGTGTAATTATTGCCGATGGCCATGTTATACCAAACAACAATCTCTTTATCATAACGCTAAACTGAGCTTGTAATATTTGTCTTTCAACTTCAGGTTTATCAAATGCTTCGCGGTTGTATATGTACAAACGGCATAAATAAAACATACCGCTAAACCAAGTTACAACAAAAATTATATGAAGTGCTTTAATGTATAAAAAATCCATTATGCTACTTCATTTATAAGGTTTACTGCTGTTTGAACCCATTTTGGATGAACATTTAAACACGGTACAACCGTAAATTGTCGGCCTCCTGCTTTTTCAAATTCCTCTTTGCCTTCTTCCCATATTTCTTCAAGAGTTTCAAGGCAATCGCTTACAAATGCAGGGCATACAACCACTAAGTTTTTTATTCCGCGTTTTGGCATTTCATTAAACTCTTGTGCAGTATATGGCTTTAACCATTTATCGCTACCCAATCTCGATTGAAATGAGAAACTGTACTTTCCTTCAGGTATATTTAATTTTTTGGCAACAGCTTTGGTTGTTTCTATAACCTGATGGCGATAACAAACTTTGTGAACCTCAGAAGGAACATTACAACAATCGTTACAAGTTAAACAGTGTTTTTTGGTTGGGTCGGTTTTTTTTAAATGCCTTTCGGGTATTCCGTGATAGCTGAATAAAATATGATCGTATGGTTTTTCAATATATGGTTTTATGGTTTCCGATAAAACTTCAATATAGTCAGGGTGAACATAATATGGTTCAACAATTTTTAATGCAAAATTATAATTACCTGCTTTGTGAGCTTGTTTTACGTGTTCTACGGCTGTTTCGTAACTGCTCATTGCGTAATGAGGGTATAGCGGCAACATAACAACTTCTTTTAAATCCGGGTGTTCGTTTGCTATTTTTTCCAATATACTCTGTGGTGTTGGGTTTGCATATCGCATACACATATAGCTTGGCAAACCCGAAAGTTTTTCAACCTCATGGGTTAATATTTTGGTAGTATGTATGAGTGGCGAGCCATTATCTGTCCAAATTGTTTTATACTTGGCTGCACTTTTGGGTGATCTAAATGGTACAATAATACCTTTAACTAAAAAATACCTCAACCAATATGGAACATCAATTACCCGTTCGTCCATTAAAAATTCATTAAGATAGGTTTTTACGTCTTTAACTTGGGTGCTATCGGGCGAACCTAAATTTGCCAGTAATATTGCTTTTTGAGCCATTTAAATTTGTTATATAGATTTACTAAACTTTAACTGGTGCGAATTGTTTGCGTTAAGATATTTATCTAATACCGAACTAATATTTCGAACAAATAACCGGCCTTTTTCAGTTAAAATAATCTCTAAGTTTAATTTATTTAATTTAAGCAACCCGTCTGATTCAAACTCCTGCCATTTTAAAAATACTTCATCAAGTTCGCTTTCATTAAAGTTTTTTTTATCAAGTTTAACTCTGCCATTACACATTAAATCAAGTATATAAGAACGCCTTATCAAATCATCGTTGTTTAATAAATGTCCGTTGTTTACGGGTAGTTTTCCGGCCATAACTTTTTCCTGATATGCTTCTACTTCCTTTTCGTTTTGAGCAAATGCATTCCATGTATCGCTAATACTCGAAGCGCCTAAGCCAATTAAAAGTTTGTGATTGGTTGTTGTGTAACCCATAAAATTTCTATGTAATTTTCCGGCTTCAAAGGCTTTCATCAGCTTGTCTTCTGGCAATGCAAAGTGGTCCATACCTATACTTAAATACCCCATTTGTTTTAGCAGGTTGCTACCGGTTTGGTACATGATAAGTTTTTCTTTTGCTTTAGGTACATCTTCGTCTGTATATCTTCTTTGGCCTTTGCTTTTCCATGGCACATGTGCATACGAGTAAAATGCAATTCTATCGGGTTTTAATAAACCGATATTCTTAATTGTAAATTCTATGCTTTTGTTTGTTTGTAAAGGTAAGCCATAAACCAAATCAACATTTACACTTTCAAATACAAGTTTTCTTGTCTCATCTATTATATGCTTTGTTTGCTCAAAACTTTGTAAACGGTTTATAATGTATTGAACCTTTGGGTCAAAATCTTGAACGCCTAAACTTATTCTGTTAAAACCAACATTTCTTAGTGCTTCAAGGTGTTCAGGTTTAGTAAAGCTTGGGTGAACCTCAACACTAAATTCGTGATTTTTTGCAATGCTTCCACTATTTGTTATTTCTGATATTAATTGTGTTAATGCTTTGGGTTCAAAAAAAGTTGGTGTACCTCCACCTAAATGAATTTCTTTAATAATGGGCTTATCAGAGAATATATTTAAATACATTTTCCACTCAGCCAATACAGCTTTAAGGTATGGTTGCTCAACTGCGTGATTTTTTGTAATACGCTTGTTACAAGCACAGTAAGTACAAAGTTCTTCGCAAAATGGCAAATGAATGTACAGGCAAATTTCGCCATTTTCATTTTCAAAAGTCCTTGCTACACTTTGCTTCCAATCATTTATGTTAAACTTTTCATTATTCCAAAACGGAACGGTTGGGTAGCTTGTATAACGAGGTAATGCTACATCATACTTTTGAAGTAAATGAAATAGTTCAGTAGCCATTTTAAAATTTTGATGCAGCTTTAAGCGTATCGTTTATATCATCATCGGTAAGAGCCACGGTTAAAAACCAGCTTTCGTATGCCGATGGCGGTAAATACACTCCTTGGCTCAACATATGATGAAAAAATTTATTGAATAAAGGTATATCTGTGGCAGCTGCATCAGCAAAGTTATAAACCGGTTTTTCTCCAAAGAAAATACTTATCATACTGCCAATGCTGTTTATGGTGTGTGCAATACCTTTTTTGTTTAAAATATCATGAAAACCCTGTTTAAGTTGATTGCTACGCTCATCTAATATTGTGTAAATAGTTGGATTATTTTTAAGTATGGATAAAGTAGTTATTCCGGCAGTTACTGCCAATGGATTACCGCTTAATGTGCCTGCCTGATAAACATTGCCAAGAGGAGCAATACACTCCATTATTTCTTTTTTACCACCAAAAGCGCCAACGGGCATTCCACCACCAATTACTTTACCAAATGTTATTAAATCGGCATTTATGTTTAATCTTTCTTGAACACCACCTTTTGCAAGCCTAAAGCCTGTCATTACCTCGTCAAAAATTAAAACCGATTTGTGCTTATCACATAATTCTCTTAAACCTTCTAAAAAACCATCAACAGGAGGCACACAACCCATATTGCCGGCAACAGGTTCAATTATTACAGCAGCAATTTCATCAGGATATTTTTCAAACAATAATTTTACCTCATCTAAATTATTGTAGGTTGCCGTTAATGTATCGTTTGATGTTCCTGCAGTTACTCCCGGAACAGTTTGAATATTAAATGTTGCTACTCCACTCCCAGCTTTTACCAAAAATGAATCAGCATGACCGTGGTAGCAGCCTTCAAATTTTATAAATTTGTTTTTACCTGTGTAACCTCTTGCCAATCTTAAAGCGCTCATACAAGCCTCGGTACCACTGCTTACCAATCTTACTAAATCAACATTTGGCACCATAGATTTAATTAACTCGGCCATTTCAATTTCAAGCTCGGTGGGCGCACCAAACGAAAGTGCTTTTGCTGCTTGAGACTGTAATGCTTCCACAACCAGTTCATGACAATGCCCCATAATCATTGGCCCCCATGAGTTTATATAGTCAATATATCTGTTACCGTCAGCATCAAACAGATAAGCTCCTTTTGCTTTTTGCATAAATATAGGTTCTCCACCTACACTTTTAAATGCCCTAACCGGAGAATTTACGCCACCCGGAATACTTAATTTTGCTCTGCTAAACAGTTCTTTACTTTTGTTTGTGTTGTTCATTTAATATTGGCTACAAATTTGTGAAAATTAATGGTGTTAATACCTGTAAAATCTGCATGATAACGCCTAGAGAACGAAACAGGTAATTTTACTTTGTTTTTATCGCTCCATTTTATTTCAAAGGCATGCAAATTTTCGTTTTCTTGTTCAATATAATCAACTTCAGCACCTTGAATGGCTCTCCAAAAATATGTTTTTAGATTTTTTTGATGGTATTCAAGGTATTTCATTCGTTCGTTTATAACAAAGTTTTCCCATAATAAACCTTTATCATTTCTTAATGCCAGAGGATTGAAATTTCTAATCACTGCATTTCTAACACCTGTATCATAAAAATAGATTTTGCGATTGATTTTTATTTCGTTTCGCTGATTACTGCTTAATGGATTTAAGCGATAAACCACAAATGCTTTTTCGAGCAATTCTATATATGATGAAACAGTATTTTTATCAATACCAAGCAGTTGTGCCAGTTCGTTGTAGCTAACCTCGTTGCCAATTTGATATGCCAGAGCTGTTACTAATTTTTCAAGCATATCAGGTTTTTTAATTCCGGTAACAGCTAATATATCTTTATAAAGGTAGCTTTTTGTTAATTCTTTTAAGATTTGCTCTTCCTCGCCCGGATTGTTTAAAACATCAGGATACATTCCAAAAAGTACCCTGTTTTCCAACTGCTGTTTTAGCTTTTGGTAATCATTATGTTCATACCATTCCTCCCAACTAATCGGGTATAGATGATACTCCCACTTTCTTCCTGTTAACGGTTCCTGTAAATTATCACCCAAATCAAGAGATGATGAGCCGCTTACCAATACCTGAACACCTTTAATTCTGTCATGTATCATTTTTAATGTAAGCCCGATATTGCGAATGCGCTGTGCCTCATCAATAAAAATTAGTTTATAATTACCAACCAACGATTTTATTTCTTCAAAATTTGGTGTATCCAATTGTGATCTAACTGAAGGGTCGTCACCATCCAAAAACAAATAATTGCCATGGTTTTTACAAATGCCATGCAATAAAGTTGATTTGCCAACCTGCCTTGGACCGGTAAGCAAAATTACTTTACCTTTAAAAAACTTTTTTGTTATTGCATCCGCCAGTTTTCGTTTAACCTCTTGCATCAATATTTTGCTAAACCAGCTTCAAATATAACAATATCATATTTAAATTCACAAAAAATATTATTTTTTAGTGAATACTTTCTCTGAATATTTATATTTTTGGTGAATACATTCACTAAATATATATGTATTTAGTGAATTAGCTGATAAGTCTAACAATATCTTTAGCAAAATAAGTAGCAATTAAATCGGCTCCGGCTCTTTTTATGGCAGTTGTTGTTTCTAAAATAGCCGCATCTTCGTTAAGCCACCCTTTTTGAGCAGCTGCTTTTATCATACTGAATTCTCCGCTAACATGGTACGCGCTAACAGGAATATTTACCTCATTTTTAACATCTCTTATAATATCAAGATATGTATGTGCGGGTTTTACCATTACTATATCAGCACCTTCTTGTACATCAAGTTGTATTTCTTTTAAAGCTTCAATACGGTTTGCAGGATTCATTTGATAGGTTTTTTTATCGCCAAAACCGGGGGCAGAATCAAGAGCATCTCTAAATGGGCCGTAAAAGCAACTTGCATATTTGGCGCTATAAGCCATAATACCTGTGTTATAAAAACCATTTTGTTCCAATGCTTGTCTTATGGCTCCTATTCTTCCGTCCATCATATCGCTTGGAGCAACCATATCTGCCCCTGCTTGTGCGTGACTTACTGCCATTTTAGCAAGAACACTAACTGTTTCATCATTTACAATTTGCATATCTTTCACAATACCGTCATGACCATAAATTGAATATGGGTCAAGTGCAACATCAGTCATTACATACATATCAGGGCAAGCCTGCTTAATGGCTTTTATGCTTCTTTGCATAAGACCGTTAGGATTAAGGGCTTCAGTTCCTGCATTATCTTTAAGTTCATCTTTACATTTTATAAAAAGCAATACACTTTTTATACCCATTTTCCAAAGGTTCTCCACTTCTAAAACAGTTTTATCAAGGCTATTGCGGTAGTAACCCGGAAGAGATGAAATTTCTTCACTAATGCCTTCACCCTCTAAAATAAAAAGAGGTGCAATTAAATCATCAGCGGCAAGTTTTGTTTCCTGAACCATTGCTCTAATGGCAGCTGATTTTCTTAATATTCTTGGTCTTTGGTTCATATTTTTATCCAATCTTTTGGTTCAACAAGTACTTTCAATAACTCTGATTCGGGAGAATTTGGGTCAGGTAAATAATTATACTCCCACCTAACGGTTGGGGGTAAACTCATTAAAATTGATTCTATTCTGCCATTGGTTTTTAAGCCAAATAATGTGCCTTTGTCGTGAATTAAATTAAACTCAACATAGCGGCCTCTTCGTATTTCTTGCCAATGTTTGTTTTTATTGGAGTATGTAAAGCTTTTACGTTTTAATACAATCGGTAAATAAGCGTCTAAAAATGCATTGCCAACCGAAGTTGTAAAATCAAACCAATGTTGTGCTGATTTTTGGGAAGTTTCTCTTAAATAATCAAAAAAGAGACCGCCTATACCTCTTGCCTCTCCACGATGATGGTTGAAGAAATAGTTATCGCAGGCTTTTTTAAATGTGGGATAATATGTTGGGTCAAAACTATCGCAAACTTTTTTTTGAACCGAATGAAAATGTATGGCATCTTCTTCAAACAAGTAATATGGCGTTAAGTCTGCACCTCCCGCGCACCATAGGTCAACCACATTATTGTTTTCATCATACAACTCGAAATAACGATAATTTGCATGAACCGTTGGCACAAAAGGGTTTTGAGGATGTATAACTAATGAAATTCCGCATGCAAAAAATTGGTTGTGGCTTACTTTTAAATACTGTACCATCGATTCCGGCAGAGTTCCATAAACTTCAGAAATGTTTACACCACCTTTCTCAAAAATATTGCCTTTTTCAATAACTCTGGTTCGGCCGCCTCCTCCTCCTTCGCGTGTCCAAAGTTCTTCTTTAAAAACAGCTATTCCATCAATGCTTTCAAGTTCTTTGCAAATTTTATCCTGCAACGAACGAATAAACAAAACAAAAGGCTCTTTAAAACTTTGCATTAAAGATTTGGGTAATTTTTTACAGCGTTTACAAATGCCTGTGCATGTTCTACAGGAATATTTGGCAAAATACCATGACCAAGATTTACAATGTATTTATCAACACCAAAAGCATCAATCATGTCTTTTACTTCTTTCTCAATTTCGTTTATCGGTTTTAGCAAATGATTGGGGTCAAAATTACCTTGTAAAGTAATATTGTTATTTGTAAATGCCCTTGCTTGTTGCGGAGTTACACACCAATCAACACCTAAGGCGCTTGCATTAGATTGTGATAGGTCTTGCAATGCATACCAGCTGCCTTTAGGAAAAAGTATTACAGGAGCCAAAGCGCTTAAAACATCAGCAATTTGTAAAAGATAAGGTTTTGCAAATAAATCAAAATCGGTTTTTGATAGCAGACCGCTCCAACTATCGAAAACTTGAACGCAATCAGCACCGGCTTGCACCTGACGTTTTAAATATTCAATGGTAACATTTGTTATTTTTTGTAATAAATCATGCGCAAGTTTTGGTTCAGATACACAAAATTGTTTTGCTTTATCAAAAGCCTTGCTGCCTTTACCCTCAACCATGTAGCATAAAATGGTAAAAGGCGCACCTGCAAAACCAATTAGTGGAACACGATTTTTAAGCTCTTTTTTTGTTAATGCAATCGCATCGTACACATATTTTAAATTATCGGCTGCATGATGAATATTAAGTGCATCAATTTCGGCTTTGGTAGTAGTTGTTTTGGGCAAAACAGGTCCTTTGCTTTCTATCATTTGTACTTCAAGCCCCATAGCTTGCGGAATTACCAAAATGTCGGAAAACAAAATGGCAGCATCTGTACCTACAATATCAATTGGCTGTAGAGTTATTTCGCAGGCTAATTCGGGTGTTTGAACACGAGTAAAAAAATCGTATTTTTTACGTAGTTCTATATATTGTGGTAAATAACGCCCTGCTTGTCGCATCATCCAAACGGGTGGTCTTTCTACTTTTTCGCCTCTTAGCGCTTTAAGCAATAAATGTGTGTTGCTCATTTTGTATATTGTAATGGTTTAATACTGTATTTAAAAGTTCGCTTGCGGTTGATTGTTTGGAAACATGAATATTTTGATAACCTAAATTTTTAACATGTTGTGCGGTTGTTTCTCCTATGCAAAAAATTGGGTGCTTTTTTTCTATTTTGTTTTGAAACAAAAAAGCATCAACCTGCGAAGGGCTAAAAAACATTACACCATCAAAACTTTCAACCAAAGTTGTTATAAGATTTTTGTCATAAACTTCAATTGCTTTGTATGTAATGTTTGCAGCTGTTAATAATAAATTTAATTCATCTCTTCTTGTTTTGGTAGTACAATGTAAAACAGTTTTTATTCTGCTTTCAATAATCTTATTCGCAAGCGCTGTTCCGTTTTTGGCTGTTGCCAAAACATTAAAACCGGATTGTTTTGAAGAGTATGATGTATTTCCCTCGATTGCAAAAACATCAATTTGTTTTAATTCATTAAATAGTGGTTTTACAGCATTTACAGCATGCACACTGGTAAAAACCAAGGGATTTTGATTATTATATAATTCTGTTCTAAATGCGTTTAAGTCTTTTGGTTTTACTTCCAAAAATTCAACACAACACAAATCAATACAGCTTGATTTTGCCAATTCAATTAAATCCTGGTTTAGTTTTCTTGTGCAAATAATCTTCAATCGGTTTTGTAACATTATTTATTAAAACTCTCTAAAATTTCTGCTCCACCATTATCTAATAGTTTTTCTAGAGCTTCTTTCAATAAATTTTCAGAATTATTTATATTACCAACAACTTCAACTTTACTCATTTTTTCACCATTAATAGTTAATACGCAACCGGTAAATTTTAATTCTTCATTTTTTATACTGGCGAATCCGCCAATTGGCATTGAGCAACCACCCATTAGTTTTCTTAAAAATGCACGTTCAAAAGTAGTTTCAATCTCAGTAATATTATCATTTAAATTTTTACAAATTTCCAGTATTTCTTTACTTTCGGTTCGGGCCACAATACCCAATGCGCCTTGAGCTGGTGCCGAAATCATCCAGTCGAGTTCAAGTATATTCGGCACATCAAGATTTATTCTTTCAATTCCGGCTGCTGCAAACATAGCTCCATGCCAGTTTTGGTTATTATTTAGCTTTTTAATTCTTGTGTTTATGTTTCCTCTAAGCACTTCGGTTTTATGTGTTTTATAACGATGTAACCATTGAGCCGACCGCCTTAAACTGCTGGTAGCAACTGTGTAGTTTAATTGATTATCGGGTAATGTATTTTTATATACCAATACATCTTTATGATTGCCACGCTTTGGAATGGCGGCAAGTTGTAAACCTTTAGCCAACTGGGTTGGAACATCTTTAAGCGAATGAACGGCAATATCAATTTCCTTTTGCAACAAAGCTATATCAAGTGCTTTTGTAAAAATTCCCTGCACACCCATTTCGTAAAGAGGCGAAGTTAAGTTTAATTCTCCATCGCTTTTTATTAAAACAAGCTCAGATTCAACCCCAATTTCTGAAAGTTGCTTTTTAACGAATTCTGCCTGCCACAGTGCCAATTGGCTTTCTCGTGTACCTATCTTTATTTTGATTGGCATGCACTGCAGTTGTGTACCTCAAGCGGTTGATTACAAATTTCTGCCTTTTTGCAAGCAATTGCCTTATCACTTTCTATTAAAAAGTGTTCAATGACTTTTTGGGTTTCTTTTGGCAAATCGGTACGATTTTTTACATATAAAGCAAACTGAGCCATGCTGCGACCAATAACTCTGTTTTTATGCTCTTGGGCCATGCTGCTTAAGTGCGGACAGGTATGGCTTAATTCCATCATCATGTTTTTCCATTGCTGCATTGATTCAGATTTTTCAAAAATCTCTGCCCATGTAGAAAATTCTTCAATATGTTTATCAATTATAGCAAGTGCAAGTGGTATATGTTCTTTTCTCGATTCAATGGTTTGGCTTATTTCTTTGCTTACCTCATCTAAAGTTACAATGGTATGTTTTTGCTGAGCCAAACTTGGGTCAATACTAAACGGTATTGACATATCAATAAATACCTTTGGTTCATCACCTGCATTGTTTTTATCAATTATAAATTTTCCGGTATTGTTTACCGATGAAATTATGATATCGTAATTGCTGATAATTTTATCAAGTTCTTCAAATGCTTCAACTTTACAGTTTATTTTATTAGCAATTTCCTCGGCTTTTTGTCTGGTTCGGTTACAAATAGCTATACTCGCTTTGCTAAGGTAGTCATTAATGTTGTAAGCAATACGTTTACCAAATTCACCGGTTCCAACTAAAAGAATTTTTACCTCTTTATTGTTAAAATTTCGTTTAATGTATTTGGTTGCCGCATAAGATAATGATACGGTTCCACTTGATAAGTTGGTACTGCTGCGAACTTCTTTTGCTGCCTGAATGGCTGTATTTGCCAACCTTTCAAAATAACCGTTTAGCGCCTTGTTTTGCTTTGAAAAATAAAAAGCCGATTTAAACTGACCTAATATCTCCAAATCGCCAATTATTTGAGAATCAAGACCACTGGCCACTTTAAAAATATGCTCTACTGCTGCCTTTCCTACAAGTTTAATGAGATTTGGTTCATGAATTATACTTTTATCGGTTAACTCACCAAAAAGTTTTATTGCAACCTCTATATCTCCGTATCCGTAAATTTCGGTTCTATTACATGTATTTAAAATACAAACAGATTGAAGCCTTTGCCTGAAAGCCTGACACATAAATGTTGCCTGCTTGCTTTCGTTTAAAGAAAAAAGACCGCGTTTACTGGCGTCTGTTTGATGATGATTTATACCAACTACAAATGAATTTTTTAACATGTAAAGTTACAAAAAACGTTACTTCCTTAAATATTTAAAACAATTTTTTTATGATAAATATCAGGATTTCGGTGTCAAAAATACCAAACTGTAACCTAATCCATTCTTTATTTGTTGTAAAATTTATTTTATTCGTGGCCATTAATATAGTAATCAACCGTTTATGACACAACCTATACAAACTCCCGAATTGCCTTCGCTGCACCACTATTTTATAAATACAGCAAACAACATAAAAGGTTTGGATAGCATTTACCTTCTTGAAAAGAAAACCGATAAATGGGAAGAGTTTTCATACAGAGAGGTTTTAAGGCAAATTAATGCCATTTCAGCATATTTATATAAAAGGGGTTACAGCAAACAAGACCGTATTGCACTAATAATTGAGAACTGCCCTGAATATATTTGTTTCGATCAGGCTTTAATGCAACTTGGTTTAGTTAATGTTAGCATATATCCTACACTTTCGCACACCGAAGTTGAGTATATTTTAAACGATTCTGGCTCAAAAGCAATTTTAGTTGGAACTCCTTTTTTAATGAAAAAAATCAACAAAATCAGAGCAAACTGCCCTTCGCTCGATCTTGTAGTAACAGCTTTTGATTACCATAATACCGACAACAATACCATTACATATAACCAAATGGTAAAAGAAGGCGAAGAACTTTATAAAACCTTAAAACCAGAAATAGACAAGCGCCTTAACGATGTAAAAAGAGAAGATTTAAGTTGCCTTTTATACACAAGTGGTACAACCGGTAAACCCAAAGGGGCAATGCTCACACATAATAATTTTATTACCAATGTGCAAATGGCCATTTTTTTGGCTCCAATAGTAAATAAAGATTACCGCTTTTTAAGCTTTTTGCCCATGTGCCATGTGTATGAACGCACTGCTACATATTATTTAAGCACCATTGTTGGCTCGCAAATTGCTTTTGCACAAAGCCTTGAAGCTCTTGCCGGTAATATATTAGAAACAAAACCAACCGCTATACTTACGGTACCTCGATTATTAGAACGCATTGAAGAAAAAACACGTAAAACGGTAACATCAAAAGGAGGTTTGAGCCTAAAAATATTTAACTGGGCATTTAAAACCGGTGAACAAAGAAGATTGAATTACGAGAATGGAATTTCAAACTCTTTTTTATTGAACCTAAAATTAGCCTTAGCCGAAAAATTGGTGTTTAGCAAAATTAAAGCAAAACTTGGTGGTAACATGCGTATAATGATAAGCGGAGGTGGCGCAATGCCCAAGCATGTTGGAGAATTTTTTGCCAATATGGGCGTTACTGTTTGCGAAGGCTATGGTTTAACCGAAACAAGCCCGCTTGTAAGCGTAAACTTGCCGGACAGGCAGGTATTTGGTACCGTTGGCCGTATTGGCCCGGGATGTGAAGTAGCCATACAAAACCCCGATACAAAAGAAATTTATACCATTCAAACTTATGATAGTTTTAAACCCGATTTCGAATCGGGTGAAGGTGAAATATTGGTACGCGGTGTAAATGTTATGAAAGGTTATTGGAATTTGCCTGAACAAACTGCTGAAACAATTGATAGCGAAGGTTGGTTGCATACAGGTGATGTTGGAAAGTTTTATAAAGGTTACCTTAAAATTACCGACCGTATAAAAAATATAATCGTAAATAGCTTTGGTAAAAATGTTTATCCAACCCCAATTGAAAACGTTTACCTAAAAAGCAATAAAATTGAACAAATATTTCTAATTGGCGATAAACGCGAATACCTTACAGCTATTGTTGTTCCAAGCAAAGAAGAAATGAAAGAAAATTTTGGTTTTAAAGACGAGTATTTTGCCGAGCCAAGTGAATTTATTACAGAAGAGAATATAATAAAATGGATTGAGACAGACATGCACAAACTTGAAACCGAATTAGGAAAATTTGAGCGAGTAAAAAGTTTTATTGTAAAACGCAGACCATTTAGCCTTGAAGAGGGAGAGATGACACCTACACAAAAAATAAAACGTAAAGTTGTTGAGCAAAAATTTGAAAAAGAAATTGATGAAATGTATGCTCAGTTGGTAATTTAAAACTTCGTTTAGTCTTTTTTTCCTAATTGTTTTTTTTGGCGGGCAGTCATAGAATTTATTCTTTGATAAAATGCTTTTTTATTGGAAGGCACTTCAATTTTTAAAACCTGACCTAAATTTACATTATTAGACTTTAGCTTATTTAACCTCTTAATTTCGGGTTGCGTTGTATCAAACCAGTCGGCAATTTTACCAAGATTGTCTCCCTTTTTAACTTTGTACATTACTACAGTTTTTGATGTTTGTTTGCCTTTTTTTACCTCATCATCATTAGGATTTATTCCGGTATTTTGGTTTCTGGTATTATCTTTTTTAATTTCAATAGGGTCAACAGAAATCGGCACATCTGGTTCAGACTTAAAAATACTGTCTTTAACCAAATAAAAGTCTTTAGCCCTTCCTTTTGGTAGGTTTATTAAATAACCATTCGGATTAAACGGAATAACATCTTTTTTAAATACTGGATTAAGCATTCTTAAATCTTCAATTGGTATATTCAAAGCTGTTGAAATTTGTTGAAAAGAAGTAAGTTTAGTTACCAAAACACTATCGGTGGTTTCAGGTATCCATTCATTTTCTTTTATTTTTATGCCATGCTCTTTATAAAAATTTAAAACGTATGCCGTTGCAATGGTTTTGGGTAGTAAATCTCTGCAATAAGTTGGCATTACATTATACAAATCCCAAAAATACAGGCTATTTCCGGCCATTCTAATGCATTTGTTTAACATTACCGGAGAACAACCATAGGCTGCAATAGACAAAGGCCAAGTTTTGTAAATACTGTTTAAGTCTTTAAAATGTTGGGCTGCCACAGCGCTCGATTTTATAATATCTCTTCTTTCGTCAACATAAGTTGTAACTTTAAGTTTATACATTTTACTTACCGGATAAGCCATAAGCCAAATGCCGGTAGCACCTGTGCTGTTTGTTGCAGTGGCATCAAACTGACTTGCATTTGCTGCAAGGTATTTTAAATCGGTTGGAACGTTTTTATTTTTAAGTTGTTTTTCTATAACCGGGAAATAATATTTTGATTTTAAGACCAACGATTTTACCAAATCAGGATTAGCAAGGTATTCATCAATAAAAGTTTTAATTACAGGATTGTAAGGTACTTCAAATTGTAATTTTAATGAGTTTATCCTTGTTTGGAATAACTCATCGTTACCGCTTAAAGGATTTTTGGCACTTAGTTGTATTATTGAGTTTAATAAAATTATTAAGTAAGCCGTAACATATCTTAATCTAATAAAAGTCATGGTTTGCAAATTAGGCTCAAACAATGTAATTAAAAATGTAAGTAATTAAGATTTTAACAGAAAAATGAGCAAATATGTACTATAAGTTTTGATGTAAAACTTCAGCAATTTTCATCAATTCTGCCTCTTCAAACGGCTTTGCCATTAATTGTAAACCAATAGGCATATTATCTTTTCCAACACCATTTGGAATGCTGATAGCAGGGTTTCCTGAAATATTTGCATGTACAGTAAAAATATCGGCAAGGTACATGGCTAAAGGGTTATTGGCTTTTTCGCCAAATTTAAAAGCTACCGTAGGCGAGGTTGGCGAAAGAATAAAATCGTAATGTTTAAAAATTTCTTCGGTTTTTTGCTGAACCAATCTGCGAACCTTTTGTGCTTTGTTGTAATAAGCATCGTAATAACCTGCCGAAAGTACAAAAGTACCCAGCATTATTCTGCGTTTTACTTCTGGTCCAAAACCTTCGGTTCTGGAAAGGCGGATAGTACTTTCAAGATCTTTAGCATTTTTGCTTCGATAGCCATAGTGCATTCCCGCAAAGCGAGACAAGTTTGATGATGCTTCGGCAGTAGTAAGTGTGTAGTAAATTGGTATTAAATAAGGCAAAAGATTAAAACTTACCGGTTCAACCACATGCCCTAAAACTTTTAGTGCTTCAATAGCTTTTAGTGTGACATTTTTTACTTCATTTTCTATGCCTTCGCTTGTTAGTGTTTCTTCTAAATATGCTATTCGAAATTTTTTGCCTGCAATATTGGTATTGGTATAAGCATCAACAGGTTTTGAAGAACTTGTAGCATCGTGCTCGCATTGGCCTGCAATTACTTCCATAATTAATTGCATATCGTAGGCCGATTTTGTTATAGGGCCAATAATATCAAAACTTGACGCATAAGCAATTAAACCCCAACGGCTTACACGACCATATGTTGGTTTTAAACCAAAATTACCCGTAAAACTTGCCGGTTGCCTTATTGAGCCGCCAGTATCGCTTCCTAATGTTGCATGGCATAAATTTGCCTGAACCGCAACTGCTGCTCCACCGCTGCTGCCTCCGCTTACTCGTGTATTATCGGCAGCATTTAAAACCGGGCCATATGCAGAGTTTTCGTTACTTGCACCCATTGCAAACTCATCGCAGTTTAGCCTGCCTATAATTATAGCATCTTCTGCCAGTAAACGTTCTACTACTGTTGCACTGTATAGCGAAGTAAAACCTTCAAGAATTTTTGATGAAGCTGATACTTTGTGATTTTTATAACAAATATTGTCTTTTAAGCCTATAACCAATCCGGCCAATTTACCTGCATGGTTATTTTCGATTTTTTGCTGAATATGTTTTGCCTTTTCTTTAGCTTCATCAGCATATACTTCCAAAAAAGCATTCAAATGCTTGTTTTGTTCAATATTGTTTAAGTAAAAATTAAGCAAATCAGGTAAAGTAATTTCACCTTTATGCAAGTATTGTTTTATTTCTTGCAGGTTATTGAATATTTTCAAAATAAATTACTTGTTTAGAAATCTGAGGTTATTTCTTATCGGCATCTTTCGCCTTCATGCCTTCTTCTATTTGATCTTTTACACTTTTTTTGGCATCGTTAAATTCTCTAATACCATTACCAATACCGCGCATCAATTCAGGAATTTTTTTGCCACCAAAAAGTAATACAATGGCAAGCAAAATTAATAACCATTCGCCACCGCCAAGATTTCCTAAGAATAAAAAAGGTACATTCATTGTAAATTAATTTAGCAGACAAATGTAGCAAAAATAAATTTAGTTAAAATGTAATAAATTTAAAATGACATATTGTTGCATTTGCAACTTAAATAATTTTGACTCAACTTTGCGAATATTTTTTTCGTTGCAATGGAAATATCAGAGCAATCAGCACAATTACTTAAACAAAACGGATTGAAAAAAACTCCGGCAAGGCTTTATGTTTTAAACTCACTAATTACTAGTAAATATGCCATTAGCTATAATATACTTGAAAAAGAAACTAAAAATGTTGCTGACAGGATAACTTTATACCGTATATTAAAATCGTTTGAACAAAAGGGAATAATACACAAAACCATTGACCATGAAGGATTGCCAAAATATGCTCTTTGCCATGATAACTGCAATAACAGTCATCATTATGATAACCATGTGCATTTTAATTGCACCAAGTGTAACCAAACCATTTGCTTAGATGCAGTTGATATTCCGGCAGTAACTTTGCCAAAAGGCTATCAAATAAAAGAATTATCGTTTAGCATAAATGGTATTTGCAAGCAATGTGCAAAATAGACGGCATTTTATTTTTTGTTGTTTTTTGCTTGATTGTTTTAAACAATCTTTCGGCTCAAACAAATTGCAATTTTAAAATTTCTGGTAATGTATCTGATGCTGATACCAAAGAGCCTCTTTTTTATGCTAATATTTTAATTTTTGAAACCGGAGTTAGTGTTTATTCAGATACCAATGGCTATTATGTTTTAAAAAATATATGTGCTGGAGAATATAATTTGGTTATTTCTCATTTCTCATGCCAACCCATTCGATATAAAATAAAAGTAGGCTCAAATATGCTGCAAAACTTTGTGCTGCCGCACAAAACAAACGAATTACGCGAAATTACCGTTACCGATAAGCACATACCCAATAAAACTTCGATTAAAGAGGAACTAAATGCGAAAAATTTATTTTTTACAAGAGGCTTATCCATAGGAGAATCATTGCAAAATATTGTAGGAGTAAACACTATACAAACAGGTAATAATATTTTTAAACCTATGATAAACGGCCTGCATGGCAACAGGCTTCAAATAATTGCTAATGGTGTAAGATTAGAGTCTCAACAATGGGGAACAGATCATGCGCCTGAAATTGACCCCTTTAACGCAGATAAAATTACCGTAATAAAAGGTGCCGGAGCTTTGCGTTATGGCAGCGATGCCCTTGCAGGAACAATTTTAACTGAAAGCAAACCTTTACCAATTGGCGGTAAAATAAATTCTGAACTGTTTACCGGCTTTTTTTCAAACAATAACATGTTTGTAAGCCATGCCATGATTGAAAAAAACATAAAACATTTCCCTGCACTTAGCTGGCGATTGAACGTTAGTGGTAAAATAGCAGGAAACACCAAAACACCAAATTATTTTTTATGGAACTCGGGTATGAGTGAGGCAAATGCCAGCTTAACTCTTGGATACCGAAAACCTACATTTAGTATTGAAACGCACAGTTCGGTTTTTAGTACAACCTTGGGTATTTTTTTAGGAAGCCAAATTGGCAATATAACCGATTTGCAAGAGGCTATTAAAGCACCATCTCCACTATTTAATAAAAATGAGTTTAGTTATAAAGTTGACAGGCCAAGACAGGAAATTAATCATATAACAAATAAAGTAAAATACACATATTACAAAGACCCGCGTCATTTACTTAACATACAATTAGCACATCAGCTAAACCGAAGAAAAGAATTTGATTTGTCAATGATTAGCAATAAACCCGAATTAGACTTAACACTTCAAACAACTCAGGCAGAAATTTGGTATGAGCATAGACACGATTATTGGTTACATAACTATGGAACAACTTCAACATTTAAAGAAAATAATTGGCAAGGCAGTCGCTTTTTTATTCCAAATTATCGCAACTATCAAGCTTCGGCATATCATATAAGCGCTTACACAAAAAACAAATTTAGTGCAGAGGCAGGCATCAGATACGATTTTCAACACCTAACAACTTATCGCAACATTAATAATTATATATCTAGTAATAATAACAGTTGGCACAATGCAAGCTCTACCATCAATTTAAAATATGTTGGCATTAATAATTTTTTATATGCTTTGAACCTAAGTATGGCTTGGAGGCCGCCAGCCATAAACGAATTATTTGTAAATGGTTTACATCACGGAACAAGCAGCTTTGAAATTGGAAACACTCAAATGCAAAGCGAAAAAGGATATAAAATTGCATTTCAAATTACCAAACCGCTTTTTGATAGCTTAGTCGTTATTGAGACCTTTGTTTTTAATAATTTAATCTTAGATATTATTAACCTTGTTCCCGATACCGCACCTACTCTTACTATTCGTGGAGCCTTTCCAACATTCAGGTATATACAAACAAATGCAAACCTTAGCGGAGTAGATTTTAAAATAATGCTAAAACCATCTGCAAAAGTTAACCATCAAATTACCGGAAGCATATTATATGCAAGAGATTTAAATACTGAAACATGGCTTCAACAAATGCCTTCAAACAGGTTGAACCAACAATTTAGCTACTGTTTTTCTGATTTTAAATATTTTAAAAACCTGCAACTTCAATTGCAATACCTTACAGTTTTTAAACAAACCCGTTTGCCCGAAAATTCAACAGATTATTTACCACCACCTGATACTTACAATTTATTGAATGCATTTTTAACAACAAACTATAAAAACACGCAAATTCAGTTTGGTTCAAACAATATTTTAAATACCGTATATCGTGAGTATCTGAATCGTTTCAGATATTTTAACGATGAACCAGGTAGAAACATTTTTGTAAGGATTTTAATAAATTTTAACAATGTATAAATCGCTTAATTTCTTATTTGCTTTTTTTATAGCAATAGCTGCTTGTAAAAAAACCGGCAACCCCAACAACGAAAATGAACATGATGCCATAACAACTGTTCAACTGATTTTTAAAACTGATACTTTACCGCCTGATACTTTTTTTTATGATGACCCCGATGGCGATGGTGGAAATTACCCTTTAACCATTGATACCATAAAATTAACGTCTAAAAAAATTTATAATGTCGAAGTTCGGTTTTTAAATAAAACAAAAAATCCGGCAGTAGATGTAACCCAAATAGTAATTGAACAAGCTACAGCGCACGAAGTGTTTTATTTACCCTTAGGCTTAAATCTTTTAATTGAAAAAACCGATAAGGACAAAGCAGGATTTCCTCTAGGTTTAAAAAGTATTTGGTCAACAGCAACACCACTACAAAAAGGACAAATTAGAATAAAACTAATGCACAAGCCCGTTGTAAAAGGTGCAAATGATAGCCCAAACATTGGCCATACTGATGTAGATATTTATATGCCAATAATTGTTGAATGATGAATGATAAGTTTTTGTTAAAATTAATTACAATATTTTTTAAATGCAACATTGTTGCATATTTGTAAATTCAAAACATTATAAAAAATGAAAAAAATATATTGCATTTTGGTAACAGTATTATCATTTAACACATCTTTTGCTCAAAAACTTTCTTATGGATTAAAAGCCGGTTTTAATGGCGGTTTTCTTCAATCTAACCCTGAAGTTAAAAATGCTGGTATATTACCAACCTTTCATGCAGGAATATTTGCAGAATATGCCTTAAACGAAAATATTTCTATTCAACCTTCGCTGTTATTTAACGGGAGAGGTACTACAATTGAGCATAAAGACCATCATGATGATTTACTAATTTACACACTTGATTTACCTATACAATTACTTTACAGAACCCATGGATTTTTTGCAGGAGGTGGCTTTATTTTTGGAAATGCTTTAAGCGGACACTCTCATACACACGATTCGCTTGATAGAAAAGTTGAGCAAGAAGTTTATTTTGGCTCGGGTGCAGGAGAATATAAGCGATTAAATTATGGTTTAAACATATCTGTTGGTTACGAGTTAAAGAATGGCTTTTTTGCATCAACCGGAATTATTTATAATTTAAATAACTGGAGAAATATATCAACCGTCAACCAAAAATTTCATGTTTTAGTTATTGGAGTTGGCTATAGGTTTAAATAAATTGCTTTTGTAAGTTAATACTGTAATTTGAAATAGTAAAGCAACGCCAAAACCATAGAACACTTCGTTTATGTTTGAACCAAAAACTTTTGCAAAAAATGTGGTTAATAAAGCAATTAATGATTGAATAAAAACCAACTTAGAGGATAGTTTTAATTTTTGAAAAAAGGTGCTTACAACCGGAAGCAAGAGCGCACTAACAACATAAGGTGTTATATCAAAAAATAACGATACCACTGTAGCATTTGAATACGGTATTAAAAACAACACGCATAAAACGCTTGGCAATATTAATGTGTAACCTGTAAGTTTATTAATTGAAACATTAGTTAATTGTTTGTTTCGTTGAAAAATATCTTTTGATAGTGTTAGCGCTGATGTAAAGAAAAAGCTGTTTGATGTAGAAAATATGGTTGCAAGCAAAGCAACATAAAATACCCCTTTTACTATATCAGGCAAATAATCGTTGGCAATATGTAAATAAACATAAGCGGGATTTTGAATATTTGGGTTCAGCCAAAAAACATACAAAGCAACCGAGGCTGCCAAAAAATCGAAAATTAACCAACAAACAACAGCTAAAAGCATTCCTTTTTTTGCTACAGCTTGGTTTTTTGCAGCATGTACCCTTTGATGGTAATTTGGATCAACCATGGTTATTGTAGCAAATAAATACCATGTAAGAATGTACCAAATATTGCCATTTTCAGCAGGTTTTTGAACCAAACTTTGAGATTGTAATACAGGGGAGAAACCATATTTGCTTAAAAGCAATAAGAATACAAGTAAAAAACCTCCAAACATAAGTACAAAATGAACCGTATCTGTTTTTACAACTGCTTTAAAACCTCCACGTATTACATACACAACACTTAATAAAGTAGCTATACAAATACAAACTATCATATTTAAGTTCCAAATAAAATGTATAACCTGTGCTGCCATTAGAATATACATAACTGGAGAAATCATAATGAGAACAAACAATGAAGCAAAAGTTGCAAATTGATTATTGTAATGTTTTGCAAGTAAATCGGGCAATGTAATGAGATGTTGTTTTTGAAGCTTTTTTGAAAAAAACAAAGCAAAAACCAAACTAAAAATGGTATATGGTAAGTTAAGAAAAAACCAAGCAAAATAACCATATTTATAATATAACTCACCTGTTCCTAAAATCCAGCCGTATGCTGTTGTAACAAGCGTAGCCGTAAATGGTATAATAGTGAGCTTTCTTGATGATAATAAGTAACCTGAAATATCTCGTTTACCGGTTTTTATAAATATTGCCAGTAATGTAAATACAAAATATACAACTACCGGTATTTGGTAAATTTGCAAATTGAAATACTGATATTAATTGTGCAACTTATTTTGCATTAATCTAAGCAACTTAATTAAATTCTGCTTCAATTCTTTTCTGTTAACTATGTAATCAACAAAACCGTGTTCAAGTAAAAATTCGCTGCTCTGAAAGCCTTTTGGCAAGTCTTTACCAATTGTTTCTCTAATTACCCTTGGACCTGCAAAGCCAATTAATGCCTCAGGTTCGGCAATATTTACATCACCAAGCATAGCAAAACTTGCTGTTACGCCACCGGTAGTTGGATCAGTAAGTAAACTTATATATGGAACACCTGCTTTGCCAAGCAATGCAAGTTTAGCGCTGGTTTTAGCCATTTGCATTAAGCTAAACGCAGCTTCCATCATTCTGGCTCCTCCACTTTTTGAGATAATCATTAATGGAATTTTATGTTCATGGCTGTAATCTATTGCTCTGGCAATTTTTTCACCAACAACGCTACCCATACTACCGCCTATAAAACCAAAATCCATACATGCAACAACAAGCGATAATTCAGGCTCTAAATCACCAACAGCAACTCTCATGGCATCAGTCATTCCGGTTTTTGATTGTGTTTCATTTAGCCTTTTCGAGTACGGTTTTGTATCAGTAAATTTTAGCGGATCTGTTGGTTTTATATTGGCAAAAAGTTCTTTGTATGTTTCTCCAAAAAGTAATTTAAAATAAACCTCTGAACCTACTTTATCATGGTAGTTGCAACCTTCGCACACATAGTTGTTTTTTTCATGATCGGTCATTAAAAGTGTATGCTTGCAGCGTGGGCATTTATGCCATAGGCCGTCTGGCAAAGGTTTTTTTTCTGAAGTAAGTGTAGTTATACCTTCTTTTACCCTTTTATACCAACTAGAACTTGTGTTGCTGCTCATGGTTTTGTTTTAAAATTATAAAAGAGGTTCAAAGTTAAAATAATGAACCTCTTTTTCGATTAAAAATTAAAAATTTATTACGCTATTGTAACGCTATTGTCTAAGTAAACATCTTGTATGGCGTTTAGCAAGGCAATTCCTTCATTCATAGGTTTTTGGAATGCTTTACGGCCAGATATTAATCCTTGTCCACCAGCACGTTTGTTTACTACTGCCGTGTAAACCGCTTCTGCCATATCACTTGCACCTTTACTTTCTCCACCGCTATTAATTAAACCTTGACGACCCATATAGCAATTTGCTACCTGATAGCGAGCCAAATCGATAGGGTTATTACTACTTAATTCGGTGTAAACTTTATCGTGGGTTTTACCAAAATTTAATGCTGTGTATCCACCGTTAGTGTTTGGCAGTTTTTGTTTAATAATATCTGCCTGAATGGTAACACCCAAATGGTTTGCCTGTCCGGTTAAGTCGGCAGCAGTATGGTAATCAACACCGTCTTTTTTAAATGCACTGTTTCTTGTGTAACACCATAAAATGGTAGCCATACCCAGTTCGTGCGCTCTTTCAAAAGCTGCTGCTACCTCTTGTATTTGCCTGCTGCTTTCTTCTGAGCCAAAATAAATAGTTGCTCCAACAGCTGTTGCACCTAAATTCCAGGCTTCTTCTACACTGCCAAACATTATTTGGTCGTACTTATTCGGGTAAGTTAAAAATTCGTTATGGTTTATTTTAACAATAAAAGGAATTTTATGAGCATATTTTCTTGAGCAAGCGGCTAACACACCATAAGTAGAAGCAACTGCATTACAACCACCTTCAATTGCTAATTTTACAATGTTTTCAGGATCGAAAAAAGCAGGATTTGGAGCAAAACTAGCACCTGCACTATGTTCAATTCCTTGGTCAACCGGTAAAATTGATAGGTAACCAGTACCGGCAAGCCTACCATGGTTATATAAATCGTGAAGGCTTCTTAAAACCTGTGGATTTCTGTTGCTTGGTGCAAATATCCTGTCAACAAAATCGGCTCCTGGTAAATGAATTTGGTCTTTGGTAATAGTTTTGCAGGTGTGGTTTAAAAGAGATTCGGCTTTATCGCCCAATAATTCTGCTATTTTACTCATTGTTTGTTAATTTTTGGATGGCAATTATACATCATTTATCAAAAATAAATTGCATAACTGTTTTAATGTCATGCAATTTTTGTAAAAAACATATTTTTATTTGCTAAATAATTTAAAGCTATATATTTGATAGTTTTTATTCAATGTTAAACAAGTTGTTTTTATTAATTATATTAAGTTTTTGTTTGAACCAAGTTTCTTTGGCACAACAGGCATTAATTATAAGCAAACCTGACATTTGTAAACAAAAAATCCAAAATTTGAAGCCTGTTTTTCAGTTGCTTAATAATAAAATGAATGTTTCGGTAAATTTGTGTAATGGTATTTTATTTCAGTTAAATGAAATAGATTTTGACATGGCAAAATGCGGCTCACAAAAAAAGGTAAAAAATTACAAAGAAATTTTAATTAAAGAAAACGAAGCAAAAACCTATACAAAAACTAAATATTGCAATGGTTCATTAAAAATTAGTTGTAAAAACAATATATTACAAATTGAATATAAAGGAAAGATTACAGCAGCTGATAAAAGTAAAATTTCGATAGAAGCAACCATTTCAGAATTAATTTCGACAATTAAAGAATCAAAAATATACTATGAATAAAAAGTACATATCACTTTTGGCAGCCGGAATTTTTGGCTGTTTAAGTATTTGGGCGCAGGCTCCGGGAGTAAATAATCCCGATTATAATAATGCTGTGCAAATTGCTCAAATGCAGCAAAACAGAAAACAACTTGCCGAAGAAAAAGCAAGAGAACTTGGTTTGCCCATTAGAGAGGTTTATCCGAATGGAAAAACCATTGAAATATTTGATATATCCCCTACAGGTATGCCTTTATACCACCAAACACTCACAAACTTGGGTGCTGCCCGAACACTTAGTACCGATAAAGTTTGGCCGGGAGGTTCAGGAGGATACAGCCTAACAGGCCAGGGAATGACCAACAGGCTTGGCGTATGGGATGGTGGAGCAACTAGAACTACTCATCAAGAGTTTCAGGGAAGAGCCGTACAAACTGATGGAGCCACAAGTTTAAACGACCATGCTACACATGTTGCGGGAACTATGGCAGCAGGAGGTGTTGGCAGTCAAAACTACAGAGGAGGTAGCTACCAGGCTCCTATAAAATGCTATGATTGGAATAGTGATTTAAGCGAAATGGTTACAGCAGCTCAGGCAGGTATGTTGGTGAGCAACCACAGCTACAGTCAGATTAGTGGTTGGAACAGAAATTCATCAAACCAATGGGAATGGTGGGGAGATATGAGTGTAAGCAATAAGATTGACTATAAATACGGATTTTACGACAATATCTGCGCCAGTTGGGATGCACAATTGGTATCATATCCTAACTATTTACCGTTTGTAGCTGCTGGTAACGACCGCGGAGAACCGGGTACAATTCCAACAAGTTATTTGGTTAGAAATTCATCAGGCAGTTGGGTTCAAGGCGACCCTAATGACCCACCTTTGGCAGTTGGACCGTTTGATTGTATTAGCGGTGGACAAGCTAATGCCAAAAATGTAATGACCGTAGGTGCAGTAAACATTATAAACAGTGGTTGGACAAAAGCTAGCGATGTGGTAATGAGTAGTTTTAGCGGATGGGGGCCAACCGATGACGGCAGAATAAAACCGGATATTGTAGCTGCCGGTGTCAATATCAACTCAACAAGTTCATCAGGCGATGCCGGCTATACAACCATGAGCGGCACATCAATGGCAACACCCAATGCAAGCGGTTCGGCACTTTTAATACAACAACATTTTAACAATTTAAAAGGAAGGTTTATGCGTGCATCAACGCTAAAAGGTTTAATTATACACACAGCAGATGAAGCCGGAAGACTAGGCCCTGATTATACTTTTGGTTGGGGTTTAATGAATACTTTAAAAGCTGTAAATACCATAACAGATAGTTTAAGAAACGATATTGTTGAAGTATCGTTGGCAAATAATGCAACTTACACATATAATATTTTCAGCGATGGTACTCAACCAATACGCGCCACCATTTGCTGGACAGACAGAGCTGCTACGGCATTATCTCCAAGTTTGAACCCAACAAATAAAAGACTTGTAAATGATCTTGACATTCGTGTAAGGCGTTTAAGTGATAATATGGTTTTTCAACCATATATTCTTGATCCGGCAAATCCAACTGCCAATGCAACTTTAGGAGATAACAATACCGATAATGTTGAGCAGGTATTAATTGAAACTCCGGTTCAGGGTAATTATCAAATAGTGGTTACACACAAAGGTAACTTGGCTCAAAACCAGGCTCAGGTATTTTCTTTGATTGTAAGCGGAATAACACCAAAGCCATCAGTAAGTTTCACATCGGCCGCCAGGGTAATTTGTGCTGGAAGAACAGTTGTTTACACTGACCAATCGGCCGGAGCAACAAACCGTATGTGGTATTTTCCGGGTGGTAACCCTGCAACATCTACAGCCGCATCACCAACAGTAACATACAATCTGCCAGGTGTATATCCGGTTGCTTTACGCATAAGCAATGCCAGCGGATTTGATTCGGTTTATGTTGCAGAATACCTAACCGTAGGCGGCTTTAGTTTGCCATTTATTGAAACTTTTGAAAACAACAGTAGCACACGCAATTTGTGGACTGTAGAAAATCCAAACAACGATACAACATTTAGGTTGTGGCCTGTTGGTGGTACAACACCAGGCAACCTGGCAATGGGAATAAATAATTATGTTTTTCCAACTACCAACCGTCTTGACAGGATTGTTTCGCCTCCGTTGGACTTGCGAGGATACCAAAATGTGCAATTAACTTTTCAGCATGCATACACACGAGAAGATGTTACATCAGACTCATTAACCATTCATATATCAACAAATTGTGGTACAACATGGACAAGAGTAGTAGGATGGCGTGAAAATGGTGGCGGACAATTTGCTACCGCACCAGATACAAGTTATCGTTCGGCAAATGCTTTTGTGCCAAGTAAAGCAGAAGACTGGTGTGGTGCAGGTGTTGGACCAAGCTGTTTTATTGTTAATCTTACACCTTGGGCCGGAAACCATAGTGTAAGAATAAGATTTGAGCAAAAAAGCAATAATGGAAATAATATGTTCATTGATAATATTAGTATTACTGGTAACAGCTTAAGCCCTGTTGCTAATTTTTATTCAATAAAAAGAACCGTTTGTGAAAACGAGCCTGTTCAATTACTGGATTCTTCAAGAAATAATCCAACATCGTGGAACTGGATTTTTACAGGAGCAGATATAACCGGTTCAACCAACAGAAACCCTATTATTAGATATGCTAATGCAGGAAACTATTCAATTAAGTTAAAAGTTGCAAATGCAAACGGTGAAGATAGTATAACCAAAGTTGATTATATTACTGTTTTACCTGCTCCTTCAGCACCGGTATTAACGGCAAATAAAAGTGTAAATTTATGTGATGGAGATAGCCTACGTCTAACTGTAACAAATGCTTCAAATTTTGTTTGGTTTAAAGATAGTATGGCAAATACTTCTTTTACTCAGCAAGATAGAATGGTAAAAGATGAAGGTAAATATTTTGTAAGAACCGTTGGCAGCAATGGCTGTATAGCACAAAGCAATATAATTGCTGTAACAACATCAAATATACCGCCCAAACCAAGTATTACCAAAAGTATAAGCGGAAATGGTTTTTGTGATGGCGCAACTTTTACTTTAACATCAAGTTCATCATCAAATAATCAATGGTTGTTAAATGGTATGCCTTTAAATGATAAAACCGGAACTACACTTGAATATGGCGATAGTGGTACATTTGGATTAAGGGTTGGGGAAAAGGGTTGTTATAACTTTGCTGACCCAATTTCTATAACCAAATTGCCTCGACCTGCAACCAGCGAAATTATTGGAAGAAACTGGGCTGTAAGAAATACCGATAACGATTTTAGTATTATAAGAGGCGATGTAAACTCGCAAATATTTTGGACAATTACGGGCGGAACAATCTTATTTGGTCAATCAACCAATATTGTAACAGTACGTTTCGGCAATGGAAGTTTGGCAACTGTAGGGGTTTTTGAAACCGGTGCAAATGGCTGTGTTGGCCCAACTAAGCAACTAAATGTAGGACTTGTAAATACCAGTGTTAATGAAACTACAGTAATATCTGCACCCAATGCATTCCCAATTCCTGCAAATAATTTACTAAACCTAACTTTTTACTCTCGCACAGATAAAACAATACAAATTGAAGTTTACGATTTACAAGGGAAATTAATTTTAGCAAAACAACATGAACCAAAATTTGGCACGAACGAGGTTGAAATTAATACAGCAAAACTTTCAACAGGTAGCTATATTTATAGCTTAAAGGTTGGAGAACAAAATATTTACGGACGTTTTATTAAAGAATAAAGTTTATAGCCCGTAAACAAAAATGCAGTTTTCGGGCTTTTTCTTTTTAGTTTATTTAATCATGAAAAAAAATACATTAATACTTACAATTATTTTTGGTATCATCAGTAATATTGCCGAAGCCAAGAAAAAACCACAACAACAAACCGAAAACAAGCCGACACCCGCCAAAAACACTTTTGCAGAGAAAACAAAACCTTGCAAACTTTATGATGGATTATTTCCAATTTTTCAAGATACAACCAACGGTTCAATATATTTAGTTGTAAATAAAGAACAACTTAATCGAACATTCATTTATTTCAGCTACACCGAAAACGGTATTGTTGCAACAGGACACAATCGCGGAATTTTTAGAGATAATATGGTTTTTACCATCGAACGCTATTTTGACCGAATTGAATTTATAAAACAAAATACAAGTTTTTATTTTGACCCAAATAATGCCATTAGCAAAGCCAGTGATGCAAACATCAATCATGCTAATATTGTAAGTCAAAAAATTATAGCCGAGCAGGGTGATAAATACCTGCTTGATGGAAATGCAATATTTTTAAACGAAAATATTTCGCAAATAAAACCTACTCCTCCACCGCCAACTACGGGTGTTCCTCAATTAAGTGTTTTGGGAAATTTAAGTAAAGACAAAACCAAATTGGTTAAAATAAGAAACTACACCGGCAATACCGATTTAATTGTAGATTATGTTTACGAAAATCCTACTCCGCGTGGGTTGGGAAATGATGTTGCAGACCCAAGATATATTACCATCACATATCAACATACATTTATTAAGGCCCCTGAAACCATAATGCCATCAAGGCCTGATGACCAAAGAATAGGTTTTTTTGGCCAACAGGTAAACGACATGACAACCACAAATGCCATTGCATACAAAGATGTTATTAATCGTTGGCGATTGGATAAAAAAGAAAAAGGTGCAGCATTATCTGAACCTGTAAAACCCATTACTTGGTGGATTGAAAATACAACTCCGCGCGAGTTAAGACCATTAATAAAAGAAGCTGGCCAAAAATGGAATATAGCTTTTGAAAAAGCAGGATTTAAAAATGCCGTAGTAATATTAGAACAACCCGATACCGCCACCTGGGATGCAGGAGATATTGCTTACAACGTGTTAAGATGGACATCATCACCTCAGCCTCCGTTTGGTGGCTATGGGCCAAGTTTTGTTGACCCAAGAAGTGGAGAAATTCTAGGTGCCGATATAATGCTTGAATATGTTTTTATTACAAACCGCATACATCAGGAAAAATTGTTCGATGCTGCACAACCATCTTTTGAAAATTTTAATCATGATAAATTTTACTGCAGTGCCGGGCATCATTTACATGCAAGCGATTTGTTTGGTAAAGAAGTTGCAGACATACGCGGATTAAGCGATTTTGAAAAAAGAGATTACATGAAACAAGCATTGTACTATTTAATTTTACATGAAATGGGGCATACACTTGGTTTAATGCACAATATGCGTGCAAGCCAAATGTGGAGCCCGGCTCAGGCACATAATAAAACTTTAACGCAACTATATGGCCTAACTGCATCGGTTATGGACTATCCAGCCGTAAATATTGCATTAGATAAAACCAAACAAGGAGATTATTTTACTACCATGCCCGGGCCTTATGATATTTGGGCAATTGAATATGGTTACAGCGAAGCTCTTGATGATTTTGATAAAGAAAAAGAAAGACTTGAAAGCATTTTAAAACGTTCAACTGACCCCATGCTTATTTTTGGCAATGATGCCGATGATATGCGTTCTCCGGGCAAAGGTGTTGACCCGAGAGTAAATATTAATGATTTTAGTAACGATGTTATTACTTATAGCATTGATAGGGTTAAATTAATTAATCAGATAATACCAAAATTACCTGAAAAATATCGCTCTGAAGGCAAAAGCAACCAGGAGATGAAACAGGCTTATGGCATTTGTATAACCGAATGGATGAATGCCACGCAAGCTATTTCGAGGTATGTTGGCGGTGTGTATGTAAACCGTAATATGGATGGTAAAGATGCCTTTAGCCCTGTGCCATTAGCCGAACAAAAACGAGCTATGAGCGCTTTGGCTCAATACGTATTTAGCCCATCTGCTGTAAGTGGTAACGAGCTTTTATATAAAAACCTTCAAAGCCAACGCAGGGGTTTTAACTTTTTTGGAACACCCGATGACCCTAAAATTCACGACCGTGTATTAATGGTTCAAACAATGGTATTGATGCATTTACTCGCACCAACAACACTTACTAGAATTAACGATAGCAGGCTTTATGGAAACAAATACCCTGCAATAGATATGCTTAACGATTTAACACAAGCCTGTTTTAGAGACGACCTTAATGGAAATGTAAATACTTTTAGGCAAAACCTGCAAATAACCTATGTAAAACAATTGTGCAGTATTTTTAAACCTAATGGATTATCATCATACGATAATATTTCTAAATCGGCCATTTTAATGCAGCTAAAAAATATTAAAAACATGATGCAGACAACACCAGCAGCAAACAACGAACTAAAAGCTCACAGGGAACACATTGTGTTTTTAATTGATGATGTTTTGGCTAAAAAGTAATTGAATCAGCTTGGTAATAGCTTTTGTTGCAATTATTAAGCTGGGGCTAAGTTACCTCAATTCCTTAAAAAAATTTTTTATTATATTACTGCATTGTTCAGCTAATATTCCGGTTTGGATATTTGTTTTTGGATGAAGAATATTTTGGTTCAAACGCAAAAAACCTCTTTTTTCATCGGAAGCGCCAATTATCAGTTTACTTAGCTGGCTCCAATAAATAGCTCCTGCACACATAACACATGGTTCAAGCGTTACATACATGGTACAATCGGTTAGGTATTTGCTTCCCAAATAATTTGCAGCAGCAGTAATTGCCTGCATTTCGGCATGTGCTGTTACATCGTTTAGTTTTTCGGTAAGGTTGTATCCTTTGCCAATAATTTTGTTATTGCAAACTATAATGCAACCAACCGGCACTTCATTTTCATTATAAGCTTTTTCGGCTTCTTTAAGTGCCATACCCATAAAATATTCATCGGAATAAATATTTACATCCATGCTAAAAAAATCGGTTCAAACTTAATTGAATTTGATTGTTTAGCATGGGCTTGTTATAAACTTTATTTATTAATGGATGAGATATGTTGAAACCAAATGAATAATTCTTGATGTAAATATCTGTATTTAGGTTTAGCAGTAGCCTTTTGCCCGAGGTTTGATTTACCACATAGTTGTATTCTTTATCAGCTTTTAAATGTTCGAACAAAAAACCACCTGATAAAAGAAGAGAGTTGAAGCCGAATTTTTTCCAAAAAAACAATGAAGTACCAATGTTTATTCTATTACCTAATTTATACATCAACTCGTTTGTAGTATTTATAATGTATTGAAATTCGATATTTATGCCAACTTTTTTATACCTGAAGGTAACTATTGTATTTATTTGATAAGCCCAAGCACCCGTGCCGGTTTGAAAACCCAGGGGATACATAAGTTTATTTGCATTTCGTTGCTGATATTTACCGGTTGGTAATTTTAGGCCCGCTCCTGCCTGTAAAGTTAATTTTAAAGGCACATGCAAACTATCGGCTGTGTTAATTAAAATATAATTACCCATTAAAAATGCATCTCCTATACCGCTTATTGATTCTTTTTTATCAGAATCGGTTCTTACATTTACTCTGTATGGAATAACTCCAAAAATTTGCATTCTATTATTTTTAGGAATATGCCTTAACCAAAACTCTGATGTGTGATAAACATCATGTAAAACTTTGCTGTTTCCATTAAACGATTGTGGATTATCTTGATGATTGAATTGCTGAAAACGATAACGTAATCCTATCATGTTTTCGTTAAATCTGGGTAAAATACCAATGTAGCTGTTTCCAATTCCACAACCACATATATCGCAAGCAAAAGTTGTTTTTGTAAGAATTAATAAAATAAACAGCGTTAAGAATTTTTTCACTTTTTATATAAGTTTTTTGTTATAAATTTATAATCGGTTAGGGTTTTTAAAAATGCCGTTAAATCTACCTTTTCGCTATCTGACAGTTTTATGCCGTTTTTAAGTTTATTATCAATATTTTCAATTTCAGTTTTATCTTTCTCATAATGCATTAAAACTTCTTCCAAAGTTCTTATACTTCCATTATGCATATATGGGTATGTAAGCTCAAGATTTCTTAATGATGGCACCTTAAACTTGCCTTTATCGGTTTGTTTTTGTGTTATATTCATTCTGCCTACTTCTCCATTATTAAGAGTACTTCCGTTGTTTTTATAAGAATAATCGGTAAATAATGGCTCGGTATGGCAGTTGTTGCAATGAGTTTTAAAAATTTGGTAACCTCTGCTTTCTGATTCAGTAAACTGTTGTTTACCGTTAACTACATCATCATATTTGCTTTGATAGCTAACAAGCATAATCATGTATTGGGTTAAGGCATATAAGAATTCGCGGTCTTCAATTTTACCAACACCAAAGGCTTCTTTAAATAAATTAGAATATTGTTTATTATTATTGAGTTTACTTAACAAGTTTTTAAGGTCTTCACCCATTTCATTTTGGTTTGTAATTGGTGCTATCGGAAAAACTTCTATATGGTTTACGCCACCATCCCAATTAAAACTTGTTTGCCATCCAAGGTTAAAAAGTGCCGGAGAATTTCGTTTTCCAATTCTGTTAAAAACTCCAAAACTAAGTGCGGTATTGTGGTCGGCAAAGGCGTGTTCAGGAGCATGGCACGATGCGCAAGAAATGGTATTATTTACCGATAAAATAGGATCAAAAAACAACTTTTTACCAAGGTTAAATTTCTTTTCATCAACTACATTTTTATCGTTTTTATAATACAGTTTTGGAAAGTGCTGCGGTAAAATTACATCTAACTTTTCTGTTAATTTATCTTCTTGTTTTGAACACGAACCTAATGCAAATAATAAGGCATAAAAAAGTACTTTAAAATTTATTTTACAAATCATAACATATTACAATAAAGTGGCTGAACCCAATAAAATATTAGGTTCAACCACTAAAAAAAACTATGAAAAAAATTAGTTATGTATATGGTCGAAACGAATCCAGGTGTTAAAGTCATCGGCCATGGTTTTTGCACTGGCTCCGGGCATATGTACTTTGGTTGAACCATTACTAAGCGAACCTAATGTATGCCTGAAACGAGCCGGATTTACTAGTAAATGTATTACCGGAGAAGCATCTTTCTTTATACTTAAAATTGCACCTTTAAAATCCATACTTAACTCTCTAACAACATTAAACTCTCCGCTAAAGCCACCTAAATGAAAGGCAAAAGTGCCATCAGCAGATTGAGGAGATTCTCCTTCGGCTTTAATCATGATATATCCGGTATTCCAATCCCAAAACATGCCGTTGCTTGGAGCCAAAGCCCCGGTTTGCACACCCGATACATTTCTAATACTATCAACACCCATTGTAAATTTTATATTGGTATAATCACCATCAGGTATATCGTTTATTTGCAATTCGTTACCTTTATTTATCGATGCATCAACCAAATAATAACTCTCAGGTATTTCATACCAATTTCCATCGGTTTTTTTTAGTTTTATATTAGAAACATAATATCTGAGCATGGTAAACTTCATGCTGTCTTTGGACATTGGGTGTACAAACCACTTATTTAATTGAAATTGCTCTAGAGTTGTTCCCCATACATGGTCAAACTCTATTACCAAAGAACTATTTCCATGATCGTGGTCTTCATCATGTGAATGTTTTTTACACGAAACTACAGCAATTGCCAATATTGCAATAGCCAATAATATTTTTTTTGTTTTCATTTTTATAGAAATTTAATTGTTTGTTTTATTTAAATATTTTTTGGGGGTAGTCTTTTTAGTTAGGTAAAATGTTTTGAAACTTAAAGTGCTTAAAATAGAATCAAATTAAATTCTTCAAGTTCAATGGAAATTGATAATTAAACCGTTGGTGGTTTTAATATATCAGATAAAAAACCTTTACATACAAAGATGTTATTATAAAAATTTAATTGAATGGTATTGATTGAAACAACAAAACTTTTTTCTTCATTAATATCTTGAAAATATTCTTGTTTAATGTTGATTTTTATAGGAGGAATTTGTTTCGACTCACGCTTATTCTCATCAGTTTGCTTAAATTTTTTGGCTAAATAACATTTGCCATTACAGTTATTTTTTACATCAGTTTTTTTAATACATAATGTTTTTGCAATAATATCTTGGTTTAGAAAAAAATAGCCAATTAGCATAATTTGCAATAGCTGATTAAATTGTAGGATTATAATCAATATTATGCTGATTAGTTTCAATTCTTGTATCTATTTTCATTTCAAAAATAAACTAAAAAAATCTGATGATTTTATGATTTTTATCAATTTATTCTATTCATGTTTAAAAGTTATATAGATTGAAAGAATAAATAAGAAAGAAGTATAAATTATTTTGAGTGATAATGATTATGTAAACGCACAATATATAAAGCTTTTAGACCAAACTTTCCTATTTTCGCTACCTTAATTGTAAGATAAATTATGCTCAGAACTCATACATGTGGCGAACTCAGACTTAGCGATGCAGGTAAAACAGTAACCCTTACCGGATGGATACAACGCAGCCGTGACTTGGGTGGCATGACTTTTACCGACCTGCGTGACCGCTACGGCATTACGCAACTTGCTTTTAATATGAATACCAACAGCGAGCTTTGTGAGCGTGCCCGTAAACTGGGACGTGAGTTTGTGATACAGGCCACAGGTTTGGTAAAAGAGCGCGAAAGCAAAAACCAGAATATACCAACCGGTGAAATAGAAATCATCGTTTCTGAATTCAATATTTTAAACGAAGCCAAAACACCGCCATTTACCATCGAAGAAAATACCGATGGAGGAGATGACCTTCGTATGAAATACCGCTACCTAGACCTGCGAAGAAGTAATGTGCGTGCCAATTTGCAATTGCGACATAAAATGGCTCAACAAACTCGCGCTTATCTTGATAGTAAAGATTTTATTGAAGTAGAAACACCTGTGCTCATTAAATCTACACCTGAAGGCGCACGCGATTTTGTGGTGCCCAGCCGCATGAATCCGGGTGAGTTTTATGCGCTGCCGCAAAGTCCGCAAACCTTTAAGCAATTGCTGATGGTGAGCGGATTTGACCGCTATTATCAGATTGTAAAATGTTTTCGCGATGAAGACCTGCGTGCCGATCGCCAGCCTGAGTTTACACAGATTGACTGCGAAATGAGTTTTGTGGAACAGGAAGATGTGCTCAATATGTTTGAAGGCCTGGTGAAGCATTTGTTTAAACAGGTAAAAGGTATACACATTGAAAACTTGCCCCGCATGACCTATGCCGATGCCATGAAATATTATGGCAGCGACAAACCCGATACGCGATTTGAGATGAAATTTGTGGAACTGAACGATGTGGTGAAAGGCAAAAATTTCAAAGTGTTTGATGATGCGGAACTGGTGGTGGCCATTTGTGCCAAAGGCTGTGCCGAATATACCCGCAAGCAATTGGATGAATTGACAGATTTTGTGAAACGCCCGCAGATTGGCGCTACCGGACTTGTATATGCCCGTGTAAATGCCGATGGCACCATTAAATCTTCAGTAGATAAATTTTATGACGAAGCCGCTCTGAAACTATGGGCCGATGCCTGCCAGGCACAATCGGGAGATTTGATATTGGTGTTGGCCGGACAAAAAGATAAAACCCGCAAAGCCATGAACGAGCTGCGCCTGGAGATGGGTTCACGTCTTGGACTTAGAGATAAAAATACATTTTCGTGTTTGTGGGTGGTAGATTTTCCGTTGCTTGAGTTTAACGAAGAAGAAGGCCGATACTTTGCCATGCACCATCCGTTTACTTCGCCCAAGCCTGAAGATATTCACTTGCTGAACGACTTTAACACATTAGGTCAGGTGCGTGCCAATGCGTATGATATGGTGATTAACGGAGTAGAAGTAGGCGGTGGCAGTGTGCGCATTTTCAATAAAGAGTTGCAGGCACGCATGTTTGAAGTGCTTGGCTTTACGCCCGAAGAAGCACAAAAACAATTCGGCTTTTTAATGGATGCGTTTCAGTATGGCGCACCACCACATGCAGGCATTGCCTTTGGCTTCGACAGGTTGTGCTCACTGTTTGGCGGTGCCGATTCCATCCGCGATTTTATTGCCTTCCCCAAAAACAACAGTGGCAGAGATACGATGATTGATTCACCAAGCACTATTGATGATAAGCAGTTGAAGGAGTTGGGCGTGATGATTAATACCAAATAATTACAACAAGAATTTTGACAAATACGGAATATGATTCCGTATTTGTCAAAATAATAACTATATATTTGCAGCATGATACAACGTGCTGCATCAACTAAAATCAAGCAACTGGCCCGAAAGTTTCCGGCAGTGGGTTTATTGGGTCCGAGGCAATCGGGTAAAACCACGCTGGCCAGGGAACTGTTTCCTAAAAAGCCTTATATCAGTTTCGAAAATCAAGACAATGTGTTGCTGGCTACACAAGACCCGCGTGCGTTTTTGGGTCAATATAAAACCGGAGCCATTTTTGATGAAATACAACGTGTTCCTCAGCTGTTATCCTATATGCAGGGTGTAATAGATGCTCAACCCAACAAAGTAGGGCTGTTTATCATTACCGGTTCGCAAAATTTGCTTTTATTGGAAAGTATTTCTCAAACACTTGCCGGTCGTATTGCATTTATACATCTGCTGCCCTTCAGCTACACCGAACTGGCAGAGAGCAAATACAGCAAGCAAAGCTTGAATAAATTGATTTTAAACGGAGGTTACCCTCGGCTGTATGACAAGAAAATTAATCCGGTGGATTATTATCCAAATTACCTGCTTACGTATGTAGAAAGAG
The DNA here is from genome assembly GCA_046296495.1 of Bacteroidia bacterium. Taxonomy (GTDB): domain Bacteria; phylum Bacteroidota; class Bacteroidia; order UKL13-3; family UKL13-3; genus JBKBLB01. The sequence goes on from JBKBLB010000003.1 coordinate 99,397, forward strand.
ATGTACGTCAGATTAAGAATATTACCAACCTTGCTTTGTTCCAGCGTTTCCTAAAGGTGTGCGCCACGCGTGTGGGTCAGGAGGTAAATTATACCTCTATTGGCAATGACACCGGTGTTGACCAGAAAACGATTATGAGTTGGTTTGGGATACTGGAAGCCAGCTTTATTGCTTTTAGGTTGCAGCCGTTTTATAATAACCTGGGCAAGCGCCTCACTCAAATGCCCAAAATGTATTTTTATGATACGGGTTTATGTTGCTCATTGCTGGAGCTGGAAAACGAATCGCATGTAAATACCCATCCGCTGCGCGGAGCTTTGTTCGAAAACCTGATCATTCTGGAATTGCTCAAATCCAGATATAACAACGGACAACGTAGTAATTTATATTACTGGCGCGACCGTACAGGAAATGAAATTGATGTGCTGCTGGATCAGTCTTCACAGGTTATTCCATTGGAAATAAAAGCTGCAGTTACTTTTAATGCTGATTATTTGAAAGGCATTAATTACTGGAGGAAAATTCACCCATTAACCCAAAAGTCGTATGTGATTTACACGGGCAAAACAGCAGAAATGGATAAAACAACTATACTGAACTGGAAAGAAATTGATGTAATTAAAAACTAATTTTTCTGATTTTATAATTTGACAAATACGGAATCAGATTCCGTATTTGTCAAAAATTACAAAGTCAATTATTAAACCTCAACCTTAATAAACCCAACACAAACATAAGTAAACATAGATTACCAACTAAGTCTCCGTTTCTAGTGTAAAATGTTTTAAGCCGAAGTGTATTAACTTTGGTATTAAATGCCTCTTGTTGCCACCAATTGGTTTGGTATAATACATTTCCTGTAAGGTCAATAACACTGCTAATTCCTGTATTTGCACTTCTAACAACAAATCTTCTGTTTTCTATAGCTCTAAGTTGAGAAAAACTGTGATGTTGCTTATAGCCCGGTGTATTTCCCCACCAGCCGTCATTAGTAATTACCACAAGTACATCGGCTTCTTTATTTACATAGCTTGCAGTAAATTTTGCAAATGCACTTTCGTAACAAATTATTGGAGCTAATCCAATATTATATTTAGTATAAAAAACTTTGCTGCTGCCATTACTACCTAAACTTCCTGATGTACCACCAAGGCCAATTGCAAATTTTTCTAAAAATTTAAATATTTCTGGATATGGCATTTTTTCAACTCCGGGAACTAATTTATTCTTATGATAAAATTCTACAGGTTTATTAAAACTTAAATAAATTGCTGTATTATATGAATCATATACAACTGTTCCATTAAATGCTGTTCTTGCTGTAACAGATGGCTTCTCTCCTTTTTCATATACCCTGTATGTATCAGCACCCGATATAATGCCAATTTCAGGATATTGATTCAAAAATTGTCTAAGCCTTATTATCAAAGGTTCTTCTTCAATTTCATTTTCATGTATCGAGCCCTGTAAAGCAGTTTCGGGTAATACAATAAATTTTGTATTTTTTGTAATTCTTTTTTCGGCAAGTTGTAACATTCTTTCCAATTGCATCATGGGCGACAGACCGCCAAATTTTTCACCGTATGGATCAATATTGGGTTGAACTACAATAAATTCTATTGCATTTTTACTTATGGTTTCAAGTTGCTTTTTCCATTTATTTAGTATAAAATAAGATAAAAATACCGGAGAAAAAAAGTAGAAAAAAAACAGATTGAACAATTTAATTCTTTTTGCAGCAATACTTAGGCTGTTATACCTTACAATTATTTTAAAAACAGCAAACGATATAAGTAAACAATAAAGGCTGCCACCAAGAACACCGGTATATTCGTACCATTGAACAAGATTGGGCCAGTAAGCAAAAGCATTACCTAAAATAAGCCATGGAAATGCAAAATCCCAGTGAAACTGAAGCAATTCAAGGCTAATCCATGCACTTATAAAAAACCATTTGTTTTCATTACCTGTTTTTTTGTTTAAATTACTATATAGTATTAAAGGAAGAATCATTGGAAGCGAATTGATAAAAAAAGCGGCAATTGCACCTCCGGCAGTTGCATTCCAAACCCACCAAATACAGGCAATATTCCAACCAAAAAAAATTATAAATCCATATACAAACAACCATAACTTTCTGTTTTGCTGTTCAAAGCGTATGTAGTGTTCGAGTAAGAAAATTGGCACAAAACCAAAAACTGTTAACGGGAAAATACCTATTTTATACCAACCATGCGATAAAAGTATTATTGCCAATAAACTTAGCAATACATATTTAAAGTGATTATTTTTTAGGTTCAACAACAATTACAAATTCTCCTTTTATGGGTTTATTTAAAAAATGGTTTAATACATTCAATAAATTATCAGTTATGGTTTCTTCAAACATCTTGCTAATTTCACGGCTTACACTAACTAATCTTTCTTCTCCGCAATATTGTATTAATTGTTCAAGCGTTTTAATTATTTTGTGAGGGCTTTCGTAAAAAACTGTTGTTAAATTATTATTCGAAATAAAGTTTAGTAATGTACTTCGTCCTTTTTTATCGGGCAAAAAACCAAGAAATGTAAAACTATTGCAGGGTATGCCACTTTTAACCAATGCAGGTACAAAGGCAGTTGGACCAGGCAAACAATTTACCGTAATATTGTTCTTTACACACGCTCTTACAAGCAAAAATCCCGGATCGCTAATTCCGGGCGTACCTGCATCGCTAACTACAGCAATGTATTTACCGTTTTGTAGCAAAGTTATTATCTTCTCCGTTACTTGATGTTCGTTGTGCTGATGATAGCTTTGTAATGGTGTATTTATTTGAAAATGTTGAGTTAATTTTAACGTTTGTCGTGTATCTTCTGCTAAAATAAGGTCAACATGTTTTAGGGTATTTATTGCTCGCAGCGTTATATCATCAAGATTACCAATTGGTGTAGGTATTAAATAAAGCGTTCCTGCTTGCATTTGTGTGTCAAAAGTAATGCTTCATTTTAAATCTTTTATTACAAATTATTAAACGTTTTTATAAAGAAAAATTTAATTGTCTTTTTGATTGAACCCAAAAGATTTAATGCTGATAACTTTTTTTTAATCATGTTATCGATACTTTATAAAATATTTAATTTGCCAAAACAATTATAATTTAATGACTCGTATTTTAAACAGATTAAAAGTTTATTCGCTCTATTTTTGGGATTATTTGAAACACGGAGAGTTTACCTGCGTATTAAACAGTTTTTATTATATGCTTACCCGAAAATCTAATGCACCGGGTGGTATTGTAAAAACGGGTATGGGTACATTTAAAACAAGACCCAAAACCCTCGATTTTCAATACATAAACAATGCTTATGAGTTAAGTATAAAAGAATTTATTTTAAAGCATAATTTCGATGTTTTTATTGATGCCGGAGCCTGCATTGGCGAGTATAGCGTTTGGCTGGCAAAAATGGGTAAAACATGTTTTACGTTTGAACCAATTACCTATAGTTATGATGTAATAAATGAAAATATAAAACTTAACAATGTTGAAGAAACGGTTAAGGTTTTTAATTATGGATTAGGCAAACAGCATGAGGTTGATTATTTTATAATAAATAAAACAAACTTTGGTGCAAGTAAAAAAGTAAACCAACAAGTTGAAGGAGCTGAGCGTTTTGAAATAAATGCAATTGATGATGTATTTGAATCTTTTAATATTCCGGTAAATAGCAATATACTTTTTAAAATTGATGTGGAAGGAATGGAGCTTGAACTTTTTCAAGGTGCAAAAAATTTTATTAAAAAATACCCTAATATCCTTTTTATAATAGAAGAAAAGCATACAGGCGAACAAAACATTAAAGAACTGTTAAATACCTACTCAATTTTTGAGTACGGAACAGTTGATGAATATAACTTTTATGCGCGAAAATGTTAATTATCAGCTTGTAAAATAATTAATAATATAAGTCGTTATTGTAATTTGGCAGGCATTTTTATTTTAAAATTGCCTGCAAGGTATTTATTTATATTTTTGTGTGCTTATGTATAAAATAAAAACGCTTACAATTGGTTTATGCTTTTTTATCTCGAATTTAGCCTTTGCCCAGTTTGTTGAAATTGGCTTATTGCTTGGTGCGTCTAATTATATTGGAGATTTAAGCAATGAAACCATGGCATTTAAAGAAACACAACCATCGGCTGCATTATTTGGAAGATACAATATTTCGCCACGTTGGGCAGTAAAAGGTTTTGGTGCTTATGGAAAAGTAAGTGGCGATGACAAAAACTTTGCAACGGCAAAAAGAACTTACAATGGTGTATCAAACTTTGAGTTTAACAGATTAAGAAATCTCAATTTCAACTCTCATATTTATGAATTTTCGGTTCAAATGGAGTTAAACTTATTAAAAAACGATTTAAAAGACTACTCTGCAAGGCCGTTTATTCCTTATTTGTTTGCAGGTATAGGTGTTTTTAATTTTAATCCCAAAACCACCTTGGTAAACGCTCAAGGCAATAAGCAAGAATTTGAGTTACAGCCATTGGCAACCGAAGGACAAGGCTCTACTACATACAACGAACTAAAAAAGTACCCGCTTACTGCAATTTGCGTACCCGTTGGCATGGGCATAAGGCAAAAGATTGGCGATGCATTTTTTCTTGGAATAGAAGGAGGTATAAGATTTACCAATACCAACTACCTTGATGATGTTGGTGGAAAATATGCCGACCCAAGCATAGTAGAAGGTGCAACGGGCAGAAATGCCATGCTTTTGGCCGACAGATCTTGGGAAGTATTACCAACTGGCCAACTATCGCCATTTATTGATGGAAGTCTCCGCAGCGATAAGCGTAATTTTTTAAAAACCGATGCTTATTTAATGATAGGTGTTACATTATCATACGTATTTAGAGGAAAAGGAATACCATGTCCACAGTTTTAAAAAAAATTAGTTCTATTATCACATTTTCAGTTTTTGTATTTAGTAATTCTAACGCACAAAAAATTGAAGTTGGAGGCCAACTTGGTATCTCAAATTATTGGGGAGATTTGGCACCTACAATAGCATTTAACGAAACAAGACCTGCTGGTGGAATTTTCGGTCGTTTAAACCTAAACAATACTTGGGCATTAAATGCTCAATTAAATATTTTGCAAGTTGGCGGAAGCGATAGAAATTTTACCGAAAACACCTTCAGGCAACTTAGGTTTCAAAATAATATAACTGAGTTTGCAGCATTATTGGAGTATAATTTTATAAATTATGGACCTTACGTTTTAGATAAGAAATTTACTACTTATGTTTATACTGGGCTTGCCGGTTTTATGTTTAAACCGAGAGCTCAATACAATAATCAATGGTATGATTTGGTAGATTACAAAACAGAAGGAGTACAATACAGCCGATACAGCATGGCCATACCTATGGGAATGGGTTTTAAATGGATGGCCTACAGAAATATTGCGTTAGAGGGGCAAATTGGTTTTAGAAGAACTTTTACCGATTATTTAGATGATGTTAGCACAGTTTACCCCGATATGAAGGCCGCTGCCGATAATGGCAGACTTACCCAAATTTTTACTGACCGAAGTACAGAATTCTCGGGTGGTGTACCGGTTAATAAAACAGGGTATAAACGTGGTAATGCCGATTATAAAGACTGGTATATATTTTCTTCTGTAACAGTTGCTGTTAGAATTAATTCGAGGGTTAAGTGTGCCAGATTTTATTAACTTTGTCAACTTTTTTTATTACTAAAAAACTAAAATGAGTTTAAAAGAGCGGGTTGATTTGGCAAAGTTGCCACAGCATATTGCCATAATAATGGATGGTAATGGCAGGTGGGCAAAGGGAAACGGAAAATTCAGAATTTTTGGTCATAAAAGTGGTGTAAACGCGGTTCGCGAATCGGCTGAGGCTTGTGCTGAAATAGGAGTAAAATATCTTACATTATATGCATTTAGTACCGAGAATTGGAGCAGGCCTAAAGCCGAAATAAATGCACTAATGGAACTGTTGGTTGATACCATTGAAAAAGAAACACCAACTTTAATGAAAAACGACATCAGGCTTCAAACCATTGGAAATATAGCTGATTTGCCCGAAAAATGCCAAAAGCAGTTGCAAAAAGCTATAGAAACAACCTGTAACAATTCAAGAATGACTCTCGTATTAGCATTAAGTTACAGCGCTCGATGGGATATGGTAGAAGCAGTAAAAAAAATTGCCAACCTTATAAAAAACAATAAATTTTCGGTTGATGACATTAATGATGAATTAATATCAAAATCATTAAGTACCGGCAATATGCCTCAACCCGAATTAATGATTAGAACAAGCGGAGAACAAAGAATAAGTAATTTTTTATTATGGGAGTTGGCTTACTCAGAGTTATATTTTACTCCAAAACTTTGGCCAGATTTTAACAGAGAAGATTTGTACGAAGCAATTATAAACTACCAAAACCGAGAGAGGCGCTTTGGTAAAACTAGCGAGCAAGTGAAAGTTTTAGCATGAAGTTAAGGTTATTTCTATCAGGTGTTTTTATTATATTTTCTTTATGCTTGTTGGCTCAAGACGATACTACTTATTTAAAACTAAATTTTGCAACACCTAAAAACTACACCATAGCAGGTATTGATCTTGAAGGAACTGATTATTACGATAAAAGCGTACTTATTATAATATCAGGTTTGCAGTTAAACCAACAAATTAGGGTGCCAAGTGATGAATTAAGTAAGGCTATTACCAATTTATGGAAACAAAAACTTTTTGATGACATAAAAATTGTTGCTACCAAAATAGAAGATGAAAAAATATGGCTAAAAATTATTGTTTCTGAAAGGCCAAGGCTATCTACATTTAGCATAAAAGGTTTAAAAAAAGGAAAAGCCGAAGATTTAAGAGAGCAACTTACACTAAAGGGAGGACAAATAATTACTGAAAATGTAATTAGCAGCACACAACGCGAAATAAGAAAATATTATGCTGAGAAAGGATTTTTAGATGCAACAGCTACATTTGAGCAAACTATTGACGACCCTCGTAAAAATACTGCCAAACTAAAAATTACGGTTGATAGAGGTAAAAAGGTAAAAATAAGCGATATTATCTTTATCGGTAATAGTCAGGTTTCTTCAAATAAACTAAGGCGACAGTTTAAAAATACAAAACCTAAATACCGGTTTTTGGCAAAAAGCAGATTTATTGAAGACGAATATGCAGAAGATAAGCAAAAATTGCTTAGCAAATATTATAGTATGGGTTTTAGAGATGCCCAAATTCTGTCTGATAGTATTTGGAGAGATGAAACTGGACACATAAAAATTAAAATAAATTTATACGAGGGAGATAAGTATTTTTTTAGAAACATAAATTTTGTAGGAAATACCAAATATACTGATGAAGAACTTGCTAAAGTACTACGTATAAAAAAAGGAGATGTTTACGATCAGGCGTTGCTTGACCAAAGGCTAAACATGAGTCAGGACGGTATGGATATAAGCACCCTTTACATGGACGATGGATATTTGTTTTTTAAAATTGAACCGGTTGAAACCAATATTGAAAACGATTCAATAGACCTTGAAATAAGAATTTATGAAGGAACCCAAGCAAGGATTAATAAGGTTACTGTAAAGGGTAATACCAAAACCAGCGATTATGTAATTATTCGCGAATTGCGTTCAAAACCTGGCCAACTTTTTAGCCGAAGTGATATTACACGCTCAATAAGAGAGTTGGCAACTGTGGGTTATTTTAATCCTGAAGCATTAAACGTAAATCCTGTACCCAATCCCGTAAACGGAACCGTTGATATAGAGTATACAGTTGAAGAGCGAGCAAACGACCAAATTGAGTTATCGGGAGGTTGGGGAGCAGGTTTTGTTGTGGGTACTTTAGGCTTATCTTTAAATAATTTTAGTGCACGTAAATTTTTTAACGGAAAAGCATGGAATCCGGTTCCAACCGGAGACGGACAGAGACTTTCGCTTCGTGCTCAAACCAACGGAACATTTTTTCAATCATACTCTGCCTCGTTTACCGAGCCGTGGTTGGGTGGCAAAAAACCTAACGCCTTTACGGGTTCTGTTTTTCACAGCATACAATCAAACGGGCAACGTGGTGAAAATAGAAGCGGTTTGTTTACAACAGGTGTGGTATTTGGCCTCGGCAAAAGGCTTCGCTTTCCCGATGATTTTTTTGTTTTGCAGCATCAGTTAAGCTATCAACGATACCGAAATATTGTTGATGTAAATGGAAATGCCTGGATACCTTCAATTCCGGCAGGTGGTTCAAACAATGTTAGTTTTAGGATTATTTTAGGTCGTAATTCAACCGATCAGCCCATTTATCCAAGATCAGGTTCAAACATTTCCTTATCGGTTCAGGCAACCCCACCATATTCATTATTTAGTAATATTGATTATAAAAGTGCCGACCAGCAAACACGTATGAAATGGCTTGAATACCATAAATGGAAATTTGATGCAACTTGGTTTACCAGAATAGTTGATAAACTGGTTTTAATGAGCCGCGTGAATTATGGATTTATAGGCACATACAATCAGGATAAGGGCGTTACACCATTTGAACGTTTTTGGGTTGGAGGCAGCGGTTTAATTGGCTTTAACCTTGATGGCAGGGAGTTAATTGCATTAAGAGGCTATGCAGACAATTCTTTAACACCATTTTCCGTTTCTAAAAACACCGGTAGATTAGAGCAAACCGGTGCTACCATTTATAACCGATATACCATGGAGCTTCGTTACCCAATTTCGTTAAATCCGCAGGCAACCGTGTTTCCTTTGGTATTTGCCGAAGGTGGAGGAGCATGGTTAAATTACCGCGATTTTAATCCTTTTGAAATTAACAGAAGCTATGGAATTGGCGTGCGTATTTTCTTGCCAATGTTTGGTATGATTGGTTTAGATTATGGTTGGGGTATTGATAGACCGCCTTTTCACCCAAGCCCTGACAGAATTAATGGCGGACAGTTTCACTTTTTGTTAGGTCAGCAATTTTAAAAAAATGAAAAGAATAATATTATTTTCAGTTATATCATTTGTTTTTGGTTTGAGCCAAGCTTTATCACAACGATTTGCTTATGTTGATACCGAATATATACTTGATATGTTACCAGAGTATAAATCGGCTCAAAAACAATTAGACTTAATTAGCGAGCAATGGGAAAAAGAAATGGATGCCATGCAAGCCGAAATTGATAAAATGATAAAAGATTTACAAGCCGAAATGGTACTGCTTACTGATGAACTAAAAAAGAAACGTGAAGCTGCCATAAAACAAAAAGAAACTGAATTAAAGGACTTTAGAAATAAAAAGTTTGGCTACGAAGGCGAATTGTTTAAAAAAAGAGCCGAATTAATTAAGCCTATTCAGGATAAAGTTTTTGAAGCTTGTCAAAAAATTGCAAAAGCTAATGCACTTGACTTTATATTTGCCAAATCAACTGAAATGATAATGTTGTACAGCAATGCCAAATACGATAAAAGTGATGAAGTTTTACAGGAATTGGGTATAAACATTACCAAAAATAAAAATTCATCGCAGGGCAATAACCCGGGTGGAAGATAATTTGGCATAATTTTAGTTTAAAAAATATAACAAATAAAAATAACACGATGAAAAATCTCTTAAAAACAGCCATTGCATTTTTTGCAATAACACTATTAGCAGCACCTTTTGCAAAAGCTCAAAAACTAGGATACGTAGATTTACAAGAACTAATGCAGCTTATGCCTGAATACAAAAAAGCTAATACCGATATGGAAAATTATGGTAAAAGCCTTGAAGATGAATTAAAAAGACTAAGTGATGAGTTTCAAAAAAAGGTTTCAGATTATCAGAAAAATGAAAAAACCATGACTGAAGTTAGAAAAGAAGTAATTCAAAAAGAGTTACAGGATATGCAAGGTCGTATTCAAGAGTTTCAACAAGATGCTCAGGAAAAAATAAGAAAAAAAGAAGCCGACTTACTTAAGCCTATTATTGAAAAAGCAAAAAATGCCATTTCTCTGGTTGCCAAAGAAAAAGGCTACAGCTATGTGTTTGATAGCAGCATGGCCGGATTTTTATACAAACCAGATGCCGATAACCTGCTTAGTGAAGTAAAAAAGAAATTGGGAATTCAATAAATTAAATTTAATATGTAAAAGCCGCTATTAATGCGGCTTTTTTTGTATTCATTTCATTCATTCGTATTTCTTCAATATTCTTTTTACTTTCGAAAACTTACTATAACAATGATTACTGAACGTATTTTAATAATTGGTTCAAACGGACAAATTGGACTTGAGCTTTCTGAAGCACTAAGAAATATTTACGGAAACGACAATGTTGTTTGCAGCGACATAAGACCAGCCGAAAAAGTTATTGGCCCTTTTGAACAACTTGACGTAATGGATAAAAACAGGTTGTACGAAATAATAAAAAAATATAATATCTCTCAGGTGTATTTGTTGGCGGCACTGCTTAGCGCAACAGCCGAAAAAAATCCTAAATATGCCTGGGACTTAAACATGAACAGCTTATTTTTTGTGCTTGATGCAGCCAAAGAAAAACTTACAAAAAAAGTTTATTGGCCAAGCAGTATTGCCGTATTTGGCCCTACAACACCAAGAGTAAATACGCCACAATATACTGTAATGGAACCAAATACCATTTATGGAATTAGCAAACAAGCCGGAGAACGTTTTTGCGAATACTATAACCAAAAATATGGAGTTGATGTAAGAAGTATTCGCTATCCTGGTTTAATTGGCTGGAAAAGTGCTCCGGGAGGCGGAACAACTGATTATGCAGTTCATATCTATCACGAAGCACTAAAGCATAAAACTTATGAATGTTTTTTAAGTAAAGACACAACTTTGCCCATGATGTATATGCCCGATGCAATTAGGGCAACCATAGAACTAATGGAAACTGATGCAGCAAATGTTAAAATTAGAAGCAGTTACAATATTGCAGGTTTTAGTTTTAATCCGGAGGAAATTGCCAATAGTATTCGTAAACATATACCTAGTTTTACAATATCATATAATCCTGATTTTAGACAATCTATTGCCGATAGCTGGCCACAAAGTATAAACGACAATGAGGCACGCCAGCATTGGAACTGGAGACCTATGTTTACGCTTGAAAGTATGACCGATGATATGCTGAAGAATTTAAAACCCTAATTTTTAATGTATAAATTAAACTAATCAAACAATCCAAAATATTACAATTTTTCCCTTTATCAAACCCTTTTTTATAGGGTTATTTGCAACATTATATGATAGCAATTTTTCTTTTTCTTATTGGTCATTGGTATTTAAGTCTGTTTGGACAAACTTTTTTCCTTCATCGTTATTCTGCACACAAAATGTTTACCATGAATAAATTTTGGGAAAAGTTTTTTTACATTTTTACATGGTTGGCACAAGGCAGCAGCTATTTAAATGCCCGTGCTTATGCCATATTACACTGAATGCATCATGCTTACAGCGATACCGAAAAAGATCCTCACACCCCTCATTTTTTTAAAGAGGTTTTTAGCATGATGTGGCATACTCGTAAAATTTACAATGGTGTTTTGTATAATACCATTATGGTTGAACCTAAGTTTGACCGCAATTTCCCGGAATACAAAACAATAGATAAAATTGCCGATTCTTGGCCTGTTAGAATAGTTTTTGGAATAGGTTATATTTCGTTTTATATTGTTTTTGCTACTCATTGGTGGATGTATCTGTTTTTACCCATTCACTTTTTAATTGGGCCTATACAGGGTGCAGTTGTAAACTGGGCTGGGCATAAATATGGATACAGAAATTTTAATGAGGCCGACCACAGCAAAAACAAATTGGTTTTTGATTTTTTAATGCTTGGAGAATTATTTCAAAACAACCATCATCATGCCGGCAGTAAGCCAAATTTTGCAGCTAAGTGGTGGGAGTTTGATCCTGTATATCCTATAATTTTATTATTCGATAGGTTGGGAATAATAAAGCTTCAGCTTATTAAAGTAAAAAACTGATTTAATTATTTAAGTTTCATATATTTTGTTATTGCATCATTTTAAAGCAAATCATTACATTTGTTTTTAATAAATGAAGTTAGGCTTAAACACACGCAACTTACTTTACATTTTTAGTTTAACACCTGCTATGCTTGTTATATATGGTAATTTAAGTGGTGGAGTTTTTACACTTATAAACTTTTTTTACTCATTGGTTTTTTTAGCGTTGGTTGAATGGTTAACTCCACCAATAGAAGCAAACGAAGGAAGTGACAAAAACAGCGTTTTGCCACAATTTATTTTGCTCATGCATATACCGTTTCAACTATGTGCTTTGGCAAGTTTGTTTTATGGCATATATACTCAAGCCGTTAGTGGATTATGGATTTTAGCTGCTTCGCTAAGTACAGGTTTAAACACAGGTTCTTCGGCCATTGTAGTTTCTCATGAGTTTATTCATCGCAAAAATGCTTTTGAACTATGGCTAGGAAAACTATTGCTGTTTACTGCCGGAAACATGTATTTTTATATTGAACACCTTCGTGTTCACCACAAATGGGTAGGAACAGAAAAAGACCACGCAACAGCAAAACTTAACGAATCCCTTTACGGTTTCTTTGCTCGCTCGGTAAAAGGTCAATTTACCGGTGCTTTACTAATGGAAGCAGACAGATTGAAGAAAGAAAATAAAATGCCTTTTTCGCTCGAAAACTACGTTATAAGGCAAATTATATTGCAGTTTTTACTTCTAATAGTATTATTCTATTTTTTTGGATTTGCCGGAGTATTAGGATACTTGTTTCAAGCTTTGGTTGCTAATTTTTTACTGGAGTATGTAAATTATATACAACATTATGGTTTGAGCCGAAACGAGAAACAACGTGTAACAGAGCATCACAGTTGGGATTGTAATCAGTTTGTAAGTCGTTTTATTTTGGTTGATCTTGCCCGCCATGCCGATCATCATTTTTATGCCAGCAAACCTTATCATACTTTGCTAACTTATGAACAATCGAACAAACTGCCCAGCGGATATGCCGGCTTGTTTTTTGTTGCAGCCATACCACCGCTATGGAGAAAAGTAATTCACCCTTTATTAAAATATTCTTAAAGCTACTTACAATATTTTTTTAAATACTCCCAAGCTTCGCCATAGCCAAGTGTTGCAGCTTTTTTAAAATCTTCGCAAGCAATATATGTATTACTCATGCTTAGTTCTAATAAACTTACTGCTCTATTAAAAAGAGCAATTTCCATTTCGGGTTTTATGGTTAAAGTAGTATCAAAATATAGTTTGGCTTTGTAAAAATCTTTATTTTCAAAATATGCTCTACCAATATTGTAGTATGCATGATGGTTTTGCGGATTGATGGCAATAGCTTTTTTTAATGTTTGAATAGCCTGGTTGTTTTTTCGCAGGCTAATCAGCACCATTCCTCTTTTTACCAATAAATCATCGTTGTCAGGCATGTAGGTTAGTGCCTTATTATAATCTTGCAGAGCCTCGTAAAACATTTGTTTCATGCTGTATGCAAAACCTTTGTTTATAAGTGCATCAGCATTATTTGGTTCAAGCAGTAAAACTTCGTTAAATGCTTCTATTGCTGCTTTCCAGTTGTTTGTTAAAATATAAAGCAAACCAAGATTGTAATGGTATGCAGTAATTTTGTTGTTAAGACTTATTGCTTCAATAAATGATTTTCTGGCCGGTATGTAATCTTCCATGCTAACTAAACAAAGGCCACGATAATAAAGAACAGGATGCTTAACCTTAACAAGGTTATATAATATATCTAAATCAGCTTTTGCTGGTGTAAAATAACCAAGATTGTATTTGTTTTTGGCTCGTATAAAAATAACATTTGTATCGCCCTGGTATTTGCTTAAATACTCGTTGCAAAGTTGTAAACTTAAAGTGTAATCTTTATTAATATAGGCTTCAGAAATATTGTTGAACAACTGTATTTGTTGCTGCGCATAAAGTTTGTTTGTAATTAAAGGGCTAAGGTAAACGCAAAGTAAAAGTAAAAACTGAGCCTTTGCCAACCTGGCTATTAACTTGTATGGTGCCATTGTTTTTTTCTACAAATTCTTTGCAAAGCATTAAACCCAATCCTGTGCCTTTTTCGTTGGCAGTACCTTTTGTTTGAGTTTGCGTATATTGTGTAAACAAAAATGGCAATTTTTCTTGGCTTATGCCAACACCATTATCTGCTATTGATATATTTAAGTAATTATCTTTTGCCACAGCAGTAACTGCTATTTCGCCACCATGAGGAGTAAACTTTATGGCATTGCTAAGCAGGTTTCTTATTATAAGATTTACCGTGTTTTTGTCGCCCATTGCAACGTCATTAGGTTCTAAATCGTTAATTATAATTATTTCTTTGGCAATTGCCGATGCATTTACTAAATTTATATTTTCTTCTACCAAATCGTACATGTTAAGTTTTTCAATTTTAAGAGGTATTCCTTTTATTTGGTTCGAAGCCCATACCAATAAATTTTCAAGTAAATCAATTGTATTTTGAACGCTTTCGCTTATTTGTTTGGTAAGTTGAATATGTTCGGGCGTTGCTGATATGTTTTTGCCTTCAATGGTATCAAAATACATTTTCATGGTGGCAAGGTTATTTCGCAAATCGTGAGATATAATGGTAAAAAAGCGGTCTTTTACATTATTAAGCTGGGTTAACTCTTCTTTTTGTTGAATAATTTTTTTATTGCTGTCTTGCAATGCCAGGTATTGCATTTGCAATTGTTTATTTATTTTACTCTTTTGCAAACCATAAAAAATAATTCCTAAAACTAACAAAACCAGCAATAAAATTACCACGTATAAATAAGTGTTAATTTGCCTTTGTTTTTGCAGATTTAGTTGGTTTATTTCTTCTGTTTTTTTTAGCAATTCCAGTTGATTGTGTTTTTTCTCGAACTCGTATTGTAACTGTAAGTTGGCTATGGTTTTTAAAGCGCTATCATTAAACAAACTGTCTTTTATACTTTTGCTAAGGTTGCTAAATGCTATTGCATTTTTTTTGTTATTAATTGCAGCATACACCAACGATATTCCTTCGTAAGCTTCTTCCAGTTCTAGGTTCATTTGGCTTTGTCTTGCATAATTTATTGCATCTTTATAATGCTTTTCGGCTTCAGTATAATCTTCAAGTTTATAATAACAAACTCCAAGGTCAATTAAGTTTTGAACCAACAGTGGCTTGGCATTAAATTGTTTTGCAATAGCCAATGATTTATTATAAAAATCAATTGCTTTTACCAATTCGTTTAGCTGCATTTTTATATCGCCAAGCTTTTGCAGCATATTGCTTTCTCCTGCTTTATTATCTATTTCTTTAAAAAGTTGTAAGGCTTTATTGTAGTATGTTTCTGCATCTCTAAGTTTGTTTTGTCTGTAATACAAATTGCCCAAATTTTCGTACGATGTAAGTTTTCTTAGTTTATCATTTTTACCTTCAAAAATTTTTATGGCTTTAAGTTGGTATTCGGTAGCTTTACTAAAATTGTTTTGCCTGTAGTATAAATCGGCAAGTGCAGTGTAAGCACTGTTTAAGCCGTTAGGATCGTTTATTTTTTCAAAAGTTTTTAGCGCTTGTAAATAAAAATTTATTGCTAAAGGTAAATTGCCAAGTGTGTAGTAAATATTACCAAGACCAAGATTGCTTTCGGCAATATTTATTTCATCGTTTTGTGCTGAACCAAAAGCAATGGCTTTGTTAAATTTTTCTTCGGCTTGTTTGTAGTTTCCTGAAAATAAATAAATATAACCTTGTTCTTTAAAAATAATAGAAGTGAATTTATTACTTGTTGTATTTTCAATTAATTTTTCGGCTTCGTTTAAAAACTCCAGAGCCTGTATAGGATTATTGTTTTTAAATTGGTTTGCATTGGTTATAAGTTGGTTTATTTTTATCTGTAAACTATCTGATTGAGCCTTTATTGGTTCAAACAAAAACAGAAAATAAAAAATGCATAAAAGCAGATGTAGTTTTTTTATCATGTATTGTGTTGAACCAGCTTAAAACCGCTACCGTGTACATTAATAATTTCTAATGAGGGTTCATCTTTAAGCAATTTGCGAAGTTTGTTTATATACACATCAAGACTGCGACCGGTAAATACATCGTTTTTGCCCCATACTTCCATTTGCAAAACTGCACGTGGTATTAGGTGGTTTTGGTTATTCATAAATACTTTCAGCAACTCTGCTTCGGTACTGCTAAGTCGTTTTTCGGAATTTGCAATGTACAATATCAGGTTATTAAAATCTAGTTTTAGTTTATCGGTTTGTACAAATTCATCTTTTATAATTAATTCAGTTTTAATTTTCGATGTGCGTTTTAATATTGCCGAAATTCTGGCTATTAGTTCTTTTTTATTAAATGGTTTGGTAATATATTCATCTCCGCCAATTTCAAAACCTTTAAGTTTATCGTCATCATTGGCATTTGCGGTTAAAAAAACAATTGGCACGTTTTCATCTTTTTGGCGAACCAATTTTGCCAACTCAAAACCATCTTTCTTTGGAAGATTTACATCAAAGACACATAAATCAAATTTTTCGTTTTTAAAAACATCCCAGGCTTCAATACCATCATTTACAAGTTTGCATATAAAATTATTTTCTCTTAGACATTCTTTTATCATTGCACCAAGCGCTTTTTCGTCTTCAACAAGTAAAATATGCGGAGGTCTTTCTGTTTTCATGTTAATTTACTGTTAGCGCAATACGAAAATAGCATTTCGTAAAATATTTTTTGTTTTAAAACAATAATATAATCATTTTTTAAAAACTTTTGATTAATGATAATTGCTATTTATCAAGTGGTTTATGTTTATTTACAAGAGTTTTTATGTAAAACTTTAAGAATTGATTAAGTAATATTTTAGAATATTTTAAGCTTTTATGCACCAATTAAAGTCAACCTTATTGCTAATGCGCATACCGTTTTCGTTTTTGCTCATGCCTGTATTTTGGTTTGCGCTAAGCCAAATAAACGATAGGGATGCACTTAAAGCTTATATTATTTTTATTGTATTGCATTTATTTATTTATCCTGCCAGCAATGGCTACAACAGCTATATGGATAAAGATATTGGAAGTATAGGCGGTATTAAAAATCCGCCAAAACCAACCAAGCAGCTTTTATATGCAAGTATATTATTTGATACTTTAGGAATTGCTCTTGCTCTACAAATTCATTTGTTGTTTGCTATTGGTATTACTATTTATGTTTTGGTAAGTCGTGCATACAGCTGGGATGGTATAAGAATAAAAAAATACGGTTGGCCAGCATTTTTTACTGTTAGTATTTTTCAGGGAGGTTATATATATTTATTAACCTACGTTTTTGCGCAGCCTGTTTATTCGCCAAACAGTTTTTTTGATGTAAAAGCTATTATGCCTGCAGTAATAAGTTCGGTAAATATTGCCGGTATTTATCCCATCACTCAAATATATCAGCACAAAGACGATGAAAAAGCAGGTGTAAAAAGTCTTAGCAGAATATTGGGTATAAAAGGAACATTTTTGTTTAGTGGTATTTTGTTTTTGGCATCAAGTCTTCTTACTTTTTATTATTTCAACACCATTAATCAAAATCATTTAAGTTACTTATATTGTGTTTTTATGTTGCCTGTGGGTTTGTATTTTACATGGTGGTACAGCAAAACCAAAAACGATATAAGGCAGGCAAGTTTTAGAAATACCATGATTATGAGCGGTATTTCGGCTACGTTTTTCAATTTGTATTATATGATAATCATTTTAATGCGACAGTTTTGACTTACATTAAAGCCATAGGAACAGCAACCCCGCCAAATAAAATTTCTCAATTACAAATTTCTTCGTTTATGAGTAATTTGTATGATATTACAGATGAAGAAAAAAAGAGAATTGAAGTAATGTATGCCCGAAGTGGAATTGACATGCGTTACAGTGTTTTGGATGATTTTTCAAACAAAAACTTAAATAATTTAAAACCAAATGGAATAGATGCATCTATAGAAAAACGAATGTCGTTGTACTTTCTATATGCACCCAAACTTGCAATTGATGCCATAAACAACACGGTTAAAGATTATAATGAATTAACTAATATTACTCATTTAATAACTGTTTCGTGTACAGGTATGGCTGCTCCCGGGCTTGATATTATGTTGGTTCAGCAACTTGGCTTAAAGCCAAACATTCAGCGCACCAGCGTTAACTTTATGGGTTGCTATGCTGCCATACATGCATTAAAACTAGCCGATGCTATTTGTAAAAGCAACGAAAAAAATATTGTTTTAGTGGTTAGTGTTGAGTTATGCACCATTCATTTTCAATCGGTCTATACAACTGATAATATTGCAGCAAACCTGCTTTTTGCAGATGGTGCAGCAGCTTGCATTGTAGGTTCATCTCCGAAAAATGCTTTGTATAAAATTAATAATTTTTTTAGCAAACTTATTTATAACGGGCAAAAAGATATGGCATGGCATTTAAGCCAAAGCGGTTTTTTAATGACCCTAAGCGCATATATTCCTGATTTGATTGAACAAAATATTAATGAAATTTTTATTGAAAATAATATAGATTTAAAAAATATAAACCATTTTGCCATTCATCCCGGGGGTCGAAAAATATTAGATAAAATAAAAGTAGAGTTGAATTTAAAAGAAAATCAAATTATAAGCAGTTACAATGTTTTAAGGCAATTTGGCAATATGTCATCACCTACCATTTTGTTTGTGTTACATGATTTGTTGAACCAAAAAATTAACAGCAATGAAAAAATTTTGGCAGCAGGTTTTGGCCCTGGTTTAACAGTAGAAATGTTTACGCTTGAAACTACTTAATTACTTTTTCTTTAAAAGTTTAATGCCTTAAATATATAATTATTTAACGTGCTAATCCAAATTAAACCTATCGTAACTGAATTGGCGATTACATTTTTTCAACTATGTTGTTTTTCATGACAAGATTTACAAACAGAAACTAACCAATCAATTGGTTCTTTACCAATATTCCTTTTTGAGTATTTTTTATGATGAACTTGTGTTGCTTTTGCACCACAATATATACATTGCCAATTATCTCTTTTTAAAACTACGTATCTCTTTCGTTGCCATTCGCTTGAGTTAAGATATACGTTCCGATAATAATCTCGTCTTTTTTTACGGTTAATATCAAATAACCACCTTTTAATTAAAAAAACTACTACCAACCCTAAAACAAGAAATGAGATTTGTAAAATGGTCATTGTTATATTTTGATAAGTAATTACAAATCTTATTCGAGTTGCAAATAACCAACAAAACTTTCTGCCAGTTCTGCCAGTTTGCTGAATTTTCAATTTGTAGCTAGATTAAATTTTAACTTACCAATGTTCCAACATTTTCGCCTTTACATACAGCTAAAAAATTGCCTTGTTTATTCATATCAAAAACTACAATTGGCAGTTTGTTTTCCTGGCAAAGAGTTATTGCTGTTAGGTCCATTACATTTAAGCCTTTTTCGTAAACTTCGGTAAAACTAATTTTTTCAAACCTGGTTGCATCAGGTACTTTTTCTGGATCGGCAGTATATATCCCGTCAACACGTGTTCCTTTTAAAACTAAATTTGCTTCTATTTCTACTGCTCTTAAACTTGCTGCCGTATCGGTTGTAAAATAAGGGTTTCCTGTACCTGCACCAAATATAACAACGCGTCCTTTTTCCAAATGTCTTATAGCTCTTCTGCGTATAAATGGTTCGGCAATTTGTTCCATTTTTATGGCACTTTGTAAACGAGTACTAAGTCCGTTTCTCTCTAATGCACCTTGCAAAGCCATTGCATTAATAACAGTTGCCAACATACCCATATAGTCGCCTTGTGCGCGGTCAACCAAACCTCCTGCAACACCTTGTACTCCTCTAAATATGTTTCCACCCCCAATTACAATGGCAACTTCTACACCTGCCTGAACAACTGCTTTTACGTCATTTGCATATTGCTCAAGTATTTTTGGGTCAATACCATATTGCTGGCTGCCCATTAAGGCTTCACCGCTTAGCTTTAGGAGTACTCTTTTGTATTTCATTGTTTAATATTCGTTTCAAATAAATATAAAAAATCCTTTAAACCCGAATTATTATAACCAATAGGTTTTAAAAACATTTATTTATGGTTGAAACCAAAAGTTTTTGTGCAAAAAAAAAGCCTCGATAAACGAGACTTTTTTAAAATTATAAACTAACACGTTTAAACCTTAAAATAGTAAGGCCTTTTTCAGCTTCATCGAGCATTTGGCCAACAGTTTTGCTGTTGTCTTTAACAAACTCCTGATTTAATAAGGTTGATTCTTTGTAGAATTTGCCAAGTTTTCCTTGAGCAATTTTTTCAACCATATTTTCAGGTTTTCCTTCAGCTCTAACTTGTTCTTTGGCAATTTCAAGTTCTCTTTCAATAACGGTTGCATCTACATCGGTTTTATCTACTGCAATTGGGTTTAGGGCTGCAATTTGCATGGCAGCATCTTTACCGGCTGCAATATTTGCCTCTGTTGGTACATTATTTAATTCAACCAAAACACCAAGCCTGTTTCCTGCATGTATGTAAGCAACAATATTATTACCTTCAATAATTTCATATTTTACAATATCTATTTTTTCGCCAATTTTACCAACCTGTTCGGTTATTTTATCGGCAACGGTAAGGCCATCCATTGGCAAAGCTTTAAGGGCATCAATATTTGCAGGTTTGTTGGCCAATGCAATATCGGCAAGTTTATGAGTAAAAGCCACGAAATCTTCGTTTTTAGCAACAAAGTCGGTTTCGCAACTTAACTGAACAATAACACCTGTTTTTCCATCGGTACTGGTTTTAGCAATTATTGCGCCTTCTTTAGCATCTCTATCGGCACGGTTTGCTGATATTTTAGCACCTTTTTTTCTTAAAAAATCTACGGCTGCATCAAAATCTCCTTTGGTTTCTTCAAGGGCTTTTTTGCAGTCCATCATACCGGCTCCTGTCATTTGGCGAAGCCTGTTTACATCTGCTGCTGTTACGCTCATATTATTTTTTAATTAATTTTTTGTAATTGATTGTTTTGTATTATTACCAAAAGAGAGAATTTGATGTCTCAAACTCTCTCTTTTTTGATGGTTTATGTTGTTTCTTCAGCCGTCTGTTCTTTTTCTTCGTTTTCTTCTTTATCTTTTTTGCGCTCCGCCATTGCTTCAATTATCGAGTCGGTAATATGCCTTGTAATTAAAGCTATTGATTTGGCTGCATCATCGTTTGCAGGAATTGCATAATCAACCAAAGTAGGGTCAGAATTTGTATCAACTACACCAATGGTTGGTATGTTTAATTTTTGAGCTTCGGCAACTGCAATGTGTTCGCGTTTAATATCAACAATAAAAAGTGCTGCAGGAAGTCTGTTTAAATCTACAATTCCGCCCAATACCCTTTTTAGTTTTTCTTTTTCGCGTTCAATCATCAAACGTTCTTTTTTATTAATATTGGCATAAGTGCCGTCTGACGACATTTTTTCGAGGGTTTGCAACTTTTTAATTGATTTACGAACGGTTGCAAAATTGGTAAGCATGCCACCAAGCCAACGCTCGGTAACAAAAGGCATGTTTACACGTGCTGCTTCGCTCTCAATAATTTCTTTAGCTTGCTTTTTGGTAGCAACATAAAGAATTCTGCGACCTGATTTAACAATGTTTTTTATGGCATTTGAGGCCTCATCCAGCTTAACGGCTGTTTTGTGTAAATCGATGAGGTGGATTCCATTTTTTTCCATAAAAATATATGGCGCCATTTTTGGATTCCATTTGCGGGTAAGGTGACCAAAGTGCACACCCGCTTCCAACAACTCTTCGTGAGTGATTTTTGACATGTGTATATATAGTTTTTGATTAACGTTTTACGAATTGGAAACGCTTACGGGCTTTTTTCTGACCCGATTTCTTACGCTCAACCATACGAGGGTCTCTGGTTGTTAATCCTGCTGTTTTAAGAGCCGGTTTTAACTCTTCGTTATATCTTATTAATGCACGGGCAATAGCTAATTTTACTGCATCTGCTTGGCCGCTTGGTCCGCCACCATTTACATGCACAACAGCATCAAATTGGCCTTTGGTTTCAGTTACCTCAAGCGCTTTGGTAGCCGCATTTTGCAAAGTAATGGTTGGGAAATACTGATTAAGTTCTTTTTTGTTTACAACTATGTTGCCTGAACCCGGTTTTAAGTAAGCACGGGCAACTGCCGTTTTTCTTCTGCCTATAGCGTTATTAACTTCCATTTATTAAAATTTTAGTTCTTTTGGTTGTTGAGCATTGTGTGGATGTTGGTTTCCGGCATAAACATAAAGGTTGCGGAAAATTTCGGCACCTAATTTGTTTTTTGGCAACATGCCTTTAATTGCATGTTCTACAACATATGTAGGCCTGCGTTGTAAAAGGTTTTTTGCAACTTCTAGGCGCAACCCCCCCGGATAGCCAGAGAAGAATTTGTATTCTTTCTCATTTAATTTATTGCCTGTAAAACGAATTTTATCGGCATTGATGATGATTACATTATCACCACAATCAACATGCGGAGTAAATGATGGCTTATGTTTGCCACGTAAAATATTTGCCACTTTGCTGGCAAAACGACCTAATGTTTGTCCTTCGGCATCAACCACATACCACTCTTTGGTAACTGTTGATTTATTGGCCGAAACGGTTTTGTAACTTACTGCGTCCACGGTTATTTATATCTTTTGTTTTGTAAAAGGGGTGGCAAAAATAGGTCAATCTTTTGTAATTCACAACATTTTGTTAAAAATTGCCTGAAATATCTTTTTATATGAAATCCAAAAAGGGTTTTATGCCTTTACAAACTTACGAAAACGATAATTTCCTCGAGCATCGTAAATAAGCATTATATATAAACCGGGGCGGTAGGTTGATACAACCGGCAAATCGAATACAAAAGGTATAGTTGCGTTTACAGATGCCGGTAAAACTTGTTGAATTAAAACTTTGCCCCAAAAATCGGTAATTACAAATTGTGCGGTTATACCGGTGTTGCTAACAAAGCTTACTCTTAGCGTATTATTTACATCAAGAAAAGTTGGAATTACATCAAATTCAAAACCGGAACACGGACCATCTGTCCAAAATTGAACGCCATGCCTCATTTGCGCTTCACATATATTTCTATATGTTACACCATCACAACCGCACACAGGCTTATAACTAGGATCAGGGCATGGATAATTTGGAATAGCCCGATTTGGATCAACACAAAAAAACTGCGCTTGTATGCTTATATTGGTTACAAATGAATAAATTAGTATGAATAAAAGCTTTTTCATACTATGCTTCGTTTACAGGCCAGCTAAAATAAAATTTAGAACCTTTGCCTTCGGCACTTTCTATCCAAACTTTGCCACCTTTATCTTCAACCATTTTTTTAACAATGGCTAAACCAACTCCTGTGCTTTCAAAAGTATCGCGCGATTGAAGGGTTTGAAAAATACCAAAAACCTTTTCGTGAAATTCGGGGGCAATTCCGGGCCCGTTATCTGCAACACAAAATTCGTAGTAATCGTTGTTTTTTTTGCAACTAATATCAATTACAGGTTCTGGGTTGTTGTTGTATTTAATGGCGTTTGAAATATAGTTTGTCATAACTTGCTCGAAAGCTATTCGTTCTGAAATTATTTCGGGCAAATTTGGTTGTATATTGATTGTAAATTTTTGTGGCGGCTGTAAAGACTCAATAATTTCGGTTACCGATTCGAAAGTGCTGAACTGTATTTTATCGTATTTTACCCTTCCGGCACGCGAGTATTGTAAAATTCCGTTTATCAGATTTTCCATTCTTTTAACGCGTGTTCTTAGCAATTCAAGATTTCTTTTTACATGATCGGGTAAGTTTCCTTCAAGGTCTTCTTCTATCCAAATACTTAAGTTTTCTATACCTCTTAAAGGTGCTTTTAAATCGTGAGATACCACATAGGCAAACTGATCAAGTTCTTTGTTTTTCTTTTCAAGTTCGGTTGCATATTCTTGTAATTTTTCCTGAGCCAAACGTTCTTGTGTAATGTCTTGCAATACACCTTTTAAAACAATGGTTTTATCTTTTTCTAAAACAGGTACACCTTTGGTTTTTACGTATATTAAGTTGTTTTTTTGGGTAACCATCTGACCTTCAAATTCAAACGATTCACCATTATCTAAAGCATTTTTAAAATAGTTTGATGCAATATTTCTGGTTTGAGGGGTATATAGCGCCAGGGTATCAACTAATGTTGGTTTATAATTTTCTATATCTGCTTGGCAAATAACAAACATTTCTTTAGACCAAATTATTTCGCGTGTAATAACATTATACTCCCATCCTCCAACTTTTGCCAGGTGTTGTGCTTCTTCTAAATCGAGTTGTTGTTTTAAAAGCTTTTCTTGTATAAGTTTATCTTCGGTTATATCGTAATTTACACCAATTAATCTTACAGGCTCATTTTTTTCGTTATAAAACGTTTTTGAGTAAGCTGAAATATATTTTACTTGTTTGTTTTTGCTTAAAATTCTAAAGGTACTTAAAAAAGGGGTTTTTGATGCAAGACAATTATTTACCTCGTTTTGAACCCTTTCAGCATCATCAGGATGTAGGGTTTTTTGGAAAGCATCAAAATCTCCGGTAAATTCTTCTTTGTTTACATCAAAAATTTTGTACATACTATCATCCCAAATTAGGGTATTTTCTTTTATATTCCAGTCCCAAATACCTAAGTTAGCCGAGTTTATTGCCAATTTAAGTCTTTCTTCGCTTTCTTTCAGTTTTTCTTCTGCAAGTTTTCTTTCGGTTATATCAAGGCCAAAACCAATTACCGTTTCAATTTCGTTTTTATTATTTAAAACCGGATACATGGTTCTGTAAATCCATTGAACGTTACCATTTATTTGTTGTCTGTCTTCAAACGAAACTTGCTTTTTTGAGCTTATAACCTGGTTAAATAATTTGTGTCTGTTTTCGGCAATTTCTATTGGTTTATTAAAATGTTCGCAATATTCAAAATCGTTATGGCCAATAATCCAGTTGCGTTTTTCTTCGTCTTTTATAGCTTTATCGTTTACAAACAAATAATTATGATTAACATCAAAAACTGCAATATCTGTTGGTATTTTATTTAAAATATTTTCGTAAAAGTTTTTAAGGTGTAAATTTTCTTGTTCTGCAAATTTGCGCTCTGTAATATCACGAGAATTTACCACAATGCCATTTATACCCGGAACACCTAAGAGGTTATTACCCAATGATTCTAAAAACACCCAATGGCCGTTATTGTGTTTAAATCTAAACTCAACCGCATCTGATATACCACCTTCTTTTAAACCTTTTTCAAACGTTTTTAGTACTTTGCTCAAATCATCAGGGTGTACATATTCGAAAATGTTTTTTCCAATTATTTCTTCTTCTGAATATCCAAGTAAACGGTAAAAAGATGGACTTTCGTAAACAACAGTTCCATCGGCATTTAGAATGGTTGTAATATCGGTAGCATTTTGTACCAAAAGCCTAAAACGTTCTTCGCTTTTTTGAACAAGTTCTTCCGCTTTTTTTCTTTCTGTAACATCTAATGCAAAACCTATTATATGACCTTCTGAAGTTTCATCAATTAAAGTAAAATTATCATAATACCATTTTCCGTTTTCATCTTCTCCTTCACTTAAAAAATATTCGGGTGTTTTACTTGACAATGCTTTTTTTAAGTGGCTGTTCAATATCGGGTAATCTTTTTCGTTGTAAACATCAGTAGCTTTTAAACCAACCAATTGATTTTGATTAAGGCCAACTCGGTATAAACCCTTACCAATTATTTGAGTAAAAACTCCATCTTGGTTCAAACGATATAAAATAACAGGCAGGTTATTTAATATGGCATTTAATATTTGGCTTTTATCTAAAATTTCTTTTTGTATTTTCTTTCTTTCTGATATATCTCTAATGGCAGCAACAATCATTTCCTTACCGTCAATATTTACATATTTTACATTGGCTTCCACCGGAAATTTAGTTCCGTCTTTTTTAATGTTTTCGCCTTCAAGTAACAACGAGCCTTTTTCTTTTACTTCCAAAAAATGATGCTGCCATTCTTCTTTGGTTTTAAAAGAATTTTCCATTTGAGTAATGTTTGACCCAATAAGTTCGTGAATGTCTTTATTCAGATTATTTGCATGAGATTGGTTTACATAAACCAAATTTCCTTCAAAATCGGCAACACTTATAGCATCATTTATTTGCTCGGTAATTTTATTTAAAAGCAGCAGCTGATTTTCTCGATTTTTTAGTTCGCTTATATCTGTTATTACTCCAATTAAAAACTCATTTTCATTATTGGCAAAGTATGATTTTTTAACAAGTAAATTTTTTGATTTTCCGTTTATTTCATGAATGGTTTCATATTCAGATCCTGATTTATTCTCAAATAAATGCTCGTCAAAATTTAAATAATAATTTGCTCTTTCCGGTTCAAGAAAATCACTATCAGTTTTTTCGGTTATGTTGTCTTTTGTAATTCCAACCAAATTACAAAAAGCTTCGTTTACCAATTTCCATTTATGTTGACGGTTTTTAACAAACACCGGATTTGGTATGGCATTTAAAATATTGTTTAAAAACTCTCGCGAGGCAATTAATTCGTTTTGTGTTTGAACCAAATTGGTAATATCGCGTGCAATTGCCTGAATTGCTGTTATATTATTTCCATTTTTTATTAATTGAACATTTTGGCCAATCCATTTTAAGGTGCCGTTTTTAGTAATTATTGGAAATTCGTTGTAGGTAACATTTAATCCTTTTTGACTTTGCGAGAGATAATGTTTCTGTACAATAGTTTTATATGTGGGTTCAACCAAATCAAGGTAATTCATTTTGGTAAGCTCATCAAAAGAGTAACCTGTAATATCGGTTGCAATATCGTTTACATAGGTGAAATTGCCATTTTCATCGGTATAGTAAAATATATCGGTTGCCGATTCAATAAGTAATCTGAACTTTTGTTCACTATCTTTAAGTTTGGCAATAGCTTCATTTCTTTCGTAGGCTGAACCAATATTATTGGCAAGATTAATTAAAATTTCTTCTTCATTTTGTTGCCATATTCTATTTGTATGACAATCGTCAAAACCAACAAACCCCCAAAAAACCTCGCCCAAGTAAATTGGTACAACCAAAAGCGATTTTATATCCTGACTTTTAAGTAAATCTTGCTCTTCAATGGGAAATTCATCAACAATACCGGAAACCGATTTTTTATTACTTAATAAATTAAACCAACGCTCAAAACCAGCTTCAATAAATGGCAAATTTTGCAAATCCGGATTGTTTATTTGAGGAGCAACTTGATCATGACTCCACTCAAAAGTTTGGCTTAAATACCAAACACCATCTATTTCGTGATTTTTAAAAATATATACTCTGTCAACTTCTATAGCTTTTCCAATGGTTTCAAGGGCTTTGTTAATTAAATCCTCAAACTTTTCGTTGGTTCTTAGCAGTATGCTGGATGCGAGATTTGCCGCCTTAAGTATTTTTTCGTTTTCTTTTAATTTTAACTCAATATTTTTTTGAGCTGTTATATCGGTTTCAATGGCTATATATCCAAGATCTTTATTATTATCTGTTATTGGTGCTACTGATAAATTTATCCAACACTTTTCTCCGTTTTTTTTATTAACGGCCAGTTCTCCTGTATATGCTTTATTATTGTTTAGTTTTTGTTCAAGTTCCTTTACAAATGCTGAATTGCTGTTTGTAATCCAATCAGGTTTTTTTCCAATTGCTACGTTTACATTAACATTTCTCGATTTTTGATATGATTCGTTTACCCAAACAATATTTTTTTCGTTGTCGGTAATAATTACACTGTTTTGTGTTTTTTGAGCAACAAGAGCGAGCTTTTTTATTTCGTCTTCAAAACGCTTTCTGTTAGTTATATCAAAACCAATATATAAATATTGATAAGGTTTGCCATCTTCATTTAAAAATGGTATAACACTTGTTTCAACCCAATAAATTGAATTGTTTTTTGATAGGTTGCATATTTCTCCATTCCATATTTTTCCGCTTTCAATTGTTTGCATAAAACTATCCCAAAATTTTTTATCATGAAATTTTGATTTTAGCAAACTGTGTGTTTTTCCAATAAGTTCTTCTTTATTATAGCCCGATATATTACAAAACCTATCGTTTACGCTAAGAATTATACCCTTAGCATCGCTAATAGAAACTATTGCTGCCGAAAAAATTGCATTTTTAAAATTATTTAATTCTTTAAAACTTTCCTTAGAACTTATTTCTAAAATATTTTCAAGTCTTTTATAATCATCTTCATAGTTGTTATAAGTGCTGTTTACAAGATTAATAAACTCTTCAATTTGTTTGTTATCGGGCAATTCACTTCCGAATAGTTTTTTAAGCTGCCTTTTAAGTAATCGGTTCATAAAATTTAAATCAATTCTTTAAAAGTTGTTATTGTCATTGTTTGATTATGCAATTCACAGGTTGCAGATGCATTAAATGGAGAAATTTCACCATATGAATAAAAGCCAAAAATTTTTGTTTTTTTGCCAAGAACTTCTTTTACTCCTTCAACCTCTTCTTCTATCATTTGTTTTAAAACAAGTTTTCGACCAACGCAACTAATACACAAAGCCAAATCAGGATTGGCAAGGTTGCTGTTGCTAACAGTAACCTTTGCGGCATTAACCGCTCCATCAATAAGTCTGTCAAAATTTGCTTTCATTAACCTTACATACGAGCCTTCATCAATATTGCCAGCAAAAGTTAATGATTGATTTTTTTCATCAATGCCCAAAATGGTTCTTACAACCGGAATGCTTGTATCGTTTGTTCTTACGCTTAATGGAAACAACAATCCCGAAGCCGGTAGTTTATCTGCATGTTCTCCTAAAAAAGATTTATAAATTTTTAATGCCGGTTCGCCATCCATTTCGAACAAAATATTTTTATGAGATTTTGTAACCAAACGCTCAACCCCAAAACTATCCCAACCACCAAGACTTCCGTAACCAATTTCAATATTATCTCCATATAGGCCAATTGCCGATATAATTTTGTTTTTAGCTATTCCATTGTCATAAACATAGGTTTCTTTAAAATCAGCTCCGTCTCCGGCTAGGCCACCTGTTATGCTAACATTTTGCGGAAATACATTTTTTAGTCCTTCTACCAGTTCGCTGCCATTTATTACCAAACCCTCGCTAAACACTAAAATATGCCTTAAATCATTAGCGTATAAATCATCAAATATTTTCTTACCTATTTTACTGCTTTCATCAGCCTTTTCAATTGGTTCGCACCAAAATTTAATATTGGTTTTTTCAAAAAACAGGGCAGTAGCAATTAAAGTATTGTCGTAAACATGCGTTTCGGCAATTTCGCCACTTGTACTGCAACCAGTAATTATTGCAGCAGGAAACATACTTTTTATTTCGCTTATACCAATATTATTTTTAACCAATTCGGTTGAACCAAAAACAAAAACAACTTGGGCTTTATTATTTTCAATGCCGTTTGAAAGAACTTGCCAACCCGTAAGCGTGGTATATTTTAGTTGAGAAATTTGCATTTAGCTATTTGTTTTAAAATTGTAAATATGCGCAAAATTTTTTTGTGGACAAGAAAAATATTTACATCATTCGTCATGGCGAAACAGATTACAATAAACTTGGCATAGTACAAGGCAGTGGAGCCGATATTGAACTTAACAGCAGGGGTTTAGAACAAGCTCAATTTTTTTATAATTTTTATAAAAATATATCTTTTGATGTAATTTTTATCTCTGCACTTAAAAGAACTTATCAAACCGTTAAAGCGTTTATAGATATGGGTGTTGCATATAAAGTAATACCGGAACTTAACGAAATAAGTTGGGGCATACTTGAAGGGAAGATGCAAACCCAACAAAATAAAGAAATTTACTGGAATGTGGTAAACCAATGGCGAAGCGGAAAATATGATGCAAAAATTGAAAACGGAGAAAGCGCAAACGAACTTTACAACAGGCTTAGCATTGCTGCCAATAAAATTTTTAATAGAAATACAAACGGTAATATTTTAGTATGTATGCATGGCCGAGCCATGAAAGCTTTTTTATGCCTTTTGCTAAATCAGCCATTAAGTAATATGGATTATTTTGAACACAGCAATACTTGTGTTTATCAACTAATAACAAATGATTTTAAAACATTTGAAATAATAAAACAAAACAACATAGAACATTTAACACAAAACTTAGTATGAAGAAGACTCATTTCAACTTAATTTTATTTTCAATCATTTCTTTTTCAGCCATGGCTCAACAACTAAAATACCCAACAACCAAAAAAGAAAATGTAGTAGAATTTTATCACGGTGTTGCCGTACCCGATCCTTTCAGGTGGCTTGAGTATGATACCGCTGCGAATGTTGCCGAATGGGTAAAACAACAAAATACCGTAACGCAAGAATACCTTAGCCAAATTCCATACCGCCAGCAAATAAAAAACAGGCTTAAAGAAATTTGGAATTACCCTAAAGAATCTGCACCTTTTATTAAAGGTAATTACACTTTTACATACAAAAATTCGGGTTTGCAAAACCAAAGCGTTTTATATAAAAATAACGAAGTTTTTATTGATCCAAATAAACTATCGAACGATGGAACAGCAGCCCTCGCAAGCTTTAGCATTGACAAAACCAACACTTATGCTGCTTACGGAGTAGCAAAAAGCGGAAGCGATTGGAATGAAATTTTTATTAAAGAAATAGAAACTGGCAAGGTACTAAACGACCACATAAAATGGGTAAAATTTAGTGGTGCGGCCTGGTATAAAGATGGTTTTTTTTACAGCCGCTACGATGAACCCCAACCCGGAAAAGAATACAGCAGCCAAAATCGTTTTATGAAAATTTATTATCATAAACTTGGCAACCAACAATCGCAAGACGAACTTATTTATGAAGACCAAAAACATCCGCTAAGGTACTTTAATGCAAGTGTTACCGAAGACGACCGATTTTTAATAATATCAGCAAGCGAGGGCACACATGGAAACGAAATACTAATTAAAGATTTAACTAAACCCAACAGTAAATTTACGGTTTTGGTAAAAGGCTTTTCTTATAATCATCGAGTAGTTGATAACATAAAAGAAAAAATATTGCTTTTTACCGATTTTAATGCACCCAACTATCGCTTGGTATTGGTTGACCCTAAAAAACCTTCACCCAAAAACTGGAAAGATGTAATACCTGAAAAGGATTTTTTACTTGATTATGTAAATACTGCCGGTGGTAAATTGTTTGCTGTATATTTAAAAGATGCTTCGAATTTGGTAATGCAGTTTAATTATAGCGGTAAGTTAGAATATCAGGTAAAATTACCCGGCATTGGTACAGTATCAGGCTTTAACAGCGATAAAAATCAGGAAACATTTTATTACAGTTTTACTTCATTTACCGACCCGGGAAGCATTCATCAATACGATATAAAAACAGGTGTATCAATACCTCAACCAAGTAATAAAAAATTAAATATTAACCTGCAAGATTTTGAAACCAAACAGGTTTTTTATACAAGCAAAGACGGAAC
The DNA here is from genome assembly GCA_046296495.1 of Bacteroidia bacterium. GTDB lineage: Bacteria > Bacteroidota > Bacteroidia > UKL13-3 > UKL13-3 > JBKBLB01. Next base: position 131,040 of record JBKBLB010000003.1, read on the forward strand.
TAAAGTTCCCATGTTTATTATACATAAAAAGGGATTAGAATTAAACGGTAACAACCCTACCCTGCTATACGGATATGGTGGATTTAATATAAACCTTACGCCTTCTTTTAGCATATCGCGTATGTTCTTCTTGGAACAAGGAGGTATTTATTGCATAGCAAATTTACGTGGTGGTGGCGAATATGGCGAAAACTGGCACAAACAAGGCATGTTAGAAAAAAAACAAAATGTTTTTAATGATTTTATATCAGCTGCCGAATATTTAATCGAAAATAAATACACCAACTCCAACAAGCTAGCCATTCAAGGTGGCTCAAACGGAGGCTTACTGGTTGGCGCATGCATTACACAAAGGCCCGAATTATTTAAAGTGGCTTTACCTGCTGTTGGTGTGCTTGATATGCTAAGATTTCATAAATTTACTATTGGTTGGGGTTGGGTTGTTGAATACGGTAGCAGCGATGTAAAAGAACAGTTTGATTATTTAATAAAATACTCGCCATTACACAATGTAAAACCTGCAAAATATCCTGCAACAATGGTGCTTACAGCCGACCATGACGACCGCGTAGTACCTGCACATAGTTTTAAATTTTTAGCTGCATTACAAGAAAACAATATAGGCCTAAACCCAACAATAGGACGTATTGATGTAAAAGCAGGACATGGCGCAGGAAAACCAACTGAAAAACTTATAGAAGAAGCCGCAGATATTTGGAGTTTTATTTTGTGGAATATGGGTATTAAAGAACTGAAGCAATAAATATCTTTTCTTAATTTATTTATTCTTCTTCAATAGGCTTGTGCAAGGAATAATGTCTCCATTTTTCTATAACAGAAGCAAAATCTTGTGGCAAAGCACTTTCAAAAAACATTTTCTTTTTTAAAACAGGGTGTTCAAATCCAAGCGATTTTGCATGTAAAGCCTGCCTTGGCATAATTGCAAAACAATTATCTACAAACTGCTTGTATTTGTTAAAAACCGTTCCTTTTAAAATTTTATCGCCACCATACACCTCATCAGCAAAAAGCGGATGACCAATGCTTTTTAAATGAACACGTATTTGATGCGTTCTACCCGTTTCAAGCTTGCATTCAATAACTGTTACATAGTGCATTCGCTCTATTACTTTAAAATGTGTTACACTCCATTTTCCGTTTGTCTCCGAATCGTACAACTGAAATATTTTTCTGTCTTTGGGGCTTCTGCCAATATAGCCAGTAATGGTTCCTGTATCTTCTTCAATATTTCCCCAAACCAAAGCAATATAAGTTCGCTCAATGCTATGGTAATAAAATTGTTTTGCCAAGTGCGACATCGCAAACTCCGTTTTAGCAATTACTAAAATTCCGCTGGTGTTTTTATCAATTCTATGAACCAAACCCGGTCTTATATTGCTTTCTTTGGCAAATTCAGTATCGCGTAGATGGTAGGCTAATGCATTTACCAAAGTGCCTGATGTATTGTTGTATCCCGGGTGCACAACCATACCAGCCTTTTTATTTACCAGCAACAACTCATCATCTTCATATAAAATTTCAAGTGGAATATTCTCAGGCTTTATTTCTGTATCTTTAGGCGGATTGGGTAAAACAATGCTTATAACATCAAATGGTTTTACCTTGTAGCTGCTTTTTACGGGTTTTTGGTTTACCAGTATTGAACCAACATCAGCAGCAGCTTGAATTTTAGTACGGCTTGCATTTTCTATGCGGTTCATCAACCACTTATCTATTCTTAGCAAGCCCTGCCCTTTATCTACCTCAAACCTGTAATGTTCGTAGAGTTCCTGTTCGTCTCCTTCGGGTATTTCTTCGTTGTTGGGCTGTTTTTCAAGCATTTTATTATAATTATGGCAGAGCCAACTCTACACGAATACCTGCCGAAACAATATGCATTAAAGTATCATCGCGCATATTTTGCTCCAACTCAAATTGATATATTCCGGCTTCGGGAAATTTGAAATTTTGTTTTACGGGTTGGCGGTATTCAAATACATTTCCAACGCCATTTCCAAGCCACTTACCCGATTCGTTTGCCAAAATTATTTCACTTCTTTGTGTTTCCGTGGTTTTATCGGGGTTGGTTTGTGTAAGTAGAAAAAATACATTGCTGTATTTAAAATCGTTGGCAATGCGTGTGTTTATATATAAATTATATGGTTTTGAAATATCTTCAACTGATACTTTAAAAACCATTTTATCGGCATAATACCAACCACTTTCAGCAACTTTTTGATTTTCTTCAAACAAGCGATTTTTATCGCATGATGATATTGTTAATATTACAAAAAAAATCGTTAATAAATAAACCTTTTCCCTCATCGCTTTAATTTTTTTGCCTGTTTGGGTTTCTGTTTCGTTGCTGCTGGTTATTTGGTTTTTTATTTTGTGGCTTATTTTTCTTCTTTTTATTTTTATCTCTTTCATCAAGCCTAGTTAAACTGTCCTGCCCCATATCGTTTTTAAAGTCCAATGGTTCTTCGGTTTCAACCTTAAGTGGTTTTATTTCTTTTACTATTTCAAAAACCGGTTTTTGGCCGATTTGGTTCAACTTAATAAATTCATTAATTTTCTCAACCGGATAATTAATCCACTCTGTTTGTTCGGGATTGTTAGAAATAAACCAAATCTGACGTTTTAATATATCTGTTTTTACCGATTTTAAAACAATATTATTTTCAAACTCAATTGTAATATTGTCGTTTTCGGGAAAATCTTTTAATGCCTCCAGGTATTGATCTAATTCAAAATTAAGGCAACATTTTAGTTTTCCGCATTGTCCGCTCAGTTTTAGTTGATTAATGCTTAGGTTTTGATAGCGTGCCGTATTGGTATGTACCATTTTAAAATCGGTAAGCCATGTGCTGCAGCACAACTCACGGCCGCAACTGCCAATACCGCCCAACCTTCCGGCCTCTTGCCTGTAACCAATTTGGCGCATTTCTATTCTTACTTTAAAAATATCGGCCAGTCGTTTAATCAATTCCCTAAAATCAACCCGGTCTTCGGCTGTGTAATAAAAGGTGGCTTTACGCCTGTCGCCCTGATATTCAACATCGCTTAATTTCATGGTTAGCCCAAGCTCCATGGCAATGCTGCGGGCACGATACATGGTTGGCACTTCAAGTTCTTTGTTTTCGTTGTAGCGTGCAATATCTGCATCGTTTGCTTTGCGAATTATTTTTTTTAATGTGGCATCATCTTCTGTTTTTCCTGCCTTTTTTAGCTGTAGTTTTACCAATTCGCCTTTAAGGCTTATTTTGCCTATATCTGTTCCGCCTCCTTCGGCTTCAACCACTACAAATTCATTTACAAATACGTCTATATTATTTTCGTTGCGGTAGTACTCTTTTCGGGTTCCTTTAAATCGAACCTCAACAATATTAAAGGGTTGTATATGAGGAGGCAACTCCATATTATCCAACCAGTTATATGTATTTAATTTATTACAACCACCGCTACTACAGCCCGAGCCACATGCTCCGGTACTGCAACCTCCTGTTCCACATGCCATATATTTTTATGCTGCTTTTAAATTATTTTTTATTTGTGTGCCAATATACAAACTTAAGTGAAAAAAGGTGATTTTTTGGTTTGAATTGCGCTCAATATGGTAAATTACCTGGTCTATCATTTGCACTATAGGTATGTAAGATTGACGATTGATAACCTTTGTAAAATTTTCTAAAAATGCTTTTTCGCTTTCTTTTATTTTGCTCATCTCTGAGCCAACATATTTTAAGATAAATGCATACCTAAACATTTGCATACTGTAGCGTAAAAAACTTTTGTTATATTCTCTTCCTCCGGGAAACTTCTCAATCCAGTTTATAATTTCATCGGCTTTTTGTGAGTAACAAGCTCTCATCCAGTTGCTAAAGTTTTCAAAATATTCCGTATTGTCTTCGTTTAATAGCTCTATGGCGTAGCCGGTATTTCCTTCGGCTATTCTTGCTACATCGTAGGCAACATTTTCATTACTTTTATATTTTTCTATTAAAAATTTTGCCAATGTTTCATCACTTAATCTTGGTACTTTTATAATTTGCGTACGCGATAAAATTGTTGGTAAAATATCATCAATATTATTGGTAACCAACAAAAAAACAGTGTCTTGATTTGGTTCTTCAAGAATTTTTAATAGTTTATTTCCTTCTTTTTCAAGATACTCAGGCAACCATAAAATTTGTACTTTATATTTGGCTTCGTAAGCTTTGTAAGAGAGTTGCCTTTTTAAAGTTATAATATCATCGGCTCTTAATTTTAATTGTTTCGATGAATCACTGCTTAATTTATAGGCCCACTCCTGTTCGGTAAAATATTGTTTTGTTAAAAAATAATCTTTAAAATCTTGAACAAAATCTGATGCGCCACCAAGGCCTGAAGTAGTTGGAAATGCTATATGCAAATCGGGATGTTGAAGTTTTAAATATTTTTTACACGATGAGCAGTTTCCGCAACTATCATTATCATTAGGGTTAAGGCAGTTTATATATTGCGCATAAGCAAAAGCCAGTTTTAAATGTTCGTAACCCGATTTGCCGCTAAAAAGCTGTGTATGGCTTACCCGATTATTTTTTGCTGATTTAATCAGTTTTTCTATAACATTTTTATGTCCTGCAACTTCTTTAAAAAACATTTGGTCTAATTTTTGAAACCGTAAAACTAATTTTTAAAACTTTTATTTTTACTAAATATAGTTTATAATTTTGTAACAATTTAATAGCGTTGAGCAAAATTTTAGTTAAAATAAATCTTGGCAATAATTGTCCAAATTGCGGAACATGGGATTTAGAAAGAATTAAAAGACCTGCGTGGAGCCGCATAGTTTTCTTTTTTGCCCGAACAAAAGCTTATTGGTGCAGAAGGTGTTACACAACAGTAATTTGTTTTAAAAAAACAGGAAGCGAAGATTAGTTTGTTTGATTAAGTAGAAAGTTAACAAAACATTTACATTGTATTGGTATAATGGCATTTGATTGGTGAAGTTTAATTCAAAATCTTTGTTGACTAAATTATACCCATCATGACAACCAAATATTCATTTTTATTTCTTGCAATTTTAATTTCAAATTTTTCTTTCTCTCAACTTGATCCTAAAGGAAAGTATGATGAGCCAAAAGGTTTTAAACAAAAATCTTACAACTTTTTTATGAGTAAACGTTTGGCTCAGGCAACCGACCAAAGAGATTCTTTACACGAGTTGAATATTGCTTTTAATAAAGATACAACCGAAAGAGGAATTCAATACAGGCATTTAGATAGTTTACACAACAACTTAATACAAAGGCACAATAAACTTAATGCCGAACACAACAAACTTAATGCCGACTACCGCGAAATGAACGATCGCTATACAGAGCTGATTAAATCGAGCCTAAGCCGAACTGAGCAATTGAACCAAGCATTAAGAGAAAAGGGCGAACAATTGCTAGCCCGCGAAAAAAGATTAGCTGAACTTGAAGCAATCATTCGCAAACAAGACAGTATAACAAATGCCTTGAACGATTTGGTTAAAAGAGCATTATTATCATTTAAATCAGATGAGTTGACTGTTGAAATGAAAAACGGCAAAGTATATGTAAGCATGAGCGATAAATTATTGTTTAAAAGCGGAAGTGCCGATGTTGAAGAAAAAGGGCGAGATGCCATAAAAAAACTTGCCGAAGTACTTAACAAAAATACCGACATAGATATTATGGTTGAAGGACATACAGATAATGTACCCATTAAAACCGCAGTTTTTAAAGACAACTGGGATTTAAGTGTTGCCAGAAGCACCAATATTGTTAGGCTGCTTACCGATAACTATGGAGTTTCTCCATTGCGTTTAACCGCTAGCGGTAGAGGCGAATTTGTACCGAGAGCAACAAACGACAATGCAGAAGGTCGTGCCCGCAACCGCAGAACAGAAATTATTTTATCGCCAAAATTAGATGAGTTGTTTAAATTGATAGGAAACTAATTTTTGTAATTTTTTGTGGTATTGGTATTGCCATAAAAATTAAAGGTATGTTTGCAACCAACTAAATGAACCGAAGTGTAAAAGACGGATTAAACCTTTTATCGAAACTTAATGGAAAAAGGGTTTTTAATGCCATAAAGCTATATACCAGTTATTACTTATCAAAAACCTTAAAAAAGCCTTTTGTGTGGGGTATGCCTATTAGCATGGAAATTGAACCCACAACAAGTTGCAATCTTCGCTGCCCGCAATGCCCGAGCGGTTTGCGGGAATTTACAAGAAATACAGGTATGTTGGGCATTGATTTGTACAAAAAAGTACTTGATGAAGTACACGAAGAGTTGGTTTATTTAATGCTTTTTTTTCAGGGTGAACCCTTTTTAAACAAACAATTTCTTGATTTTGTAAGATATGCCTCTGCTAAAAAAATTTATACCGTAACAAGCACCAACGCCCATTATTTTACCGATGAGGTAGCAAAAGCAACAGTACAAAGCGGGCTCGACCGTTTAATAGTATCCATTGACGGAACAACACAAGATACTTACAGCAAATATCGCGTAGGCGGAAATATTGAAAAAGTAATTGAAGGCACCAAAAAGTTACTTAAATACAAAAAAGAACTAAACAGTAAAACACCTCATATAATTTGGCAGTTTATAGCTTTTAAGCACAACGAACATCAAATTCCGGAAATAAAAAAAATGGCCAAAGAAATTGGCGTTGATGAACTTGGAATAAAAACAGCCCAAATTTACGATTACCAAACAAGCGATGAACTGATACCACAAAACGAAGAACTTGCACGATATAAAAAAACTGAAAGTGGTTATGTAATAAAAAACAAATTATTAAACCAATGCTGGCGTATGTGGAGGGGCAGTGTTATTACATGGGATGGTTTAGTTGTGCCATGCTGTTTTGATAAAGACGCCCAACACCGCTTTGGAAATGTAAGCGAAGAAAGTTTTGCAAAAGTTTGGCATAGTAATCAATACAACTCCTTTAGGCGTGCAATTTTAAAAAGCCGAAAAGAAATTGATATATGTACCAATTGTACAGAAGGTACAAAGGTTTGGAATTAGTTTTAAACCTATCCAAAAAGTAAGTTTAGCAACATATCTATTTTACTAACTTCAACAAGTTCAATACCGGTTTTTACTGATGATATTTTATTGAATTTACTGATGTAAGCTTTCTTAAATCCGAGTTTTTCGGCTTCTGTTATTCTTTGTTCAATTCTGCTTACTGCTCTTACTTCGCCACTCAATCCAACTTCTCCTACAAAAATTGTTTTATTATCAAGATGCATATTTTCGTAACTCGATACTATAGCACTTACAATACTTAAGTCAATTCCCGGATCTTCAATTCTTAAGCCTCCCGCTATATTTACAAAAACATCTTGCATACCCATTCGCAATCCGCATTTTTTTTCTAATACGGCTAGCAGCATATTTAACCGTTTGGTATCGTAGCCGTTCGAATTTCGCTGGGGCGTACCGTAAACAGCACTACTTACCAGCGCTTGTGTTTCAATTAGCAATGGTCTTACTCCTTCTATGGTTGCACCAATAGCAATACCACTTAGGTTTTCATCGCGTTGGGTTATTAATATTTCCGATGGGTTTGAAACCTCCCTAAGGCCATTGCCATGCATTTCGTAAATTCCTATTTCGCTTGTTGAACCAAATCTGTTTTTTGTTGTTCGCAAAATCCTGTAAACGTGGTGCCTGTCTCCTTCAAATTGTAAAACTGTATCAACCATGTGTTCGAGTAGTTTAGGCCCGGCAAGCGACCCATCTTTGGTAATATGCCCAATTAAAAAAACCGGAGTACCCGTTTCTTTTGCAAAACGTATCATTTCTCCCGATGTTTCTTTTATTTGAGAAATGCTTCCGGGTGTTGCATCTAATAATTCGCTTTGCAAAGTTTGTATCGAATCTACAATTACAACATCGGGTTCAAACTCTTTTAATGCCTGATTTATTTTAGAAGTAAGTGTTTCTGTAAACAAATAGCAGGTTTCGTTGCTAAATGGTAAGCGCGAAGCCCTCATTTTTATTTGAGTTTCGCTTTCTTCTCCACTTATATAAAGTATCTTTTTGTTGTTAAACTGCAATGCAACTTGCAGCAACAAGGTTGATTTTCCAATACCCGGTTCACCTCCAATTAAAATTACACTTCCTGGCACAAGGCCTCCGCCTAATACCCTTTCAAGCTCTTTGTCTTTTAAAACAATTCTATCATCTTTATTTGGTTCAACCTGTAAAATATTAACAGGTTTTATGTTGCCGGTTTTTTCTTTTTTCCATTTGGTTTTTGCAAAACCCGGTTTTTCTTTTTGAACCACTTCTTCTACATAAGTATTCCACTCGCCACAGGCAGGGCATTTACCAACCCACTTACTTGCAGATGCCCCACAATTGCTGCAAAAAAATGTTACCTGTGTTTTTGCCATAATATTGCGAATATAGGTTTTATTTATGTTGTACTTTTATGAAAAAAGTGTTATAAATTGATGTGTTTTATTAATTATTATCGCATATTAATTTGTGTTGAAGTTACATAGTAAAATTAAAAATATATCGCTATGGATATACTCCATAGGAATTTTATCGCTTGTTATACACTTTGGTTTTAAGATAAACGATTTTATCGAAAGCGGTTTAATGTTGATTTATATAACATGTTTGTTGGTTGGTATTGTTTCTATACCAATACATATTTTTTTAAAATTTAAACAATTAAAACCCAAAGTTATTGCAATTGATATAGCTATATGGATATTATTGGCTGTTGTTTTATATGGTTGGGGAACCAATAAGGTTTATGGTTGGTACTTTTACATTTTTAATGAAATTATTTTTATTAAAATTTTAGTAGCAGTTTTGTTTATCAGGCAAGTTGCAGAATCAAAACTTAATCTTAAAAATGCTTATTTAAATCCCGCACAAATTTTTATATTTAGTTTTTTGTTAATTATATTTATTGGAGCGGGTTTGCTTATTTTACCTAACTCTACATATCAAGGCATTTCTTTTATTGATGCTTTATTTACATCAACAAGCGCAGTATGTGTTACCGGTTTAATTGTTGTAGATACCGGAAGTTTTTTTACCCCAACCGGACAACTTATTATTTTGGTTTTAATACAAACAGGCGGTTTGGGAATATTAACGTTTGCAAGTTATTTTAGCTATTTTTTTACAGGTGGAACCAGTTATAAAAATCAACTTGCATTAAGCGATATTACAAGCTCACAAAAACTTGGCGAAGTTTTTAGTACTCTAAAAAATATTATAATTATAACTGTTGGCATTGAGTTTTTTGCTGCAGTTTTAATTTATTTTTCTGTTACAAAAAGCATTTTTGGCAATAATTCAGAAAGGTTGTTTTTTGCCATTTTTCATTCGATTTCGGCTTTTTGCAATGCAGGTTTTTCTACTTTTACCAATGGTCTGTATGAAAATAGTGTTAAGTTTAATTATGCCCTTCAGTTAGTTATAGTTTTTACTTTTGTTTTTGGTGGACTTGGGTTTCCGATTGTAGTAAACATCATTAAATACATAAAGTATAAATTCATGGTTATAGTTGCACTCAAAAAAAAACAAACAGTTTATAAGCCATGGGTGCTAAACCTAAACAGCCGGCTAAATTTAATTACAACGCTATCTATAACAATAATTTCTTTTTGTGTTTTTTTATTGCTCGAACACAACAATACATTAACCGAACACAGCTTTGCAGGTAAAATAGTTGGAGCATTATTTGGTGCCACAACACCCCGAACTGCCGGATTTAATAATATTCATATGTCAGCATTAAAATTTTCAACTATCATGCTGGTAATGCTGCTTATGTGGATTGGTGCATCACCTCAATCAACCGGTGGCGGTATTAAAACCAGCACGTTTGGAATAGCAATTTTAAACATTTTAAGTATTGCTAAAGGAAAAACAAGAATTGAAATTTTTAGACGAGAAATTGCTGAAATATCAGTAAAAAGGGCTTTTGCCATAATAACTTTATCATTTTTTGTTATTGGTTTGGGAATTATTTTTTTAACATACACAGATGGTGATAAAACTCTTTTGCAAATTGCATTTGAGTGTTTTTCGGCTTATAGTACCGTGGGTTTAAGCCTTGGTATAACAGCCAATTTAAGCATAGCCGGAAAATTTATAATTATTGTTATTATGTTTATTGGTCGTATAAGTATGCTATCGCTTGTTATAGCTGTTTTTATTAAAACCAAATATAAATATTATCAATATCCAAAAGAAGAAATAACCATAAACTAAATATGAAATACATAATTGCAGGCTTAGGAAACTTTGGAGCCTCATTAGCACAAAAACTTACAGCTCAGGGCAATGAGGTTATTGCTATAGATAACAGCATGGCAAAGGTAGATATGTATAAAGAAAAAATTTCGCACACCATTTGTATGGATGCTACCGATGAATTTACTGTTTCGGGCCTGCCTCTAAAAGATACCGATATTGTAATTGTCGCCATTGGCGAAGACCAGGGAGCAAACCTTATGGCAACTGCAATTTTTAAAAATTTTGAAGTAAAACGATTAATAAGCAGAGCTATTAACCCCTTGCACGAAAAGGTATTACAAGCCATTGGTGTTGATGAAATTGTTCACCCCGAAGAGGAAACAGCAGAGCGCTGGGCAAAGAAATTATGCATTTCAAATGTTGTTGATTCGTATGAATTGAATGAAGATTACAGCATTATAGAAGCAAACGTTCCTAAAGAGTACATTGGACAAACAGTTCGCGAAATTGGCTTTAAACGTAAATATAATTTATTGGTGCTTACAATTATAAAGCGAGTTGAAGTTAAAAGCCTTTTTGGAAAATCTAAAACCGAAGAGCGTGTACAAGGTGTAGCATCTGCCGACTCAATTCTTGAGCCAAATGATATTTTGGTTTTGTATGGTGCAAATAAAGATTTACAGAGTTTTTTAAAGATGAATGAATAAAAAACATAGTTCGCTTTTATTAAGCAACTGTTTTATTTTCTTGTGTTTCGTTTGCTAAAGGTTCAACAACCGGAACATTTTCTTTTGGTTCATCTTCAATTGTTTCTTCTTGCTTATCAAAAGGTCTTTTGCCTAAAACTTCTTCAATATCGTTTTGAAGTAGAATTTCTTTTTTAAGAAGCAGTTGTGCAAGTTCTTCAAGTTTGTCGCGCTTTTCGGTTAATAGTTGCTTGGTTTTATTGTAGCACTCATCAATTAGGTTGCGAACTTCAATGTCAATCATTTCGGCAGTTTTATCGCTGTAAGGTTTTGTAAAACCATACTCTTGGTTGGCATCATAAAAACTTACATTGCCTATTTTACTGTTCATGCCATAAACGGTTACCATACCATAAGCCATTTTAGTAATGCGCTCTAAATCGTTTTGTGCGCCTGTACTTACTTTACCAAAAACAATATCTTCTGCTACTCTTCCTCCAAGGGTCATACACATCATGTTTTTAAGTTGCTCTGTTGTATATAAATACTGGTCTTTGGGCAAATATTGTGCATAGCCAAGAGCAGCAACACCTCTTGGTACAATGCTAACTTTTACAAGCGGGTCAACACCTTCTAAAAACCAGCCTGCAATTGCATGGCCGCTTTCGTGGTATGCAATTATTTGTTTTTCATCAGCACTTATCAATTTATTTTTCTTTTCAAGTCCACCTATTACACGGTCAATAGCATCATTAAAATCTTGTAATTCTACTTGTTGTTTGTTTTTTCTTGCTGCAATCAAAGCTGCCTCGTTACAAACGTTTGCAATATCGGCTCCTGCAAAACCCGCAGTATGTATGGCAAGTTTTTTAGGGTCAACATCGTTAGATAGTTTTAATGGTTTAAGGTGAACTTTAAATATTTCTTCTCTGCCTTTTAAATCAGGGCGGTCAATTGATATTTGCCTATCGAACCTACCCGGGCGCAACAAAGCAGAATCTAAAATATCAGGCCTATTGGTAGCTGCCAAAATAATTACTCCCAAATCAGTTGCAAATCCATCCATTTCGGTAAGCAATTGGTTAAGGGTATTTTCTCGCTCATCATTTCCGCCTTGAACCAGTGTTTTTCCTCTTGCTCTTCCTACGGCATCAATTTCGTCAATAAAAATTATACAAGGTGCTTTTTCCTTTGCTTGCCTAAACAAATCTCTAACACGACTAGCGCCAACACCTACAAACATTTCAACAAAATCAGATCCTGATAGAGAGAAAAAAGGCACACCGGCTTCGCCAGCCACTGCTTTTGCCAACAAAGTTTTTCCGGTACCCGGAGGGCCAACAAGCAACGCGCCTTTTGGTATTTTACCGCCCAATGTTGTATATTTTTTGGGGTTCTTTAAAAAGTCAACTATTTCCATTACTTCTACTTTTGCCTCGTCTAATCCGGCAACATCTTTAAAAGTAACTTTTACATGGGTGTCTTTATCAAAAAGTTGTGCTTTGCTTTTTCCTATATTAAAAATTTGAGTTCCCGGCCCGGCCCCTCCTCCGCTCATTCTTCTAAAAATAAACATCCACAAGCCTATTAGCAACACAAATGGCAATAACCAACCAATTATATCGCCCAAATAATTTCTTTGTGTAACATACTCTACCGGTATTTGCTCATTAGCACTAAAATCTTTCTGCGTATTACGCAAATCGGTTTCAAAACTGTTTACATCTCCTATTTCAAAATAATAATGCGGACCAACTTCACTTCCCATAAATCCTCGATTATTCAAATCCTTATACTTTTCGTTTTTTAGTGCTTCCTTCTTAAGATAAATTTCTGCTCTTTCTTTGTTTACTACCACCACTTTTTCTACATCGTGGCTTAATACCATTTTATTTATAAACTCTATTTTAGTGGTTTTTAATGCTACATCGTGTGGCATAAATTGTATGGCAATAAATATTACCAATACAATGGCATATATCCAATAAAAGTTAAATTTAGGAACTTGCGGAACTTTAGGTTTTAATTTTTTACTTTTCTCTTCGTTGTTCATTTGTTAGTTATATCTATGCTTATGTTATTTATAAAAGTTGTAATGTAAAATTGTTTTGTATTAAGCTGTTTGAACCAAATATTTACCTGCCCAACTTTCGCTTAGTTTTATGAATAATTGATTTTCAAACATTTTTTTGTTTTGAACCATTGTGTTTAAAACCAAACTATTAGAATTTACTTCACTACTTCTTATTGCATATTTTAGTTGTAATGTGTTGTATATTTTAATTTTATCATCTATTAAAATATGTATAAGCAACCTATTAAAAAAGTTTACATGATATTTTTCTCCAATATTTTTTATTGTAGATACACTCTTGTCTATTCCACAACCGCTAACAGTATTGTAGTTTTCATCAACCATTATTACCAATATGGCATTATAAAAAACTTGCGCTTTGGCTTTTAATGGTAATTCGTGTGCTTTCCAACCCAAAGTAAACTCGTTTAAAATTTTATTTATATCTTTACTTTCGGTTTCGTTTAGCAACCTATCGGCAGCATAAATCCACGTTTTACTGTTAATATTAAAATCGGCAAAAGGGTTCATTAGTAATTTTACAATATTAACAAAAATTAAGCCAATTGCCATAATGGCATAAAATCGTTTGTAAAGCTATTGTTATTGTGTTTGATATACAATTTGATGATATTTTAATCTTTTTAATTTATGGAAAAAACCATTTAAAACAGCCGATGCAATAACTCCTAAACTAAAATATATACACTATAATTGCGCATTAAAAAATAAATAAACTTTTGATAAATTACGAAGATATTGTTATAGTTGGTGCGGGGCCGGGAGGTTGTGCTGTTTCTCTATTTCTTTCAAAGCTACATATACCACACACAATTATTGATAAGGCTGTTTTTCCGAGAGATAAAGTATGTGGCGATGCTCTTAGCGGAAAAGTTGTTTATGTATTAAAACAACTAAATGAAAATTTGGTAATGCAATACCAGCAAAGCAATGATATTTTCTTGCCAAGTTATGGGGTAAAATTTGTTGCACCAAACGGAAAATCAATAGATATTCCATTTAAATCTGATTTAAGTAACGAAAAACACGCTCCTGGTTTTATAAGCAAACGATTACACCACGATAATGAATTGTTTAAAAGCTTAGATAAAAATTATGCAAATATTATTGAGGGTGCAGAATTAACGGGGCTTTCGAAAAATGGAAATATAATTAATTACACATATAATTATAATGGGAAAGCCATAGAAAAATCTTGTAAACTAATTGTAGGGGCAGAAGGCGATAGAAGTATTGTTGCTAAAACTTTTTCTGATATTAGAAAAGAAAACAAACACTATTGTGCAGGCTTAAGAGCATACTACAGCAATGTAGCCGATTTACATCCTCAAAACTTTATCGAGCTTCATTTTTTAGAAGAACTGCTACCGGGTTATTTTTGGATTTTTCCTTTAACTAACGGCCTTGCCAATGTTGGTGCAGGAATGCTTAGCGATACAGTTAGCAAAAAACGCATTAACCTTAAGCAGGATATGCTGCGAGCCATTCAGCAAAATCCAAATATTAAACACAGATTTGCTAATGCTCAGTTGCAAGGAAAAATTATGGGTTGGGGTTTGCCGCTTGGTTCAAAACAACGAAAAATTAGTGGCGATAACTTTTTATTAGTAGGCGATGCTGCCAGCCTTATTGACCCATTTACAGGTGAAGGAATTGGCAATGCTATGTACAGCGGTATGCTTGCTGCCAATCACATAAAAAATTGCATTGAAGCTAATAACTATTCTGCTGCATTTAACGCGGCTTACGACAAAGCCTTTTACAACCGCCAGTGGGATGAACTAAAACTAAGCCATACCATGCAAAAATTAGTAAAATACAAATGGCTATTTAACTTTGTTGTTAATAAAGCACATAAAAACAAGGCCCTGCGCGAAACCATAAGTTGCATGTTTGAAGACCTTGATCTTAGGGCAAAACTAAGAAACCCATTGTTTTACTTTAAACTTCTTTTAAACGATTAGTTTATTGGGGTTTTTGAACGCTACATTTACTTTTAAATAATTTTTAGGATAAAAACCTGACATGATTAAAGAAATATCTCTCACTTTACTGCCACATCAGGCAACTGACGAAAATGAATTAAAAAAAATTATATGTAATAATGCAGGCATTTCGCAAAACGAATTATTTGGATTTACATACCTTAAACAAAGTTTTGATGCACGCAAACAACCAATAAAACTAAACCTTACATTAAAATTATTTATTGGAGAACCTATAATACCCGAAAATTTAGATTTTGATTTTAAACAAGTAAACCACTCGCCAGAAGTTGCCATAATTGGTGCCGGCCCGGCAGGATACTTTGCTGCATTAAAATGTTTAGAACTTGGCCTGAAGCCCATAGTTTTTGAACGCGGTAAAGATGTAAAAGACAGAAGAAGAGATTTGGCTAATATTACTAAACACAACACAGTTAACCCAAATAGTAATTATTGTTTTGGCGAAGGTGGAGCTGGGACATACAGTGATGGAAAATTATACACTCGAAGCAGTAAACGTGGCAATGTAAACCGCATTTTAAAACTGTTGGTAAAACACGGTGCTAACGATAATATTCTTTATCAAAGCCATCCACATATTGGTACCAACAAACTGCCACAAATAATTGCAGGCATAAGGCAAACCATTTTGCATTTTGGTGGTGAAATTCACTTTAATGCTCAGGTAACCGATATTACTCATCAAAACCAAAAGATAACCGGACTTAGCGTTGGTTCAACAAATTATAAATTTAATAGAATAATACTGGCAACCGGACACAGCGCCCGCGATATTTTTGAGTTGCTGTACAAAAACCACATAACCATTGAAGCAAAACCATTTGCGCTTGGTGTAAGGGTTGAGCACCATCAGGACCTTATTGACAGCATTCAGTACAAATGCCCTGTTCGCCCCGATTATTTGCCGGCAGCCAGTTACAGCCTTGTTGAGCAAGTAATGGGAAAAGGTGTTTTTAGTTTTTGTATGTGTCCCGGTGGAATTATTGCACCCGCTATGACAGCCCCAGGAGAAATTGTAGTAAACGGCTGGAGCCCAAGTAAGCGTAACAATCCATTTGCTAACAGTGGCATTGTGGTTAGTGTTGAACCAAAAGATTATAAACTGTTTGAAAAATTTGGCCCTTTGGCAGCCATGGCATTTCAGCAACAGGTAGAGCAAGCCTGTTTTAACTTAGGCGATAAAAGTTTAAAAGCCCCTGCACAACGTTTGGTTGATTTTGTAAACAACAAAAACAGCCAAAGCATACCTGAAAACTCTTACCTTCCAGGAACTGTAAGTAGAAACTTAAATGAAATTTTGCCCGATTTTATTTCGCTTAGATTGAAAGAAGGTTTTAAAGCATTTGGCAAAAAGCTAAAAGGTTATCTTACAAACGATGCAGTTGTTTTGGCAACCGAAAGTAGAACATCTTCTCCTGTGAGGATTCCGCGCAACAAAGAAAGTTTTGAGCATATACAAATAAAAGGACTGTATCCTTGTGGCGAGGGCGCCGGCTATGCCGGAGGAATTGTAAGCGCAGCTATGGATGGCGAAAACTGTGCTATAGCTGTTGCCGAAAGTCTAAAAGGGCAAATCGTCTGACGACTCATCAAAGCTAACAGGCTGCTCGTTTGATGGTGTAAAATTTTCACCGGCAGAAGAAGCGGTTTGAGGTTTTTCTGTTGTTTTAGAAACCCTCCACGAACGTAATTCGGTGTACCATTTTCCATTGTATTCACGGCTTTCCGGTTCAAAAAATACTGTAACCATATCGCCAACGGCAAAAGGGTTTTGGTCAATTTTATCACCCCAAATACTAAAGCATACACTTTTTGGATATTGGCTCTCTGTTTGTATTACAAAATCCTGTTTTTTCCACTCTCCATTTTTTCCTTGTCCTTTAACTATTGGTAAAATAGTTAATACTTTGCCGTTTATTTCCATATTGCAAAAATAACATGTTATTGTTTAGCTGCAACGATTTTAGAAATTTGAAATAAACAATTTTATTTATTCAATTGTCAAAATTTATTTTTAAATAACTAATTTTTAAACAATATAATTTCATATCAGTTAAAAATATAGTGTGAGCCAATAACGTAGTTTAGAATCAATCCAAATAAACGATTTGGTAAAAAACTTAAAAGTTTGGGTTTGATAAACAAAGGTTAATTATAATTTCGCACGCAATTTTAATACAACTACATACAATATGAATTGGGTAAGTAAAATGTTTTCTTCATCGCTAGGCAAAAAAATCATCATGTCTCTAACGGGCTTATTTTTATGCTCGTTTCTGATTGTTCATATGATTGGAAATTTGCAACTGTTTTATTCAGATTCGGGTTTGGCATTTAATAAATATGCTGTTTTTATGACAACCAACCCACTAATAAAAACAGTATCATATCTTTTGTATGCCACTATATTATTTCATGCTTTCAAAGGCATTTACCTTGCATACAAAAATCAAAAAGCGCGTCCTGTTAGGTATGCTGTTTACAACGGTACATCAAACAGCCACTGGACAAGCCGCAACATGGGAATATTAGGTACTGTAATTCTTGTTTTTATTGTAGTACACATGAGCGATTTTTGGTATCAATATAAGTTTGGACACATTCCTTACACTCGTTATGTAACCGATTTAAGAACAGGTGATTTGATAAACATAGAAGAAATGCCGTCAGATTTTGTTATGGCAACAAAAATGGAAGAAAGCATAGATGGTTTTAATAAAATTACCATTGTTAAAAATTTGTATCAAGAAGTAAGCCAAGAGTTTAAAGAGTGGTATCTTGTTCTAATTTACCTATTCAGCATGTTTGCAATATCATTCCATTTATATCATGGTTTTAAAAGCGCTTTTCAAAGCCTGGGGTTAAACCACAAAAAATACAATGGCATAATACATTTTTTAGGAATTTGGGTTTTTAGCATTGCTATACCTGCTTCATTTGCAGCAATGCCTTTATATTTCTTTTTTAAATAATTTTTATTGAACCAATAGAACACTATGGCAACATTACCAAAATTAGACGCTAAAATTCCGGAAGGACCACTAGAACAAAAATGGACAAAATATCGTTCTACCGTTCCATTGGTAAATCCGGCAAACAAAAGAAGTATTGAAATAATAATTGTTGGTTCGGGTTTGGCCGGAGCATCAGCCGCAGCTTCGCTTGCCGAGCTTGGTTATAAAGTTAAAGTATTTTGTTTTCAAGATAGCGCCCGAAGGGCGCATAGTATTGCCGCTCAAGGAGGTATAAACGCTGCAAAAAACTATCAAAACGATGGAGACAGCGTTTACAGATTGTTTTATGACACTATTAAAGGTGGCGATTATCGCGCTCGAGAAGCTAATGTTTATCGCCTTGCCGAAGTAAGTGCAAATATCATAGATCAATGTGTGGCGCAGGGTGTACCATTTGCCCGCGAGTATGGAGGATTGCTTAGCAATAGAAGTTTTGGGGGTACACAAGTTCAACGTACATTTTATGCAGCCGGACAAACTGGTCAGCAATTATTATTGGGTGCATATTCTGCACTTCAACGCCAAGTAGGTATGGGTGCCGTAAAAATGTTTGCTCGCCACGAAATGCTTGATATTGTTAATATTGATGGCAAATGCCGTGGTATTATTGCACGCGATCTTACAACCGGAAAACTAGAACGACATTTCGGACATGCTGTATTACTTTGCAGTGGCGGATACGGTAATGTATTTTTCCTTTCAACCAATGCAATGGGAAGCAACGTAACAGCCGCTTGGAAAGCACACAAAAAAGGTGCAATGTTTGGCAATCCGTGTTTTACACAAATACACCCAACTTGTATTCCCGTAAGTGGCGATCACCAAAGTAAACTTACACTAATGAGCGAAAGTTTACGTAATGACGGTAGAATTTGGGTACCAAAAAAATTAGAAGACGCTGAAGCTATTAGAGCTGGTAAATTAAACCCTAACGATATAAAAGAAGAAGACCGCGACTATTATTTAGAAAGAAGATACCCCGCCTTCGGAAACCTTGTACCTAGGGACGTTGCAAGCCGAGCAGCAAAAGAACGTTGCGATGCAGGTTTTGGAGTTAATAAAACAGGTGAAGCCGTATTTTTAGATTTTGCTTATAACATGAAATATAAATATGGTAAGGTTGAAGCAACAAAACGTGGAATTGAAAACCCAACCGAGCAGCAATTGTACGAGTTTGGAAAAGAGGTAGTAAAAGAAAAATATGGAAACCTATTTGATATGTATGAGCAAATTACAGGTGTAAATCCATATGAAAATCCTATGCAGATATACCCTGCCGTGCATTACACCATGGGTGGCCTTTGGGTTGATTACAATTTAATGACAACTGTACCCGGCTTGTATGCTTTGGGTGAAGCCAATTTTAGCGATCATGGTGCAAACCGACTTGGTGCTTCTGCATTAATGCAAGGATTAGCAGATGGATACTTTGTTATTCCATATACTATTGGTGTTTATTTAAGCAATGAAATAAGAACAAAACCAATATCAACCGACCATGAAGCTTTTGTTGAAGCTGAAAAATCGGTTCAGGAAAAAATAAACAAACTGCTTAGCATTAAAGGAACAAAAACCGTTGATTATTTTCATAAGCGCCTTGGTAAGATTATGTGGGATAAATGCGGAATGGCCCGTAATGCCGAAGGTTTAAAACAAGCCATTGAAGAAATCAGGGCTTTGCGTGAAGAATTTTGGAGCAATGTTAGAGTTCCGGGAGAAGCAGACGGCCTTAATCCAGAGCTTGAAAAAGCAGGTCGCGTTTCAGACTTTTTGGAACTTGGTGAATTAATGTGTTTAGATGCCCTTGAGCGCAATGAAAGTTGCGGAGGACACTTTAGAGAAGAATACCAAACCGAAGACGGAGAAGCGATGAGAGATGATGAAAAATATAAATGCGTGTTTGCCTGGGAAAGCAAAGGTACCGGTAGCTGGGAATTACACAAGGAAGATTTGGTTTATGAAAATATTAAAATAGCACAACGTTCGTACAAATAAAAAATTATTGCCATGAGCGAAAACAATATAAACGTAAAATTAAAAGTTTGGCGTCAGAAAAACGCTAAAGACAAAGGACACTTTGAAGACTATGATATGCCTGGCGTTAGCACAGATATGTCTTTTCTTGAAATGTTTGATGTATTAAATGAAAAATTGATAAACGAGGGTAAAGACCCGGTTGCATTTGATCACGACTGTAGAGAGGGTATTTGTGGAATGTGCAGCATGTTTATAAACGGAAGACCGCATGGGCCAAAGCAAGGAGTTACCACCTGCCAGTTGCATATGCGTAGTTTTAAAAATGGAGATACAATTGTTGTTGAACCCTGGAGGGCTGCACCGTTTCCTGTAATTAAAGATTTAGTTGTTGACAGAAGTGCTTTTGACAGAATTATTTCTGCCGGAGGATTTATAAGTGTAAATACCGGAAATGCGCAAGATGCCAATGCCATTCCTATTCCAAAAGAAGATGCAGATGAAGCTTTTGCCGCTGCTGCTTGTATAGGTTGTGGTGCTTGTGTGGCTGCTTGTAAAAATGCAAGCGCCATGCTTTTTGTTTCTGCCAAAGTTTCTCAACTTGCATTATTGCCTCAAGGACAACCGGAACGCGATCAAAGAGTATTGAACATGGTTGCTCAAATGGATGCAGAAGGGTTTGGTGCATGTACAAATACGGGTGCTTGTAGCGCAGAATGCCCTAAACAAATATCGCTTACACATATTGCTCGCATGAACCGCGATTACATAGCCGCTGAACTTGCAAGTAATAGGTCGTAATTTTTTTATTGATTTTATATTTTAAGCCGACTCATGCTTTTATGAGTCGGCTTTTTTATTAAGAATTTATTAAGCCTTCACACTAGCTCTGATAATATTTAAAGCTCCACCGGCTTTAAACCATTCAATTTGCTGAGCGTTGTAACTGTGGTTAGCTTTAATTTCCTCTTTGCTTCCATCAGCATGGTTTAATACCAATGTTAAAGATACTCCCGTAGTAAAGCTTGATAAGCCGATTATATCAATGGTATCATCTTCCTGAATTTTATCGTAATCAGCTTTATTGGCAAATGTTAGTGCCAGCATTCCCTGTTTCTTTAAGTTAGTTTCGTGAATACGTGCAAATGATTTTACCAATACGGCACGCACACCTAAGTGACGTGGTTCCATAGCTGCATGCTCGCGCGATGAACCTTCGCCATAGTTTTCGTCACCTACAACAATAGAACCAATGCCATTGGCTTTGTATTGACGCTGTACTTTTGGTACACTTTCGTAAGCTCCTGTCAATTGGTTTTTAACACTGTCAGTTTTTTCGTTAAAAAAGTTAACGGCTCCAATCAACATATTATTAGAAATATTATCTAAGTGGCCACGATACTTTAACCAAGGGCCTGCCATAGAAATATGATCGGTAGTACATTTTCCTTTGGCTTTAATTAAAAGTTTTAATCCTTTTAAATCAGTGCCTTCCCAAGCCGGGAATGGTTCTAATAATTGCAAACGATCAGATGTTGGCGATACTGCTACTGTAACATTACTTCCATCTTCTGCAGGAGCCTGATATCCTGCATCTTCTACAGCAAAACCTTTTTTAGGTAATTCATCACCACTTGGTGGATCTAATTTTACCTGCTCACCTTTTTCGTTGGTTAATGTATCTGTTAATGGATTAAATGTTAAATCCCCTGCAATAGCCAAAGCTGTTACTAATTCAGGAGATGCCACAAATGCATAGGTATTAGGGTTACCATCGGCACGTTTAGCAAAGTTTCTGTTAAAGGAGTGAACAATGGTATTTTTTTCCTGCTTTTCAGCACCCATTCTATTCCACATACCAATGCATGGCCCGCAGGCATTTGCAAATACTTTTGCTCCAATTTTATCAAAAGTTTCTAAAAAACCATCTCTTTCAATGGTGTAACGTACTTGCTCAGAACCCGGAGTAATGGTAAATTCTGCTTTGGTTTTTAAATTTTTCTCGGCTACTTGTTTAGCTAAACTAACAGCACGTGAAATATCTTCGTATGAAGAGTTGGTACAAGAACCTATTAAACCTACTTCAACTTTAGTTGGCCATCCATTTGCCGCAGCAGCTTCTTTCATTTTTGAAATAGGAGTTGCTAAATCCGGAGTAAACGGACCATTTAAGTGTGGTTCTAATTCTGATAAATTAATTTCAATTACCTGATCGAAATATTTTTCGGGATTTGCATATACTTCAGGATCGGCAGTTAAATGTTCTTTAACAGCATTTGCTAATTCTGCCACATCAGCTCTACCTGTAGCTCTTAAATAACGCTCCATACTTTCATCGTATCCGAATGTAGATGTAGTAGCACCAATTTCTGCTCCCATATTACATATTGTACCTTTACCGGTACAGCTCATTGCTACTGCTCCTTCACCAAAATATTCTACAACCGCATCGGTACCACCCTTTACAGTTAATATACCTGCAACTTTTAAGATAACATCTTTAGGAGCTGTCCATCCGTTAAGTTTTCCGGTGAGTTTAATACCAATTAATTTAGGCATTTTTAATTCCCATGCCAAACCTGCCATTACATCACAAGCATCGGCTCCACCCACACCAATAGCTATCATACCTAAACCACCGGCATTTACTGTGTGAGAATCGGTACCTATCATCATACCTCCGGGGAATGCATAGTTTTCTAAAACAACCTGGTGAATAATACCTGCACCAGGTTTCCAGAAACCAATACCATATTTATTAGAAACAGAAGCAAGAAAATCATACACTTCTTTACTTTCTTTATTTGCAATTTCCAAATCTTGCTTTGCACCTACCTGAGCAGTAATTAAGTGATCGCAATGAACAGTAGAAGGTACTGCAACTTTAGGACGACCGGATTGCATAAACTGCAACAAAGCCATTTGTGCTGTTGCATCTTGCATTGCTACTCTATCCGGTGCAAAATCAACATAAGATTTTCCTCTTTCAAATACTTCTGCTTTTTGATCTTTGTGTAAGTGAGCGTAAAGTATTTTTTCAGTAAGTGTAAGCGGACGACCTACTAATTTTCGTGCAGCTTCTACTTTCGCTGGTAGTTCAGCATACACTTTTTTAATCATTTCGATATCAAATGCCATATTATTTATTTTGGTTCAAAGAATTATACTTTTTGCTTTTATAAAAAGCGGCCGCAATTTAGTATTTTTAGCTCTATATTGCATAGGTTCAACCAATAAAACAAAACAATGAACAAAGAGTTACAAACCTTAGCCCAAATGCTTGATAAAGATTTTGAAATAAGGGAATTTGAAACCGAAGCCGCTTTGAAAAACGAACTTACCAATGTATTGATATACTTATTGTTAAATAATATGGAAAGGCTTTGGGCAATTTTATATAGAATTGATGTAAATGAGCAAAAGGTTAAAGGTTTATTTGATTTACAAAACCCCAAAGATATTGCACCCGCATTAGCCGATTTAATAATTGAAAGGCAAAAGCAAAAAATTGAAAGCCGGAAAAATTACAAACAATAAAAAACCTCTGCAAAAGCAATGTTTTACAGAGGTTTAAGTTTTTTCAACAATTATTTTATTTAGCTATAATTAACTTTTGGGTGGTTGAACTTTCGCCATTTGAAATTGTAACAAAATACAAACCGTTGTTTAAGTGGCTGCAATCTATTTGGCCATTGTTTATGAGGCTGGTTGAACCAATAAAAACTTGTTTGCCGTTAATATCGGTAATAACAATTTGAAGATTTGCCGATTGATATAATTCATTAACCTGAATGGTAAACGATTGATTTGTTGGATTTGGATAAATGGTAATACCCATTTGTGCCACCTGAATGTTTTGAGTAGAAGTAGCCCAATTTGTTGATGACCATTCAGATTGTAATACTTCTTTTGTAGCATCATTTTGTAAGAATACCACACCAATTAAATCCGAAAATTCTTCTACGCTATGTTCTGTTGCCAGATTTATGCCTGTATAATTGGTTCCGGTTGCAGCCGATGATGAGTTAGCTCTTGCATTTGCAGGCAAACGATAATTGCCCGGAAAAGTAAACGATTGTGAATTTTCGAAAGTTGAACCTTTAGCAGGCATGGTCATTACAACACCTGTAGGATTGGGAAGCATTTTTTTCATTACATGATTAAAGGTTGTTTCTCCGTTTGTTTTTACGTTATTTCTAGTTTGTCGTTCAACAATTGCATATCTTAAACGATAGGTACCTGCCGGAAAATCTATTAATGGAGTTACTTTAGCATTTATGGTAATTGATTTATCTGCTGGGTTTAAAACCTGTGTTGCTTCAATTTTTACAAATGATGGTTTTGACTGAAAACTGCTAAAAATATCTTTTGTGTAGCCACTTGGATTATTGTTCCATTGCCCGTCAACAAATAACCTTGGTACACTGTTTACGCCACCATAATAGCTTGCTCTTGTATCGCATTCGGGGGTAAAATACGGGTCACCCAAACTTGGAAAATAATATTGGTATTTTATGGTGGTATATTTGTTTTCGTTTCCGGCATAAACCTGTTCAAGTCTTTCATTACCCGGTTTACAAGGAGGGCATGTTGATGAAGTAAAAACTTCGTGTAACGATTTTCGCGGCACAAAATCATCCCAAACTTTTAAAGTAAAATTAGCAGTATCATTCAGGTTATTGCCATCTGGATTTCCGTTTAAATCTGAAGCCCAAATTTTAATATTGTATGTTCCAGTAGCAGAAGGTGTAAATTTATCAGGGTGAGTAAGTTCTGCAAATGTAAATTTTGCAATATTTAAGCCTGAAATTTGTTTGGTTACTGCCGTACCTCCGTTAATGCTGTAATTAAAGTTTAAATTATTAATGGCTATTTTACCTGTATTGTAAACGCGTAGTTTTATATCCGCACTTCCTTGTGTTAAAGCAAAATCAGGAAGCATTAAAACCCTATCGGCAGCAAGGTCAAAATCTGGTTGAGTGCCTCTTATAAATTCATAAAATTTATTGTCTTCGGCAGTAAAAAGATTTGTCGAATTATTATTGGCTGCTAAATTTGGTGAACCATCAATTGTATAAGCCGTAGTGCCATCAACTTGAATTCCTGCCGAGATTTTAACATTTCCATTACAAAGAGATCCGGCAGAATTAACACAAAGTGTTTTCATATCTACTATGTAAACTTTGTTTGTTGTTTCCTCAAGCACTACAGCCCAATACGTCCAGCCTTTATCTACATTTGGTTCACTAAAAAAGTTGAACTGAATCCAAAACTGGCGATTAGGGGCTGTGCCGAATGTTTTAGTAATTATGGTGCTGCGGTAAGTTGTTGTTCCGCTTGTCCACGATGAAGGTTTAACCCCTAAAAAGCACACAGAATTGTTTGAAACTGCAGTTGAAGGAAGAGAACTGTTGCCATAAGCAAGTGTAGTTGTTGCGGCTACATCAAAAGTAACAAAACCGGTGTTTGATGCTTTGCAGGTTGTGTAGTTTGTGCCATTAAAATTAAATGCAAATGGTATGGTAATATTACTCGAAAACTGTGGGTTTGCGGTTGCGTCTCCGCTCCAAACGCTCGTCCAGCCGGTTAATAAACTAGCAGGATTTTCTCCTTCCTGGTTTAGGTTTCCCGGGTTTTGACCAATTGCATAAGGTACATAATAATATTGTGCGCTCAGTGCAAACGAACACACAATAAAAATTGCTGATAGTACTTGTTTTTTCATGTTTGTTAATTTTAAATGAATTTGCAATGTAGTTTTTGATTAATAAAATACAAGATTTTTTGTTAAGAAATTATTTCTTCATGGAAAATGAATTTTTTATAACTTCTGAAAATTGGTTATAAATATTACTGCTTGATCCTAAAATGGTTCGGCCAAAAATATAATCATCGCCACCATTAAAATCTTTAACTATCCCTCCGGCTTCTTCAATTAAACAAACGCCTGCTGCAACATCCCAGGGGCTTAAGCCGTATTCAAAAAAACCGTCAAATCGGCCACAAGCAGTATAAGCTAAATCAACGGCAGCGCTGCCCATTCTACGCATACCTTGTGTATGGCTCATTAAATATTTTAATGCTGTAAGATAGTTATCCATAATATCAAAATCGTAATATGGAAAACCCGTTGCGAGCAAAGCTTTCTTTAGTTCATAGTTTTGTTTAACTAATATTTTATTTCCATTTAAAAAAGCGCCTCCGTTTTTCCAGGCATAAAACATTTCGTTTCGGTTAATTTCGTAAACTACCCCAACAACCGGTTTTCTATGATGCAACAATCCAATACTAATGCTGTATACCGGAATTTGATGCACAAAATTTGTTGTTCCATCAAGCGGGTCAATTACCCACATATATACTTTTTCAAGAGAAGCAATGGTGTTTTCTTCTGTAATAAAGCCGGCCTCTGGCAATATCTGGCTCAAACCGTCAACCAATATTTCTTCGCTTGTTTTATCAACGTAACTTACCAGTTGATTAAAGCTCTTTATTTCAACAGCATCTTTATTAAATGCTTCGCTTTCTTTTTTAATAAAATTTCCAGCCTTTTTAGCTATATCAATAGTTTGCTTACAAATATTTTCAAGGTTCATCACACAAATAAAAGATTGTGCTTGGTTTGAACCAAATGCTTAATTAAAAGTTAATAATGTTTAATACATTATAAATACTTTTGAACGATGAATTTTCCTTCGCAACTGATAGAAGAGGCCGTTAATGAATTATCGAAGTTTCCGGGCATTGGAAAAAAATCGGCATTGCGTATGGTTTTATTTTTATTGAAACAACAAATAATTGATGTAGAAAGACTTGGAAATGCTATAATTAAACTTAGTAAGGATATAAAATATTGCAAAGTATGCCACAATGTAAGCGACCATGATATTTGTAATATTTGCAATAACCCAAAACGCGATGCCGCAACCATTTGTGTGGTTGAGGATTTAAGAGATGTAATGGCCATAGAAAATACTGCTCAATACAATGGAATGTATCATGTACTTGGCGGCTTAATAAATCCGGTTGGTGGAATTGGTCCTGATATGTTGCAAATTGAAAGTTTATTAAACAGGGTAAAACAAAATCAAGTAAGCGAAGTAATAATGGCTTTAAGCGCAACGGTTGAAGGCGACACAACAGTATTTTACATAAGTAAACAACTTGCGCCTGTTGGTACTAAAATTACAACCATAAGCAAAGGAATTTCTATTGGCGGGGAGCTTGAATATGCCGATGAAATTACTCTTGGACGCAGTATTACTGGCCGTGTACCCTACCGTTTATAAAATTACATAAGAGTTAATATTTAGTTGCTCTTTTCTTTTATCAAAAAATCTTTTGTAATGGGAGGTGTGTAATAAACTGTGCCAAATAAAATTTTTAATTTTGTTTTAAAACCTTTGTTGTGTTCGAGTTCGAACAATATTTGTAATAAACCGGAATAAATAATTTTTAAAGGATTTAATTGTATTTGTGGATTTTTATGCAAACCTGCTTTAGATGGCGTGGGGTATGGTTTTTTATAAGTGCCAAAAATTCTATCCCAAATATGAAAAGGTCCTTCAGATAAATTAATATTTAAATCGCTTTCGTGCGATGAATGATGCATCATGTGGTAAACACCTTTGTCTCCAAACAACCTGCAAAGGTTTCTTATAAAGAAATTTTTATAGGCAAACTCATAATGCACTTCCGAGTGGTTTAATACTTCAAGTCCATAGCCTGCAATAATCCAAATACTGGTTTCAACAATTAATGGCTCAGTATAAAAAAGCTTTGAAACAAAAACACCAATTAAAGCGGCAGGCAAAAGCAATAAAAATTCAAAAATTACTGTTGGTGGCATTGCTAAAGGATTCAAAATGGTTGGTGCGTGATGCGGCTTATGAAACAATAACCACATTAGTCTGTATTTATGACATAAATAATGGATAATATAACCCGGAAGCCCAATAAAAATAATTGTTAAAAATAATGCGATCCAATAATTACTTACATTAAAAAGGGTTGGAAAATTGTTGCTTACATATTGAGTTAATCTTTCTCCGGCAACACTTAAAAAATCTTGTTTAAACAAGTAATTAATTCCTGATGAGGAAACTACAAGTCCTAAAAACGAAAAAAACAACACCCTTGTTATAGTTGAAACTATTCTTGTAGAATAAAATGTTATGATATTTACATGAAAGTTTTCTTTACCGAATTTTATTATACTTTTTCTATAACCATCAATGATAACAATTAGCCTAATTGTAAACGCAAAAACACAGGCACCTATCCAAATATAAAATACATTTTGGTTTTGTAAAACTTTTGCAAATGTTTCTCCATTTATAAAGGCTTTCCAACCCAACTTTTTTCTTCCGAGTATTACATCAGAAATAAATAAATCGAAATAGGTTTCATAAATTGTAATTCCAATAAAAACAACCAAAAGAAAATACAATGTTGCATAATAAAGTTTTCTGTATTTTTGATTGGTTCTTAACTTTAATGCTAATGCATCCATTAGGTTGTTTCAAATCTTGGTGCAAAGAAACAATCAATTTTTAATCCAGATTAAAAAATGTTGTGTAATTTTTTTTAAAATGTTGTTTTTCTGAATTTTATGACATAATAAAACCTAGGCCATCAACTCTCAACATTGGGCGTTTGTTTCAATTTGAAACTAGTTGTCTAATTACAATCTCTTACAACTACTCGTTGGTTCATTCGGTCGTGCATTTCAACCAGCGTTTGTTCCAAATTATAAGTCCAATTCCAATCAGGATAATGGTTTTTAAATTTATTTACATCGCTTATCCACCAAATATGATCACCTATTCGGTTTGTTTCGGCATAGCTGTAATTCATTTTTTTACCACTAATTTTTTCGCACCAATCAATTGCCTCAAGCATGCTGCAATTTGCATGGCGGCCACCTCCGGCATTATAAACTTCGCCAATTCTTGGGTTTTGATAAAAATGCCAAAACATATTTACCAAATCAAAACTATGAATGTTGTCTCTAACTTGTTTGCCTTTATAACCAAAAATGGTATAATGATTTCCGGTGATAACACATTTCATTAAGTAGGCTAAAAATCCATGTAACTGTGCACCACTATGGTTAGGCCCTGTAAGACAGCCACCTCTAAAAACTCCAACTTTCATTCCAAAATATCTTCCATATTCCTGAGCCATAACATCGGCTGCTACTTTGCTTGCGCCAAAAACACTGTGTTTTGTTTGGTCAATACTCATCATTTCATCAATACCATGTTTAAAATATGCATGGCTTTCATCTATTTCCCATCGCTTTTCAAGTTCTACCAATGGCAAATAATTAGGGGTATCGCCATAAACTTTGTTTGTGCTTGTAAATATAAAAACAGCTTCGGGACAATACAAGCGAGTAAGTTCAAGCATATTTAATGTACCGGTTGCGTTTACACCAAAATCAGTCAATGGTTCTTTAGCTGCCCAATCGTGACTAGGTTGAGCTGCTGTATGTACAATTAGTTTTACATCTTTGCCGTATTCAGCAAAAATCTTTTCAAGGCTATTGTAATCTCTAATATCCGCATCGTAAGATTTAAAGTTTGAGTGTTTTTCTTCAAGCCTGTTTTTATTCCAAATGGTGCTGCCATCGTTTCCAAAAAAATAGGCTCTCATGTTGTTGTCAATTCCAATTACCAAATCAAATTTTTGAGCAAAAAACTCAACCGATTCTCCGCCAATAAGGCCACTGCTACCGGTTACCAGTGCTATATTCATATCAATTTAAAATGTTTTTTAATTCTTTTTCGTTTTGGTTTAACCAGTTAAATGTATCTGTTATAATAGTTTTCAAATTTCGTTGAGGCCTCCAGTTTGTAATGCCGTAAAGTTTACTACTATCTCCAACATAAATTCTAACATCAGCTGGTCTGTTTTCTAAAACCGGTTTTATATTAATTTTATTTCCGGTTGCCTCTTCGCATAACTTGGTTAATTCAAGTAAACTAAAACTTATATCAATTCCTCCACCAACATTTAATACCTGATTGTTATATAAATCAATATTATGTATCTGATTATCAATTAAATCAAGCAAATCAAATGCGTGTAAAACATCGCGCATTTGCTTACCGCTACCACCATAGCCAATATAACTTAATGTTCCTTGAAAATAGTGTCTTGCAAGCCATAGTACCAGTACACCCTGATCTACTTTGCCCATTTGCCAAGGACCGCTTATAACTCCACATCGGTTTATAATAGATTTTAAACCTTTTATTTCATTATATTCTTGAATAATTAATTCACTTGCAAGCTTGGTTGAACCATAAAAACTTCGGCTTCCGTTTATAGGAAATTCTTCAGTAACACCTTTTCGGCTTATACCCGGAATTGTTTGATTATCCGTCCACTCAAACCTGGTATCCAACTCAATAAATTTAGCGCTTTCGAGGTTTTTTATGGGGTATATTCTACTTGTTGAAAGAAAAATAAAGTTTGCGTTATGCTTTGTTGCTAACTCTAAGCAATTAACAGTACCCATTAAATTTGCATTTATAAGAGGGTAAACCGGAGAATTAATACCGCTTAATACACTTGGATCGGCACTGGCATCAACAATTACATCCAGATGGTCAAAAACATTAAGGTCTTCTGTATTTCTAATATCGCCATGTATAAAAATAACGCCAACCTCTTTTAGTCTTTTTAGGTTAAGTTCTGAGCCACTTCTTCTTAAATTATCAAGGGCATAAACGTTGTAGCTTGGGTATTTTGTTTTTAAACCTATACATAAGGTAGAACCAACAAAACCTGCACCGCCAGTAACTAATATATGCCTGCTCATTTTTAGGGGTGCAAACTTAATCATTTTGCTTTAAAATCTGCCAAGTTTGCTTGTGATTGATTTAGAGAAGTTTTTGATATGCTTTAAGCCATCTGTCGGGTAATTCGTTGTTTAGCGCGGTTTCATAATCTTTATAACTGCAAGGCACCAAATACTTTTCATCTCTTTTACCTTTATCTGAAGAAAAAGGCACTTCCATCCACCATTTATTAGTAATTAAACTTTTAAAAAATACAATTTCGTGAGAAAAGTTTGCCGAGGTAGTTCTGTAAATCATGTAGTCATTACTTTCAGCCGTTGGGAATTCTTGTTTTCGGTTGCAAAAGCCTTCAATAAAATACCAAATCATTTGTGCTGTTAAATGACTGGTTTGGTTATTTACATCAAGCAAAGGATTGCAATCATAAAAACCTGCAGTAAGCATTTCGTTGCTCATGCCTGCATATCTGGCAATACGGCAAGCTTCATCGCTGGTAAGTCCATTTGGCGATGGCTCAAATTGTCCGGGAGCATCGGCTGCTTTTACGGCATTAAGGCTAAAACCCATCATTTGGGCACTTCGGCAAATTGGTTCAGCTTCAGTAATATCGCTACGTAATATGCCCAACCGCATCATATCAAAATTTAATCTTTCAAATGTGTCATACGTTTCGGGTTCAACAAAATAACTTTGATAACCCAAAAGCGATATATTAAACAAATAGTTGGGCGTATGAGCAATCATTCTGGGCAAAATGCCGCTTTCCATACTATTTGGTTGTGTTTGCATATCTGCTTTAGAGTCAACTATAAGTGCATTTACGTTATTATAATTTTTTTCGTAAGCATAATATTGAGATAAAATAAAATCTTGGCTACCCCCTATTACTATGGTTGTTATTTTTTGGCTTATGGTTTGAGACAAAAACTGAGTTAAGGCAAAATGAGTATCGTTAATGCCATTACCCGGTTGAATATTGCCAAAATCAATGATATTGATATTGGTTCGGGGTTTTATAAGTTTATAAAGATATTGCCTTATAACATTGGGCGCTTTGCCGCAACCAAGGTATTTGGGTTTAAAACGGTCATCGTTTACACCTACAATGGCAATTTGGTATTTGCTTATATCATCAATTGGTTTATTATTATAAAAAAACGTGTTGTAAAACAAACTTTTTGCACTGCATTGTTTTTCAATTTGCTCAACTATAACATCACCAAGCCCGTTTATAAATTCAAGATTCATTTTATTTAATAATTTTCGTATAAAAGTGGCTAATTTGCCGTGGTACAAAATAAATAATTAATTACAAAATTGATAGCAGTAAGTGGAGCAACCGGTTTTTTAGGGGCACATGTTGTTTGCAATTTATTGTTGCAACAAAAACAAGTAAAAGCATTTAAGCGAGCAAACAGCAGCTTAAGTGAATTTAATTTAATTTTTAATTATCGCATAAAAGAGGAAAATAGAGAAACTCTTTTAAAAAATATACATTGGGTTGAGGCGGATATACTTGATTTACCAAGCCTTAATGAGGCGCTAACAGGGGTTAATGAAGTTTACCATTGTGCAGCATTGGTTTCGTTTTTGCAAAAAGATTACGATAAATTAATGAAAGTAAACATTGAAGGCACGGCAAATATGGTAAATATATCACTAGAAAAAGGCATTAAAAAATTTTGTTATGCAAGTTCGGTTGCTGCGCTTGGACGAAGAAAAAGCGTAGAATTGATTGATGAAAATACCCATTGGGAGGACAGCAAGCTAAATAGCAATTATGCCATAAGCAAATACAAAGCCGAGCTCGAAGTTTGGCGTGGCAAAGCAGAAGGTTTAAATGTATGTATAGTAAACCCAACCGTAATTATTGGAATAGGCGATTTTAACAAAGGCGGTAATGCAATTATAAAATCGGTTGTAAAAGGTATGCCTTTTTATACACATGGGGTAAACGGATATGTTGATGTGGAAGATGTTGCAAATATTATGACCTATTTAATGAATAATAACATATTTGGAGAAAGATTTATAACCGTAAGCGAGTGCATTGTAAACAAAGATTTGTTTTACATGATTGCCGAACAAGCCGGTTCAAAAAAACCATACATACGCATTAACAAATTTTTGGCCGAATTTGCATGGCGTGTAGTTGCAGTTGTTCGTTTGTTTAAAAAAGTTTCTATAAGTATAACCAAAGAAACAGCAAAGTCATCGCTAAACAAAAGTTTTTACAGCAATCAAAAAATTAAACAACAGCTTAATTATAACTTTAGGCCCATAAGCCAAACTATAAAAAATTGTTGTGAGTTTCTTAAAACACATAAAAATTAATTGCCATATTTGGTTTATAACACTAAACAATTTAATTATATTTTTGAACCCATTATATGATAACATTTAACCGCAAGCACCACTCAAACGAAACTTTAAAAAAAATTTATAAATCTCTTGTATTTCCCAGGCTTATTGAAGAAAAAATGCTGATTTTGCTTAGGCAGGGGCAAATAAGCAAATGGTTTAGCGGTATTGGTCAAGAAGCCATAAGTGTTGGTTGTGCCTTAGCCCTTCAACCCGATGAATACATATTACCACTTCATCGCAACTTAGGAGTATTTACTACCCGTAATATGCCTTTTGAAAAGCTTTTTTCGCAATGGCAAGGAAAAATGAACGGTTTTAGCAAAGGTCGAGAACGTTCATTTCACTTTGGCAGTAACGAGCATCATATAGTTGGTATGATTTCGCACCTTGGTGCAATGCTTGGCGTAGCTGATGGCATTGCACTTGCAAACCTACTACAAAACAGGCAAAAAGTTACAGTGGTATTTAGTGGAGATGGCGGTGCCAGCGAAGGCGATTTTCACGAAGCTTTAAACACGGCTGCTGTTTGGCAACTACCGGTAATATTTTTAATTGAAAATAATGGCTATGGTTTAAGTACTCCATCAAACGAGCAATTTAGGTTTAAACAATTTATTGATAAAGGCATAGGTTATGGAATGGAAGCCATACAAATTGATGGCAACAATATTCTTGAAGTGTATGATACCATAACAAATCTTGCCACCAGCATTCGATTAAGACCAAGACCCGTTTTGCTTGAGTGTATAACCTTTAGAATGCGAGGACACGAAGAAGCATCAGGAACAAAATATGTGCCGCAAGAATTATTTGATTTGTGGAGTAAAAAAGATCCGGTTATCAATTACGAAAAATTTTTGCTTCAACAACAAATTGCTACACAAGACGAGATTAACGAAATAAAAAAAGAACTTAAAAATATAATTGATAATGGTGTAGAAACAGTAATGAATGAACCTGATATTACACCAAATACCGAAGCCGAGTTAGCTGATATTTATATGCCGGTTGAACCAAAAAAAGCAGTAAATTTTGGCGGATTACAACATGTAACCATAAAACCCGAAACCGATGCAACACAAAAAATGCGTTTTGTTGATGCCATAAGCGATGGCTTAAAATTAGCCATGAAAAAACATGACAACCTGGTGCTTATGGGACAAGATATTGCCGAGTACGGTGGTGTTTTTAAAATAACACAAGGATTTGTAAACGAATTTGGTAAACACAGGGTTAGAAATACACCATTGTGCGAAAGTGCCATAATTGGTGCAGGCTACGGTCTTTCCATTAATGGAATGAAAGCAATGGTTGAAATGCAATTTGCCGATTTTGTAAGTTGCGGCTTCAACCAAATTGTAAACAATTTGGCAAAAAGCTATTACCGCTGGGGGCAAAATGCCGATGTGGTAGTGCGTATGCCTACCGGTGCAGGTGTTGGCGCAGGTCCATTTCATAGTCAAAGTAACGAAGCATGGTTTTTTCACGTACCCGGTTTAAAAATTGTGTATCCAAGCACACCCGGAGACGCAAAAGGACTTTTAACTGCTGCAATTTCTGACCCAAACCCTGTAATGTTTTTTGAACACAAAGTACTTTATCGATCGGTAGAATTAGAAGAAGACGTTTTTACTGGCTACTATGAATTGCAAATTGGGCCTGCACGTAAAGTAAGAACCGGTAGCGAAGTAAGTATAATTACGTACGGGGCCGGTGTTCATTGGGCTTTAAACCATGTAAATCAAACCGGAATTGATGCTGATATTATTGACCTTAGAACCCTTATGCCATGGGATAAACTTGCTGTAGAAGAAAGTGTTAAAAAAACAGGCAAAGCCATCATTTTACACGAAGACACCCTAACCGGAGGCATTGGTGCCGAAATAGCTGCACACATTGCTCAACATTGTTTTAAATATCTTGATGCACCGGTTGTAAGAACTGCCAGCCTTGATAGTCCGGTGCCTTTTAACATGAAATTGGAACAAAACTTTCTACCTGTTGAACGTTTTAAAACCGACTTGCAATTTTTACTTGAATTTTAAATTTTATTTGTTAAAAAATAGCTAAGCATTGATATATCTAATCGTTATAGGATTAATTACTGGCATTGTTGTAAGTTTCTCTTTTGGAGCCGGTTTCTTTTCAATTATTCGAACCAGCATATCAAAAGGTAAAAACAAGGCTTTTTTAATTTCGTTAGGTCTTATCATTAGCGATTTGATGTTTATTTTATTGGCAATATTTGCAACCAATTTTATAAGCTACGAATTATTAAAATATCAATATTACATAAGAATTGTGGGTATGGCCGTACTTGTATCGCTAGGTTTGTATCTTATTCGAAAAAGCGTTAAACAATACAACAACGAAGAAATATTGGTTCAAAACAGACCTGCTTATGCCTATATAGCAAAAGGCTTCATCATCAATTCATTAAATCCACTTACAATAATTACTTGGATTGGTGCTACTTTGTTTATTCAAACTGCCGTAGGATTCTCGATAATAAAAATCGCTGTTTTTTTTACTTCTATTTTATTTAGCCTTGTGGCAACACAATATTATGTATGTTATTTTGCTCAAAAATTAGGCAAATGGCTAAGCCCAAAAAGTATTCATAAAATTAATATTACTGCAGGAGTAATTATTATAATGCTCGGTTTGTTGCTTTATGTTTCGAAAAATGTAGAAACAACAAGCAATCCTGTAGATAAAGTAAACAAAATGATACAAAAGGGAAAGCGAGAATAGATTTTATTTAAAATCAAAGTTTTTACCAATACTTACACCTATCCAGTGTATGGTATTATTGCTTCTGAAAAGCGGCACATACGTTACCCTAAAAGTTACTCGGTTACTTTCCATTACTCTTAATCCAATGTTTATATTCGGCACTATTTCATTGTCTAAAAAGTTTTTGGTAAGCATGGTAAATCCTCCACCAATTTCTAACTTTTCTTTTCCTTTTCCCAGCATAATGGTTGAGGTAAATGGAAATATAAAGGAGTTTCTTTCTAAAAAAAGTGAATTAATAAAATTATAGTCAATGGGATTAAAGCCAGCCCCCACCCTTCCTAGCCATGTAAATTTTTCTTTGCCGTTGCGGTATAAGTATTTTTCATAGTTTATGCTGTAAAACAGGCTGCTTCCTCCAACTTCTACATACCAGTTGTTTAAACCCCTTGGTGCAGTATAATCCTCTTGAGCTTTAATGTTTTTTATAGTAGCCAGCATTATCATTATATTGCAAATTGTTTTTAATAAGTGCTTCATTCTATTGCAAAATAAACTATTTAAGCCAATTCTTTCCTTACATTATTTAAGTGTTGATGTTGCCTTTGGAGCTTTTGTAAACAGCTATTTTATAAATAAAATTTTCGATATTCAATATAACCTTGAACTCTCATTTTGCCTCTTTTGTAGTGTTTTAATTATTTATTGGTTCGACCACTATTTAGATACTCTTAACAAAGGTTTTAATGTAATTGATGAGCGACATGAATTTGTATTAAAGCACAAAACAAAACTTGCGTTTGCTTCAGTTCTTTTAAGCATTTTTGTTTGCGTTATTATTTACAGCGTTGGAGTTATTAAACTCATAAAAGTTATATTAATCAGCACTATCTCTCTTTTTTCTTATTTTCTTTTGGCAAACAAACGAATTATTTCAAAAGAGTTTATGGTAAGTAGCATTTATGCTTTAGGAATAACGGGTTTAGCATTGTTACAAAATATTAACCAATTTGTTTTGTTGTTTTACATTATGATTTTTTTGGTAACGGTTCAAAACATGTTGATGATAAATATAAAAGAATGGAGTATTGATAAACAAAACAACAGCAGTAATTTAAGGTGGGTTTTTTCTGAAATTTTTATCATGAGAGTTTCGTTCTTTTTGTTTTTTTCAACACTTTTATTGTTTGGCATTTTATTTATTTACAAACCTGAAAACACCATGATTTTATATGGTTTTTGTTTGGTATTAAACGGATTGGTTCAACAAGTGCTAACACATACACAAATAAAATATTACAGGGTAATTGGTGAAGCCGCTTACTGCATACCTGTTATATTATTTTTATTGTAATTGCTTAAAAGTAATTTTGCCATAAATATTTTTGGGATTTGATACATATCATCAATCAATAGGATTTTATTATAGTGTATATTACTTAAACTATTGTTTTTTACAACATTAAAATTTTGTAAATATCAGCTTTAGCTTTATGCTTTTTTCTTAATTTAAAGTTGGTTATAGCAGTAATAATTGATTGTTAAAAACAATAAAACTATTCTTCAACAATTAATTTTTTTACTATGCTATTTTCTCCGTTGGTCGCTTTTACAATATAAAAGCCTTTTGGTAGTATATATTTTACAGCAATGTCATCTTCGTTGGTGGTTTGGGTGTAAATACGTTTGCCGTTCAAATCAAAAACTTCTACATCGATATATTTACCAAAAGTGTTTTTAAAATTTATGTTAAAAACCCCATTTGTAGGGTTTGGATACACAATCATATCAAATTTGTATTTAAGTAATTCACCAGTTGAATTTACATGACTTACATTGGCAAAGGCAGCTCCGCCAGTGTTATAGTAAGAGCCACTGGCAGTAGTTTCAAGCTTTATGCTTTTAACGGCATAAACATAATTGCCTGTAAAATAATTCTGTTCGTCAACAAAAAAAGTATCAGTTACAATGTTGTTATTTACCCTTATGTAACTATTGGTATTCGTATCAACCCTGTAAATGGCATAGCTGTTTGTGCCATTTCCGTTCCAGTTTAAAAACACTTTTTTGTTGCTGCTTGTGGCTGTAAGATTTTTAATAGGGGGCAGATTTCTTTGCCTAAGTGTTGGGTCGCCCATTAAAGCTATATGAACTGAGTTGGCAGACAAATTAAAGTTTCCGGTAAAATAAAAACCTGTATTGTTCATGGTAATTTTAGTTCCTTTACCAATTCTATCGCCTAAGCCCATGTGGTGTACATACCATTTTGGAATTCCACCCCAAAAACTTGCCAAGCTTTTACTAGCCAATGGCGCTCTTAAAAAATTGTTTCGTATATCCCAGTCGCCAAAATAGCTTCCGGCCAATATGGTAAAAATATTTTCAAAACTATCGTTTACAAAATTATTGGTATTGCCAATTCCACTGCAACTTGTATAACTACCTGCACCACAACCATAGCTCCACAAATAACTGCCATTTTTTTGGGCTGTAAAATAATCGCGGTTATCAAACACACTGTCTTGCCCAATTAATGCAGCAAAGTTTGCATATCCGGTTGAAGCAAGGTTTAAATTAGTAAAGTTGTTATCTATCAATGCTCGCTCAACAACTTTCCATTGACCGGTTCGCCAAAGGTGGTTTCTGTCGAGGTATTCTTTAGTTAATATGGTATCGCTTTTTCCAAAAGCCGGCATATCAAATAAATCAACCCGTCCAACCTCAAGTGTTGCGGCACTTGGTAGTTTTGTTTGATCAAATTTTCCATCTCCCTGAATATTGTGGTGGCGCGTTTGGCTACCTGTTGTCATGGTAACGCGGTTATCGGTAAAAACATCTTCAAGAATGGCATAATATACATCGGCCGGCCATGCACCTGTGTGGTTTCCGCTTCCTTCAACATGTCCATCAGGCGGAGGAGCATCTCCTGTTGAAGAAAAGTTGCCTGAGTATGGTACCGGTATATGACCTAAAAGCAAAAGCGCTTCGGCTTTATTTTTTAAAGCGTTATTTAACGCAATTATCCTGTTTTTTACAACCACAGGAGTTTCGGTTCTTCCTGCAGCAATTCTGTAAACAAACCAACCTTCGGCTTTCAAGTCGTTTTGCAATCTTTCTATTTCGGTTTGTAAAGGTAAAATATAATTACTGTCAATAACCAATATTATCGAACCAAATTTATTGGGCTCAACCAATTTATTGCCAGCATAAATATATCCAAGCGCTTCGTTGGTTGATCCGGTTGCTTTTACAATCAAGTATTCAAAAGCTTTGCCTTCGCTTACATTATTGTCGGTAAACGATGATGCATTACCAGCAACCGAACCTATGGGTGTATTTCCCCAGTCTTCAAAATCCTGATAATTTCTTCTATATATTGTAAATGTTCCGCTAAAATTTTCTTGTGGCCAAACCAGTGTTACAGAACCATTTGTGTTAGCAATAGCCGAAGCTCTTACAACCTGTGTTCGGGCTACTTGTGCCTTAATTTCTGTTTGAACCAAAAAAAGAATACACAAAATTGTGGTAAACGTTCTCATATTTGCAAAGGTTAAAATTCAAAAGTATTTATTTTGTTAATAAAGTCAATAAAGCATTTTAGGTTATGGATTAGAAGGTACCCAATGATGCGCAAATTTTTAAAATTCGGCATTGTGGGTGCTACAAGTGCTGCTGTAAGTTTGGGAGTATTTTGGTTAATTGTAAGTCAATATCCTGCATTAAACTTAGTAAGCAAAGCAATAGGTTATATTATGGGCTTTTTTGTGGGTTTTACTCTTAACAAATTTTGGACATATATTGACCAAACCGAAGATGGCGAAAAATACCTGCTTAAATATATAATTGTATATGCCACTACTTTTGTTATTTATTTGATAGTGAATTTTGTGTTCGACCATTTTTTAAAGCCTAATTTGTGGATTGCAGATTTATTAATTGATGTATTAAGCCATGAAACTGGTTTTTGGCTTCGAGAAAACGGGCCATTTGTAAGTAATGTTCTATCTATTTTTATCAATGTATTTTTAAACTTTTTTGGTACCAATTACTTGGTTTTTAAAGTGCCTGAACCCGATCACCTTTTTGAAGAATAATTAAATTTTCTGTCTTTTTTTATGATTTTTATCAGATTTTGAAACATTTATTTGTTTTTGTTGCTGTAATAAATAAATTTGTCTAACAATTGTTAGGTGTAATGAATGAAACAGTTATAAACAGACGCGAACAAATAATTGAAACTGCAGCTAAACTCTTCTGCAATAAGGGTTTTGAATCTGCCACCATGCGCGACATAGCAGCCGAAATGGGTGTAGAGGCCGCAAGTTTATATCATCACATAGGTTCAAAAGACGAAATACTAAAGGAAATTTGTTTCTCGATGGCTGATAAATTCATTGATGCCATAAACGAAGTAAACGATATTTATTTTAATGCCGAAGAAAAACTTCGACTTGCGATAAGAAACCATGCTGTAATACTTGCAAAAAACCCATTCGAATCATTGGTTTTTATTAACGAATGGCGCTCTTTGGCTCAACCGGGATTAGATGAATTTATAAAATTAA
Organism: Bacteroidia bacterium; assembly: GCA_046296495.1. Lineage (GTDB taxonomy): Bacteria > Bacteroidota > Bacteroidia > UKL13-3 > UKL13-3 > JBKBLB01. Next base: position 171,545 of record JBKBLB010000003.1, read on the forward strand.
GAAACGATTACGAAAACGGAATTAAAAACATTGTTAAAAATGGTATAGAAGAAGATGTTTTTGATGATGTTGACCTAAAATTTGCAACCATAAGTATTTTATCAACCCTTAACGGTATTATACAATGGTATAAACCCGATGGCGATATGAATGCCGAGCAAATTGCTCAAAAACTAAGCGATTTTATTCTTGGCGGATTAAGAAAAAAACTTGTCACCGATATTAATTACAAACCTTAAAAAATTATAAACCATGTACGGAAACGCTTACATTGACCCAAACGACAAAGCCGCAAGAATTTTAGAAGGCGAAGACCCGGTAAAACTTGCAGAATTTGAAGCCCGTATTGCACGTGGCGAAAAAATTGAACCCAAAGACTGGATGCCAAAAGAATACCGCAAACAGCTAATAAGAATGATTGAGCAACACGCACACTCAGAAATTATTGGCGCTCTGCCAGAAGGAACTTGGATAACTCGTGCTCCGGGTTTTAAACGCAAACTTGCTTTAATGGCAAAAGTACAAGATGAAGTAGGCCACGCACAATTGCTTTACAGCGCAGCCGAAACTCTTGGAAAAAGCCGCGAAGCCATGATTAATGATTTAATTACAGGAAAATCAAAATACTCTAATGTGTTTAATTACCCTGCCTATACCTGGGCAGATGCTTGCATTATTGCTTGGTTGATTGATGCCGGTGCAATTATAAATCAGGTGGCAAATGCAAAAGGTAGTTACGGTCCTTACTGCCGAGCTCTTGACAGGATTTGTACCGAAGAATCGTTTCACCTTAAATACGGACATGATAATGTGGTAACGCTTGCAACCGGCACACCAACTCAGAGAAAAATGGTTCAAGAAGCATTAAACCGTTGGTGGCCTCCAATTATGCACTTTTTTGGCCCAAGCGATAAAATTTCGAACCATACTGAAATTTTAATGCGTTGGAAAGTAAAAATGGCAAGCAATGACGATATGCGCCAACAGTTTCTGAACATGTATGTGCCAAAAATCTGGGATTTGGGTTTAACTGTTCCTGATCCGAATTTGAAAAAGAACGAAGAAACCGGAAAATGGGAATATACCGAGCCTGACTGGGAAGAATTTAAACGTGTAATAAATGGCGATGGGCCATGTAATGCCGAGCGTTTAGCAGTACGTAGAAATGCTGAAGAACGAGGAAGATGGGTGCGCGAAGCACTAAATACCGCCCAATCTAAATATGTTATTCCGTTGGCATAAATCTTGGCAAACTTTGTTCTTTCTTCGTGTGCTTTGCGGTAAAACCAATTACCAAAAGAATGCCTGAAATTAAAATGTTCGCAAAATATTAAAACTCAAAATTAAAATTATGATTAAATCACTCGATCCGCGCATTACAAGAGCGGAAATTGAACTTGATAACCAAATAAACCCATTAGGCGAACTCGACCAATGGGAAACATATGAAGTTTTTCATCAAAAAAAGCGTGGAGACCAACATATGCACGTTGGCATTGTTCATGCACCAAATGCCGAAATGGCTTTGCTTTTTGCCAAAGAACAATATGCCAGACGTGGTCAGAGTGTAAATATTTGGGTAGTAAAAACGCGTGATGTTTATACTACCGATTACGATGATGCTGATATTTTTGAAACAGTACCCGAAAAGCAATACCGCGAAGCCGGTGGCTATAAGGTTATGGATAAAATTAACAAATACAAAAAATCGCAAAAAGCTTAGTTTTTATTGAACTTATCTGTTTTAAATAAAAACTTAGATTGGGTGCTTGGCTTGGCTGTATTATTTACCGCTTTTGTGTATTCTTTTTATTTTGCACAAGAAAGGGTACTGAATACCGATAATAGCAGTTTTTTATTCAATACCATTAATGGAGGCAAAATTTGGATTGCCGAAAAACGATACTCGTCAGCAATACCCATTTTTCCTGCTTTTATAGCCTCTAAACTTTCGGTTTCTCTAAGCATTGTTATCAATATATTTTCTGTTAGTTATTTTTTTCTGTATTTGATTATAAGTATAACAATAGCTTTTGTACTTAAAAATTTACAGGGTCTGCTAATATTATCACTTTCGTTGTTTTTGGGTGTAAATTATAGCTTCTATCATCCTGTTACCGAAACGCATCAGGCAATAGCTTATAGTGTTTTATTTTTTGGTTGCTTAAACAGCAATTTACAAACCATTGCTAAATATTTCATTACTGTATTGTCATTTTTTTTAGCCTTGTTTGCTCATCCTACTGCAGTATTTATGCTGGGTTTTGCTTTATTGTGGCATTTATTGCCAAGAGGTTTAAACAAAAAAAACATGGTTTATTGGATTACTTTAATAGCACTTGGTCTATTTACAGTTTTACGTTCAAAACTTAACCAAAACAATTATGATGCGGTACAATATGAAAACCTCTATTCCTCAATAAATAATATTGGTAATTTTTTTAAATGGAACTCGGTAAAGTATATTGAGCAAACGGCTTGGCTTTATGTTTGGCCTTTGTTTTTTTGGTCAATTGCGCTTTTTGTATTTTTTGCTAAAAACAACATTTTAAAATTTTTAACTTTAGGTTTACTTCCATTGCTTTTTATATTCATTGCATTAACCACTTTTTCGGGCGGAGACTCTCAAATGATGATGGAAAAATCGTTTATGCCGGCATTTGCCATGGTTGCCATGAGCCTAAACGAATTAATGAAAGAAAAAAGAACAAAATCAATTGTTGTTGGTCTATCGTTGGTGTATTTTGTTTTTTGCTTTATTGGAATCAACCAAACGGGGCATAAAGTATTTAGAAAACGCTTAAACGCTATTGATGCATTTATAACAAAACAAAACAACAATGATGGCAAATACTTGGCAAATATTGAAGAAAGCCCCGATGTATGGAAAAACTACTGGTGGGCAACTTCTGCCGATGTACTTATGAGAGCTGTTTCAAAACACAACAAACAGGTTACTCTGTATTTATATTCCCCTGATGAAAATATTGAACACGCCCAAAAATCGGAATCTTTTATGTATGTAAACTGGTGGCCTAACTGGGAAATTCATGTTTTGAACAAAACCTATTTTAACCTGCCTGAAATACCTTATAAAAAAATTAATCTTTACAGTTATGAATAATGAAATTATCAAAGAATTGCTTTACAAAATGTCCGATGATTTATTAATCATAGGTCATAGAAACAGTGAGTGGACCGGACTCGGCCCTATTTTGGAAGAAGATATTGCATTTTCTTCAATGGCTCAAGATAAAATAGGTCAATCGCAAGCCTTGTTTCAATTATTGCACGAATTGGGCGAGCAGGAACCTGATACAGTGGCTTTTATGCGAAATGCAGCGCAGTTTCACAACTGCCAGTTGGTAGAACTGCCAAACGGAGAATATGATTTTAGTACCATTAGGCACTTTTTATTTGACCATGCAGACCAATTAAGGTTTGAAGCATTAACCTTATCAAGCTATGAGCCATTGGCAAAAGTTGCCCGAAAAATAAAAGGCGAAATAAAATATCATGTTTTTCATGCAAATACCTGGTTAAATAAATTAGGTTCAGCCAACGAAGAAAGCAAAGCACGCATGCAAACAGCATTAAATGATGCCTGGAATTATGCTTTGGGTATTTTTGAACCTAGCCCTAACGAAACTGAATTAATAAACAATGGCATTTTTGTTGGCGAAGAGGTTATAAAAGAACGCTGGTTAGAAAATGTTTCACTTCAAATAGAAAAATCAGGACTTAAAATTCCTAACCAAAGCGAATGGAATCCTGTTTTTGGAGGCAGAAAAGGTTTACATACTGAGCACTTACAACCCTTGCTTGATGAAATGAGTGAGGTGTTTAAAGTTGACCCAACTGCAGAATGGTAGATATAAAAAAAGGCTGACAAATAATGTCAGCCTTTTTTAATGCTTTGTAAAAACCAATTACTTGGTTTCAGCAGCTGGTGCAGCTTCTGTAGCTTCAACAGCAGCGCTATCAGGCATCATTTGAGCTTCTAAAGCTTCTAATGAATCTTGGATGCGAGTAGCGTTTTCAATTGAATCTTGAATTCTTTTTTCTTCAGCTTTTGCTTTTTCTTCAGCAGAAGGACCGCAAGCTACGATAGCTAACATAGCAGAAGCGGCAACGATTGATAATACTTTTTTCATTTTGTTTTGTAATTAAAATTGCGGTGCAAAAGTAAAGCTTAAATTCAAAAAACCAAATTGTTATATTATTTTTTTCTAAAGAAAAGTGTAATTGGTACACCCGTAAAATTGTATTCTTGCCTTATTTTATTTTCTAAATACCTTTTATAACTATCGTTTACATATTGGGGCAGGTTGCAAAACAATGCAAATTTTGGCGACAAACCCGGCAACTGTGTTGCGTATTTTATTTTTACGTATTTGCCTTTTATGGCCGGTGGAGGGTAAGCATCAATAATTTTTTGTAAAAACTCATTCAATTCGTGTGTGGGTATGCGTCTGGTTTTATTTTCAAAAACCTGAAGTGCAACTTCTATGGCTTTAAAAATTCTTTGCTTTTCGATTGCCGAAATAAACAGAATAGGGACATCATCAAATGGTTTTAGTTTATTTTTAATAAAGGTTTCAAACTCTTTGGCGGTTTTTGTATCTTTTTCAACCAAATCCCATTTATTTACAAGCACCACCAAGCCTTTGTTGTTTTTAATTGCAAGGCTTACAAGGTTCATATCCTGGGCATCAATGCCAAGCGTTGCATCAAGAACCATTAAAGCAACATCGCAGTTTTCTAAGGCTTTAATGCTTCTCATTACAGAGTAAAACTCAATATCTTCGGTAACTTTCTTTTTTCTGCGAATTCCGGCTGTATCTATAATAATAAACTCTTTGCCAAAATATTTGTAATGACTGTCAATAGTATCGCGAGTTGTACCTGCAATATCAGTAACAATATTCCTTTCTTCTCCAAGCAGGGCATTTACCAAACTGCTTTTACCAACATTTGGTCTTCCTACAACAGCAAATTTTGGCAGTTTTGTTTCTTCTGCAACTTCTTCGTCTTGCTTAGGTTCGGGCAATAATGCACAAATATCATCAAGCAAATCTCCCGTGCCGCTACCATTTGCTGCCGAAATGTTGTATATTTTATCAAAACCCAGTTTGTAAAATTCTGCACTTTGGTATTGTAAGTCAAAATGATCTACCTTGTTACTTACAACCAACACAGGTTTTTTAGATCTTCTTAAAACATCTGCAAAAGATGAGTCTAAATCTGTAACTCCGGTTTGTACGTCAACCATAAATAGCAAAACATCAGCTTCATCAATAGCAATTTTTACCTGGTTGCGAATGGCTGCTTCAAAAATATCATCGCTGTTGGCAACGTACCCTCCTGTATCAATTAAGTTAAACTCGTGTTGTTGCCACTCTACTTTACCGTAATGTCTATCGCGGGTAACGCCACTCATATCATCAACAATGGCTTTTCGCATTCCAACAAGGCGATTAAACAAGGTGCTTTTTCCAACATTAGGTCGTCCAACTATAGCTACAATTCTGCTCATAAGTTATCGTGTTTTTTAATTAGGTCTATAAAAACTATTGTTCTTCGTAGCCCCATTCTTTTAATAGTTTATTATTGTTTCGCCAGTCTTCTTTTACTTTTACAAAGGTTTTAAGAAATACTTTTTTTCCGAAAAACTGCTCCAGCGATCTGCGGGCGGCTATACCAAGCTGTTTTATGGCAACACCTTCTTTGCCAATTAAAATTTGCCTTTGCGATGTACGCATAACATAAATTATAGCACTTATGCTTAGCAAGTGCGGTTCGTCCTTAAACGATTCTATTTCAACCTGAACCGAGTAGGGAATTTCTTCTTTGTATCGTAAAAGTATTTTTTCTCTGATAATTTCCGATGCAACAAATCTCTCGCTTTTATCAGTTATTTGGTCATCGGTAAAAAAGGGTGGCCCTTCGGGTAAGTAATCTAATATTCGGTTCAACAAAACATTAATGTTAAAATTATTTGTTGCCGAAACCGGTATTATTTCTTTTAACGTAGGAACTTTTTCTTTCCAAAAATTTACTTCGCTTTCAATGCCATGGTTTGTACTCTCGTCAACCTTGTTTATTACACATATAATTGGTGTATTTATCAGGTTTAATTTTTCAATTAAAGCGTCTTCTTTGTTTCTACTATCTAAATCGGTAACAAATAGCACCAAATCGCAATCTTGCAGGCTTTCGTTTACAAATTTCATCATGCTTCCCTGCAGTTTGTACTTGGGTTCAATAATACCGGGTGTATCAGAAAACACAACTTGGTATTGAGGATTATTAAGAATACCCTTTATTCTATGCCTTGTTGTTTGAGCTTTGGGAGTAATAATGGAAATTTTTTGACCCAAAAAGGCATTTAATAATGTTGATTTGCCAACATTTGGTTTACCTATTATACTTACAAAACCCGATTTAAAAGACATAAATAGCCAACAAAGGTAATAAATAATTTATGTGATTTATACAAACAAAAAAAGCTGCCAATATTTAGGCAGCTTCTTTCATTTATTATTTTAATATAATTTATTCTTGAGGAACTCCAATTAAACGTCCATCGGTAATATCAAATTCATCTCCTGTTTCTTTATCTTTAACTCTTCCGCTAAAAGTGGCAGTCCATTTTCCATCGGTAACATTGCTTAGTACAAAACTACCACTTATTGAAATATAGTCTTTTCTAGAAGGACCTGAAATTATTACATAACTAAATACCGCTTGATTTACGTTATCAAATTCCTGTACTAATGGATAAGTGCGAGGTACATTTGAGTTTACTGTAAGCAAGAGACTTCTCAACGCTGTCATATCGGTAGAATCCCAGTAGAGTTGGTAAAGGTTTGGTGACGGTACTCTTATTTTGGCATTTAAATCATATTGAACTCCATCTAATTTAAATACAAAGTTTCCTTTTGGAACAAACCCTGTAGGACCGTCTTCTTTTTTTTGCTCTTCTTTTTTACAACCGGCAACGGTTGCTGCTGCAAAGATTATCAATAATAATTTTTTCATAGTTCTTTTTTTTAACGTGGGATACAAATTTATTTACTTAATCATTATTTACAAACTGCTTTTTCTAAATAAGACTTATAACTAATGCTACAAAAAGCCCAAGAGCTATACCTATTAGTTTTTGTGTAGTAAAACGGTGGTACTCACTATTTTCGAATAATATAGTGGTGCTGATGTGTAAGAATGTACCAATAACAAAAGCTAAAATATAATTAAAAGTTTCTGTACTTATTGCCGACTCGAGGAAAAAACTGGTATAGGCCCCTGTCATAGCCATAAGTGCATATATTACCAAAACCATTTTTGTGGTTATTCTCTTAATTCCGCCCGATTTTAAAATACTGATAAGTGCAAAAGCGGCAGGTGCTTCGTGTATGGTAATTCCTGCCATAAGTGGTAAAAGTTTATCTGATTGTTGGTGCAACATGGTTCCCAAAGGAAAACCTTCTGCAAACGAATGCATGCTTAAACTTATTATTATTCCGGCCGGAACAACTTTCTTTTTAAATTGGCTTGTACTTAAAATATGTCCGTGTTCAACCCCTTTTGAGTATCGTTCTAAAAAAACCTGAAAGAAAAAACCGACCAATACCAGTAAACCTTTATAAAAATCAAATTCTTCAAAAACTTCGGGCACCAGGTTAATAAGTGTTATTGCAAGCAGGTAAGTTCCTGCAAATGCTAAAAACACACTCAGGTTATTTTTTTTATAGCTTTTTGAACCCAGAGCAATCAATCCACCAATGAGTGGACCTATTGCCAGAAAAATAAATATTAAACTATTCAACTTTTAGATTTAACAAACGAAATAAATATTTACCAAATGCAATGCCAAAAAGTATTCCTATTGCAGCACCTGCCAAAATATCAAGCGGGTAGTGAACTCCTACATAAATTTGTGATAACGAAACAGCAAAGGCCCAAAAAAACAAAAGCGGTTTTGCCCATTTGGCATGTATGCTAAAAAAAATACTTAAGTAAGCGGCAATGGCAAAGTGGTTAGTTGCGTGAGCCGATACAAAACTGTATCCTCGACAACTTTCAATTAAATGCCTCATCTGCCCTTGCAACAAAGGCTCGGCACAAGGGCGCGTTCGCATAAAAATATTTTTAATTAGCTTGGCACTAAATTGGTCAGTGCAAAGAACCAACAAAGCAGCAACCAAAATTATATACAGTGCTTTTTTATTGAATAATTTTATTAGTACAACAATTAATATAAAATATAATGGGTACCATACCTGCTGCATTCGTAAGAATGGACATATAAAATCTAACACGGAATTTGCCATTCCGGTATTTATGGTTTTAAACAGCCAACGATCGGCCAGTAAAAGGTTTTCTAACATTTTTGGGCAATTATAATTAAGCGTTCGCTATTTTGTTCATCAAAGTCTTGTAAACTGTAACTGCCAAATATATTATTAATTTTAAAACCGGTTTTTTCTAAGCAATCTTTAAAATCGTTGCACGATAATGCTTGTACCTTTTCGTAGTAGGTGTGTTTGAAACCTTTGTGTTCAACAAAAATTTTCTTTACAATATTGCCAAGTTGTACATGTCGGTTTATGGTAAATTTTACATCATCAATGGTTTTTTCTTCATGTGGTACCAAACATTTTAAAACCATATTTAGGTTAAAAAAATCGAGAACAAGCAAACCTTTTGATAAGAGCAATTTATGAATATTGGTAAGCACTTTTACATTAGTGTCAATACAATCAAAATAACCGAAACTGGTAAATAAATTAAGTGCCAAATGAAACTCCTCATTAAAATGAAGGTATCTTAAATCGGCAACTTTAAAGTGTAGATTTTTATTTTGATAAACAGATGCTTCGCAAATGCTTTGAACCGACAAGTCAACTCCGGTTACATTAAAACCCATTTTATTTAAAAATACCGAATGCCTGCCTCGGCCGCAAGCCAAATCAATAATTTTAAATTCTTTTGAAATATTTAAATAATTAACAAGGTTGCTTAAAAAACGCTCTGCTTCGTCCTCGTTTCTGTGTTTATATAGTATTGGATAATAAGGAGAATCAAACCACTCTTCAAACCATTCCTTCTGATTTTTCATTTGCTGATTATTGCTTACAAAACTAATATTTTTATATCTTGCAATATGATTTCAAGAATTTTTTCAGCGTTGTTGCTGGTTTTATTTTGCTTAATTGGCAATAATATTTGGGCTCAAACAAGAGACAAAGCCGAGCAAAAAAAAATTGAATACTTGATAGATTTTATTAGAAAAAGCAATTTAACTTTTATACGTAACGAACAGGAGTTTAGTGGAATAGCTGCTGCCGAGCATCTTGAAATGAAACTAAGTAAAGCCGGAAGCCGAATTCAAACTGCCAATGATTTTATTGACCGCATTGCCAGCCAAAGCATATTAACCAAAAAGCCTTATCAGGTGAAATTAAAAAATGGTTCGGTTATAAATTTAAGAGATTTGCTATATTTTGAATTGAATAAGTTGAATAAACAAAATCAGTGAACTATTTTATTGGCGCAGTAGCTGCTTGCAAATGCATCGGGCTTGGCTTTAAAAACAAAACCCATACTTAAAATATATCCCATTGCTTCGCTTAATGCGGTATTAGATTTAAACTGAGGGTTTGTATTTATATCTGCATGTACTTCTAAATCTACATTGTAACGGTCGAGCAAATCGCAAATTTGGTAGGCTATTTGTATGCTTTTTGATACTTCTTCAATCATTCGTTCTTTTAAAGTAAATGGCCTTTTGGTTTTTTCGCTGCTTATAAACATAAAACCTCCGTGCTTTTCGCGCACAAAAACAATAACGGTTGCAAATTCAGTAACATCGTGAGTTACCTGCGAATCGGTGCCTATACATATTTTTAATTTATGACCCTTTTGGGTTTCGCGTTTTATAGCTGCTTCAACCTCGGCAACTATATTGTTTGTAAGTTTTTCTCCGTTTAGTTTGCGCCATTCCATACCGCTAAAATAGGTATTGGCCACTTGTATGCAAGTGGTTGACTTTAAGTTTAATAATTTGTTAATAAATGATTGGCTTTTAAGTAAATTTTTACAATTACTCTACAACAAACTTTTTGTAAATAATACCTTTTTCGGTTGAAATTTATGCAACATAAAAAACCGGATTTAAATCAAAATGAATTTTATCACGGCAATCACTTGTTTAAAAACGCCAATCAAATCAGGATGGTTTTATGGACTTATTAATACATCAAATTGTGCTTTGGCAAATTGGTTTAATACCAAAGTACAAATAATTAAATGCGATGCTATTATCTTGGTTATAGTTTTTGATGTAAGTAAAAAACAAGTTACAGTTTAATTGCAAAAAAACTTACATTACCACTTCTGTTCTTCCGCTAAACAAATTTACATGGCATTCATCTGCTTCAATAACCAATGGTTCGTTTACAACAAGGCTATCGTTTATAAAGCCTTTAAACCAAAATTTATCAGAACTATTTTTTAGCTTTTTGTGGTAAGAATCATCTAAAACCACAAAAGTATTCGATTCAAAAATCTGGTCTTTGGTATGTCTTATTATTTCACCTGTGCTTTCTCTTTGTGTGTAGTAATCAGTTAGTTTGGCGCCAATAACTGTAATTGTAATGCTTCTAAACTCCTCAGTACACATCATATTGCGTTTGCACGAAAAAACAAGAACCCAATATAACAGCAAAAACGAAATTTTTATTTTCATAAATAAAAACTATTGATTTATAAGCAAATATAAAAATTTACAATTTTAAACCAATTGTAAAATAAAAGCCTCTTCCATCAGATGGAATTATACCCGGCCCGGGATATGCATCGGCCCTTCTTGTAAAATACATTTGGTTTAATACATTATTACAACTTGCCTCAAAAACAAAATTTTTATAGCCATAGTTTATGCTAATATCGCTTACTGTATAGGTTGGAATAATTCCATTAACCGCACCTGCAACAATTTTGGCATTTGTAGCATCGGTAAAATGTTGCGAAACGTAATTGTTTTGAAATGTCGCACTAAGGGTTTTTCTTTTAAAGGTAATGCCTCCACGCAACATCCATTCGGGTGCCATTTCTACTTTTTTACCTTGAACCGATTTATCAGAAGTATTTATGTATTGTGCATTAACATAGGCTAAGTTGGTAAATACATACAATGAGTTATCAGACTTTCCGGGTTTAAAAATTTGCCAAATATCTGCTTCTGCATAGCATTCTGCTCCAATATTGCGGGCATCAGCAATGTTAGTTCTAAAACGATAATCCTGAAATAAGGGCGGCCTGTCGGCTTTCAGTATGTTTCCAATTCTGTCATTATATCTAAGTAAAAACAAAGAAAAATCATAATTTAGCACTTTTTTATAGTATCCTCTTAAGCCAATATCTGCTGTGTAACCGCTTTCGTCTCTAATATTGGGATTTATTGCGACATTGGGATTTATTATCCTTAAATCATTAAAATTAACTGCTCTGTAATTTTGAGAAATATTTCCATAAAACTCTATGTTTCGGTACAATTTAAAACTAATTCCCAATCCGGCCAATATAAAAACTCTGACTCTGCCTTCTTTGGTATTTACGTTTGTATCTGCAATAATATTTCCGGCTGCATCTTTGCTTAAAATTTTATAATAACCTTTTGAAGAGGTGTTTATATATTCATATCTTAATCCGGGAGTAATGCTTAGTTTTTCACTTAATCTAAATATATTTTCTGCAAAAAAAGAGCGATTAATGTTTAAGAAACTATAATTAGACCCTTCCAGGTTGTTTGGGTTCAAGAAAAAATAATCAGCAGTTTGTTTATTGTTTCCGTCTCCTTGTTTTGAAATAGTTTTTCCGCGGTATAATCTTAAGCCGATTAATAAAGTGTGTGGCTTGCCCAAGAATGTATATTGGTGCAACAATCTGGTTTCGTTGCCTACATTGTTAAAATCTCCGGTAATTAAAGTTCGGTTACCGCCAAAATCAACCACATTTATGCGATCTAAATTGCCAAGCGAATAGCGATTTGATAATAATCCAAAAAATCTTGTGTTTAAAGATGTTTTATTATTGAACCTGTAATTTGAACTTATGGAAGCTAAATTCCAGTTAACCCTAAACCAGTTTCGTTGTCTTAACGACTGTCGAGGATTTATATTAAACTGAGCATCTGTAAGTCCGCCCGGTTGTTGTGCATTGTAATACATATAAGTATAATCTGCAATTACATCAAACTTATCATTAAATTTGTAGTTTAAAGCTATGTAAGCGGTGTTTACATTAAATTGAGAGTTTGGTCTCCAGCCATAACCCTGTTTATGATTAAAAAATGTGTAAAAATTTAACTTTCCTTTTGCAATGGTTCCTCCTAAACTGTTAAACGTACCTAAAAAACCAAACGAGCCAATGGTTTGCCTGCTTACCACTTCAATTTCTTTATCGGTTGGGCCTTTTTTAAAAACAAAATTTAACATACCGCCAAATTGGGTGCCATATTGCAGACTTGCTGCACCTCTTACAACCTCAATTTTTTCTATGGCTTCAATCGGTGGTGTGTAATACGTTTCAGGATAACCAAGGGCGTCTGCACTCATATCATAACCATTTTGTCGTGTATTAAAATTCGATGTGCGGTTTGGGCTAAGCCCCCTCCCCCCCACCCCAAGTTGCAATCCTGCCTGGTCGCTTTCCCAAATATTCAATCCTGGCACTTTGCCGAAAACCTGTCTTGCATTGTTGGTAGCCATATTTACATTAAGGTTTTTTAAAACAATCAGTTCTGTTTTTTTGGCTTCATAAATTCCAAACCCATCTACACTGTTTAGCCTACTTATACCGTTATTTTGTTGTTCTGTGGCAATTACAGTTGCATCTTTTAATATTTTATCGAGTGTTTTTAGTTTAATTATAATGTTCTTTTGGTTTTTATTTATAGTAATTTTAAAATTTTCCTTTGTATAACCGGTTGCAAAAACCTCAAATTGATAATTACCTATTGGAACATGATTAAAAATAAAATTTCCGCTGCTATCGGTTATGTTTTGTAACTTTAAATTATTTATCTGAACAATTGCATTTGATACAGGAAGGTTTTGTTGGTTAATTACTTTGCCTTGAACCATTACGTTTTGAGCCATTGTATTGAAGCATGAAACAAACAGAAGTAACCATAAAACAATTAAAGCAGCTTTTGCTGTTTGAAACAATAGTTCCTTAATATTTATATGTTTACTATTCAAGGGGTAAAATCCAGTCTTTATGGTTCCAAGAGTCTTTAATTTCAAGCAAATTTAAATTTGGGTCAAATAATAATTTACTTGGTCTTGCATTGTAAGTAACATACACTTCAGCTCTTACTTTATTAACCTTTAGCCCATTTTTATTATAATGATTTTTTAGAAATTGAGCGTATTGCAATATCATATCAGGTTGCATAGCCATTTGTTTTTCCTGGTGGGGGTTTAAAAAATCATTGTTATCTACAATTCCTTCTTTTCCGGTTGTTGCATCGGTTACATAAAATGTTGCTGTTCCGGCTTTTTCCATTAGCATTACACGCCATCCAAAACGGTATCCCTGCTCAGTCCAATACATATTGCCCGGATATGCATAACAGCGTAAAGGAAAAACCAATTGAAATAAAATATAAGTTGCAAAAAAAACCAAGGCTGCTTTTTTAAACAAAGCGTTTTGATAATAGGATATATGATTTTTATGAATAATTGTTTGTTTGGGATTTAACCAGTTAAAAAGCAGATTCAAAAAATTATAATGAAAAGTGTTTCCGAAAAAAATTAGCGTTCCTACTATCATTACCAAAGGAAAAACACCAATTTGAAACATGGCTCCCGTTACAGCATGAAAAAACACAACTACCAACCACGCCCAAAAGCGCGTGTTTTTATTTACAAGCCAAAAGGCAATGGTAACATCAAACAACATTCCGGCCCAGCTAAATATGTATGCTGTTTCAGAATATTTAAACAAACTACCTATTACAGGCAAAGTATCGTTGGCAGGAAGCCATATTTTTAATGGCATTGCTTTAAAAAGCCACTCGCTGTTAATTTTGGCAATACCTGCATAAAAATAAACGCATAGCAACTGAAATTTTATAATATTGATAGTCCAAGCAGGAACTTTTGGGTTGTAAATTTTTGGATTTATTAAAACATCTACGCTATGGCTTGCATTGGCAGGCAGCCAGCAAAGTAAAAATGCAGCAAGGCTTACAAAATAGTAATGGTTTAGGTAATAAGTAAGGTCTATCAACTCACAATACGAAAAAATAAAAAAAAACAATACAGCACTTAATCTGTAAAAAAAACCTAATATAATTCCTATTGACGATAATAACATCACAATATGTAGGGCATACATGATGTTAGGTTCAAACAGTTTAACCCACTCGAAACCATAGTATTTAAACTGTATTTTAGTATTAACAAAATGTAAATCGACCCAACCAAGCAAAATAAATCTTAATGTGCTAAAAAATGTTGCAGCCCCAAAAAGAATCCTAAATGTTATTAAAGGAGCAACCGGTATGTTGTAAATTAAAAGTTTTTTAAATACTTCTTTCACAAAATCTTGCTTCGCTTAATCACCATCTCCGCTACTGTAAGTAATGGCAATACCAATTAAACTTGATAAGTCGCTTTTAAAAAAACGAGTTTGTTTTTGCAATTCGATATGTACAGCATTTACTTTGTTAAAATCATTTAAAATTAAATCTGATAGTCGCTCATTATCATTTAATTGATTAAAAGCATTATCAACTGCAGCCATTTGAGCTACCGTTGAAGAAATAAGCTCTTTTCCGCCTTCTACACTCTCAAGGTATTCTTTTAGGCCAATGCCATTGGGGTTGTTGTTTTTAAAACCAATACCATCCCAAATGTACTTTAATGCCTGCCAATGTGCTTTTGCAAGTTTTATTGAAATGCCTGAGTAAAACGCTTCTACGTTTTTTGGTAAAGGTTTAGTTTGGCCAGGCCTTAAACCAAGCGGTATGGCAAGTTTAAAGTTTTTAAGCGCTTCGAAACTTTTTAAAAACTCGTTGTAAAAATACGATGTGGAGCTTCCTATATCGGTACCGTTATTATTTATAAAACTTTGTTTATAACCAGATTGCCAACTGTTGCTTACAAATACTGCTTTATTTTTTATTTCATCAGCACACTTTTTTAAGTACAATTTATAATTGTTTTGATTAAATATGCTAATAATGGAGTCGGTTGAATGAACAAATAACAAATAATCTATTGCAAACAGCCCTCTGGTATCTCGGTCAAAATTATTAAATGTGTAATCTCCTGCCTTTATGTAATTTTCTGTTTTATCAATATTTAAAGGAAAAGCAGCAATTTCTTCAATTAAGCTTTTTTGCAAACCCGATTCTCCAGCAGGTCCAAAATTAAAGCTGTTTGCAAACTGCCATTTAAGCGCGGTTTCAATAAAAGCTTCTCTTGCTTTTAATAAATTTTCGCTATTGGGTTCATTGCAAAATACATCAACTTTGCTTTGCAGGTTACCTGTAGCTTCAGTAAAATCTAAATATGCAGGTAATATAAGATTTTCTGCATAATTTTCGAGCATGGCTTTGCGATTAAAAAAATCGCTGCCATTTTGTTTTTGCTTACTCGTGCATGCAGCAAAAAGAAGTGATATAATAAAAATTATCTTTGTTTTGTTGTAAATCATTTTCGGCTCACATAACTTGTTTCAACGATCTTGAACTGCTACCCAATTGTTTTTAAATTCTTCCAAATCAACATTTCTAAATCCGTATATGTTTTGCAAATTCGATATAACCATTTGTAGTTTTACAATTTGGTTTAATCTATCGGTAATAAACAACAAAGGTTTGCCGCCACCAGTAACCGGAGCGTTTAATAAATTCATTATTTCATCTATTTGAGCATCGGTAATTTTTTTTCCATTAACTGTTTTCCAACCCAAGGTAAAACCATGGCATTCGCCTATGGCATGTATGGTTGCTGCCTTTTGTGCATCGGTAAGGTTTGTTTGCGATAAATTGCTTATTGAAGCATAACAATAATTTATTATGGTTGCAGCATTTGCTTTTTCGGCAATTTCGGCAATGGCAGCAACGGCCTCATCTCTTTCAGAGGTTTTGCCTGCTTTAACAGCTTCTTGTAATTTTATAAAGTTTTTTTTAAATTTTGAATAATAACCATTTCCATTATTTCTATCGCGTCTGGCTATATAGTTTGCTAAGTATCTATCGGCATTTGAACCATGTTTCGTTGTATTTCCGCTATTTTTAAAACTCGGGTTCGAACCAAATAAAAACAAAGCCTGATCAACTTGTGCAAGCGTTGGATTATTGCGTAATAATTCTAATGCTTTGTTTGTTAGGGTTGATCCAAACATTCCTTTCTCTATCATTTGCTCAGGTTCAAAACCATTTTCATCAAACATATAACCCCCAAAAGAACCTTTGCTCCCGGGAGTATCAGGATGAAAAGTGCTACCTGAAGATTTTGCAGCAATACTAAACCAACCGCTTGAACCCATTAACATATTATTGTAAAATGAGGTTGTTATGCTTTGTAATGTTGGTGTACCGGTGATGTATGCGTTTATCAACGCAGTTTCAGAAACCTCAGCTGATGTCCTGCCCTTCTTTACTTCGTTTACTATAGCATTAAACGATTGCGACAATTCTAAAAATGGTTGTATATTATTGTTAAAGTTTACACTATCGTAAACAAGTGGTTGGTTATCTTCATCTTTTTTATCTTCAATTTTTTTACATGCTGTAATAGCCATTAAAATGATAGCGTAAACTGCAAATTGCTTTTTCATAAACATTTGTATTTAGAATAGTTTTAAATAAGAGTTCGGTCTGCAAAAATATAAACAGCATATTAAGTTATAACGCTTATTTAGAATTTTTCTAAACAAGCGTTATAAGGTGCTGATTTTGTGATGTAATATTTTTAAAAAATGATAAAAATCATGTTTTTTATAACTACTTAAACGGGTTACTTATTAAGTAAAACATAAAAGTATATTGTTTTTTTACTTCAACACACAAGTAGTTTTTTGGTCGGGTTGATTTTTATTGTTAATGGAGTTCTCTGTTTGGCTGCACGAAGATTCTGCATCTTCTTTGCTTTTTGATTTTTTTTCAAAATTTTCTGTACCAACAACATTTAATGTATTTAGAATACGTGTTTTTCACTCATAGGAAATGTTTATACTGTTAAATGAAACTAAAAGCAAAAAAAATTAAAACAGATATTTAATCAGATAAAACTTTCATCTTTAAAACAATAAAAATTGCTTTTAACATTTTGGTTCTAGCAAATAATTTTTTATTCTTGTTTTAAAATGCAGCTGGTTCTTTCATTAAATCCATTGGCCATATTTATTGAATTTTCTTTTTGGCTGCAATCCACATCGGCATCGTCCTTAAATTTAGATTTTATTTCGTACGTTTCTGTTCTAATAACAGTACTTGTACCATCTTCTATATTACTTTTTCTTGTGGTGCAATCACATTTAAATGTTTTTGTTTTAATACAACCGCAAAATAAAACTACATATAAAAACAAAAATTTATTGGTTTTCATCTCTCAAAAATAATAAAAATAGCCATAAACTAATTTTGATGTTTATGGCTTTTCATTACAATTAAACAAAGTTTATCTGCGCATGGTTATGTTAAATGTTCTTCCATTAACAGTTACTGTGGCAAGTCGGTCGCAGGCTCCGTTACCATAATCAATGGTGCGGGTTGGTTTGCCTTGTGGAGTAAGTTCAACCGTTCCAGACACTATTCGCCACTGGCAACCCAAATCTATGGTTAGGGGTTTTGTAATTACACTTGTAAATGTAAATCCGTTTCGGTTTACGCCATTAGTGCTACCTTCAATCAAGTATTTATCATCTGTCCATAAGCGTGGGGTGTTTTCACCGGCAATCCAGGTGCGTGTGCGCGTGCTGTTCCATGTAATACTTTGGTTTTCGGTATTGGTTATTTTGCCTTGAACACTAATATTAAAAACCAAAAACCCTTCGTTATTTCGGCCAATATTTGTAACCGTTTTGGTTCCTTCAACTTTAAAATCGTTTTGGTAAAAACCATCAAATGTAGTTGTAATAATAGTTCCATTATCGCGATATCTACCAGTCCAGCTTACTAGAATTTTTCCTCTCCGATAATTTCCATCTCTACATAAAAAGTTTGTATCACCATAATTTATGGTCATGGATTTTGGATTGGCCAATGTATCAATAGTAATGATAGGATAGCCCTTTTTTAGTCCGGCATCGGTTGCGTTACCATCTACTTCTTTAAATACCTGGTCGTAAACATTTTCTGAAAGGGCCATGTCTTCGCTTGTAGCTAATTCGTTGTCTTTTGCATCTTCGTTCTTTTTGCATGATGTAAAAGCAATTGTTAAAAGTGAAATGATTAACACTAATTTTCTTGAGTTTTTCATTTTAATTAAATTTTATCTATCAGACCAAAATATTCATATTTGGTTTAAACGTAATAAAAATATTTTTAGTTTATGTTTGAACCAATGAATTCAAAAAATTTATTCATCCTATTTTTGGTATTATTTACTTTAGTTGGTTTTATCCATTACTTCAATTATTGGTTCAACCTAAACCCTATTGCATTACAAGTATTAAGATACATTGCACTCGCAGTAAGTATTTTGTATGCTTTCCAAAAAAAATCGCTAACGGCATACATTATGGTTTTTATGTTTATTGGCATAGAAGTGGGTTACGATTTTCCCGATAAAGCCAAAGAGTTAAAGGTATTAAGCGATATTTTTCTGCGCTTAATTAAAACCATTATTGCGCCTTTGTTATTTGCAACATTGGTATTGGGCATTGCAGGCCATAGCAATATAAAGCAAGTTGGACGCATGGGGCTAAAAGCCATTTTGTATTTTGAGGTTGTTACTACCGTTGCATTAGCTGTTGGTTTGTTGGCCATAAATTTTACGCAAGCAGGCAAAGGGGCCGAGTTAAAAGCCGAGGCAGCACAAGTTGAAAAGGCAGAAAAAATTCTTAGTCAGAAACACACCCACGATGTTATTTTAGATATTTTTCCTGAAAACATTGCCAAAGCAGTAGTAGAAAACCAGGTATTACAAGTGGTAGTATTTAGCATTTTATTTGGCATTGCCCTGGCAATGGTAAGTAGCCCCGAGCGTAAAAAACCCATGATAGATTTTTGTGAGGGCTTAGCCGAAACCATGTTTAAGTTTACCAATATTGTTATGTGGGTAGCACCACTGGCTGTTGGAGGTGCTATGGCATATTCGGTTGCTACTATGGGGTTGGGTTTAATTGGTAATTTATTTAAGTTGGTAGCAACATTATATGGTGCGCTTATTCTGTTTATTGGCGGGGTTTTGTTTCCAATTGCATTATTGGTAAAACTACCCATAAAAAAGTTTATGCAAACCATAAGCGAGCCGGTATCTATTGCGTTTGCAACAGCCAGTAGCGAAGCGGCTTTGCCAAAAGCCATGGAGGTATTGGAAAAATTTGGCATTCCGCGTCATGTGGTTGCATTTGTATTGCCCACCGGGTATAGTTTTAATTTAGATGGAACCACCTTGTATTTAAGTCTGGCAGCCGTTTTTGTGGCACAAGCGTGTGGTATAGATTTAACCATAGGCGAGCAAATATCTATGTGCCTGTTATTAATGTTAACCAGCAAAGGCGTAGCAGGCGTAAGGGGAGCCAGTTTTTTAATTTTGGTTTCAACCATTTCATCTTTTTCTTACCTTGGGCTTGACCCCACCAAAGCATTTGCCATTTTAGCTGTAGATGCCTTAATGGATATGGGTCGCACCAGTGTAAATGTTATTGGAAACTGCTTGGCAACTTACGTGGTAGCTAAATGGGAAAAGGCGGTGTAGGATAAAGTAAAATCAAGCAAATACAAAGTATCAAACTATCAACAAAAAGCTACAATTAACAAATTGGTTTAATTAATTGTTAACCAAAAAACAATTTCGGCTGTGCCTTCGGGCAAGGCGCTAAGGTAGTACCCGGCATTGGCGTAATCGCCTTTGGCATTGTAGGTGGCGTTGTTGCTGTTTTTGGCATCAACCCACCATGCAAGCGTTATCATAATAATAAATGGTATTATGCTTTTCATCGATGTATCAGTATTTTTTTAGTGGCTCGTTGGCCTTGCTCCAATTCCAGCACAAGGTAGTAATTTCCGGTGGGTAGTTGTTGGGTGTTTATGTCAAATTTATCGGTGTTGGTTGTGAGCGCCTGTTGCGTGATGAAGTTGCCTTTGCCATCGTATAGAAAATACGATTTTAGTTTTGCCCGGCTATCGGTTATTTGTACAGTAATATTATCGCTTGCAGGGTTGGGAAATACATTCACAAATGCATCGGGGTTGGTTATTTGCACCAGACCATCGGTAAGGTGGCAGCCCGGTACTATGCAGCCATTGGTGTCTGTTTTTATAATCCATGCATCGGTAAAGCCCGTGGTGTGCGTGGTATCTTTGCCATCGGCACAAATAATAAAACCATCCGGAACGGCTGTGAGGCTAAAGGCGCGGTTGTCTTTGTACCATTGGCTGAACCTACGCTTCCACTTTAAATTACCAAGCGTATCAACTTTAGTTAATATCACAAAATCTTTAAATGTATAACCACTATCAAATGATTCTACTTCATAGCCCGTAGTGTAAATATTTCCATTTACTACAACAGGCGAGTATAGACCGTTTACTACAGGTGTAAAAGTATATGGACTTGCGGCACGTATTAACTCTTTTGCCCATTCTGTATTCCCATTTCTGTTTGTTTTCATTATAAATGAATAAGCAATCTCATTTAAATTACTTTTGCCACCCAACCAATAATATGAGCCATTTATTACAACAGGTATTCCTCCTCCGTATTTTACACTATCTTCATATTTGTGTTCCCAAATAAAATTACCCGATGTGTCCATTTTGGCGGTCCATTTATAAAACGTATCAATAGCCCCCCCATCGCCTCTGTAGCCACCACCACCTAACAAAAAGTTTCCATCATCATCTATGGCCACACCACTGGCAAATTGACGCTTGCCCCAATAAATTTTATACCACAATTGCTTGCCGGTGGTATCGATGCAAAGAATTGCGAAAGGTGCGGTGGTGGAATGTT